>CAYMOX010000034.1:0-51352 GCA_964392245.1 uncultured bacterium
TCGCTACGATCCCTACTGGCTGTGCTTTCTAGCTTTTCTCAGCAAGCCCTAAATAAAGGACAAGAGCAGATCACCGAGCTGTTGTTCCAGACCATGGTACGTCGGTCTCGACTTGATGTATTGAAGCGCCAACAGGCAGGAGAGAAGATCATGATTGGGGGACAGGAAATTAGATTCCCCCGTCGCAGACTGGATCAATTCACTTATAATTTCGAAGCAAGTTTTCAAGGTCTCTATGCTCGTTGGGTGACCCATATTGAGGAGCTCTTTTTGGTTCCTTATAATCTGAAACGCTTTCTCAGACGGCGAAACTCAGATGCTGAGACGCAGGTTCTTCGTAGCGAAGCTCTGACCAACTTAATGAAAACTCTTTACCTTAAACGACTAGAAAGTTCCATCAAAGCATTCGAAACCAGCATTCGGTGGCAGGCAATGTTCCAGGCCCAGTTCCTGGATCTACTGCATCAAGGACGTTTGCTAGACGGATCCACTTTTCGTCGCATGATTGCGATTGAGTCGGAGGATCAGGAAGGTTCAGTGGAGGAGGTTCTGAAATCTCTACCCCAAGTTCTGCTTGAGGACTACGAACTGGAAAAGCTTACACAGGCGATTGAGGCGGATCGACATGCCCTTGATCAAATTATCAATACTCTGAACAAGCTCCAGTCTGGAGTGCATCATGATGAAGATTTTGATCTTAAGCTCGTGGCATTTAAGCAGATGATGCTCACTCTAGAGCAGAACAAGGCCATCGTCTTCAGTTATTTTAAGGATACTGCCGAGTACCTATACCAGGAGCTGATCAAGGATCGTGAATGGCTCGAGAAAATGGGAAAGAAGCGGCAAGAATCTGCGTCTCCCCCACCCCTACGGATCGAAATTATCACCGGGAAAACTCCAACTGCTCGACGTGAGGCCTTAGTCCGCAGGTTTGCTCCCCAGGTAAATAGACTGTCTGACCAAGAAGTAGGATGCGATCCAGAAGACGAAATCGATCTACTGATCTGTACTGATGTTCTCTCAGAAGGTCAAAACCTGCAGGAAGCAGGAGTATTGATCAATTACGACCTCCATTGGAATCCAGTTCGCATGATCCAGCGAGCCGGGCGTATTGATCGTTTAGGATCCCCTTTTGAGGAATTATTGATTGTCAATGGGTTCCCAGAAGAGGGTTTGGAGCAGTTGTTAGGACTGGTGGAGCGCTTACAACAGCGGATTGCTGTCATTGATCAGCAAGTTGGTTTGGATGCCAGTGTGTTGGGAGAAATGATTTCTGACCGATCCATCGAGGAGATCCGACAGCTGAAAGAAGCTCAGTCTCCATCTGCGCAAGAGCAAGTTCTCCAAGCGTTAGAGAGCACTGTTGACTTGATCTCGATGGATGAAATGAGATTTCCTTTACTAGAGTTTATTCAGCAATCTGGGATGCAGGCTATTGAGGAGATCCCGATTGGTATTCATAGCATTCGCTACGGGGCTCCTCAGTCAGGTTTATTCTTGGCGTTTCAGGTGCAAGATCGACATCTATGGCACTTCTATCCTCGACAGGCAGATTCAGCTGATCTTTGCCTGCACATTGATCAGATTCAAAGTGATTGGGGATCAGTGTTTAAGCTGTTGTACTGTCAGCCGGGAGACTTTCCTAATCCCGATAATCTCCCCCCAGCTCCTTTTGATTCTGAAATCTTTCAGGTCTTACAACCTGCAACTGATAATCTCCTGTCTTTACTCAATCAACACCAGAGTAGTTCGCTACTGAGACCGACATTGCCACAATGGCTACGACGGATCTATCTCACTCTGACAGATACAGCAGAGGAAGGTAGTCTAGACTCCATAGCAGAAGAGGCTCGTCAACGGGTGAACGGATTGATTGAGAGAATGCGAAGCATTCGTACATATGAAAAGGATTGCAAAGATTTCTGGAAGATCTATCAAAGGGATCGAAATATACTTAATTTGATTTATTCTCTTGATGAGTTATTTATCGATGAAGGGCTATATCAAGAGCTCTCGACGGATCGCCAACCCACGTTCTTCACACCAGAAGATGTACAGCTTATCTGCTACCAATGGTTTAAGACGGAGCCTGAGCCCCCAGAGGATCCCTTCCCGCCAAGGAAGCGGCGACAAGATCCCTATGATGCCCTCCATTGAGAGAGATCGACCGATTCATCAAATGGCTACAAGGCTGATTCTCTCGTGGGATCGGTCGATCCCTTTCTGGGCAAGGGTTTCAGCCGATCCTGAGGGCTCCAAAAGCTGGGGAAGGGGGCCAAAAAGAAGGATCGGTCGATCTGGGTACCTGGATCCCGCTCTGCAAGCGGGCTATAATCGAGGGGCCTCGCTTCCTCTTTAGGAAGTGGAATTAATGGAAACCTATGATCCCGCATACTTGCGCAATGGATACTCCACTCGCTTCCTCTTTAGGAAGTGGAATTAATGGAAACACTATGTTTTCCTAGTTAGTTTTTTGGAGGGTATTGGCCTCGCTTCCTCTTTAGGAAGTGGAATTAATGGAAACGTAGCCTCTTACAGCTACAGCTTTTAAGAAAAACAAGCTCGCTTCCTCTTTAGGAAGTGGAATTAATGGAAACTCGTTTTCGCAAGGCATGTAAACTGCAAAAGGTTTTCTCGCTTCCTCTTTAGGAAGTGGAATTAATGGAAACCATACAAGAACTCTTCTAGTCGTGACCGAGAGACAATAGCTCGCTTCCTCTTTAGGAAGTGGAATTAATGGAAACCTACCCAGACGACCATGTCGTTACTTTGGGAGAAGTACCCCCTCGCTTCCTCTTTAGGAAGTGGAATTAATGGAAACTATCAGTAGGATCCGATTTCTCTGCTTCTTCTCAAAGACTCGCTTCCTCTTTAGGAAGTGGAATTAATGGAAACGTATCCAAAAACGCAGGAAAACTATGTACCTGCAACTCGCTTCCTCTTTAGGAAGTGGAATTAATGGAAACTCCAGGACTACTGAATTAGATCTCTTGCTTATTCCCCCTCGCTTCCTCTTTAGGAAGTGGAATTAATGGAAACAAAATTCCTTTTTTTCTAGATCGTTCGGGACCTCGACTCTCGCTTCCTCTTTAGGAAGTGGAATTAATGGAAACTTTTTCCAGATCGTTCGGAACCTCGACTGTGCGTGCTCGCTTCCTCTTTAGGAAGTGGAATTAATGGAAACATTAAAGGTACGCCGCAGCGATTAACCGAGAAGTCAGCTCGCTTCCTCTTTAGGAAGTGGAATTAATGGAAACTCTCTACCTCATGGCCCTTGTCGTGCAGGGCCAAGTCGACTCGCTTCCTCTTTAGGAAGTGGAATTAATGGAAACTCGACCGCTTTTTGACCTTTGTTGGGTTTGTTGGATTTGCTCGCTTCCTCTTTAGGAAGTGGAATTAATGGAAACTTCGATTTTTCACGACATATCCGGCTATGTACAGCGCTCGCTTCCTCTTTAGGAAGTGGAATTAATGGAAACTATTTTTTGATCGTGGACAGGGGGATGCCCCCTAGCCTCGCTTCCTCTTTAGGAAGTGGAATTAATGGAAACTTCCGCAAGCAGACCGCGAGTGAGACTACTCGCTACCTCGCTTCCTCTTTAGGAAGTGGAATTAATGGAAACTATTCCCGATAGTCCCTTTAAGTATTCATCTACCAGTCTCGCTTCCTCTTTAGGAAGTGGAATTAATGGAAACCTCGTTAGATCTCGCAGTAAGCTTTTGATATAGGGAACTCGCTTCCTCTTTAGGAAGTGGAATTAATGGAAACGGTTCTTCACTACAAAGCCTGATAAATAGTGCTAAGACGCTCGCTTCCTCTTTAGGAAGTGGAATTAATGGAAACTTCCCTTTTACTACCGTTTCGATCGCCTTTTGCGCTCGCTTCCTCTTTAGGAAGTGGAATTAATGGAAACAATAAAGGTCACGGTGCTTCTTCTCGTCGTCTGGCAAGCTCGCTTCCTCTTTAGGAAGTGGAATTAATGGAAACATCTCTAGCGATATCTCGACCAGGACTTTCCTGAACTGCTCGCTTCCTCTTTAGGAAGTGGAATTAATGGAAACGCTTCCAACAGCTGTGGATCAAGGTGCATTGATCCTCTCGCTTCCTCTTTAGGAAGTGGAATTAATGGAAACCCGAGAATCGGTGATCTCTACCGAGTCTAGATATTGCCTGATCCTCGCTTCCTCTTTAGGAAGTGGAATTAATGGAAACCACCAGTTCACCAGTAAGCCATGTCGCTAGTTCTTTCTCTCGCTTCCTCTTTAGGAAGTGGAATTAATGGAAACTCATCAGGTGAAAAGCAGTTCTGATTCCTGGTGGCACTCGCTTCCTCTTTAGGAAGTGGAATTAATGGAAACATTCAGATCGGTTGCAGTAGCCGGTGTTGCCGGCCCTCGCTTCCTCTTTAGGAAGTGGAATTAATGGAAACTCCCATCCGTGAGCAGATTCAGCTGCTCCCCCTGTACTCGCTTCCTCTTTAGGAAGTGGAATTAATGGAAACGAAGAAACTGCATCTAGTATGACCACCCTCAGACAACTCGCTTCCTCTTTAGGAAGTGGAATTAATGGAAACGGCCCTGGTGCTGCGCTGTTATCCCGATATTGCCAACTCGCTTCCTCTTTAGGAAGTGGAATTAATGGAAACGGCCACTCCAGCGACTGGAGCAGCTCCCAGATATAGATCCTGTGCTCGCTTCCTCTTTAGGAAGTGGAATTAATGGAAACCACTCTGACTGGTCTGGAATAGCAAAATCATAGTCTTCTCGCTTCCTCTTTAGGAAGTGGAATTAATGGAAACTCGTTACTGAAATTGAAAAAAAGCGCAGAATCATGCTCGCTTCCTCTTTAGGAAGTGGAATTAATGGAAACTTGTATTTTTTGATCACGGACAATGGGATTTTCCCCAGCTCGCTTCCTCTTTAGGAAGTGGAATTAATGGAAACTATCTGGATCCCTTTCCCCAATCTCGCGGCTCTCATACCTCGCTTCCTCTTTAGGAAGTGGAATTAATGGAAACCAGAACCAAGGCTTGAATTCGGTGGGAAGAGGGTGCTTAAACTCGCTTCCTCTTTAGGAAGTGGAATTAATGGAAACTGTGTGCCACCCAGTCCCATTTCTGAACCAACGCTCTAGAACTCAGTGCAGGAAGTGTCGGGTGCCTGTCAAGATCATGCTCACCCCTGCTGCATTGGCGGCGTCAATCGATTCCTGATCCCGCAGACTTCCCCCTGGCTGAATGATGGCCTGGATTCCGGCGTTTGCCAGCAGTTCCACACTGTCTCCGAAGGGAAAGAACCCATCACTGGCGGCTACCGCTCCCCTGGCCTTTTCCCCTGCTTGGTTCAGAGCGATCTGCACAGCTCCCACCCGATTCATCTGTCCAGCCCCGATCCCCAGGGTTTGTCCCTGAAGGGCAATCACAATCGCATTCGACTTGACATGTTTAGCCACTCGCCAGGCAAAACTCAAATCCTGTTGCTCGGTCTCGGTGGGCTGGCGCTGGGTGACCACCTTCCAGGTGCTGGGATCGGCTGTTTTCCGGTCAGGGGTTTGCACCAGGGATCCTCCGGCAATTTGGCGGATCATCCATTGCGGCCCTGTGGCCAGATCTGGAAGCACGAGCACCCGCAGATTTTTCTTCCGGCCCAGTTCCTGGGCAGCGGCGTCCGTGCAGGCGGGAGCCACCACACATTCCAGAAACGTTTCAGTCAACTGCGTGGCCACCTCCAGATCTAGAGGTTGGGTCAGGGCCACGATCCCGCCGAAGGCAGAAACAGGATCCGCCGCCAGCGCTCTGGCATACGCTTCTGCAATCGTGGATCCCAGGGCCACACCACAGGGATTGGTGTGCTTGATGATCACAGCAGCTGCTTTCTGGGTTTCCAGAAGATCCGCCGCAATCGCCCTGGCGGCCTCCAGATCCACCAGATTGTTGTAGCTGAGCTCTTTCCCCTGCAATTGTTGAGCTGAGGTCCATCCTCCGGTTTGCAGCGGATCCTGATACCAGGTGGCCAACTGGTGAGGATTTTCACCGTAACGCAGCACCTGATGTTGCTGACCCTGTAGGCAAAACAACGGGGGAAGGGAATCAGCAGAAGATCCGGTGGCAGTTTGCTGATGAAGATAGCGAGCGATGGCCTGGTCGTAGGTAAGAATGCGGTCAAACGCCTGCAGGGCACAGGACCAGCGAAACTCTAGGCTGCTCTCTCCGGTTTCCCCCAGATCCTGCAAATAGGCTGAATATTGGGCCGGATCCGTTAACACCGTGACATGGGCATAGTTCTTGGCGGCAGCTCGCACCAGCGTAGGCCCTCCAATATCGATCTGCTCGATCGCTTCTGGTAAAAGGGTATCCGGCTGGGCCACAGTTTCCTCAAATGGATAAAGATTCACCACCACCAGTTCGATCGGCGTGATCTGATGGGCTTGCAAATCGACTTGATCTTGAGGGTGATCCAGGCGGGCCAGGATGCCCCCATGAATTTTGGGATGGAGAGTCTTGACCCGGCCTCCCAATATTTCTGCTGCGCCTGTATAATCAGAAACTGTGATTACGCTGAGCCCAGCTTCAGCTAAGGTTCGGGCAGTACCTCCACTACTGATTAATTGAAAGTGATGGCGGTTAACCAGGGCCTCCGCCAGCTCAATAATGCCTGTCTTATCGGACACACTCAATAGCGCTAGCCGTTTCATCCCTTACCTCTTTCCCAAGGACCTCAATCTGTGCTCAGGGCAAACCCAGCACCTGTCAATTGTAAAACTGTCGGCCCAATGGATGACCTTTTCCCAGAGGCTTGTGCAGGGTCACCCACCTGGATAAGATGAGTTTGTGATCCTGATCACTGCAACTCAACTTTTTCAGCATTACAATGCTGCGCCTTGTAGGGATTGACTGAGTTGGGTTCAGGTCTCCGGGGTATAGATGCCCCTCCATCTGTCAGTCTTTGTAGTGAGCCTTGCATGAGTACCCCCCTCGACATCATTCGCCTCAAGCGCGATGGATCACCCCTGACCAGGGAATCGCTCCTGCCCATTTTTCAGGACTATGGTTCTGGCCAGGTGCCTGATACAACCATGGCAGCCCTGCTCATGCTGATTGCCTGTGAGGGGCTAGATCGATCCGAAGTGGTCGCGTTGACGCAAGCCCTCCAGAAGGGGGATGCCTCGGACTTGAGTGGATTGCCAGGTCCTGCGGTGGAACTGAGCGGTCTGGGGGCTGGGAGTGAGCGAGTGTTGTTGATTGCGGCTCCCATTGTGGCCACGACAGGAATCTGTCTGCCTCTACAGCCCTCCGGTAATGGGAATGAGTATGGAGGACTGAATGCACTCAAGGCGATCCCCGGACTGAAACCTTCCTCTTCTTTGAGTGCTTTCGAGAAGGTGGTGGCCCAAACCGGACTGGGGTATCGCGAGCAGCTGGTTCCCCATGAACCCCTGATCCGACGGTTAAAGGAGCTGCAGGAAGTCACGGCCACAGAGTCCCTCTTTATTGACACCGCCTATCTTCTCAGTCGGATGCAGACTGCCGTTCAGGGTCTGGTCTTCCACTGGTCCTGCCTGGAGGTCAGGGAGCCTGATCTGGACCTGGCTGCCATGCTGGTGAATACCGTGTCAACCATGGAGAAGCGATCCATAGCGCTCTTCACAGACGCTCATCAACCCTGCGGTCAGGCAATGGGGGCGGCCCTGGAGATTAGCGAAACTCAGGAGATCCTTCGGGGGAAAGGCTCTGAGCGTTTGGCAACCCTGGCCTTAGAACTGGCCTCTCTGCTGATCTGGGCTGGGGAAGGGGCTGCCTCTCTGGAAACCGCTAAGGTGCTAGCCCGCAATGCCATTGCCTCGGGGGAAGCCCTGGATAAATGGCAGACCTGGATTGAAGCTCAAGGGGGGAATGGGGCGGTGGTGGATGATCCCAGCCTTTTACCTCAGGCCCCCCAAACTGAAATACTTGAGGCGACTGCGGAGGGGTATGTCACAGAGATCCGCGTGGATGTGTTACAGGAAGCCCTCTCTCTGTTGTATGAATCTGCGGGGGGAGCCAAGGCCAAAGCCCATTTGGGGGCAGGTCTGCAATTGCATGTGGAGTTAGGTTCTCCAGTGGAGGAGGGCGATCTCCTCTGTACCTGTTTTGGCATCAAGTCCAGCCAGATGGAACCAGCCCTGGCGTTGCTGCAAACTGCTTTTCAGATCGAACCTGAGCCGGTGCGACCGCCTGATCTGCTCAAGCTATTGGTGACCCCAACCCAGTTTTGATCCTGATAGCTTGCCGCCCATGTTAGAGCGAAAGGAGGATAGCAATCCCTCAGGATTTAAGCACCTCGCCCAGGGGAGAATTCAGGGGCAGGGGAGAGACTAAGATCGTCATCAATCCCAGTCGGTTGCCCGCCAGAACATCTGTCCACAGCCGATCTCCCACGATAGCCACCTGCTCTGTGGGAAGGTCCATGGCCTGTAAGGCTCGGCGTAGCGCACGGCGGGAGGGTTTGGCAGCCCAATGAATGTGGGGAACCCCAACGATCTGGGCAATGGTGCGAATGCGCTGATTGCTAATGTTGTTACTCACTAACCAGATCTGAAAGTACCGCTGCAGATCCTGGACCCACGCCAGAACCTCAGGGGAGATTGTGGGTTGGCGCAAGGGAACCAGGGTGTCGTCCACATCGAAAATAATGCCCCGAATCCCTTGCTGCTGCAGCTTGGCAACCGGAAGATTCAAAACCGTGCCCGGCACGATCAGATCGGGGCTCAAAAGTTGATGAAAGGGTTTACTCCCCATGGCTCCCCCTCAGGGTTAGCTGGACTCCTCATGGCAATTGCTGTTGCTGGATGATCTGGCGCTGAGCCGCTTCGTGGTCGGCTAAGGTTTTGCTAAAGACATGGGTGCCATCGTACCTGGCTACGAAATAGAGGTAATCCGTCTTTTCAGGATCGAGGGTGGCCTCCAGGCTGGCCAGTCCGGGACTGGCAATCGGACCAGGGGGCAGTCCAGCATTAAGGTAGGTGTTGTAGGGAGAAGGGCGTTGTACCTCCGCCCAGGTCAGGCGTCGCTCTGGGGTCTGACGAATGTTAAAGGCATATTCCACCGTTGGATCAGCGCCCAGAGGAATGCCCTGCTGAAGTCGATTCATAAATACACCCGCGATCAGGCGGCGCTCTTCCGGAACCACAGCTTCCTTTTCCACAATACTGGCCAGGGTGACCCATTCATGGAGGGAGAGAGAAACCGCCAGCCGACTCAGATCGGCTTCAGTGTAGAGGGGAAGAGCCACCTGCACAAATTGCTGGATCATTTGTTCCACCAGCAGTTGCGCCTGGCTTGTGGCTGCGTCGATCCCGTAGGGAAGCAAGGGCAGATGATAAGTCTCTGGAAATAAATACCCCTCAAGTGACTCGAGATGGGTGGGCAATCCCTGAGGTTGTTGCTGCAATACAGCGGTAGCGGCCTCCATGAAGACATCGGCTGAGAACCATCCTTGCTCCGCCAGTGCAGTAGCCATCTGTTGCATCCGCCAGCCCTCCAGGATCGTGACCGCCATCTGCAAGACCCGACCTTCGCGCAGTTGAGCCGCAATTAGGGGCATGGGCAGGTTGGGATCAAGCTCATAAACCCCTGCCTGAAACACCCAGCGCCGTCCCACCGTTCGGACCCACCAGTGCCAGGCCTCGGCGGAGCGGATGATCCTGGCCTCTTCCAGCCACTGGCCAATCTGCCGACTACTGGTACCGGCTGGGATCTCGACACGCACCACTTCTCCTCCGGGGGGACGGGTTTGTAGATGCCACCACTGCCAGAGTCCTCCCAGGGCCAGCCCCCCTCCCACAACCACCATCACCAGGAACTTGAGGATCCGTCTTCGTGGAGAAATGCGATGACTCATGCGAACCCGACCCAGGTGGAAAGACTTTCTGTCTACAATAGATTAACGTTAAAGATCTGCAGGGGAGTAGTCCCGCATCCCCCTGGATGTGAGAGCCTGTTCCCAGTTGTTACGGCAGTAAAGTGAGACATTCTAATGATTGCCTTCTTCAAGTTTGTCTGGATCAGCATGGCCATCCTGCTGATTATTCTGGTTCTACTGCACGGTCCTAAAGGGGATGGGCTGGGGGCTATCGGGAATCAGGCACAACTGTTCTCCAGTTCCCGCTCAGCAGAGCAAAGCTTGAACCGTGCCACCTGGACCGTGGCGGCGGTGTTTCTGGCGGCGACGGTATTGCTGAGTGCGGGATGGTTAACGGCTGCCACTGGGGGCTAACTGGAGATGACTAGAGACCTAAGAGGCCTGGTTTGAGTTGGCGGGGTAACACTGTCAGACAGTTGAGGGTTGCGCAGTAAGCCAGATCCTTTTCATTTTCAGGCCCCAATCCCAGTAGGCGCTGACCATGGCTGCTGTAGCGTAGGAGGCTGAGCAGATCCCCTTTCCATTGCTGGTAAAGCGCGAGTGCAGAGAGAACCTCATCGTTGCCCACCTTGACACGGGGATCTTTGAGCACTCCTAGTGCCTCCAGAATGGCTCCAGCGCAGACGGAATCCTCCAGGGCATAGGCCCCCTGCCAGCCCGACCCTACGATCCAGATCCGTTGAAACATTCCCTCAGCCAGGAAGGTTTGCACCGTTTCCAGGTTGACCAGAGCCGCAGTAACAACCGTGCCTGCCAATTGCACCTGTTGCAGAGCGCGGGTGCCGTTGGTAGTGCTCATGAAGATGCGCTTACCCTGAATCCGGTCGCGGGTGTAGCTGAAGGGAGAATTGCCCAGATCAAATCCTGGGACGGTCTCTCCCCCCCGTTCTCCTGCCAGTAGACGAGCGGATGCAGGCCAGGTCTGGGAACCTCGCTGCAGATCCTCCAAATCCGCGAACACCTGTACCCCTTCTGCCCCTTCCTGCAGAGCGGTAGCAATCGTGGTTGTAGCCCGCAGGACATCGACAACCACAGCACAGTCGGGAGGCTCGATCGAGGGCGGATCGGCTGCCAGAGAAGGAACCGACTCAGGAGTAAAGAAGTAGAACACCTGCATAGGAGGGCAATCCTTAAAATTGGCGGCGGGCAAAAATAAACGTAGCAACTGTTAGGAGCAAACTGGTGTACACCAGTCCATAGAGACCATGTCCCAGCATCTCTGACAGGGGGGGAAGCTGGCCGTAGATGGCTTCATTTCTAAGATTTAAGCGCTCCAGATTGGGCAGGATGTAATAAACCAGATCCAGCACTTGCTTCAGGAGCTCACTTTCTGATAGTTTTGCCAACTCACGGATCAGCTCGCTCAAGTGTCCCACAATGTAGAGGGCAATGGTGTAGAGGGTGGCGAGGATGGAAGAGGTGAAGGCGCCAAACATCAATCCGGCGGCCACGATCAGTGTCAGCTCTAGCTGGATAAAAATAATGGCCCAGAGAAGGGAAAGGTAAGGGGCTGGCGAGGGTTGAGCAAAGGTGCCTGGATTAGACTGGAGCGCAATGGCCAGGAGATAGATTCCAGCCATGATGGCCACAAGCACCGAAATCATGGCAGAAAGCCCTAGGTGTTTACCCAGAATGAATTCGGTTCGGGTCATGGGTTTGGCGATCAGGACATACACGGTTCGCTTCTCAATCTCTTTATTCACCAGGCTCGTGCCCACAAAAACGGCAACGATCAGTCCCAGGAAGTTCAGACCTGACAACCCCAGATCGAGAAGAATGCGGAAGTCGGCAGTATTAGAAACGTCAGGCAGTAACAGACTGGCTCCAGTCATGACAATCAGGTAGACCAGGATCAAATAAAGAATGCGATCCCGCAGCGTTTCTCGAAAAACATTGTGGCCAATGGCCCAGATACGTTGCAGATTCATGATCTTGCTTGCCAATAGTTAGGAACAGGTTGTCACCACAGATAGATAACCCCTTGTCTTGATAGACTGGTGGCGCGGATACTCCCTATGATCCTATGCGTTTTCAGGTGCAGGTTCACGTCTCTCTCCGTCCCTCGGTTCTGGATCCGGCGGGAGCAGCTGTCGAAGCCAGCTTACATCAACTGGGCCACGAGCAGGTGCGGCAGGTGCGCATCGGCAAATTCATTGAAATGAGTCTGGAAGCGGAAGCGGAACCAGAGGCGCGAGCGCAGGCGGACCAGATCTGTCAGCAACTGCTGGCGAATCCTGTGATTGAAACCTATTCAATTCAGGTGGCGGCCCCGGACGCGAGTTTCAGCGAACCTCAACCCCTGGAGAGGTATCCGAGATGAGATCCTGCACGTTTGGCGTTGTTGTCTTTCCTGGCTCCAATTGTGATCGTGACGTAGCCCATGTCACACGCGGTCTCCTGGGCTACCCAACTCGCCTCATCTGGCAAGATGCGACCCAAATTGAGGGCTGTGATGTCGTTGTGCTTCCCGGAGGGTTCAGCTACGGGGATTACTTGCGCTGCGGAGCCCTGGCCCGGTTTGCTCCGGTCATGTCGGCAGTGGCGGATCATGCTCGCCGGGGTGGGTACGTGCTGGGGATCTGCAATGGCTTTCAAATCCTGCTGGAGGCAGGACTGTTACCGGGGGCCCTTATGCGCAATCCCCAGCTGCAGTTTATCTGCGATCGGATTCCCTTGGTGATTGAGCGCACCGATACCGTCTGGACCCATCGCTATTCAACCGGCGCCGAGATCACCTTACCCATTGCCCATGGAGAAGGCTGCTACACCTGTGATCCCGACACGCTGGCTCGCCTGCAGGATCAACGGCAGATTGTCATGCGCTACAGAGATCCGGTTCCCAATGGATCAGTGGCGGGGATCGCGGCCATCTCTAACCCTGAGGGTACGATTCTGGGCATGATGCCCCACCCCGAACGCGCTGCAGATCCAGCCTTGAATTGGTTGGGGAACCACGATCCCTGTGCCGGATTACCCCTCTGGCAGAGTGTGACAGCAGCCGTTCTTGCAGAAAATTGGGGGATTCCACCCGAGAATCCGATCCTTGCGGAGGTCTAGGGGGCAGAGGCCAACAAGGCTTTCACTTGATTCACCATCTCCTGGTGATCAATGACTGGCTTGGCAATATAGCCATCCGCGCCACTTTGGGAAAGAAAAGCTTCGCGGTCGCCCCGCATGGCATGGGCCGTTACCAGAATAATGGGGATGGACTGGGTGGCTGGATCCCCCTTGAGGAGCTGGGCAATTCGGATCCCATCCACCGCTTCTCCAGCATAAGTGCTCTGGGAGAGGGAGACATCCAGCAGGATCAGATCCACCGCCTGTTGATGAGCCAGCTGCAGGATTTCCTCGACATCCTGGCTGTGCAGGACTTCAAACCCACCTCGTTTTTTCAGCACCTTCTCAAAGACGCGGGCGTTCACCGGATCATCTTCCACCAGTAAAACTGTGGGCATGGGTGTGTTCTGGGTCCTGATGTAACTAGTTTACAGTGCCTGGTCCTGCTCCTGATGCTCCCGCTCCTCAAGCTACAGACTCCACAAAAGGTGTGAGTAGGATCTGCAGGGCCTCCTGGAACTGGTAATCCCGATCGGTTCCCATTTGGGCAGCGGAGAGAGGAACCTGGGCGGAGACTTCCACCACATCATCCGGAGTGATCCCCAGTTCATGAATATCATGGCCCTGAGGAGTGAGATAGTGAGCCGTGGTCACCGCTAACCCAGAACCGTCCTGGAGTTCAAAGAGGGATTGGATCAGACCTTTCCCAAAGGTGCGGGTCCCCACCAAGCGAGCGCGGTGATTGTCCTGCAAGGCCCCTGCCAAAATTTCACTGGCACTGGCGGTGCCCTGATTCACCAGCACGACCAGGGGGGCATGGGTCAGGGGTTGATGGGAGGCCGAGATCCGATCCTGAATTCCTGCCCGCCCAGTGACCAGCACAATGTCTCCCGAATCTAACCACAGCTGGGCAATCTCAATTGCCGACTGGAGTAATCCCCCGGAGTTGTTGCGCAAATCCAGGATGTAGCCTGCCACCCCAACCCGCTCTGCCGTCATCATGGCTGCCTTCACCTCCTGGGCGGCATTGCCGTTAAATTGACTGAGGCGAATGTAGGCCACAGACGGTTGATCTGTCGTTGCTGTGATCAGACGAAAGCGCACCGGATTGATGTTGATAGCTTCTCGTACCAGCTGGATCTGGAACTGTTCTTGTTCTCGCTGCAGCAGTAAGTGCAGGCTAGTGCCCACGGAGCCTCGCATTTTCTCCGCCACCTCATCCAGACCCCAGTTCTGGACTCTCTCGCCATCCACCGCCAAAATCACATCCCCCGGCTGGATCTGGGCGGCTTCAGCAGGAGATCCTTCAATGGGAGAAACCACCACAATCTGCTGCTGCTGATCCACGGCAATCTGTAGCCCGACTCCACTGAGTTCTCCGGCGGTTGAGGTCTGAAGCGAAGCAAAATGTTGCGGATCGAGAAAGCGAGTAAAGGGATCCCCCAGACTGCTGAGCATGTCTTCAATGACTGCATAGGCTGCCTCACGGGTGGACAGGGATTGTTCCAGAGCCTGGCGGCGGATCCGCCACCAATTTTGTCCGTTGAAGGATGCGTCCACATAGGCTCGATCCACATAGGTCCAGGCGGTGGCCACAAGTTGGTGGTACTCCCCCCAGTGACTCCTGGCCAAGGCAGGCGCAGTGGTCATGCAGGCAACACTGCAAATAGTCAACACAAGCACACACCAGAACGGGATGCTTCCCCTCCAGGATTTCATGGGCCTACCAACGCTGAACCACTGGGGCCAGGATCTCATGCAGTTTGACCTCCCAGGACACTTGTCTTTGTGCCGCGATGTTAAGAATTATCAATAACCTAGCACTGATTTTCAGGTTTTCAGGGTCAGGAAACTCTCCAGGCCAATGGCCAGGACCCTGTCACCACCGATGTATACCGATGTATATGGTATGGTGATTGAGTGATAGCGTTCTTCAGAATCCTCTGGCCTTATGAGCAAAGTTTACGATTGGTTAGATGAACGCCTGGAAATTACTCCCTTCGTGGATGATGCAACAGGCAAATTCATTCCCCCGCATGTCAACATTTTTTACTGCCTGGGTGGCATTACGCTGGTTTGCTTCCTAATTCAGTTTGCCACAGGCTTCGCCATGACTTTTTATTACAAGCCCACGGTGACGGAGGCCTTTGAGTCGGTGCGCTACCTGATGACTCAGGTGAACTTCGGTTGGCTGATCCGCTCCATCCATCGCTGGAGTGCCTCCATGATGGTTCTGGTGATGATCCTGCATGTCTTCCGTGTCTATCTAACCGGAGGCTTTAAGAAGCCGCGGGAACTCACCTGGGTGACGGGTGTGGTGCTGGCAGTGCTCACGGTGTCTTTCGGGGTGACCGGTTACTCACTGCCCTGGGATCAGGTGGGCTATTGGGCGGTCAAGATTGTCTCTGGGGTCCCCAGTGCGATCCCTGTGGTGGGTGAAACCCTGGTGGAACTGATCCGTGGGGGTGAGAGTGTGGGACAGGCAACCCTGACTCGGTTCTACAGCCTGCACACCTTTGTCCTCCCCTGGCTGATTGCGGTTTTCATGCTGATGCACTTCCTGATGATCCGCAGACAGGGTATCTCCGGACCCCTCTAAACCGTCCGCCAATGTTCTGACCTGCCCAGAATGTGATTTTGTTATTGATTTGCAAGGAGAACTGACATGACTGTCTCCAAGGAAGCCATTGCTCGTGAGGCCATTACTCGCAAGGTAGACCTGGACAACCCCAAAGTGGTGGCCAAGCTCAAGAAGAACATGGGTCACATGACCTATGGGGAGCCTGCCTGGCCCAATGATCTGCTGT
Organism: uncultured bacterium; assembly: GCA_964392245.1. GTDB lineage: Bacteria > Cyanobacteriota > Cyanobacteriia > Thermostichales > Thermostichaceae > JAAUUJ01. The sequence goes on from CAYMOX010000034.1 coordinate 15,765, forward strand.
ATATGTTCCCAGTGGTAATTCTAGGGACGATTGCGATGGTGGTGGCCCTGGCGGTTTTGGATCCCGCTGGTGTTGGCGAGCCTTCCGATCCCTTTGCGACTCCTCTGGAAATTTTGCCCGAGTGGTACCTCTATCCTGCCTTTCACTTGCTGCGCATTGCCCCTAATAAGCTGTTGGGGATTGCTCTGATGACGGCGATTCCCCTGGGGCAACTGATTGTGCCCTTTGTGGAGAATGTCAACAAGTTTCAAAACCCCCTGCGCCGCCCCGTGGCTACCACGGTTTTCCTGTTTGGTACCCTGGTGACCCTTTACCTCGGCATTGGCGCCACCCTGCCTCTGGATAAGTGGGTAACTTTGGGACTGTTTTAAAGCTCTCGTTCCTGATTTTTGAGTGATTTCCCCAAGCAGTTTAGCCATGGCTAGGCTGCTTTTTTTCCCTAACAGCTTGACCTCCTCTAGGCGGGAGCCCTCTGGTAGGAGAGGAAGGTGGTCATGGACGTAGGAAATCCTGGATTATCCTGTAGGGTAGAAGAATGGATAGTTAGGGAAAGACTGTCTTGTCTGCAGCGATGGGTGTGAGGAGTTGATGGTGGGTTTTGGCCGAGTCTTGACAGCGATGGTGACCCCCTACAAGGCTACCGGGGAGATCCACTACGATGAAGCCGCTCGCTTGGCCAGTTATCTAGCGGATCACGGCTCTGATGGGGTGGTAGTGTGTGGAACAACGGGGGAATCTCCCACCCTGACCTGGGAAGAGGAGTTTGCGCTGTTTCAGGTGGTGAGAGATGCCGTTGCCGGGAAGGCTGGAGTGATTGCCGGGACAGGATCCAACTCCACCCAAGAGGCAATCGCTGCCACCCAAAAAGCCGCTAAGCTGCAGCTGCAGGGATCTCTACAGGTTGTCCCCTACTACAACAAACCCTCCCAGGCCGGACTTTTCCAGCACTTTAAAATGATCGCTGAAGCCAGCGACTTGCCCATCATGCTCTATAATGTTCCTGGACGCACGGGCGTATCCCTGCAGCCAGAAACCACTGCTCGCCTTGCAGAGCTGCCTGGCGTCGTTGCGATTAAGGAAGCCAGTGGGAATATGGACGCGGTTTCAGCCATTCGTCGCTCCACTCCCGATTCTTTTGCCATTTATGCAGGTGATGACTCCTTGACCCTGCCGATGTTAGCATTAGGGGCCGTGGGCGTTGTCAGTGTTGCTAGTCATCTTGTTGGTTCTCAGTTGCAACAGATGATTCTTGCCTTTGAGAAGGGTCAGTTTCGGGAAGCACTTGCTGTTCATCAGTCTCTTTTCCCTTTGTTTAAAGTTTTGTTTGTTGACACCAACCCTGTTCCGATCAAGGCTGCGCTCACATTGACAGGTTGGCAAGTCGGAAGTGTGCGCCCACCTCTTTCTCCCCTTTCTGAGCGGTTGATAGAGCAATTGCATGAGGTCATGGAAGAGCTGGGACTCTTAGCGGGTTCTCGGGTGACTTCAGAGCAGACCATGATGATTTAGCTTGATGCTTAACCTGACACCCCACCAAGGAGACGATAGGCATTGTGATGTTAAGGAGTGTTGCTGTTTTGTTAACAGTTTTTCATGATCTACTACCTAGGGCTGATATGGATCATTTTTCGGTTGTGATTGTGTCTTGGCCCTGCGGCAGGCTCCCCAGTCTCCTCTCTCGAGATCATGTTTAGGGTCCCTCAGGGTATGGTATGGTTCCCCTCTGTGGACAGGCGGTTGACTGAGTTCAACCCACGTGATTCATGTCCTGACGGAACGAGTACATCGTCTCTGCAAGCTTTTCGTTTCCCGGACAAACATCGGTATAAGAGTACCGTTCCCCTTTGCAGATGAATCGATATCTGTAGTCAGTGAAAACTTGCGTCGAAACACTATTGCTTTCATTACGTTGAGGATCATCATCTATGTCAATGTCAAAAGGTTCTACCCCTATGCCAGCTTCTCGTTCAGACATTAAGCCTTCTCCTGTGCAGTTGATCCCGCTAGGCGGTGAGCAGGAAATTGGTAAGAATACCTGGGCGTTTCGCTATGAAGATGACATCATCTTGCTGGATGCGGGGCTGGCCTTTCCTGATGAAAATATGCATGGGGTTAATATCGTCCTGCCGGACATGACCTATGTCAAGCAGAATCGCGATAAGGTGCGAGGGATGGTCATTACCCATGGCCACGAGGATCACATCGGCGGCATTCCCTATCACCTGATGGAATTTGATATCCCGGTGATTTACGGCCCCAAGTTAGCTCTGGCTCTATTACGGGAGAAGCTCAAGGAAGTGGGGCTGCTTAACCGGACAGAATTGCGAACCGTTGAGCCACGGCAGATTGTCCCCCTGAGCAAGAATTTTTTTGTAGAGTTTATTCGCAACACTCACTCCTTTGCCGATAGTTTTACGGTTGCGCTGCACACCCCAGCTGGGGTGGTCATTCAAACGGGTGACTTCAAGATCGATCACACCCCAGTGGATGGAGAGCACTTTGATTTGCAACGGCTTGCAGAACACGGAGAAAAAGGAGTTCTCTGCCTCATCAGTGATTCCACCAATGCTGAGGTTCCTGGCTATACCCCATCTGAGCGGGCTGTGTTTCCTGGCTTAACCAAGGCGATATCGGAAGCCAAGGGTCGGGTGATCATTACAACCTTTGCTTCGTCTGTTCATCGCCTCAATATTATTTTGCAAATTGCAGAGCAGCAGGGGCGCTATGTCTCACTTCTGGGTCGCTCGATGCTGAATGTCGTGGCCCATGCCCGCCAGCTGGGGTACATCCGCTGTAAGGATGAAACTCTGCAACCGATGCAGAGCATCAATCAGATGGATGATGATAAGACCATTATCCTGACCACCGGATCTCAGGGGGAGCCTTTAGCCGCTCTCACCCGGATTGCCAGAGGTGAGCATCCGCAACTGGAAATTCGCCCAGGAGACACCGTTATTTTTTCCGCCAACCCGATCCCTGGCAATACGATTGCTGTAACCCGTGTGATTGACAAGTTAATGTCCCTGGGAGCCCATGTGATCTACGGCAAGGACAAGATGATCCATGTCTCTGGCCACGGCTGTCAGGAGGAGCAAAAACTGATGCTGGCCCTTACCCGGCCTCAGTTTTTTGTGCCCACCCACGGGGAATACCGCATGCTGGTCAAACATGCAGAGACCGCCATGAGCATGGGCATGCCCCGTGAGAACATTGTCATCATCAACAATGGTGATGTGGTGGAAGTGAGTGACGAGGGCATTGCCGTTGTTGATAAGGTGCCTTCGGGTGTGCAGTTGATGGATAACTCCCGCTCCGGTGTGGTTCTAAATCAGGTTCTGGAGGAACGTCAACAGGTGGCCAGCGAAGGCATGGTGATGGTTGCGGTGAGTCTGGATGCCCAGGGGACCCTGCTCTTTGATCCCCAGCTGCAAAAATTGGGGTTGGTGGGTAATACCGACTTCTTCGCTCGAGGTGGATTGCGGGAGATTGTGGAAAAAACGCTGGCCAGCTGCTGGTCTGATTTTGCCCGCTCTCTGGAGAAAGGGACGTTGGATGTGGATTGGACAGGTCTTCAGGATGCTTTAGAGCGTTCCATTACCAAGCTGGTGCGCCAGCGGTTGCAGGGTAAACCCACGGTGGTGGTACTGCTGCAACATCCCCAATCTGCGGCCCCAGCAAGACCCTCCACCTCTCCAGAGGCTGCTGGGGGAGATCGAGGAGGAGAACCCAAATCCTCTAGCGGTCGTTCTCGCAAGCGCCGGGCAGCAGCAGCTGTGGCGTCCTAGTCCCCAAGTGGAAAGTAGCTGTGGCGCAGGACTCTTGCCTGTTCAGGAGCAATAGCCAATAGCCACAGCTAGCTGTTCAGCTGCTCTCCTGAGAGATGGAGATGCTGGGTGATCCTGTTTTAAGAAAGCACTGGATCGAGCGTCAGACGGGTGTGGTTATCCGAGGTAACCGCAATCTGAGGATCCAGGATTGAGGAGCGGTTGAGCTTTTCCAACACCTGACGGGCTCGAGGAGGGAGATGGGGAAAGCTGAGAACAGCATCACCTTCCGCAATTTGTGCCCAAAAGTAGCGCAGGTGGGGGGCAATTTCTTCAGCCTGCTCATGGGGTAAGTGAATCGGAGGAGCGGTGAGAAATTTAATCACCGGAGAGCTACTGTGTTGGGCCATCCACTCTCGGGACGCATGCTGCAGATCCGGGAATTCGGGAACCGATTGAATGCGGTGGGTTTCGATCTGCAAATGCTGCCGTCCCTGTGCGTCTTGATGAAAATGCACCAACCGATAGGGATGCGGATAACTGACCAGGGATCCAGTGGTAATGTCAAACACCTGCCTGCGAGTGGCAATATTTTGAATGTGCAGATGACCTGTGAAGACCAACTGCACCCCCGCCTCCTGTAACATCCGCAGCAGCAGGGAAGCATTGCTAATAATGTAGCGCTGACCCCAGGGATGCCGGGACTGTCCCCAAAGATGTTCCACCACATTGTGATGGATCATCACCAGCACCACTTCATCCCGCACTTGATGCAACGTGGCCTCCAGCCAGTTCAGCTGCTCAGGATCCACGCGCCCCACCAGACGGCCATCCTCCTCATAGTCATTAGAATTCAGCGCGATCAATTTCACACCGGGGAGGATCTCGTGGCAGTAGTAAAGCTGATCAATGCCTTCATAGCCAAATCGACGATAAAACTCAGGAAAATCATCGGGGATAATCGCTCGTTCACTGGTCTGGTTGTAGGGAATATCGTGGTTGCCAGGAATGACATAAACCGGAAAGGGCATTTGCGCTAGCCGATCCGCCAGCCACTGGTGATTGGCAGGTTCACCATGCTGGGTTAGATCTCCAGGTAAAAGGAGGAAATCAATATCTTCCTCCAGCAGGTGATCCAGAGCACGATTGAGAGCAGGGATGCTGACTTCCACCAAATGAAAGCGACCCGGATGATCCCAAATGGTTTGCGGTAGGGTGATGTGCAGGTCACTGATGATGGCGAAGCGAAAATCTAAAGACATGTGGCATAAAGTCCCTACACTAGTCATGATACTGTGCCTGCCCTACCCCTGTCTGGAAACAAGACCAGGAGAGGGGGGGTTCAGGTAGTCCCTCTCCCGCTTGCCGTCTGAGCAAATTACGCATTGTTCTGAGAAACACTCCGCCAGATGGCGCAGGAGCTCCGAATCCTACAGCTCTTAGGATCAGATCATTCTGTAGCGCCAGTCCCATCATGAGTTTGACCCCCTCAGTTTCATCTCAGGCTTACTCTGCACAGAGAGGGGACTATAGTGTCCAGACCCTGCCCATTGGTCGCTATGCTCAGGTGTGCTATCGCGGCTGCGATGTCGAAAAGTGGCTCCTGTTTGGATCGGGTTCTGCATTGGTGACTCTACTGCAGCGGGGGATGGCCCTCTGTCGTCTGGAGGATCAGCAACAGGTGTGGGTGCCTATTGGAGATCTGGAGCGGGTACCCCCCACAGAGGAACAACAGCTAATGTCATCGATGGGGCATCCTCAAAAGGTGATAGCGTTAGGTTGACCCCAAGCCTTGAGACTATTCGCTTAGCCTAAGCACAATATCGATATGAATCATGACAATTGGACAAAGATTGAGGTTACGGGCCAAACTTTTGATTTCCCTGCTGTAGCGCCTGTCATGGCATGATCAGAGTCTCCTTGTCACCCCTTCAGGAGGGTCTTCTGAAAGCTGGAGAAATTCTGATTTCAGGCGATAGAGGATGGACTGGGGAGCAAGCTGCTCTAGGATTTGCACCAATCTTGAATGGGGACTGGTGAGGTGAGTTAACGTTGCCCTGGGCAAGAGATCGGCACTTCGGTGTTGCAACCATTGTCCACTGCCCCAGGCCAGGATCCCCTGCAACAGAGCACTGCCCCAACCCAGGCTAGATCCAAAAGGCGAGAGCCCGAGCCAGAATTCAGGCGAGAGAAGAGCATTTCCCATCAGGCTACTGGTTCCTACCTCCAGCAGAGCCAGTGATGCCAGCGTCAGCATCAGGGACCGTAAAACCTTGCCCCAAACAACAGGGGTTATGGGGGTGTGGAGGCAGCGGCTGAGGAGAGTGATTAAACTCAGATCGGCAATCCCGCTGATTAGGAGATCCAGAGCACCCAAGGGATTCAAACTGATCAGCAATGTTTTCCCCCCAATCACCTGCCAGTTGAGGCGACGAATAGATTCCCGCTGTTGGGAGTAATGAGCTGCCATGATCTGCCTCAGATGTTGATCCGCTTGCAGGAGCACGTTGAGTCCTAGTAGTGCAGCACCTTCCTGATTCAGAATGATCTCGATCTTTTCTCGCAACTGGTCGATTTGGGGTTCCGGTCGTTCCCATTCATAACTGATCTGTCCATCGGGCCAGTGAATGCGGACACGCACCGGTTTGGGAGCGGCGGCCACCAGGACAATTTCTGCTGGCGACACCAGTTGACGCAGTTCAGGACTGGTGATCTGAGCGTAGATACTCTGGCGATCCTGCTCTGGATAGAGATCAATCTTGTTGAACACCAGCAGGATCGGTTTGTGCAGTGCCCGTAGTTCCAGCAGGGCCTGATACTCAATTTGAGTCAGATCACCGGCAATGACAAACAGAATCAGATCCGCTCGCTCGGCAACGGACCAGGCCAGTTGCTCCCGCACTTCTCCCTCCACTTCGTTCAGGCCTGGGGTATCCACCAGATCAACGCGGTAGTGTGCCGGGATGGGGGAGCCATGGGCTTCCTTGGGTTGCCAGGCCAGGGTGCAGGGTTTACGTGTTACCCCGTTTAAGGGTCCGGTTTCCAGAAGCGATTGCCCCATCAAGGCATTGAGCACCGCCGACTTGCCGCGATTCACCATACCGAATATGGCGATGGTCAGGCGGTGTTGTTCCAGTTTGCTATGCAGGTGCTTGAGCTTGCGGATCCTGGCCTCAATTGGAGGATGGGCAGCGGTTGTCGCCTGGGACCAGTGCTGCAGGAGGGACTTCAGACTCTGTTGGGCCTGGCGAATGGGATCGGCATCAGAAGCAGCCAAGGGAGAGGGGGTGGGAAAAACAGCAAGCCCATCATAAGCTAATCCCATCCCTGCTGCTGTCTGTTGCAAACTCTGTTTCCGGTGACTGACAGAGGCTAAGGGCATTCAGGCGGTTCATCGCTATCGCCAGATCCTGCGCCAGGATCAACTCCACTCCCCGCACCGCGGCCTCCAGTACTTCCTCCAAACAGGGGCGCTCAGCAGGGGTAAAGGTCCCCAGCACATGACCTACTGTCCCCTGATCCGAGCGAGGCTTGCCTACCCCAATCCTCAGGCGGGGAAAACTCTGGGTACCCAGGTGTTGAATCATGGATTTGATCCCGTTATGCCCCCCCGCCGATCCAGAAGGGCGCAGGCGCAGACGTCCGAGGGGCAGATCCATATCGTCATAGATCACCAGCACTGACTCAGGGTCCAGCTTGTACCAGTCCAGAGCTGATCGCACCGACTGTCCCGAAAGGTTCATATAGGTCAGGGGTTCTAACACCCGCACCTTCCCGCTGGCATGGTGTCCTTCTCCGTACAAACCCTGAAACCGTTTTTCTTCCTTGAGGGCAATCTGCCAGCGTTGACAGAGGCAGTCCGCCACCATAAATCCACAGTTATGGCGGGTGTTTTTGTATTGAGACCCGGGATTGCCCAAGCCCACAATCAGATCCAGTTTCGCCACAGGCTTTACTCATGCTGCAGACGCAGTGTACAGCAGTTTACCCGCAAGCCGTACCAGTCCAAAAACTGGATCAAATCCCTCTAATGGGTTGGGTCAGTCCTGACAAGCTGAAATCAGCGAGTTGTGGAGACAAACATGCTCATGAAGCTCGGTCAAATTTTGATCCGTCGGCAGTTGATCTCGGAAAGACAGCTACAGGAAGCCCTGAGGCTGCAGCGGTTCCGCTTCCCCCGCTTAGGGCAAATTCTGGTCATGCAGGGACTGATCTCACCTCAGGAGTTACAGACTGCTCTCGAGGAACAGCACTGGCGTCGCCATGGCTTCTGGGTGATCTAGATTTCCAGTCTCTTAAACTTTTGCTGCTGATCTTGTCTCCCTCCCTCGTTTTTTGGGAGCCCCGTGAGTCACGAGCTTAAAGATCTTAAGGTTTCTGTTGGTCTTTCCTGTTGAATCTGGGTTTTCTCTCAGGATTGATAAAATGGATTCTCACCTGAGTGAACTAATTTGAATTGTATTGCCTGTTTTTGTTGAGGATCAGAATCTGAAGCAATTCAGATTTCTCCTCTATTCGTGATCTCGCCAGATCGAGGCTACATCGAAAGGGCAATACCAAGGATCTCAGGGAGAAAATTATGTTACAAACAAAACTCACCAACCGCCTGCCAGTTGCGCTCTTTCTCCTGCGTCTCAGTGTCTTTGCGGTCTTCCTGATGTGGGCACTGGATAAGTTTGTCAATCCCGGTCATGCGGTAGCGGTGTTTGAGAATTTTTATGGTTTTGCCGGTTTAAGCACAGCCATTTCCTATGGACTAGGGGGGGTACAGCTACTCATTATTCTGGCTTTTCTCCTCGGGCTGTTTAAAACCTGGAGCTATGGATTAGTGCTGCTCATGCATGGAGCCTCCACGCTCGTATCCTGGCGTAACTATCTTGATCCGTTTGAGGGAGCCAACCTACTTTTCTTTGCCGCCTGGCCTATGTTAGCGGCCTGTTTTGCCCTCTTTGCACTGCGCGACTTTGATCGGCTGTGGTCTCTAGAGAAGCCTGCGATTGGGGATGAGCAGCCGCAACTTTGAACGCAGGAGTCTGCTAACCAGCTCCAGGGCAGGGGTCTGGGGCAGAGAGGATCCCCCCGGCCAACTTGGTTTCCTTGATTCCCGCAGCACACTACTTGCTGGCTGGAGCCGCTGGGGTCTTTGAGGAGATTATGTCGTTCCACCAAGAAGTGTGAAGCGATCTATGTCGATATTTTGCATTTTCCGATGAGGTTGGACGGAGGATCTTAGTATTTCTGGTGAACGTCTTCTACATGTCACGGTATGGGTCAGATTTCGACAATGGTACCGGTTGAGACCGAAGCGCGGGTGGAAACCGAATTGTTTGAGCATCCTGTTGGACGGATCCTAGACGTCCCTCCTCATCCCAGTCCTCGATACTATCTGTGGCAATGTGCCCGCACCAGCGAAAAGGCCAGTGAGCGTCAGCTGCAGCTGCTGGGAGAGCTCTTTGATCTTCCTGAGGTGGATCGGGGTGTTGTTACCGGCCATATCTACACCTGGGCCCATCACCAGGTCTACTAGCCCCTCCTTATCGGTATGATGGCGGGTGATCTTGTTCAGGCTTTCTTACCAGAAGTCCCTGCCTCATGCTTTCTTTACAGGAACGGTTGCAAGCGGCCCTCGCAGAGGATCTGGGTCGGGGTGATGTGACCACCCTGGCTGTGATCCCTGCCACCCGAACAACCACGGCTCAATTTGAGTTGCGGCAAGCAGGGGTACTCTCTGGGTTGGAGGTGGTGACTCAGGTGTTTCATCTCCTGGATCCGACGCTGCACCTAACCTGGACGGTGGCGGAGGGGGCCTGGTTGCCGCCCGGTGTGGTAGGAACGGTTGAGGGCTCGGCTCGGGCCATTCTCATGGGGGAACGGGTGGCCCTGAATCTGCTGCAGCGGCTGTCCGGGATTGCTACCCTCACCTACCGGGCTGTGGAGGCGCTGGCCGGATCAAAAGCTCAGCTGCTGGATACCCGTAAAACCACGCCCCTGTGGCGGGATCTGGAAAAACAGGCGGTGCGGGCAGGTGGGGGGCGCAACCATCGCGCAGGGTTGGATGACGGCATTCTGATTAAAGACAACCATATTGCAGCGGCAGGTGGGATCACGGCGGCGGTAACGCTGGCCAGAGATTTTGCCTATCTGCTGAAGGTGGAATGTGAAGTGACTTCCTTAGAGGAATTGCGCCTGGCCCTGGCGGCAGGAGTGGATCGAGTATTACTGGACAACATGGTGGCCCATTTAGGTGAAGCTCACCGGATCCGCCAGGAGATGGCCCCCCATGTCACACTGGAAGCCTCAGGCAATATGACGGTGGAACAGCTGCCTGCTGTGGGCAAAACGGGGGTTGACTTTGTCAGCATGGGAGCTCTGACTCACTCTGCCCCTGCCCTGGACATCGCCCTGGAGATCATGCTGTAATAGTAAAACCTACCAAAAATAGCGGATTACTTGCAGGCATGATGACTTCAGTTTCCCCGCGGGATCTCTTCTCGCTTCCCACTGATTTACCTGGCGCCATTTACCATCTGCGTCACGAGCGTCAGGCGGTGATCCTGGCCCATAACTATCAGCGCCCCGAGGTGCAGGATATTGCAGATTACGTCGGGGATTCCCTGGGGTTGGCCCGGCAGGCGGCAGCCACCGATGCTGAGGTGATCGTCTTTGCGGGGGTTCACTTCATGGCCGAGACGGCAGCGATTCTCAACCCTGAAAAAAAAGTGTTGCTTCCGGATCTGCAGGCCGGGTGTAGTTTGGCAGAAACGATCACCGCCGCTGATGTGCGGACCTGGCGAGAGAGCCATCCCCAGGGGCTGGTGGTGGTCTATGTAAATACCAGTGCTGCCGTGAAAGCAGAGGCAGATTACTGTGTCACCAGTAGTAATGCGGTGGCGGTGGTCTCCCAGCTCCCTCAGGATCGCCCCATCCTCTTTGCCCCGGATATGTTCCTGGCTGCCCATGTGGAGCGCATGACCGGACGGGAACTGGATGTCTGGTTAGGGGAATGTCATGTGCACGCCGCCATTCGCCCCGAACACATTGATGCCCAGAAAGCCGCCTATCCAGAAGCGGAATTTTTGATTCACCCTGAATGTGGCTGTGCCAGTCATGCCATCTATAATTTTCCCGAGACCCCTCTGCTCTCCACCTCTCAGATGGTGAACCACGCCCGCAACAGCACTGCGCAGGAGTTCATAGTAGTCACCGAGACCGACATGATCCACCGTCTGGAGAAGGATGTGCCGGGCAAACGCTTCTACCCGGTCAAGCGTAATGGCCAGTGTGAGTACATGAAGATGATCACCCTGGAGAAACTCTACTTCAGCCTGCGCGATCTCACGGTCCAGATCCGGGTGCCAGAAGACGTAGCCCATCGAGCTCGTCTGGCTCTGGAACGCATGGTGGCGATTGGTTGAGAGGAGATGCGGAACCGGGGACTTGAACCCCGAAGGCATTGCTGCCACTAGAACCTGAATCTAGCGCGTCTACCATTCCGCCAGTTCCGCATTGCAATGGCGATCTACAAGGTTATGGGTTTTCCTCTGTCTCTGTCAAGTCCATCCTGCCCCTTAACTGGAGGACTGGGATAAAGGATAGTGTTCCTGGATAAATTTCCGAGCTTCGTGGGCGGAGCCAATCCGTTGATCCAGGGTGGCGTGGTGCAGATCCGTCAAAATTTGTCGAAATCGCGGTCCAGGGGCATAGCCCATTGCTTTGAGATCATGGCCACTCAGCAGAGGTCTTCCCTGACGCCAGGCGGATAAGTAACGGTAGAGAATCCGGCGAGCCGGACGTGGGGCTACTGCAGCCAGCAGGATCAGATCTAACACCTTGTGGTGGGATAACAGGGTCACCACCTGACTGGGGAGGAGATCTGGATGCAGGCAGGGCAGCACCTGGTGTTCTAAATAGGGAAAGATCTGCAGCCGTTCAATTCCGGCCTGGGTGAGGTGGAGTAGCTCTCCGACATTGGCAGCGTCCTGAAGGCGGCAAAGCATCCCTTCCAGCCGAATTTGCCAGAGATCCGAGTGGGAAATTTCTCGATAGGCGTGGCGGAAATGATAGGCCCAGGCCCCCACCCTGCGGATCTGCTGCTGCAATTGTGAGGTCCAGACCAGGTCTGGATGTAGACAGCGTAGCGCCTGCCAGTCCGCCAGTTGATCCAGAGCTTGCGGCCAGTTGGAGGACATGAGAATAAAACTGAGCTCATTTTTGAGCCGATCTCCCCCCACGGCATCCAGCAACCCACTGCTGATGGCACTGCCGATATAGGTGACGGTTTGAGATTCCACCTTAAATCCCAGGCGGGTGGCAAAGCGGACCGCCCGAAAAATGCGGGTAGGATCTTCGATAAAGCTGTTGGCATGCAGGACCCGGATCTGGCCAACCTCCAGATCTTCAAGCCCCCCAAAAAAGTCCAGGATCTGTCCAGTGCTGGTTCCGTTCAGGCGCAGGGCCAGGGCATTGATGGTGAAGTCGCGGCGATAGAGATCCTGTTGAATGGAGCCCAGAGCTACTTCAGGGGGGGCTGCTGGATAGGGATAAAATTCGGTGCGGGAGGTGGCAATGTCGATCCAGATGCCATCCGGCCAGTGGAGGGCCACCGTCTGGAATTTGCCATGGATCTCCAGGCGTGCCTCAGGGCAGCGCTGTTTCAGGGCCCGTCCCAGCTTGATCCCCCATCCCTCCTGGATTTCCTGCCCCTGACTCAGGGGATAGGGGCCATCCACCACCAGATCCAGATCATCTGTAGGCCGATCCAACAGCAGATCCCGCACGGCTCCCCCCACCAGAAAGAGCTGTAATCCCATCTGATCCGCCACTGTCGCCGCTTCCGTCAGGATTTGTAGATAGCGAAGTCCCAATGGCTTCAGGCTGAGGTGCTGAGGTTCACTCACCAGATCCGGGGGAAGTCGGGCGATCTGATTGCTGGGTAAATCATGCAGGTGACGCAGGACATCGGTGCGGGTCACAATCCCCACCAGTTGCTCCCCCTCCAGAACTGGCAGACGACCAATATCCCACTTCATCATCAGGGCCTGGATCTCGGCAAAGGGTGTGAGGGGATGGATGGTTTTGACACTCGTGGTCATGTACCCCTTGACCGGAGCATGGCCAAACCCATGGTGCAGGGCAATGTCAATATCGCGGCGAGAGATCACCCCCATCAACCGCGCCTGATCATTCACTACCACCAGACCGGAGTGGCCATAGCGCAGCAGAACGCGCTGAGCCTCGCTAATGGGGGTCTCGGGCAAGATGGTCCGGACTGGAGAGGACATCAGATCCTGAGCGGTTTGCGGTTGGGGAATGCGCCCTTTGATCTGGTCCAAAATGTCCTGGCCAATGGCTTGGGGATCCCGTGTTTCCCCTTTACAGGTGGCCGCCGCCGCTCGTGAATGCCCTCCCCCACCGTAGGTCTGCATGCAGAGGTGCAACTGGGCAAAGTCGTAGCGAGAGCGCCCGATCAAACTGAGTCGTTCTCCCTGACTGGCCACCAGAATCAACACATCCATCTCCGTTAGATCCATGAGATGCATGACCAACCCCGCCAGCCCCCCCACGAACTCATGCAAATGCAGGATCAGCAAACCCAATTGATAGCCCCCCACACTTTCCACCTGCATCTGGTTTAATCCCTGACTCAACAGCTCCTGGATCTGGGGGGACATACCCGCCACCAAATAGCGGGAGAGCAGGGTCAGGTTCAGCTCCTGCTGCATCAACCAGAGGAGAGCCTGGGCATCCCTGACCGTAGCCGAGGGGAAGGTTAGGGATCCTGTATCCATGTGCAGCCCCAGTGCCAGCACCAGCACCTCAAAGGGGGAAAGGGTCTGGATCCCTTGTGCCTGGAGCCGCTCCACGATCAGAGTGCAGGTGGATCCAACAGGCTCAATGTGGCAAAGGGCCTGAGGGATGGGGTGGTCAATCGAGCCAAGGTGATGGTCATAGACATGAATCTCAATCCCTGGGATCTCCAGCCATGCCGCTGCCTTTCCCAACCGACTCGCCTCCCCACAGTCCACCAGGATCAGCTTTCGGATCGTGGAGGGATCCACCGCTCGCAGCTCCAGGATGGGGAAGGCATCCCGGTACAGGGATAAAAACTCCCGCACGCTGGGGTGGGCTCCCCCTGTCAGGACAATTCGAGCTTCTGGATAAAGCCGTGCCGCTCCGACTGCCGCCCCTAGGGTGTCGAAATCAGCAGCAACATGACAGAGAATCAGATCCATGGTGAATGATTTGCACTATCCGTGCAGCAGATCCAGATTAAGCTGTTGTTCCAGCGTATCCAGTTCATCCCGATGCCCGACGATCTGCAGCTGGGTTTCAGCAACCGTGGAATCTTCTGACTCCTCGATCCGCACCTTGACTGTTTCAGTTTTTTGACTGCGGCGGCGATAGTACCAGCCTGCCAGGGGGGCAAACAGGGGAAGTAGCCAGGGCAACCCGTGCCAATCGGGATGGAGACTCTGCAGAACCGTGCTCAAACAGGCCAGGCCAATGGCGGCAAGGGTTGTCAGGTACCCCGTCAGGAATAGACTGGGCTGTCCCTGCCCCTGGAATGAGGCCCACCCCTCTGAATTGAGGTCTTCAAGATGATAGCTACGGCTGCGGAAATAATTCTGGACCCCTTCCCCCAACTCCTCCAGGGAAGCAGAACTGCCGTAGAGTCGCCTTTCCGTCCGATCCTTGCCCGAAGCCCGCAAAAAGAAGAATAACCCCACAGCCAGAAGCAGGGTCATGATCAGGGTGGATGTGGTAACCGAGGTAGGTGTCAAACCCGCTACTGCAAATTTCATGAGCAAACGATATCTTGTCGAGATTGCCACAGGTCTTTATCTGTAGTGTGGGCTTTCCGTTTCTGAAATGCAACTGGCTGGATTTTTATGGGAACACTCCTCAATTTCTAGGCAATCGCTACAAGGACGGCTATAATCGTGTCGGCTGATCAAGAGTCGGCGGTTGCCGCTTGCCTCAAGATTCTGTTCTTACGGACGAACTACGCAAAAGAGCAGTTTGGCTAGCGCTTGCGTTCGCCTCAGGTTGCGACATTTATCAGCCCTGGATCTGTGGATCCAACTATAATTAAGATATGCGAACAGAATACTGTTTCGCTGGCGCTGATTTTGCTCTTCACTGAGTCCAGTCTGCTGCCAGTATTTGGACCCTTTAGAGACTAGTGTTGCCATCCGGCAAAGATGGGCACACTAACTTTAGGTCCTTCACTCTGACCGCTGTTCGTCACGTTGCGAGGCAGCCTTAACTCCCATGACAGCCACTTCCTTCCTTTCCGCTTATGAACCTGATCCCACTGCTGATTTGCTCCTGGAGGAGCCGGATCCCAGTGCGGTTGAGGTTGATCTTGGAGAAAATGAGATTGACGAAGGGCCAACCCGTCGTTCCACTGATCTAGTCCGTCTCTACCTGCAGGAGATTGGCCGTGTTCCACTGCTGGGCCGTGATGAGGAAGTCGCTCTGGCTCAGAAGGTGCAGGATTACATGAAGCTTCTGGAGCTGCGTCAGCAGCTACAGGAGGAGCTGGGTCGTGATCCAACTCTGGCGGAGTGGGCCAATCGTGTTAAGGAATCCCTGCACTGGTCTGATCTCACCCCCGAGAAATTGAACTGGCTGCAGCGTTCTGGAGATCGTGCCAAAGAGCACATGATTAAGGCCAACCTGCGCCTGGTGGTATCGGTGGCGAAGAAATACCAGAATCGTGGCCTGGAACTGCTGGATCTAATCCAGGAGGGCACACTCGGGCTAGAGCGAGCGGTGGAAAAGTTCGATCCCAAAAAGGGCTATCGCTTCAGTACCTATGCCTACTGGTGGATCCGGCAGGGCATTACCCGAGCCATTGCCACCCAGAGCCGGACTATCCGTCTGCCTGTTCACATCACCGAGAAGCTCAACAAGATCAAGAAGGCCCAGCGCAAGCTTTCTCAAGAGAAAGGGCGCACCGCCACCATTGAGGACATTGCTTCTGAGCTGGACATGACCCCTCCGCAGGTGCGGGAATTGCTGGTGCGAGTCCCCCGCTCCGTTTCCCTGGAAACCAAGGTCGGCAAAGACAAAGACACCGAGCTCGGGGATCTGCTGGAGACCGATGATATTTCCCCAGAGGAAACCATGATGCGGGAGGCCCTGCATCGAGATCTGCAACAGCTGTTGTCAGATCTAACCTCACGAGAGCGGGATGTGATCCGGATGCGCTTTGGTCTTGGGGATGGTCGTACCTATTCTCTGGCCGAAATCGGACGAGCTCTGGATCTATCCCGTGAACGAGTCCGGCAGATTGAAGCCAAAGCCCTGCAGAAGCTGCGGCAGCCCAAACGGCGCAACCGTGTGCGGGACTACCTGGAAGCAATGGGATAACCCAGACCCGCTTGTTTCAATTTGTGCCGATAACGTTGTAATGAGGGAGATGCGCTAAATCGTGTCTCCCTTCTATTTTGCTGTTAGCAGAAGGACAAGCTAATATCAAGTAGCGACCTTATTGATAATGCCTATGACTGGCACTGTATACACTGAGGATTCTCTCAAAGCTGAGCTCAACGCCAAAGGCTTAAGGATGACCCCTCAACGGGAGATTATTTTGCAAACTTTTCAGAATCTGCCTGCAGGTGAGCACCTGAGTGCAGAAGATCTCAAGGAACGTTTGCATAAGCAGGGATCTGACATTAGCCTGTCCACCATCTACCGGACCGTCAAGCTAATGGCACGGATGGGAATTCTCAGGGAGCTGGAACTGACCGAGGGGCACAAACATTATGAAATCAACAACCCTAGCCCTCACCACCATCACCATCTGGTATGCATCAAGACCAATCAGGTGATTGAGTTCAAGCAGAGCTCGATCCTGAATATCAGTCAGAAAATTGCTGAGAAGTACGGGTTTAAGCTTCTGGACTGTCAACTGACCATCATCGGGATCAGTCCAGAAGGACAGCGGTCGCTGGTGTAGTAAACTAGCTGGCGTTGCCTGGAGAGTTGCGATATGAAGATGATGGCTAAGCAGATGGTGGGGATCACGATCTTGCTCTTATGTCTGGTGTTCCTCAACTTCGCGGGTGCTCTGGCAGGACTGGCGGCAGGTGAGGGGATGCCTCCCCAACTGCAAAGCTTGACGGATCATGTTGAGCAGCTGCATGAACTGGTAGGACAACGGGACTGGTTTGAGATTCGCTCGTATATTGGCGGCCCAATGTATCTGGTGCGCCGAGAACTGCAGGATCTCAGTCAGGATCTGCCTCAGGGGCAGCAGCAGGAAGCCCGCCAACTTTCCCGTCGATTCACAGATAGTCTGGTGCAACTGGATCAGGGGGCCAGGCGGTTTGAGTCCACGCAGATTGATACTGCCCAGTCCCGCCTGGAGGGATCGCTGCGGGAACTGAAGCAACTGTTTCAGGGCTAAGCCAGAGCGGTCATGGTTGTAGGCGGAAGCTGGACTCGGTAGAGTGGGTGTGTTCCCCACTGCACATAACTATGGGTCTCTTCGAGGATGTTAGCCGCTTTCTGGAAACTCGCCTGGAAGAATTTCTCAAAGCTCATCCTGATCTAGAGCTGCAGGCCTTGGATGAGCAACTGCGGCAACAGGAAGCAGATGCAGTCCGACTGTTAGCAGAGGCTAGAGCGGAAGAAAAACGGTTGCAGGCCAGTATTCTCTCTGTGGCGGAGGATGTCAAAACCTGGCACTTCCGCGTGGAAAAAGCCACCAAAGCGAACCGCTCGGATCTGGCGCAAGGGGCACGGGATCGGGAAGCAGCTCTTCTCAGTCAGGGGAACCAGCTTTGGGGACACATGAAAGGGGTACAGGAGCGGATCCGCCAGATGGAAACGCTGCTCCGGCAGGTGCAACAGAAACGCCAGGAAATTAAACAGGCGATGGAGGAGGTGCGCCAGCGGGCCTCAGCCGAAAAAGCGGGTGGGTTCCCAGGCTGGAGTGGGTGGACCAAACCTTCTGATCCCTGGGATGATCTGGAGCGTAAGTTTCATGAGCTGGAGGTGGACGAAGAACTGGCGCGGATCCGGCAGCAAAAGCGATAGCGGTCAGAGAGCAGAGATTCTTATCCCTGGATCAGAGCTGAAATCGACTCTGAAGTTTCAGGATGCACATGGGGAGCTGCGGTTTGATTGGCCAGGGTAGGTGCTTCTGTGAGTAGATAATCGGCAAAGGTGCGGGCCACGACCGAGAGATGTTTCCCCGCCAGATAACAGAGATGCCAGTTTCCGCGGATGGGAAATCCTTCCACATCCAGAATCGCTAAGTGATGAAATCCGTCCCCCAGAGCTAGCGTATGTTGCGACAGGACCGAGATCCCCAGACCTCCCACAATGGCTTGTTTGATCGCTTCACTACTCCCCAGCTCCATGCGTACCTTCGGAACAATGTCATGTTCTTCAAACAGCCGCTGCAGGGCCATGCGGGTTCCCGATCCCGGTTCACGCATCAGCAGAGGTTCCTCCGCCAGCCGTTGCAGAGAAATCTTGCGTTGCCCCACCAGGGGATGATTGTGAGGAGCCAGCACGATCAAGGGATTTTCTAAAAAGGGTTGGGCCTCAACCTCCAGATCCGCAGGGGGTTGTCCCAGAATATAAAGATCATCCTGGTTACGGGTGAGACGCTCCAGAATCTGCTCACGGTTCATCACCTGCAGGGAAATCTCAATCCCAGGATAGCGCTGGCAGAAAGGACCCAAGAGACGGGGGGCAAAGTACTTGGCTGTGGTCACGACTGCTAGACGCAACTGTCCCTGTTTCATCCCCTTCAGATCCGCCACTTTCATCTCAAACTTATCCAGCCGTTCAAAGATCTCCTGACAGGTGGAGTACAGTTCCTCTCCAGCGGCGGTCAGAAAAAGTCGTTTGCCAACCTGTTCAAATAGAGGTAAACCTACCGCTTTAGTGAGTTGCTTGACCTGCATGGATACCGTGGGTTGGGTCAGGAAAAGTTCTTCTGCAGCTCGGGTAAAACTGCGATGTCGGGCAGTGGCCTCAAAAACTTTGAGTTGATGCAGTGTTGCCTGCTTCAAGCCAGTTCCTCCCAGAAGTCTGACCCTTAGATATTACCATTTATCTATCAAAAGCCAATAATGGATTGTGCATTCACTATGATCTGTGTCTTGAGCGATGGGAGAAGGACAGGATTCCTGCTGGCATCCTGTGTCGTGCTGACCTAAGTCTGCTAGAGTTTGGAAAGTCTACATGTCTTGTCCAGCATTATGACTAGGCCCAAGGCTGGGATCCTGTTTAATGACACCAAACCTGCTGCGAAGCGCGCCACGATTTTCCTGCAGGAATGGTTCGGAAACCAGGGGTGGGAGACGGTCTCTGCCTCAGCCATTGGGGGCATTCTTGGGTTTGCCCCTCCGGCCAGTCCCATCTGTCATACCCCGCTTGATCGCCTGGCACCTCCAGGGTTTGATCAGAGCATGAAATTCGCGGTGGTTCTGGGGGGGGATGGCACCGTGCTGGCCGCCTCACGGCAGCTGGCTCCTCAGGGGATCCCTTTGTTGGCAGTGAACACTGGGCATCTGGGATTTCTGACCGAAACCTACCTGTCGATGCTGGAGGAGGCAGTGACGCAACTGGTGCAGGGGCAATACAGCCTGGATCGGCGCAGCATGATGGTGGTGCGAGCCTATCGGAATCAGCGCATCTGGTGGGAAGTATTATCCCTGAACGAACTGGTTTTACACCGCGAGCCCCTGACCAGTATGTGTCATTTTGAAGTGACAATTGGCACCCATGCCCCCCTGGATGTAGCCGCCGATGGGGTGATTCTGGCAACGCCAACGGGATCAACCGCCTATGCCTTGTCTGCAGGTGGACCTGTGGTCACACCCCGCGTACCGGTGATGCAGCTCATTCCCATCTGTCCCCATTCCCTGGCTTCTCGGGCCCTGGTGTTTGAAGACAGCGAAGAAGTTTATATCTCTCCGGTTTTGCAGCATCCGCTGGTGCTGGTGGTGGATGGTAATGCAGGGTGTTATATCGATGACCAGGATCAGATCAGAGTGGCCCGCGCTCCCTATCACACCGATCTGATTCGCCTCAAACACCCCGAGTTCTTTCGGGTATTGCGGGAAAAATTAGGCTGGGGCCTAACCCATGCCTCTAAACCCACATCGGTGGAACTGCCCTGATCCTTGGGGAGAGGGCTCTGAAACGGGAATGCTATGGTTGCAAATAGCCCTCCCATCCATCCTGTTGTCATGTCGCGCGCTACGATCCGTCCGGCTCAGATTACCCGTGTTGTCCCTGGGTCAATTGGGGAGGAATTGGGGTTGGAGCCCGGGGATCAGCTGGTGGCCATTAACGGGGTGGCCCCTCGGGATCTGATTGACTATCAATTTGCCATTGCCGAGGAAGTTCTGGAGCTGCTAGTGCAGGATGCCCAAGGGGAACTGCATGCGGTGGAGCTGGAAAAGGAGATGGATGAGGATCTGGGTCTGGAGTTCAGTACCGCCCTGTTTGATGGTTTGATCCAGTGCAATAATGCCTGCCCCTTTTGTTTTATTGATCAGCAACCGCCAGAAACCCGAGCCACCCTCCATCTCAAGGATGATGACTATCGCCTCAGCTTCCTCTACGGCAGTTATCTGACCCTGACCAATCTTCCGGCTGCAGAATGGGAGCGGATCGCGCAATTACGTCTTTCTCCTCTGTACGTGTCGGTCCATGCCACCGAGCCGGAAGTGCGGGCCCGCCTGCTCAAAAATCCCCGTGCTGGCCAGATCCTGGAGCAACTGGACTGGTTTCGCCGCCAGCGGCTGCAGATTCATGCTCAGGTGGTGGTGTGTCCGGGGTGGAATGATGGGGCGCACCTGGAGCGGACCCTGCGGGATCTGGCGGAGTTTTATCCTCCTCTTTCTGATCCATCTTCCGCAGATCCAGAGTTACCCACTGTGCTTTCAACTGCTGTTGTCCCCGTGGGTCTTACCCGCTTTCGGCCTTCTTCTGATCCCCTTATACCCGTTAGCCCTGCGCAGGCGGGAGAGATTATCGATCAGGTGGAAGCACTGCAGGCTGAATTTCGCCAGAGCCGTGGCACCTCCTTTGCCTGGCTAGCAGATGAGTGGTATCTGATTGCCCATCGCTCTCTACCCCCAGCCTCCCATTATGAGGATTACCCCCAGATCGGGAATGGGGTTGGCTCTCTGCGCCAGTTTCTCTCGGACTTTGCCGCCCAACCGTTGCCAGAGCGTCTGGATCATTCCGTGCGGTTGATTTGGGTGGTGGGCAATGCTGTGGAAGAAGCGTTTCAACCGATCCTGCAACGATTGCAGCAGATTGAGAATTTGAATCTTCACCTCTGCGCTATTGCCAGCCAGTACTGGGGTCAGGCGATGACCGTGACGGGGCTGTTAACGGGGCAGGATATCCTGGCGGCCCTGCAACAGAGCCCTCCCGCCGATGCCATTTTGCTTCCTACGGTTACCCTCAAGGATGGAGAAGCTTTTCTGGATGATCTCAGCTGGCGGGATCTGGAAGCGAAGACGGGCATGTCTGTGATCCGCGTTTCGGGAGGGGCGGCAGGTCTGGTGGAGGCCATCCAGCAATCCCCTTCGCTGGTTCTGATCCGAAGGTAAGCCCATGCCTTGGCATCATGTCTCGATCCGCACCGCCGATATTTTCCGATCGATGAATTTCTATGCCCAGCTGGGGTTTGAGGTGGAAACCCGCTTCACCACGGGGATGACCTTGGCCTGCTGGCTGGCGGGTCCACTGGGAAGGCTGGAATTGATCCAGATCCCTGAGCCCACACCTGCACCCGATGCTTTTCATGATCCCCATTATGTGGGTTACTACCATCTTTCTTTCCTGGTGGAATCGCTTGCAGAAACCCTGGCATCTCTGCAGGATTACACTCTTTTACTTGCACCCACATCCCAGACGATTGGAGACCAGCTTTACACCGTGGCCTTTATCGCTGATCCTGATGGATTGCCTATTGAACTCATGCAGTTTCAATACAGCTCAGATCAACGGTAGGGCCGCAAGCTGATCTGCATCATGCTCATGTGGAACACTACGCCGGACAAGCAAATAGCCAGTGGTTATTAACTGATCATGAGGATCCCCTGGGAGAGTTAACGCTGGTTTCTCTGCAGATCAACATAAATTAGCGAGAACTTTATGAAAATGTAGAGTTTCCCCAATCAGATGGGGGTAGCCCAGCAGCTTGAA
This sequence comes from uncultured bacterium, assembly GCA_964392245.1. Lineage (GTDB taxonomy): Bacteria > Cyanobacteriota > Cyanobacteriia > Thermostichales > Thermostichaceae > JAAUUJ01. Next base: position 37,718 of record CAYMOX010000034.1, read on the forward strand.
CGTCAACCAAGCAGGTTGGCAGTCCTTAAACTGGTCTACTGGTGTCCCTGAGCCATTGAAAATATTTCTATCCTGGGAGCAACTTGACAGGAAGAAACCATGCAACCTTATCTTCAGACTTTCTTGGTTACCACCGTAACGCTGCTGATCCTCAGTAGTTTTCCAGCGGCCCTGATCTGGACCCTGAACCAACCTGTCACCTCAACGGGTGCCCCGATGGAACAGGCTCATCACCATGATTTTGGTCGCTACCATGTGTCTCCCACCGACATGGCCCGGATCTTGAGGGGGTTTTAACAGATTAGAGAGTTCTTAAATAGCGTTCGGCCAATCCCGCAATTTCATGGGCCTTATCCAGACCATTGATGCAGCGTCTAGCGTTGATAAAATCAGTTTGGGTTCTGTTGATGTAATCTCCGATGCGCCGACCGGTAAAGGTGCCCGTCTTAAATCCATGCACAAGAACAAACAGCGCAATATTCGGCTCCATGGCCAGATCAGGATTATTCACCAGATCCACCCCCAGAATTTGGGAATACTTGCTGTAATTGGTGAGCCATGTGAGCTGTACATAACCACGACCATAGTAGGGGTAATACCTGAGGTTCTGCCGACGCCAGTCTTCACTTAACCAGAAGGCTTCTCGCACAGGTAAAAAGGTTTGGGCGGTTTCCCACTCGGTTGTGGCCAGGACATAGGCAATCTGGGTGTTCAGACTCAGATCCTGGCCCCGACATTCCGCTTGAATGGCTGAAATCGTACCTGCTTTTGTATTGAAATCATGGGGACGGTTCAGGTGGCTGAGCTCCATTTTTTCTTTCAGCAGCCCAATCGATCCGGGTCCAATCAGATCGGGATTGCCCTGGTAAACATCCGTTTTAAATTCAGCCCAGGCATTGCGTGTGCGCGGGCCCAGGAGTCCGTCAATCGTGCCCACGGGATATCCCAATCGGTTTAAGGCGGTTTGCAGTTCCCGCAGTTGCTCTTCAGAAAGTTGAGTCAGGGGAGTGGGGGTCTGGATCAGCAGTAATTGGATCAGAGACATGGATCCGTATCCTAGGGGAAGCGGTGCAATTCAATCATAAATCTAGAATTGAAAAGGGCTCTCTTGACGGTCTTGATATGCTGTGGACGGTTCTCTGGTTCTAATTTGGAATCAGACCTGAATTTGTTAACTGTTGCTGCTCAACCCAAGAGATTAAACCTATGTCTTTCAATCGCCGCAACTTTTTGCTCCTGATGGGATCTGGTCTCAGTATGGCTACCCTAGGCATTACAGCTGGCCGTGTCAGCGCTGCAGAGGGTCCTTTTGAACTGCCTCCCCTTCCCTATGATTACGATGCATTAGAACCCTATATTTCTCGAGAAACCATGGTGCTCCACCATGACAAGCATCATGCCGGCTATGTGCGTAACCTCAACCAGGCGGTGGCTAACTACCCTGAGCTGCAGGAAAAAACCGTTGAGGAACTGATCGCCCAGCTAGACTCCCTGCCAGGCGAGATTCGCACCGCTGTTCGCAACAATGGGGGTGGACACCTCAACCACAGCATGTTCTGGCAGATCATGGCCGCACCTGGCACCTCACAACCTCAGGGACCTGTGGTGGATGCGATTGCCGATACCTTCGGAGATCTGGAAACCTTTCAGGCGCAATTCAATAGCGCGGGGGGGGGACGATTTGGCAGTGGCTGGGTCTGGTTGGTGAAAACCGCTGCTGGTGATCTGGAAATTACCACCACACCGAACCAGGATAGCCCGCTTTCTGAGGGCAATTACCCGATCCTGGGCAACGATGTCTGGGAGCATGCCTACTACCTCACCTATCGCAACCGTCGGGGGGATTATCTGCAGGATTGGTGGAATGTGGTCAACTGGGATGAGGTGAATCGCCGTTACGCTCAGCGCTTGACCTGACGAAAATACCCTGGTATCCGAGAGGAGTACCTACGAGCAGGACCATTCAGCCTGGTACCAGGGTCGATCCTGTAGTTCTGTTGGCAGGCAGAGTCCCTGATTACCCTCAATGTTGAGCACTTCCAGCTGGGTGACTTTGGCAAATTCAACCGGAAAATCGCCCTCGAACTGATTGGTGTCCAGGCGCAGATCCTTTAAATCCGATAACTCTGCCAGCTGGGAGGGGATCTCACCGGTGAACTGATTACCACTGAGATAGAGATTCTTTAGAGCATCCAGTTGCCCCAGTTCAGCAGGCAGCGGTCCACTGAAACGGTTATGACTGAGAAAGAGCCCTTCCAGATTCGGCAGCTGGGTGAGCTCCAGGGGAAGGGATCCCGTGAGCTGATTGTGTTGCAGGATCAGGTTCTGCAGATTTCGCAACTGCCCCAGCTCTGGGGGAATGGATCCGGTGAGCTGGTTGTGGTCGAGAAAAAGCCCCTGTAATTGACTTAACTGACTGAGTTCGATAGGAATCGGTCCCCGCAGCTGGTTGAAATCGAGAAATAAGACCTGCAGGTTCGGCAAGTTCCCCAATTCGGGTGGGATCAGGCCAGTGAGTTTATTTTTACTGAGAGAAAGGCTTTGCAGGCGGGGAAAGTTCCCGATAGTAGCAGGAATCGGTCCCTGCAGATCCTGACCATCCAGAAACAAATCAATTAGGCAGCCCTGAGCATCAAACAGAGCAACGCTCTCGACAGGGAGATCGGGTCGCTGCCAGTGCTGTAAAAGCGTCGCAACTTCATCCCTTTCCGCTTCTTCACAGGGGGAACCCGATTGAGCAACGGTTGCTAGGGTTGGAAAACTTGCTCCCAGGAGTGCACCCACCAGGATGCAATGCCATCGTCTGTGCTTGCTCATTGAGATGCGGTTTGGAGGGAACGGTTGCTGAGCAGTAGACTAGCACACCCCATTCTCGAGGTTGAGCATTCTAAGGATCTGCTCTACAGTTGTTGGGCCTCCAGATCAGCTCTGGGATTGTCGCGGCGAATGGAACGCAACTGCTCGTAACAGGCTTTTTCCTGCTCACTCAGCTGTTTGGGAACAACAATTTTGATCTTGATCCGCTGATCTCCGCGTCCGTTTTTAGTCTGCGGCCAGCCTTTTCCCCGCAATCGCAGGACCTGCCCTGATTGCACCCCAGCCGGGATCCGCATCAACACATTGCCGTCAGGAGTGGGAACCCTGATCTCTGCTCCCAAAGCAGCTTCATCCGGTGTGATGGGTACTTCCCCCACCAGATCATCCCCTTCAAAAGCAAAAAAAGGATGGGGTTGCAGTTCCACCCTCAGGTAAAGATCTCCTCTCTGTTGGTTAAAGGGACTGGGACGGCCTTTACCGCGCACGCGCACCCGACTGCCGGGCTTCACCCCAGCCGGGATCTTAACCGTCAAGACTTCGCCATTCACTTCCAAACGCTTTTGGGTGCCATGAAAGGCTTCCGAAAAACTCAGGGGTAGACGGGCTTCGCTCTCGCCGGATCCTGTATTGGCGGATCCTGAGAAGCCCGGACTAAAGAAGCTATCAAACCCAGCCGCTCCAGCGGGGCGACCTGAACTGCGGTACGCAAATCCCCGATCACTGGCACTGCTCCCGAAGCGCCCCAGCAGCTCATTGATAAAATCCTCAAAGCTACCGTACTGACCAAAATCAAACCCCGTCCCACCGGAGGGCACTCCGGATCCAGCTTGCTTCCAGTACTGACCAAACTGGTCATAGCGCTTTCGCTTCTCGGCATCAGAGAGGATCTCGTAGGCCTCGTTGATCTCCTTAAAGCGAGACTCCGCCTGCGGATTGTTGGGATTAACGTCGGGGTGATATTGTCGTGCCAGCTTGCGGTAGGCCCGTTTGATTTCATCTGTCGTGGCGGTTTTGCCGACCCCCAGTGTGGCGTAGTAGTCCTTATAATCGGCAACAGGCATGCCTCTTCCTCCTGCTCAACACAACCCGAGGCTCCACCTCATAGACAATCTCGATCCTGGCAACATTCCGAAGGGATCTCTTGTCGAGGCTGACTTCACACACACTTAATGATCCCAGTATAGAGCAGTCTCCCGGTCCATTTTGGCTGGAGATGAGTCGCAGTATACCCCCTGATCCTGGAGAGCCAGACCCTCGCGGCGGGTAGGAGGGGTGGCGAAAAGAAGTTCAGGAAACGTCCTCGGCCTCCTCTGCCTGACCATGCCAGAATTGCTCCGCAAAGGCCACCATCGGATGCATGGGTGCTTTAGGTTTACTGCGCAGGGGCATATTCGCCTGTTCGGGGGTACGGTTTCCCTTGCGTTGATTGCAGGTTTCACAGGCAGCCACCACATTGTCCCAGGTGTGCCGACCTCCTTTGGACAGGGGCAGGACATGATCAATCGTCAACTGGTTGGAGCAACCACAGTACTGACAGGCGTGGTGATCCCGTTTAAAGACCTCCCGTCGATTCACCGAAGGCACTTTCCAGAGTCGCTCAGTACCACGCGTGGTGAGACGAATGTACTCCGGAACCTCAAGCACCAGACTGGGGGAATGGATCTGCCAGCTACACCCCTTGACCAGACCCATGGGCTCAGCTTTACCAGTCAGCAGCAGAACGATGGCACGGCGAATATTCACACGGCTCAGGGGCAGGTAGTTTTGCGAGAAAACAATAATCGACTGTTCGAGAGCATTGGTACCCATACCTGAACTCCTAAGAAAAACCCCCGGTGCGGATCAGGCGGACGGGGGCTTTGTTTGCATTGCATCTGTCACGGGGGGCCGAGCATAACCAAACCGCCCTGCAGGTTTGCAGAGAGCTCACCCTTTCCCAAAAAGGCTGTTGATTTTGCCCTAGCGTCATTGCTGTCATCCCAGTGGTCAAGGATCTGGACTTGCTTTCCGGTACCTCTGCATGGACCCTACATTCAGGATGCGCGGAGTCCCCAGGAAAACTCATAGCCTATTGATATCCAACCTTACAAGCTAAGTGCAAGCAATAACCCAATATTACATTTGTATTACAAGAGACCCGATGGGGATCTGATCTCTAACGAAGCTCTTGAAAGCCGTAAATGTTCCGCAGGTTACCCTAACCTCCTTTAACCAGAATCTGCCTCGCATGATCAGAGAGATCATTCCCTGAATCCCAATCACCTTTTGCTGGGGGTTCTCCGACAGTGGCAGACAGAGGATGAATGAGATTGGGGAAGATCGATGTTTGCCAGAGCAAGAGGGTTGTTTCCAGGATCGGCCTGCCATTTCGGCTTAGGATAGTGATGCAGGCTTCATTGCTGAGACATGTCGGTAGCTTGTGCCCGACAGGATCTCCTTTGCAGGATGTGAATAGGTCAGGTCAAGCTTTGGACTTGGGCTCCTTCTGAAAAGAATGCTCACTGCAAAATTGTTACGAGCCTGCTGCAGTCTAGCTCTGAGCCATTCATGTCGCAGGATCCCTCCACAGCTACCGCCACCCCTGAAGTTGAAACCCTGCAACCGGATTCCTCTGTAGACCCCGGGTCCCCTGCTCCCGAGGCAGCGTCGTCACCCGGTCTCAAGAATTTCCTTAACGTTCTGGGCATTCCCAATTTTCTTACCCTCTGGAGTGGGCAGGTTTTCTCGCAACTGGCGGATAAAGTCTGTTTGGTCCTCTTGATTGGGTTGGTGAGCAGCCACTTTCAAGCCGAAGGACAGTCCATCAGCGGGTGGGTGTCTGCGATCATGACCGCCTTTACTCTCCCTGCGATTCTCTTTGGCACGATTGCCGGAGTTTATGTGGACCGTTGGTCCAAGAAGGTGGTGCTGGTGGGGAGCAATATCCTGCGGGGAGGGCTGCTGCTGCTCCTGCCCCTGATCCTGGCCTACAAGGGTGGGGGAACGCTGGGGGGGCTACCGATCGGGTTTGAGGCGCTGTTGCTGATCACATTCTTGGTGTCCACCCTGACTCAGTATTTTGCCCCCGCAGAACAGTCCGCAATTCCTCTGATTGTGCCCAAACGGGATCTTTTGCCTGCCAATTCCCTCTACACCACTACCATGATGGCCTCCGTGATCCTGGGGTTTGCGATTGGGGAACCGCTGCTGGAGATCGCCTCCTGGGGTTTGCGCTGGGTTTCTCCAAATCCTGAATTGGGTCGAGTCCTGGTAGTGGGGGGAGCTTACATTCTGGCGGGGCTGATCCTGCTGCGGCTGCGCACGGGGGAAGATGATCATGCCAACACCGAACAAGAGGAAACTCACATCTGGCAGGATATTCGCATCGGCCTGCAGTTTCTGCAAAAGACACCCGTGGTGCGGGCAGCCATGTTACAGTTGGTGGCCCTGTTTGCCCTCTTTGCTGCCCTGGCGGTGCTGGCGGTGCGGATGGCAGAGTTGTTGCCCAGTTTAGAAACCTCAGAATTTGGCTTTCTGCTGGCAGCAGCCGGAGTAGGGATGGGTCTGGGGGCTTTCTGGATCGGGCAACAGGGAGACCAGGTGAACTCGCAGCGGTTGGGATTGCTGGGATCGCTGGGAATGGCGGTGCCCCTTGCCCTGCTGGGTTGGAATCACTCCTCCCTGGTCCTGAGTTTGCTTTTAATTGGAGTGATCGGGGGCATGGGTGCCCTGGTGGGAGTGCCGATGCAAACCCTAATCCAGACGCTGACCCCTGTGAATCTGCGGGGGAAGGTTTTCGGTCTGCAGAATAATGTTACCAACATTGCCTTAAGTCTGCCGCTACTGGTCGCCGGGGTGGCGGAAACCTATTTTGGTCTGCAGGCGGTGCTACTGGGCTTAGCGGTGCTGACGACGCTTGTGGGAGCACTGGCCTGGAGAATGATGGCAGTTGTCCAACCGCGAGATCCAGGATCCGAGTGATACTCATCACTTTAGTGAGCGCAGGTTAACACCGTATCCTAAGATTTTACTTACGGTTCACCCTGGGGATCGTGCCTTCCCTCTGTAGCCAGGCTGGAGACGAGCATCCATGCACATTGCGTGGCTTGGCAAACAGTCACCCTTCTGCGGCAATGTCACCTACAGCCGCGAGATCACCCATGCCCTGCTAGAGAGGGGGCATCAGGTGAGTTTCTTTCACTTCGCCAGCCCCAGAGAGATCCGCAATTTTCCCAAGGGCTGCCTTCGAGATGATGGAGGTGAATGGAAGACCCGCTACCGGGATGTGCTGTTGCCCTCCCTCTACAAGTCCCAACTCTACACAATTCCGCAGTTGCGAGCTGTACAGATCCTGATTCGTAAGCTGCAAGCCCTGCAGCCGGATCTGGTCCATGCCTCCCTGACGTTATCTCCTCTGGATTTTGTGCTTCCCGATATTTGTGCTGGCCTGGGGTTACCGCTGATCGCCACCTTTCATCCGGCCTTTGATCGGCGGTACTGCACCTTCACCTCCCGCATGCAGCAGTTGGCGTACCAGATTTATGCCCCCTCGCTGGCCCACTATGATCTGATCATTGTGTTTTCTGAGGCGCAGCGGGCCATTTTGATCCAGATGGGACTGAATCCGGAGCGGGTGATCAGCATCCCCAATGGCGTCGATGCAGAACGGTTTTCCCCCGGACCTTCCCCGATCAAGGCAGAGCTGCAGGCGGATCGTCTATTTGTCTACCAGGGACGGGTGGCGGCAGAAAAGAATCTGGAGGCATTGCTCAAAGCCTGGAAATCTTCTCGGCTGAGGGAGAACTGCAAGCTGGTGATCGTGGGGGATGGACCGCTCAGACGTACCCTGCAACGCCGATACCATGCCCATGACGGTATTCTCTGGTTGGGCTATGTGGCGGATCAACACAGACGGATCGAGATCCTGCGGGGAGCGGATGTATTTATCTTGCCTTCTTTGATTGAGGGACTCTCCCTTTCTTTGCTGGAGGCGATGGCCTGTGGACTGGCGGTGGTGGCCACAGATGTGGGGGCCGATGGAGAAGTGCTGGAGGCGGGGGCTGGGATTCAGTTGGATCCCCGCTCCGTGCAGAGTGAACTGGAAACCCTGCTGCCCCTGCTGCAGGATCAGGTAGAGTTCACCAGGATCCTGGGACAGAAGGCACGCACGCGGGTTCTGGAGCGTTATACCTTATCCCAAAACATTACCGAAGTGGAGCAGGCCTATGCTGATCTGCTGGGGCAACCTGCCAAGCATCTACCCTGGCAGCGATCCTGGGCCCTATAGTTCACTTTCGGAAGATGAGGAGAGTGACTGGCTCTGCCCTCAGGAGGATCTCAGCGCTCAGGAGTCCATCAGGTAGCAGGCTAGGCTTCTTCGCTCTCCTCAACAGGTTCTGCTTCCTCAGTTTCAGAGTCTAACTCTTCAGATGGTTCTTGTTCCTGTTCTGCCTCGATCTCCTCTTCCACCCCTTCAGTTGCAACTACAGCGACGGTCGCAGAGTCGGCATTCACCTCCACAGTGAGCTCAGCAGTAGACTGCTCGGAGGCTGGATCGGATTCAGTGAATTCTGCCTCTGGGATCTCACTTCCTTCAGAGGTGGAGGTAGGCGGATCGACAGGGTTACCTTCTTTATCAACCCAATGGACCGTGGTCTGAGACTTGAGCCAGGTGAGGACTTTGCGGGTCAGCAGTTCTTCATGCACGGACTCCCGCAGCCGTTTGAGATCAATATTTTTAGCCTGCTCTTCATAACTACTGAGCAGATCCTCCACCTCGACTTCCAGTTCTGTTCTCCCTACAGCAATGCCTTCCTGCTTTACCACCTGACCGAGGGCCAGGGTTCGGCAGAGGCGTTTCTCCGCATCCGGCTGAAAGCGCTGCTGCAAGGACTGCCGAGTTTCAGGAGGCAACTGATTGAGAAACTGGGGAATATTGTTGACGTTGAGCCCCTGATCCCGCAGTGAAGAAAGGCTCTGGACAATCAGGTGGTAGGTTTCCTGGTTAATCAGAGACTCAGGCAGATCAATTTCGACATCCTGTAGCAGAGCATCAAGGATGGCTTCTTCCAGATTGTTTTCCGACTGGATCTGGGCTTCCCGTTCAAAACGGGCTTGCAGATGCTGTTTCAACGCATCTACTGAAGAAAAGTCATTGTTGCTGATGGATTGCACAAACTGATCATCAAGGTCCGGCAGTTCCTTCGTTTTTAGATCAATGAGTGTGATCTTAAAGGTGACGGCGGTCCCTGCCAGCGACTCCTGCATGTAATCATCGGGAAACTGAGACTCAATCTCTTTGGTCTCGTCCAGTGACATGCCCACAATCCCGGCCACAAACCCAGGCAGGAACTGATCCTCCTGCAGCTCCAGCTGGAAGGCCTCGCCGGAGGTGCCCTCAATCGGGTTGCCCTCCGTGTCAAAACCCTTGTAATCGATCACCGCCACATCCCCCAGAGCCGCAGGTCGATCCTCAACCGGGAGGAGGGTAGCCCGTTGCTCTCGCCAGTGGTTGATGGTGTTGTCAACTTGTTCAGGATCGGGGAACACGCGAGTCGGGGAGACGGTCAGCCCTTTGTACTCACTGACTTCCACCTCGGGGTACACTTCCACCCAGCCCGAGAACGTGAACTCCTGATCGGTGCTGAAGTTGGCGAACAGCTCCTCCAGCTTGCTGTCCAGTTCAAACTGGGTCAGGGGTTTGGGTTGGATCTCCTCCAGGGCTTTGGGCAGCACCCCGTTGATCAGATCATCAATGGCGGAGGCCATCACCCGTTGCTTGCCCACCTGACGCACCACCAGATTGCGGGGAGCCTTGCCTTTACGAAAGCCCTGCACCTGCACCTGCTGGGTAAGATCCCGAAGGGTTTTCTCATAGGACTTTTTCACCTGATCGGGCTCCACAACAATGGTTAATCCGATCCGGCTACCTGGTCGCTTTTCCTGAGTCACACGCATGGAGATACTCACCCTTTTTGTCAACAGAGAGCTGCAGGTCTGCTGGGCTACAACCTGCCAGACAAATTATCCTAGCGCATCTCCGTCATTCCATGAACAAGGATCAGGAAACTGAGGTTTTGGTCGATTCATCCTCCACCTGAGTGGCTTCCACCGACAGATCCTCAGCGGTAAGACCAGCATCAGCCCGTTTGCTGGGGGGAAGTTGCTTGAGTTTGGTTTCCATCTCCTGGACAGCCTTTTGCAGTTCTTCAATGAATTGCTGTTTCTCCTGCAGATCCCGACTCTTTTTGCGAGCCACCAACCCGAATTCCACGCCTCGCCAGAGGCTGTAGATCCAGGCAAAAACCGCACCAACTCCTGCAGCAAAAAGCAACTCGATCACCAGGGGAGCCTGCACCTGAACCAGCCCAGGCACAAAACTGACCATCACCGGATCTGAATTTTGCATACCAAACAGTACCGACACAATTACCAGTGCAAAGATCATCACCAGGTCGATTTGCTTCATGGGATCCTCCTATGCAGGACAACTTGGATTACGTCTTCCTCACTTCTACCCTGTTCTGTGACGGTCAGATCAAGAGGATATCTTGAGATTCTCAACAGGCAGAGAATAAAGGCCCGAGAGGATCGACCACTATAATGGCAGCCAATTCCTTCTCCTGTCGAAAAGTACCATGCAAGTCCCTGAGTCTTCTCCCCCTGCGTCGGTTGTGCTGGGTGTGGAACAACTGACCGTCACTCTGCCCCAGGGGTCTGAAGCCGTGGCTGTCGTGGATCAGGTGTCTTTTCAACTGCCAGCCGGGGGGACACTGGGCATTGTCGGGGAATCAGGATCGGGGAAAACCATGACCGCCTTGGCCCTCATGGGACTGCAACCCGGATCCGCCAGTGTTTCGGGGCATGCCTGGTTGACCCCAGCAACGCTGCCGTCCGTTGATCTGATCCACCTCTCGGCTGGGCAACAACGCCGATACCGCGGAAGGGAAATGGCTCTGGTTTTTCAGGAGCCCTCAGCCGCCCTGAATCCGGTCTACAGCTGTGGCTACCAGTTGCAGGAAACCATCCGTGCCCATGAGTCGATCTCGCGATCAGAAGCCTGGCAGCGCTGCCATCAGCTTTTTGCCGAGGTGCAGCTCTCTCCCCAATTGCTCAGTCGCTATCCCCATCAGCTTTCAGGAGGTCAACAACAACGAGTCGCCATTGCCCTGGCCATTGCCTGCAATCCCAGTCTTCTGATTGCGGATGAACCCACCACTGCTCTGGATGTCACGGTTCAAGCGGAGATCCTGCGGCTGCTGCGCCGACTGCAAGAACAACGATCGATGGCCCTGATCTTCATCACTCACGATCTGGGGGTGGTGGCCGAGATTGCGGATCAGGTGCTGGTCATGTACCAGGGAAAGCCTGTGGAGCAGGGTCCCGTGCAGAGGTTATTTCAATCCCCACAGCATCCCTACACTCAAGGACTGCTGGCCTGCCGTCCCGTTTTGGACAGACGCTTAAGGCGGTTGCCGACGGTGGAGGAATTTGTCAAAGCTGTTGCCACCTCATCCCAGCAGAACCTTCCGTCCCCGCTAGGAGGGATCCAGCCGATCCAGGCCAAACTGCGGTTGGAGGAATTAACTCGTTCAGAAGTTGAGGAACGACTGCAACACCTGCGGGAACAGCCCCCGCTTCTGCAGGTCCGCCACCTTTCCACGGTGTTTCCTATCCGCCAAGGTCCCCTGCAACACCCGGTGGGAGAGATCCGTGCCGTTGATAATGTCAGTTTCGATCTCTATCCCGGCGAAACCCTGGGACTGGTGGGGGAATCCGGATCGGGAAAAAGTACCCTGGGTCGAACTCTTTTGCGGTTGGTGCAGGCCCAATCCGGTGAAATTATTTATGACGGGGACGATCTGCTGGGGTTGCGACCAGAACGGTTACGGCGATTGCGGCGGGAACTGCAGCTGATTTTTCAAGATCCATTTTCATCCCTGGATCCGCGCATGACTGTGGGTGAGACCGTTATGGAGCCGATGATCCTGCATGGTCTGGGCAAAAATCGCCAGGAACGACGGCAACGCGCAGAGGAGCTTTTCCAGAAGGTGGGACTGGATCCCAATTGGCTACAGCGCCTGCCCCACGAGTTTTCCGGCGGACAACGGCAGCGGATCTGCATTGCTCGGGCTCTGGCCGCCCAGCCCCGCCTGATCATCTGTGATGAACCAGTGTCCTCTCTGGATGTCTCGGTCCAGGCTCAGGTGTTAAATCTGCTGAAGCAATTACAGACGGATCTGCAGCTCAGTTATCTGTTCATCTCCCATGATCTGAGTGTTGTCAAATTTATGAGTGACCGAATGATGGTGATGCGGCAGGGGCGGATCGAGGAAATGGCCGCAGCGGATCAGATCTACAGCAGTCCCCAGACGGATTACACACGCCAGCTCATTGCTGCCATCCCTGGACATCAGGAGATCAAGTTCTCCAGGATTAGGAAGGACACACCCCTCTAAGTCCCAGATCGCTTTTGTGGCCGAGTCCGGATCAAATCCATCAAAACCTCCGGGGTACTCCCGCCACAGCAAAGCTTGGTGGTGATGGGGGATAGAAGCGCCAATCGACGGGGTTCAATGCCCCTGAGATTGCCCTATTCAGGCGACTTCTGGTTTTCAACATAAGCTTTTAACTGCTCCAATGTAGTTCCACCCGATGAGGCTACAAAATAAGCCCCACTCCAAAAAGCAGGCTTGCTGTAAACCGAATTAACGAAATCTGCGAACTCTTTTCGGATTAAGCGACTGGAAACCGTTTTGAGATTATTCACAAGCTTGCTGACCTCGACATCGGGTGGATAGTTAATCAGCAGATGAACGTGATCCACTTCTCCATTGAACTCTCGCAATTCCGAACGCCACTTCTGGCAGGTTGCCGAAAAAATCTCTTGCAGTCGGTTGAGAATTTCGCGGTTAATCATCTTCCTTCGATACTTCGTCACCAGCACTAAATGAATATTGAGGTCGTAAACGTTTCTGTAACCCTTATTTAGAGTCATGACACTAAGCTATCATAACTCCTATGATACTCACTTACCAGTACAAACTCAACCCGACCGGCAGCCAGGCTTTGACCCTAGAAAACTGGGGTGAATTGCTGCGTCGGCACTGGAACTATGCGCTTGGTCAACGGCTTGATGGGTTAAATCGAACTCGCTGCCCGATTGACCGATGCAGCATTGTTTCGGAACCGATTGGGAATGTAGCGGATAGGGTTGATTACTACACTCAAGCATCGGAGTTACCCCAAACTAAAGAACTTTTTCCCGAATACAAAGGCATCTATGCGGATTGCCAGCAACAAAACCTAATGCGACTGGACAAAGCATGGAAGCGGTGGATGGTTCCCGACAAAACGGGCAAGCGAGGGGGTAGACCTCGGTTCAAGAAACGGGGGGACATCTGCTCGTTTACCTTTCCAAGGGTGAACGGACCAAAAGCAGGAGCGCATCTGACAGGGAACGTGTTGAAGCTCTCTAAAATCGGTGAAATTGAAGTCATTCTGCATCGCTCAATCCCTGATGGATTTGCGATTAAGCAGGCAACGATTCTTCGCAAAGCAGACGGATGGTATGTCAACTTTTCGCTGGAAGATGGCACTGTTCCCAAACCGATGCCAGTTGATGAAATCAAGAGTGCAGTAGGCATAGATGTTGGACTGGAGAAATTTCTGGCAACATCAGATGGGCAAGCAGTTGAGGTTCCCCAGTTTTACCGGAAAGCCCAGGCTAACCTTGCCCGTCAACAGCGCAAACTGGCACGAAAGCAAAAAGGCTCTAAGAATTACCAGGGTAAACGCATCTAATTTTGTATAGAGCGAGACAGACATATGATCCAATAA
>CAYMOX010000035.1:0-21749 GCA_964392245.1 uncultured bacterium
CCAGACTTTAGACAAGAAAACCATCTAACTTATATTCTACGGCATTATCAGATCCGCATAATCTCAGGTTAATGATCTTATACGTTGTCTATATAGTACGATATCAACCTTACCTTGTCCATGATCAGCTCCTCATGCGGATTATCGAATATAGAGTCTTTGGATAAATCACTATCACTTGTCTTGATAACGCACTATGCCTCATCCCAAATACTCTTCTGATCCCTAGCCCATAATCGACTCCAGCGTACACCCCGGACTCAAACAGATCAGCATAGGCAGAAGAGAGTGGTCAATAATGACAGATAAGTCTTTATCCAGCACTCCAGAGTCACTTTTCACCAGATCCAATCAGATCTAAACGACAGGCAAGTCGCCGCCAACTTCACGGGAGTCGTTCTCCACCACTCCTGAATCCCTTTTGATGACATTAATGTCGGTTTTGACGACTCCCCAGGCCTTTTTAACCACCCAACAGACCATTTGCCCAACAGTGATTAGCCTTGCTACCCTTCCATGCCCAGAATCCTCAACCCTCCAACCGTTAGCCCCAGCAAGGACCCGATCCAGGCGGAGCTGTTGCAATGATCGTCTGCACAAGGATCATCTACATCGGGGTAGCTGTAGGGGTGATTCAGGAATCATCGGGTTTCTGTATTCTCAGTTACCCTTGTAAGGACAAAAGTATGTCGCAATGGAAATAAGGTTGTTGGGCTGAAGAGATGCAGCCTCATCCGGTTACATCCTCTGGATCCCTCAGTCGGCACACTGGGGGTCTTTTGTTCCTCAGTACCCGAGAATGCTGTAGCCACTGTCCACATAGATAATCTGCCCGGTAATGCCACTGGCCAGATCACTGCAGAGGAAAGCCGCCGTGTTCCCCACTTCCACCTGATCAATGTTGCGCCGCAGGGGGGCTTTCTCTTCCACCGCTCGCAGCATGCCATGAAAATCAGAGATGGCCGAAGAAGCGAGGGTCCGGATCGGGCCAGCAGAAATTCCATTCACGCGGATCCCCTCAGGACCCAGTTCAGCAGCCAGATAGCGCACCGCCGTTTCCAGACCCGCTTTGGTCACTGCCGCCATGTTGTAATTGGGCACCACCCGCACACCCCCAAGATAGCTGAGGGTAAGGATGCTGCTGCCAGCGGTTAAAAGCGGTCGGGCTGCGTGAGTCAGAGACACTAGAGAATAGGTGCTGACATCCATAGCCAGGGAAAACCCTTCCCGTGAAATATCACTGAAGTTTCCCCCCAGTTCTTCCTTCTTCACAAAGGCAAGACAGTGGAGCAGAATATCCAGCTGACCCCACCGATCCTGAATAGTGGTGAACAGATCGGTAATCAGTTCGTCTTTTTGCACATCCAGAGGCATGAGGAAATCGGGCTGCAGAGGCTCCACCAGTTGCTGCACCTTGGCCTGAAAACGTCCCCGCTCATCGGGCAGATAGGTCACCCCCAGCGTGGCTCCCGCTTTGTGGAGCTGCTGAGCGATCCCCCAGGCAATCGACTTGTCGTTGGCGATCCCTGTGATCAGGGCCTTCTTTCCCGTCAGATCTAGCATCATTTCTACTCCCATCCCCGCAGTGTCAGTCCCCATCTCGCTTGCACCAGAGGGACTCGTCAGCAGTATACAGGGGATCGCTTCCCTATCAAGATCCTTTGCAGCACTCCATCCATATAGGAGATGGGAACACAGGACCAGACGGGATGTTCTCTGATCGGATGGGCAGGTTGAACGCTACCCCGCTCCATTCTCCTTCAGATCAGAAGTCATCATCCGCCTGTCGAGATAAGTGTTGCGATCTTGATCCTTTACCTGCTTCACTGCCAGCCCAATCGCCTTGTGGGTTCCCACCAGAACAGCCATCTGCTTAGCACGAGTCAATCCGGTGTAAAGCAGATTGCGACTGAGCATCGGGAAGTGTTGCGTATGCATGGGCAGGATCCCCACCGGATATTCTGATCCCTGAGCGCGGTGAATGGTGATCGCGTAGGCCAGTGCCAGCTCGTTCAGATCCGCCATATCGTAATTCACGATCTTCTCTCCAAACTGGATCTGCAGCTCCTGATCCTCCAGGTTGATGTCAAGAATACGCCCCAGATCTCCATTGAAAACCCCCAGATCATAGTTGTTGCGCAGTTGAATCACCCGATCCCCCTGGCGGTAGATGCGCTTTCCCCGATCCAGCTGTGCTTTGCCCGCCTGGGGTGGGTTGAGCAGCTCCTGTAGAACTGTATTCAGGTTGTTGGCCCCCACCAATCCTCGATTCATGGGACAGAGCACCTGCACATCCTGCAACGGATCCCAGTCCGCCAGGTCCTGTGTGATCAAGGTCTGGATCCGGTCCACCACCTGCTCCGGTTCCCTGGCCTCCAGAAAACGGCAGTCGCCCCCATCCACCACCAGTTTGGGCATGGATCCCTGGTTAATGCGATGGGCATTGGTGACAATCAAACTCTGGGCTGCCTGTCGAAACACCTGGGTCAGCCGTACTGTGGGAACTTGTCCGCAGGCGATCAGATCCCCCAGAACATGGCCTGGCCCAATGCTGGGGAGCTGATCTTGATCCCCCACCAGTAACACCTGGGCAGTTAACGGGATTGCTTTGAAAAGATTGTAGGCCAGGACCACATCGATCATCGAGACTTCATCCACCACCACCGCATCCGCAGGTAAGGGGTTGTCTTGATCCCGTTTGAAATGGAAAGTACGCGGATCAAATTCCAGCAACCGATGCAGTGTTTTTGCCTCCTGTCCGGTGACCTCCGCCAATCGTTGAGCCGCTCGACCTGTGGGGGAGGCCTGCAGTACCGTCTTGCCCATGGCTCGCCAGAGGGCAGTAATCGTGCGGGTGGTGGTGGTTTTGCCTGTTCCCGGTCCCCCCGTCAGGATCAACACTCGACTCTGGGCGGCAAGCAGAACCGCCTGGTGCTGTTCCGGAGAAAGCTGGATCTGATGTTTCTCGGTATAACGCTGCAGCCAGGATTTCACCCGCGATGGATCCACCGTCAACGGAAAAGCCAGCAGTTTCTGGATCCACTCCGCCAAACCCACCTCACTGGTATAAAGCGGCGGATGATAACAGGCCACCTGTTCTGCAGAAAAGCGTTCGGCCTTGATCCGATCGTCCCGCACCAGTTGGCGCGCATTCTCCAGCAGACGGGCATGGATATCGGGGAGTGAGGCCACCTCCAGCAACGTGGCTGCCTGCTCCACCAGATCCGCAATCAGCAAATAGCAGTGACCCGCCTCGGTCGCCGTGATCAGGGTATAGCTCAGCCCTGCCTGCAGGCGTTGATCACTGTCCACAGGGATCCCCAGATTTTGCGCAATCTGATCCGCCGTCTTGAACCCAATGCCCCAGATATCCTGAGCTAGCTGATAAGGGTTGGACTGAACGGTTGCGATCGCTGCATCCCCATAGGTTTTGTAGATCTTGACGGCATGGGTAGTACTGACCAGGTGGGATTGGAGAAAGAGCATTACCTCCTTAATCGCTTTTTGTTCCTCCCAGGCGGATTGGATCTTCTGCACGCGGTAGGCCCCCACACCAGGCACTTCTTGAAGCCGATCACACTGGGTTTCAATAATGGTCAGGGTCTCCAGACCAAAGTGATTGACGATCCGGCGGGCGGTGACCGGACCCACGCCTTTGATCAAACCGGATCCCAGATATTTCTCAATGCCTGTGAGGGTGGCTGGCTTGGTTTCCTGAAAGCGGCTGGCCATAAACTGAGGACCAAAACGAGGATGCTCTTTCCACTGCCCCCAGAAGATCATGGTTTGTCCGGGCTGCAGCTGAGGAAACGATCCCACCACCGTGGTCAGATCGTCCTGTCGCGGCACATGCACACGGGCAATCGTGTAGCCATTCTCGGGATTGTGGTAAGTGACCCGTTCCACCACGCCCTGGATCTGGAATTCGGATCCAGAGACCTGAAACGAGGCTGGTGGCGGGGGAGAGTTGGCCATGGGTTTGTACTGAGTCAGCCCTACTAACAGGCTATTCTGTCTGAGGGCGGGAGACACTATTCAGGTGAATCGAGAAATCCGGTCGGGAGGATCGATAATGGCACACCCGTTTGACATTGTTGTGTTGATGACCCTGACTGTGCTGGCGGGTATTGCAGCTCAGGTGATCAGCCTCTATCTGCGCGTTCCCAGTATTGTGCTGCTCCTCCTGCTGGGCATTGCCCTAGGACCTGACGGCATTAACTTTCTGCACCCCGAGTTATTGGGGGATGGGCTGGAGGTGATCGTCTCCCTATCGGTGGCCCTGATCCTGTTTGAGGGGGGCCTGCAGCTGCAGATCCGTGAACTGATGAAAGCCTCCGGCAGTCTGCGCAATTTGATCACTTTGGGTTCCGTGATCTCGCTGCTGGGAGGAAGTCTGGCGGCGCACTATCTGGGGCATTTCCCCTGGAAACTGGCCTTTCTTTACTCTGCGCTGGTGATCGTGACCGGGCCGACCGTGATTGGGCCTCTACTGAAGCAGGTGCAGGTGGATCGGCCTGTGGCAGCGCTGCTGGAGGGAGAAGGGGTGATCATTGATCCCCTGGGGGCGATTATTGCGGTGCTGGTGCTGAACGTACTCCTGAATGGAGATGTGGATCCGACAACGCTGGTGGCCGGACTGTTTACCCGGATTACGCTGGGGGCTGCCATCGGCGGTGCAGGGGGCTGGTTGCTGGGCTGGTTTTTGCGGCAGGCGGAGCTGTTAACTAGCGACCTGAAAACGCTGGTCACGCTGGCAGGGGTGTGGGGGATCTATGTGTTTGCCCAGTACAGCCAGAATGAGTCAGGATTGGGGGCTGCTGTGGTGGCCGGGATCGTCCTCAGTGCGCAGGGCATTCCCGAACTGCGTCTATTGCGGCGGTTTCAGGGGCAGCTGACGGTGCTGGCGGTGTCAGTGCTTTTCATTCTTCTGGCTGCCGATTTACCTCTGGCACGGTTAGCAGAGCTGGGTTGGGGGGGACTGCTCACCGTCCTGGCACTCATGCTGCTGGTGCGGCCCCTGAATGTCTGGCTGAGCACCTGGACCAGTGATTTTAACTGGCGGCAGAAGGCCTTTATTAGCTGGATCGGGCCGAAAGGAATTGTCTCGGCGTCGGTGGCTTCTCTCTTTGCCATTGTGTTGACAAACAACGGAATTGCCGGGGGAGAGCAGGTGAAAGCGCTGGTGTTCCTGACCATCATGATCACTGTGGTGCTGCAGGGGTTATCTGCCCAGACGGTGGCCAATGCCTTAGGGGTTACGGCTGCTCAGGCCCAGGGAGCCGTGATCGTGGGGTCCAATGCCCTGGCCCGTCTACTGGCCCGCCTTTTACAGGAACGGGATCAGCCCGTGGTGTTGATTGATCCCAACCCCGCAGAAGTGGCCCAGGCCAAGCAGGAGAATCTGCAGGTGTTTCTCAGTAGCGCCCTGAATACCGAGGTTCTGGAAGCGGCTGGGCTGGAAGCGGCTGGGACCTTTCTGGCCATGACTTTGAATGGTGAAGCCAATTTTCTCCTGGGACAACGGGTGGTGGATGAATTTAATCCTCCCCGGGTGCTGGTGGTGGCACCCCAGGATACACCGGGCCGTGACTTACCTCAGCAGACCCAAGTGCAACTGGCGTTCACGCCCAATGTCCCCTTGACTCTCTGGAACCATTACCTCAGCAATGACGAGACCGTCCTGGTAGAGATCACTTTTCAGGAGGTCAGCTTCTCCTTTCAGCAAACTTACCTGCAAGCCCTGGTGGATTCCGGTCGTCTCTTGCCTTTACTGGTGGAACGAGACGATCAAATCGAGGTGGCTCAGGTGGGCATTTCCTGGCAAACCGATCAGCGGATCATCGGTCTGTTGCAAAACTCCTGTGCCCGTGCCCTGCGGGATAAATTGCCTGGACTCCAGGAAGTGAACATGCCTCCGCTGCTTCAGGATCTGCTCAAGCAGGTGGGATATTTTGAACACTGCAGCGAGGCGGAGATTGAGGATCTGATGGCCCATGGTCATCGCCTCACGGTGGCGGCTGGACAGATCATCTGTCAGGAACAGGAGCCCGGGGAGTCGTTCTTCATCATCCTTTCCGGTAGCGTCGAGATCTATGGAGGAGAGACCAAAGAGCGGCTGGCCACTCGCTACTTTGGGGAGTTTTTTGGGGAAATTTCACCGCTGATGGGAGTCCCTCGCACCGCCAGTGCCCGCGCCCTGGAGAACACAACTCTATTTGAGGTGAATAAGGACAACCTGCAATCCCTGCTGAGTCAAAACGTCAAACTGGCCGATAGCATCGCCGAAGAGTTATTGCAGCGTCAGGATGCTCTCCATCAATTGCAGCTCTCAGAAACGGAGAATGGAGCCGAGTCAGAGCGACTGAGCACGATCCGCAAGCGGCTGCAGACCATTTTCAGCCTCAAGTCTTCCTGATCCTTTCTGACCCTCCTACCTCTCAGGGGTCCACCAGTTGGTGGGTATCGGGTAGCACCCTGAAGACACTGGGAATATCCACAACTGCGGGCAGGTGCCGAATCTCCTCGATTGCCTGCAAAAATGCCCCAGCAGACACGGTGTGGGTCATGATCACGATCTCCGCCTGTTGCTCGTGAGACGCCTTTTGCATGATGCACTCCAGACTCACCTGGTGAGCCCCAAAACAGGTGCCGATGGCCCCAATCACCCCGGGTTGATCCTGGGCGAGCACCCGCACATAAAACTCGCTGCGTGTGGCCTGGGGCGAAAGCAGAGGAGCGGGATCGGTGGCGGTGGTCAACAGGAGAGGATTGGACAGAGGAGTGGCCATTTGCAGCGCGGCCATGATCGTCAGCAGATCCGCCACCACGGCACTGGCTGTCGGCCCCCGTCCGGCCCCTGGACCAAATAACATCACCTGCCCCACCGGATCCCCCAACACCAGAACCGCATTATCTTCATAATTGACACTGGCCAGAGGATGCGCATGGGGGAGAAGGGCCGGATGCACCCGCACATCCAGCTCTGGCTGATTCAAGGATCGTTGAGCCAGGGCGATCAACTTGATGGTGTATCCCCATTCTGCGGCGTAGCGAATATCCGAGGCGGTCACGTTGCGGATCCCCTCGCAGAGAATCGCCTGGCGATCAATCTGAGCCCCGAAGGCAATGCTGGCCAGGATGGCAATTTTGTCAGCGGCATCCCACCCTTCCACATCAGCACTGGGATCAGCTTCTGCATAGCCTTTGGCTTGGGCCAGGGCCAGGGCATCGGCAAAAGAGGCCTGGTGCAAACTCATCTGGGTGAGGATGAAGTTGGTGGTGCCATTGATAATCGCCATCACGGTTTGCAGACGGTTGGCCACCAGGGACTGCTTCAAAGACTGGATCACCGGAATGCCGCCGCCGACTGCCGCATCTAGCAACACATACACCCCGGTCTGCTGGGCTGCTGCAAAGATCTCAGTGCCGTGACGGGCGATCACCGCTTTATTGGCGGTCACCACATGCTTTCCCTGAGCAATGGCCGACAGAATCAGAGACCGAGCAGGTTCCAGCCCCCCGATCAACTCCACGACAATATCCACCTCAGGGTCCTGCACAATCGCCTGCAGGTCGGTGGTGAGGAGAGCCGGATCCAGGCTGACATCACGAGCTTTGTCCAGGGAGCGAACTCCCACCTTCTGGATCTGTGTTGCCCGCAATAGGGGATGACGAGATTGGGGATCCTGGAGGATCTGAACCACCCCCGTTCCCACCGTTCCTAGTCCTAGCAATCCAATTCGATATGCCACACCCGTACCTGTACCCACACGTCAATAACTGCCCATTGTTCTCTTATCATCCCACAGGCATGGCGTTGCTATCAGTCCCGATATTTCTAAAACCTGACTTGCTCCCATCCATTGCAGTAGCACCTCGTTTAACCTCAATTCAATTCAGACTCTGTTCGATTCATAGATAGCAGCAAGTCTTGACATAGGATTCGGCAGGAAAACTTGAGAATGATGGGATAAAAAAGATGATTTCCTATTCCGTAAAGGTGGCATCAGTGCTATTCCTGTGCGGGAACAAGATGAAACAATAGGTGAAACCTAGACTAGGTTAAGTTACTATTTTCATTCTGAGGTTAGGCATTTTGGATAAACAAGTGTAATTTCACATATGCTTCACCTTCCCTATGAATACTAAAGGTTTCAGGCTTTATCAGCAATGCCACCTGCAGAAGCAGAACTGCCAGAAAGTTTTAGGTCTGACCACGGTGGGTGTTTCAGTTCCAGGATTTGCCCCCAGCCAGGTAGATCATTCCATGAATGAATTGGGGCTATCTCCATTCCGGTTGATTTACGGCACGATCCGCTACCTGGCGCAGATAAGCCGCCCATTCCGGATCTAAGCCATCCGGCACCCAACTGGCTTCTTCCACGGATCGATCGGTAAATGCAGAGGTTACAGTACTGGCAGCCAGGTAACTTCCCGCCAGACTGGGATGATAGTTGTCAGGGGCATAGAGTTGGCGAAATCTTGAATTTTCCGCTAAAGGATCCTGTCTCTGCTTTTGCAGATCATCATAGACAATCTCAAAGGCAGGACCCACCGGAGCCATCAAGGGCTCTTCGATTTCTGCGAGGACAGATCTCAAGGTAAGGAATCCCTGGTTGAGACGGTCTTGCATGGCCAGGAAATCCGGATAGATGTTGGGATTACCAGGATCCCCTTCGGCATAGCCCCAGGTCATCAGCAGCATGGTCTGCGCCCCCAGGGTAGTAATCTGTTGGTGCAGCACAAAGGCGCTTTGCTTTTGCTCAAGATTCTTCCGCTGTGAAGGTGCAAACCCTGTAATTTGACTTTGGGGCTGCAAAACAACCAGATCCCAGTCTGGGGTGCCATCCGGTCGGGTTAACAGCCAGTTTCGAATCGCAGTTCCCTCAGTGTTGTAGTCCGCCTGATGATTGCCGAACGTATATCCAGAAGGGGCATAGCGCACCGCCAGTACCTTTTGCTCAGAATCCAGAGATTGCACCAGGTTTGCCACCATCTGATCCAGTTCATTAAAGTAGGTGTGGCTGTTCCCGATGAAGAGCAGATTGACATCCGCTGGCGCTACCTCTCCGTTCTCAAATGAGATGGAGCTAATGGGCTGGAAATTGCTACTACCGTCGGGGGTAGAGGTAGGGATCGGGGTACTTCCTGACAACTGCAGCAATTGTTCACGGTAACTTTGGAGTTGTGCCGCTCGACGAGGATCGGCTTCGATCATCTGATCCACAATCTGAATGGCCCTGGCCCAGTCCTGCTGTTCAACAGCCTGTTTCAGATCCTGCTCAAGCTGAGTTTGGGCTCCCCCACTCCCACAGATTCCCAGCAGTGTCAAAACAAGCCCCAGGATCTGGCTCAGGTAACGCCCCTGCATCCTTTTCATCCACAACCCCTCTGTAAGATCTTGCCTTGAATAAAAATGAATGTCCTACAAGCTGGCAACTGAATTTAGATTACTGGTTCCATTCTCTTCCGGTCAAGTGATTTCAGAAGAAGCGATTCAGAAACCCGATCAATTTAAAGATTGTACCTCGGTTCCCCGGTTTCCAATTTTGTCAGAAATGCAATAACATCTGAATCAGCTGCTCTAAAACAGTCAGTCCTTGGAGTGAGCCACGCACCAGATGCCAGGCAGGCAGAGGTTGACGTCCCAATCCCAAGGCCAGGGATCCCCAACGCAGCTTCCCCTGAGGATCAATTGCGGAACTTAGATCCGGGATGTCGTGGTAACAATCATCACTGATGACCCGTAGAACTGACAGGGCAACGGTTGGCATCGAAGAACCATTGAAGCATTCCAGCAAAGCATATCCTTCCATATCCACCACCTCAGCCCCATAGAACTGACCCAATTGCTGTTTCTCTTTTGCCAATGAGATCACTCGAGGTGTGGTCAGTGCTTTCACCTTGCGGATCTGCAGCCTCTGACTGATCCAATCACTCAATTCCAGGGCACAATCCTGCTCTTGATCCGTATCTCCGTGCAGATTCAGGTAAGACTGACAAACAACCGCATCCCCCACTTCCAGACTCGGTAAAAGCCCCCCACCCAAACCTGTGAGCAGGATCCGAACCCCCTGAGTTGGAGCCAGATCCTGTTTTTGCAGCCACTGTCTCACCGTTTCACCTGCAGTCTGACCCCCGATCGGAATGGCTAGCACCTGCGGGCAAATGGAGGATCGCTGCAGACCTCGCATGACAGCTCTGTGCTCCGCACCCTGAGGAACGATGATCAGATCAATAGGGGAATGGGGATCGATTGCCATAGAAGAACAAAGTGAAGTTATTCTTGTGAGGGATTGCTACCTGTTGAGAATGGTCTAGGGCACTGCAGTGTTGGGGGTGAAAAGGATGGAAGTTAAGCACATCGTGACAGAGTTGACCGCTAAACCGGAAGGGACATTCCTTAGCAAATTACGGGGTGGAGCGATGATTGGGATTGGCTACATGCTGTCACCCCTCTCCTGGTGGAATGATCTATTCTTCAACCTGCCTATTGCTCTGGTGCTGGGGTACGCTGTCGGCTGGCTGAACCCTGATTGGTTTCTTGCGGGAACGATAATTGGGTACTGGATCTCGAATGTAGTGGGCATTGTCATGATGCAGTTTGGTGCCGTGGATATGTTTCTAGAGCAGGAGAAGAAGAATACCAAACGAGATCTGTTGGTTGGATTGGGTGGATCAACACTTTACACGGTGGTGATTGCAATTCTGGTGTATTTTCATGTCTTGAATATCCCTGACTTTTTGCTTGCTTTGCAGCATTAAATGACTCTCAGAGTCCAGGAGTATACTCTTAATTAACGCAATCCAATGATCAACACCAACGGCTGGTTGCCAGCCATGCACCCCCTAACATTGGGGTTTACTCCTGAGATTGAAAGCGAATTTAGACATCACTATCATCAAAACTCTATACGGGCAATTCGTTTCTCTTTAATCACCGGACTGTTTTTCTTTGCAGCCTTCGGTCTCTATGATCGGATGTCTCTAACGTCAGTGGTGCTGGTGCAGCAACTGTTCTGGATCCGGTTTGGCTGGGTTTGTCCCAGCTTGCTGCTGATCCTTTCACTCACCTATGTGCCAGGATTTCTGCACTGGTTTGAGCTAGCCAATCAGTTTGCTTTACTCATTCCTGGTTGTGGCATTCTGACAATCAATTTCCTGATGGTCAATCAACTTGGATTTCAGGGGCTGATACTGGTTCTTCTCTACACCTATACATTGTCACGGTTGAGATTCTGGCAGGCCAGCTGGATCGGGCTAGGTTTGAGCAGTATCCAGATTGGCATTGACATCTGGCACTTTTCCTTTCCCTCTGAAACGGCGGTGCGCAGCCTGATCTTTCTCCTGATCACCAACTGCATTGGTCTGATCGCCAGCTACCAAACAGAGGCTTATTCACGACGGGATTATTTATTGCGGCGACGCTTGCAGGAGGAGCATCAACAATTACTGGAGGCGCAAGAACAAACAGAGCGGCTACTTTTGAATATCTTGCCAGAAACTATTGCCACTCGCCTCAAACAAGATCCTCAGCAGATCGCCGATGGCTTTGCTGAAGTCACGGTTCTTTTTGGAGATATTGTTAACTTCACAGCTCTCTCCAGTCAGATCTCACCTCAGGCACTGGTGGAATCGCTCAATCAGATCATTTCAGCCTTTGATCAGCTGACGGAAACCTTTCATCTAGAGAAAATCAAAACGATCGGTGACTGCTATATGGTGGTGGCGGGGCTGCCGGATCCCTGTCCCGACCATGCTCAGGTGATGGCCGAGATGGCCCTAGCCATGCAGGAGTGCATTCAGCAGTTTTTGACACCCATGGGAACTCCCTTTCAAATTCGCATCGGGATCAATTCTGGTCCGGTTGTTGCAGGGGTGATCGGTCGCAAGAAGTTTATCTATGATCTGTGGGGCGATACAGTCAACGTCGCCAGTCGCATGGAGTCACAGGGGATCCCTGGCAAGATCCAGGTGAGCAGCAGCACAGCCAGATATCTGCAGGGGCACTACCAGCTGGAACCAAGGGGTGAGATCGAGGTCAAAGGGAAGGGGATAATGGAAACTTTTCTCCTGGTGGGACGAAGGGATTGAGATCGCTGTACTTTTTCTTCAGACGAGATTCCAAAGACTTTATGGAACCAGCTTACAAGCAGGCAAGAGCTAAAAGCTATGCTAATCTTCTGCTCAGAAGTTAAGACTTTTCTATGCTCCTAACCCGTCTCCTTTGGCCAGTTACGATCATGCTGCTGGGACTGAGTTTTCCTACAGGCATCTGGTATCAACTCTGGATGATCGAGCTGTTCGGATCATTTTATCTCTGGTTTTCTGCATTGACTTTAATTATACTAATTAGCTTGCTTTTTCTGAAAATATATGTGTCTCATCCAAAGCTGATCCTGACTCTGGCGATTGCTGCCCTCAGCTACCTATGCTCGATCATCTACTGGTATCTTCCCCAGCCAGAGGACGTAGCAACAGAACTTGAATTTACTGCTATGACCTACAATGTCAATCACCAAAGATGGGATACAGAAGCAGTCATGGCAATCGTGCGATCCTACTCTGCAGACATCTTTGGTCTGGTTGAGCCTTTTCAGGAACAAGCCGCCGATCTTCGCGATCGTGTGCAGGATCTCTATCCCTATTACTACCGTGCATCCAGAGGAGGATTAAGCTTATTCAGTCACTATCCAATCCTTGCATCAGAAACAGACAGTTTGGGGACTTCTGACTCTAGCCTTTTTGCTCTGCTCGATCTTAATGGAAGACTGATCCGAGTGGTGGTTACCCATCCCATTGTTCCAATTTCTAGAGAGAATTATCATAGACGAAATGCACTGATCTCTGCACTGGCAAACTATGCAGAACAACAGCAAGATCCCGTGATTATTATGGGGGACTTTAACACAACGTCTTGGTCTCCTTATCTGCAGGAGTTTGAGCGGCTCTCTGGGTTACAAAATGCCACCTTGGGCCATGGACTACATCCCACCTGGTGTTATGGTGATCCAGGAAACTTCCTTCGTCCTCTAGAACGATTCTTCAGTTTGCTAAGGATCCCTATTGATCACATATTTGTGAGCCATGATATGATTGTAGATCAGGTGATCACAGGACCTGCAGGGGTTTCCGATCATCGCCCTCTCATTACACATTTACAACTGCTTCACACAACATAAGACTTATATACTCATCCATCGGATCATGACCCTGCCCACAGAACTTAAGTGATAATACGTCTATTTCCCCTGAGGTTTTTGATAAGCTCATAACTGGAATAGATCCAGAAATCTGGCCAGCAAAGAAATATCATCTCGATAATCTCCCCTTAGAAATATATCAGATTTTTAAACTATATAGAGAAGATCTATATATAGCAATTGCAGGCGACTCTTTTCATCCAAAAATTCAGCAAAGCTTTGAGGAGTTTAATCAGGGAAATTACGATTATTTTGCTGGATTCGTCTCTCCCCCTCTAGTTCAAATAATTACTGAAAAGCTTTCTTCTCTGTCACTATTTCAGTTCAGTCAATGGTACGAAGAACTAAATTTATACGATCATAATCATGACTTTCACCTCTTTGAGCAATTGAGAACTGCCTACTGCGAAGCCTCTCAGCAGGGCAACGCGTTAATGATCCTGATTGCCTAGCAACCTCACTGATCGCCATCAAGATCCGCTAACTCCCATCCCCCACCAAACTGTCGGCGTCGGTAGGCTGTGTTCAGCTCACTGGCAGCATCTTCAGTTAATAACGTACACGGATCAAACCAAAGACTTGTCTTGATCCACCCATGTACGGGAGGGAGCTCTCCATAGAAATCTGGATTTTGTGGGCAACGGTGATGCCAGAGGCCCCAACGAGAGGGCACCTCAGAAAAACAGATCACCTCCTTCAGACCCCCATTGCAGTCACTGCTGATCACCAGAATTGAACCCGGCAGATCGGCTTCGTGATCTTCCACCTGCAGCACCAGATCATGGTGAAACTCCCCCTGGGGCCAGTGATGCAGGATCCGATACGGCTTTACCCTAGAAAGGGCATCCAGAAATGATCCCAGTGACAGGTGGCTGGCCAGATCCTCGAACATGATTCACACCCTTACCCAAAACAGATTAAAGCAAACCTTTAGACACAGATCATCAACCTGCAGACTGTAAGAGAATAGACAGTCCTAGAATGTTAGGTGGGATCAAGCAGAGGTCTTCATGGATCAGCTCTGTAGAATGTGCCTGTAAGTCGCACGGGATCTTGCACGATGACTGCTGTTACCACATCTCCTCAACTCTTAAGTTCCTACACCCTTGGGGATCTGTCCCTGCGTAACCGTGTTGTTATGGCTCCCCTGACCCGAGGCCGATCCGGAGAGAGCCGCATTCCTAATCATTTGATGGCCAAATACTATGCTCAACGCGCCTCTGCTGGCCTAGTCATTTCTGAAGCAACAGTGGTTTCCGAGCAGGGGATCGGCTGGATCGATTCACCTGGGATCTACACCGATGAACAGGCGGAAGGTTGGCGGCAGGTGGTGGATGCCGTTCATGAGCAGGGATCGCGGATGGTCCTGCAGCTCTGGCACACAGGCCGGGCCTCCCACTCCAGTTTTCATAATGGTGAGTTACCCGTTTCTGCTTCAGCGATCAAGTTGAACGGCGATGACATTCGTACCCCTATCGGTAAGCAATCCTACGAAGTTCCCCGTCCCCTGGAAACGGATGAGATCCCGGGTGTGGTGGAAGACTATCGTCGGGCCGCCGAGCGGGCTAAAGCTGCGGGCTTTGATGGGGTGGAGATCCACGGGGCCAATGGATACTTGATTGATCAATTTCTCCAGTCCAAAACCAATCACCGGACCGATCAGTATGGAGGCAGTATCGAAAACCGCTTCCAGTTTCTCAATGAAGTGGCGGATGCTGTGCTGACCGTCTGGCCTGCC
Organism: uncultured bacterium; assembly: GCA_964392245.1. Classification (GTDB taxonomy): domain Bacteria; phylum Cyanobacteriota; class Cyanobacteriia; order Thermostichales; family Thermostichaceae; genus JAAUUJ01. Next base: position 14,941 of record CAYMOX010000035.1, read on the forward strand.
AACCGTGTTGGTGTCCGCCTTTCCCCCAATGGTGTCTTTAACGATATGGGATCTCCTGACTACCGCGAGACCTTTACTTATGTGGCTCAGCAGCTCAACCAAAAGGGACTCGCTTATCTGCACGTGATGGATGGTCTGGCCTTCGGCTTCCATCAGCTGGGTGAACCCATGACCCTGAAGGAATTCAGATCTCTCTTTTCCGGTGCTTTGATCGGCAACTGCGGGTATACCCAGGAAAGCGCTGAAGCCTCAATTCAAGCAGGGGATGCGGATCTGATTGCCTTTGGCCGTCCTTATATCAGTAATCCCGATCTAGTCGAACGGTTTGCCAATCAATGGCCCCTAGCCGAGGTGGCGGATCCGTCTCTGTGGTACTCCTCTGACGCCACAGGATATATCGACTTTCCTACCTACGCTGCCCGTTAATTCAGAAGCTGAGCATGGAGAAATCCTTTAACTGCTTCCTCCTCTTCATGCTCGGCATTCTTTCTGGGTGCTTGACGGAAGCTATATGTGCATACAAACTCCAAGTATGGACATGATCAACCCGCCCAGCTCGCTCTCAATTGATTACGTGGTTTCTGCCTGTACCTGTCTCAGTCTGCGGAAGGCAACTCGCGTGATACCCATCACTTTGATGAGATCCTCAAACCCAGTGGATTGTTGATCACTCAGTTTACGGTTCTGGCAGCGGTGGCCAGGGCACGGGAGGGAACCATTAATGAACTGGCTGAGATCCTGATCATGGATCGCACAACCCTGACACGTAACCTGAAACCTTTAGAGCGGGAAGGGTGGCTCCAAATTAAGATCGGGCGGGATCAACGCACGCGGATTGTGAGTCTGACCACCCAAGGAGAAGCAGCACTGGAAAGAGCCTTACCCCTCTGGCAAAAAGCCCAGGAGGAAGTGGTGGAGGTGCTTGGAGATCAGCGCTGGAGTGCATTCCTGGCTCAACTGGCTGAAGTCACCGGGTTAATGCGACACCGGATTTAATCACGTCCTTCCCATTCGCCGGAAATGTTAGGACTCATTCCCATTATCTGAGATCTGGAAGCAGCATCAATGAGCAGTGGTAGCCGTCATGCTTATTTCACCCCAGAAGCATAGCTGTCACCTGTGATGATCGGGATCGCGCTTTGAACGAAGATTTTATTCTGCATCCCAAACTGATTGTCGAAGTTTTGTCAGACTCTACGGAAGCTTTTGACAGGGGAGACAAGTTTTCTGACTACAAAGCAATCGCCGAACTGGAGGAGTATCTTCTGATCCATCAAATGCAACTTCTAGTTGAAAAATTTCAGCGTAAGACTGATAATCTATGGACTCCTCAGGTTTATCACGCAGGGAATTCAGTTGCACTCACCAGTATTAACTTTGCCTGTGAGATCGAGGCTCTCTACGAAGGCTTGGAGCAGCTATCTTAATGTCTTGAGATAAAGTTCCCAGGAACAACAGACCCTCTCAATCATGCTTGCCAGGCTGGAGGATCTCATTGAGTCAGATAGTCATTCAATGCCTGGGCAATGGCTTGATTCCCTTGGGTATCCAGATCTTCAGGGTGGGTCGGCTCCACAAAGCGGTCGTCTAGAAAGGTCCAGGGCTGTTCAAAAAACACCTCCTGTGGCACGATCCGGTGCTTGCCATAGCGCTTGAGCCCTTCGATCAACAGCGGTGACTCCGCAAACCCCTCGCGGGTGATGCAATTCATGGGGATCCCCAGTCGCAAGGCTTCAGAAAGTGTGCCATACCCCGGCTTCGACACCACCTGCGAGCAGATCAGCATGACATCCACAGGCCGCCAGATCTCTCCATTTAAACAGCGTAAATTGGGCAGATCCGGAGCATGGGCATCAAAGGTCAGAAACAACCAGTCGGGGAACTTCTCGATCGCTGCATAAGGAAAGTCAAGGATCCCGAATCCCCCAAACGTTAACAACACCACCAGATGATCTGGATCCAGATCCAGCTTTTCTCGCACCTCCTCAGCGCTGAAGCGGGGATCCCCTCCTGTCATCCCCACAAGATCCTGGTGGGAAAAAGCAGCCATGGGCTCGTGCATGGGTAATTTCAAGAGGCGATCACAACGGCTGTAAAGATCCTGGATCCACTGCACATAAGGCTCAAACTCCGACCCGTAGGGTCGATAGATAAAATCCCAACCAAAATTGCCCTCCATCCAGCAGGGGATCCTGGCCTTTTCAGCAATCGCAGCAGCGATAGGGGGAATATCTCCAAAGATCAGACGCACCCGATTGGTTTCGATAAAGGCCACTTCCGCCTCGATCAGCTGGGCCGATCCCTGTTGAAAGGCAGCGAGTTCCGCAAGTGTTGCTTCGAGATCCATCTGCAACCCATCCTTCTGGATCACCCCTACATCCAGGCGACGAGGACGGTGCAGGTAACGACCTTCCATGTATTTATCCAGCAACCAGGTGGGGCTGGGAGTGACGAAGATCGGCAAAACCTCGGGGTTCAGGCGAACCAGCGCTTGCATGACTGCAGCAGTGCGGGTGGCATGGCCAAACCCATGGGCAGTGACGGCAACATAGATGGGGATCATTGAGATACCCTCACACCAGGGCAGGGATGAAGATCTGCAGCCAGCCTATCACCCTCCGAGAGTCCCGATATTAAGGGAACAGGGAGCAGAAGCCATACAATTGTCGTCTCAAGCCGTAGGATGAGAGGGAGGCATGGTCACCTTGTGGGTACAGGGGCGAATGCTTCATAGTGGTAAAGAGTACCTATTGGCTAGTCTGTGATTTTGCACCAGATCCAACAGCACCAGAACCACTCCGTCTTCGGTACTGCCCCACCGCCTGGCGGTTCATCTTCGCTTGATCTTGACGCCCTTAATCAGCATCTGGAGCCAGCTTCTGCCTCTCAAGTGGTGGAGTGGGCCAGCTCTACCTTCACAGATGACCTGATCATGAGCACCAGCTTTGGTATCCAGTCGGCGGTGATGCTGCATCTGGTCACTCAAATCGTGCCGGAGATTCCCGTGATCTGGGTGGATACAGGCTATCTGCCCCCCGAAACTTACCGCTTTGCGGATCAGATGACCCGGCGGCTGCAACTCAATCTCAAGGTGTATCAATCCCCCATCTCTCCTGCCCGCATGGAAGCCTTGGAGGGGCGCTTGTGGGAACACCAGGATGTAGAGTCCCTGAATCGCTATGATTTCATCCGGAAGGTGGAACCCATGCAAAGGGCTTTACAGGAACTCCATGTCACGGCCTGGCTCTCAGGGTTACGACGGAATCAGACACGCCACCGTCAGAGCTTACACCGGGTTAATCTGCTGGATGGTCGCTACCAGATCCTGCCGATTCTTTTCTGGAGCGCCAAAGACGTCTATCTCTACTTGCAGGAACACGATCTGCCCTATCACCCCCTGTTTGATCAGGGCTATACCACCGTTGGAGATTGGCATTCTAGCCGCCCCCTCCAGGCCAGTGATGAAGATGAGCGTTCCACCCGCTTCCATGGCCTCAAGCAGGAGTGTGGACTCCACCTGCCCTTAACTCTGGAGCAAGAGCAAAGCCTGGGATCGAGTGCCCTGTGATCGGGTTTTAAAACAGATCCCAAGGGTGAGTTGAGTCAGAGTACTTAAGGCAGTCTCAGGGATCGGGGCTGTTTGTGAAAAGGTGATGGAGGAAGGGAGTGATGCTTTCGGTGAGTCAGACCCATTCTCAGGGGAATGTCAGCTTGCTAACTGAACAGGATCTGTATCTATTCAACGAAGGATCGCATTTCCATCTCTATACCAAGTTGGGCTCCCACCCTCTGACGGTGCAGGATCAAGCGGGCACTTACTTTGCGGTCTGGGCTCCCAATGCTCGTCAGGTATGCGTTAAGGGCGACTTTAATGGCTGGTCTAATCACCGTCATCCCCTGAAGCTCAAGGATCAATCGGGGATCTGGGAGGGCTTCATTCCTGGAGTCCGCAAGGGTGCCCACTACAAGTACAGAATTCTGGCTTCTAACGGTTACGAGGGGGATAAAGCTGATCCTCTGGCCTTCCAACAGGAAATCCCTCCTGAGACGGCCTCTATCGTCTGGGATACCGACTACACCTGGCAGGATCAGGACTGGATGCAGGGCCGTGCTCAGGGTCAGAATCTGGAGACTCCTATTTCGATTTATGAGGTGCATTTAGGCTCCTGGATGCGGAAGCCCGAGGAGGACAATCGCCCTTTGACATACCGGGAAATGGCCCCTCGCCTGGCCGCTTATGTCAAGCAAATGGGCTTTACCCATGTGGAGTTGCTCCCGATCACCGAACATCCCTTCTACGGATCCTGGGGCTATCAAACCACCGGCTACTTTGCCCCCACCCAGCGCTATGGCACGCTGCAGGATTTTCAATATCTGGTGGAGATGCTGCACCAGCATGGGATCGGTGTGATCCTGGACTGGGTTCCCTCCCACTTCCCCACCGATGGCCATGGATTGTCCTATTTCGATGGCACGCACCTTTACGAACACGAGGATCCACGCCAGGGCTTTCATCCCGACTGGGGCAGCCTGATCTTTAATTACGGTCGGCACGAAGTCGTCAGTTTCTTGATCAGCAGTGCCTTCTTCTGGCTGGATCAGTGCCACATTGATGGCCTGCGAGTGGATGCAGTGGCCTCTATGCTCTATCTGGATTACTCCCGCAAGCAGGGGGAATGGATCCCCAATCAGTACGGGGGACGAGAGAATCTGGAAGCGATTGCCTTTTTACGACGCTTTAATGAGGCGGTCTATCAACACTTTCCCGGAGTCCAGACGATCGCGGAAGAATCCACCTCCTGGCCCCAGGTGTCACGCCCCCTTTATGTGGGGGGACTGGGCTTTGGCCTGAAGTGGGATATGGGCTGGATGCACGACACCCTCAAGTACATGGCTGAGGATCCGATCCACCGCCGCTATCATCACGGCAAGCTCACCTTCCGCATGCTCTATGCCTTTCACGAAAACTTTGTCCTGCCCCTTTCCCACGACGAGGTGGTGCATGGCAAGGGATCGTTGATTAATAAGATGGCGGGAGATGAATGGCGGAAATTTGCCAACTTGCGCCTCCTGTTTGGATACATGTATGCCCAGCCTGGAAAGAAGCTGATCTTCATGGGGGGTGAATTTGGCCAGTGGCAGGAATGGGGCCATGATCGCAGTCTGGACTGGCATCTATTGGATTTGCCTCGCCATCGGGGGCTGCAGCAGTGGGTCATGGATCTCAATTATCTCTACCAGCGGGAGGGTGCCCTTTACCGTTGGGACTTTCACCCCCACGGATTCGAGTGGATCGACTGCAATGACTCAGAAAACAGCGTCATCGTTGCCTGTCGCCACGGCGATCCTGAACATGGGGATCATGACATTGTAATAGTTTGCAATTTCACGCCCGTACCCCGTCACGACTACCAGATCGGAGTACCTCAGGCAGGGTTCTGGCAGGAAGTTCTGAACAGTGATGCCGAGATCTATGGGGGCAGTGGGCTGGGCAACTGGGGTGGGCAGGCAGCCTCAACCCTACCCTGTCATGGTCGATCCTATTCTCTCTTTCTAACCTTACCCCCTCTGGCCATCCTTTATTTTCGGTGTACAACCCAAAGGATCGAGGATGAGTCCCCTACCCTTTCCAATTCACAGTCAATTCACATTCCCGCTTTACAATTGCAACATTCTGTGAATCCTTAATAGGGAAGTGGCAGAAGCAAATTAGGCAGGGCTGATCACTTCTGTCTTCTCAGCTGAGCTATCTCCCTCCACAAAGCCCTGGGGATGCTGACGCAGCTTGGTGATCGCAGCAGCCACCTGGGTTTTAATCTGTTCGGCCAGATCCACCAGGGCATACTCCCGCTGATATTGGGCCCCTTGGGTGGTGGTGGCGTAGAGGGGAGGTAACCGATTCAGGCTGTAGGCACAAATATCACCGATATCCAGAGCCGATCCTGACCCACTGGACAGTTGGCGGCAGCTTTCCAGAAACACCAGATCTTCGATCACATTCACAAAAGACTTGGTGGAAACGGATTCAATTTCTCGGGAAATCAACGCGTCAATAATTCGATCTAAAGCCCTAGCTTCGGTCTCAGACAGAATGGAAGCCTGACAGAGGGCACTGATTTCTGTTTCCATGCGCGGAGTCAGGTAGCCTTCCCGGAGAGCCTGATCCAGAATCTCAGTTATGGTTTCCACCTCAATGTCCTTTCAGTGATGTCGCCATACTTATCCTACGAAAAAGTTTACCCCTGGATGCCTCCCCAGGGCATTTGAGAATCTCAGAACTTATCAGGCCCATGATGCTAGAGGCTATGTGTTAGCGGATGATCTGGGCTTGCTAGACTGAAAAGCTGGATGGGGCTCATCTTGAGCAGGACACGGCACGAAGGGGAGTACGGCAACGACATGCGCATTGCCATTGTGCACGAAAGATTAATCACGTATGCAGGATCAGAGCAGGTTTTAGAGCAGATCCTTCAACTCTTTCCGCAGGCAGATCTCTTCAGTCTTCTGGATTTTCTACCGGACGCCTACCGACCCTGCATTCAACACAAATCCGTCCACACCTCGTTCCTGCAACGGTTGCCGCTGGCTAAACAACGCTACCGCAGCTATCTTCCGCTCATGCCGCTGGCCATTGAGCAACTGGATCTATCTGGCTATGATTTAGTGATTTCCAGCTCCAATGCTGTCGCTAAAGGGGTAATCACAGGTCCGGATCAGCTACACATTTGCTACTGCCACTCGCCCATTCGTTATGCCTGGGATCTCCAACACCAGTACCTGCAGGAGTCAGGGCTGGATCGGGGGATCGC
>CAYMOX010000035.1:21849-25194 GCA_964392245.1 uncultured bacterium
CCTGGGATCTCCAACACCAGTACCTGCAGGAGTCAGGGCTGGATCGGGGGATCGCCGGCGCTTTGGCCCGCCTGCTATTACACTGGATCCGGATCTGGGATGCCCATACCGCCAATGGGGTGGATGTTTTTGTGGCCAACTCGCAGTTTATTGCCCGCCGCATCTGGAAGTGTTACCGTCGTCAGTCCTCCGTTATTTATCCCCCTGTGCATGTGGATCAGTTTACGGTGGAGACAGAGAAGGAGGATTATTTTCTCACCGTCTCTCGCCTGGTGCCCTACAAACGGGTGGATCTGATCGTGGAAGCCTTTTCGCAGCGCCCGGATCTGCGGTTAGTGGTGATTGGGGAGGGGCCGGAGCGAGGTCGGATCCAGGCCAAAGCAGGTGCGAATGTTGAGTGTCTAGGTTATCAACCCCTGGAGGTGGTTCGCACCTATATGCAACGGGCACGGGCCTTTGTGTTTGCAGCCCAGGAGGACTTTGGAATTGTCTCCGTGGAGGCCCAAGCCTGTGGAACCCCTGTCATTGCCTATGGTCGAGGGGGGTCGACAGAAACCGTGATTCCTGGGGAAACGGGGCTCTGGTTTCCAGAACAAACTGTTGCCAGCTTACTAGAAGCCCTGAAGATCTTTGAATCCGCTCCCCTTCCTTTCTCCGTTACGACGCTGCGTCAGCATGCCGAACAATTTGCTGCTCCCCGATTCCGACAGCAACTCCTGGACCTGATTGACCAAAGCTGGCAGGAATTTGCTGGAGCTCCGTTGCCCCGGACCATTGATTTACTTAGTTCTCCACCCATTTCCGCCGTGAGCGGTGTCACCGATCAACCCTGAGCTAGATCACAGCTACACTAATCGAAAAAACTTATCATAACGGCAAATTTCCGGTTTGAATCCTGGTAGGGTTTGGGTAGGTTGAGGGTGATAGATTTCCCTGCCCACTCAGACAAGCAATCGGCCTGTGGTTGGATTTATGACACGACAACCCCTGACAAATGCACCTGTTGCGGACCCACCCTCTCCAGTCGAGATTCTTCAAATCGAAACTGCACCCCGCCCCGGCTTTACTCTGGCTGTGTTGGTCTGTGCAGATCTCCTGGCCTTGCTGCTGGCCGAGGGGCTGAGTGTGATTCTTCGCTTTCCCCACAATTGGCCCGCTCAACTACTGCTCTACAGTCAACTGTGGCCCGCTTGTGCCCTCTTCATCTTTGCCTATGCTGTGAAAGGCTTGTATTCTGGCGTGGCCCTCAATCCAGCAAACGAGTTGCGGCGCATTACCCTGGCCACGAACCTGGTCTTTCTGGTGCTGGGGGCGGTCATTTTTTTACTGAAGGTTTCGGATCAGTATTCCCGCTCGTTTTTCTTAATTGCCTGGCTCTTATCTATCCTTTTTGTGCCTTTGTTTCGCAGCCTGGTGCGACTGCGCTTTGCTCCTCAACCCTGGTGGGGACATCCAGTTGTAATTTTGGGGGGAGGATGGGTTGGCAGAAGAGTGATCGAAACCCTCATGACCCATCCGGAAATCGGTCTTAAACCGGTTGCTCTTCTGGATTCAGATCCAGCGTCAATTGAGTCTGGGGATATTCCCCTGATCGCCTCTCTGGACATGGCTCCGCAACTGGCCCAGCAGCTGCGCTCACCTTATGCCATTCTGGCGCTACCTGAGATTCCGAATGAAGAATTTCAAACCATCCTGGAGCAGTACACCCACAATTTCCGCCAGCTTGTGGTGATTCCCCATCTCTTAGGTTTCAGCAGCCTGTGGGTGGAAGCCCGCGACATGGATGGCCTCCTTGGTCTGGAGGTGCGCCAACAACTGCTCATTCCCGAGAGCCGTCTCCTCAAACGCAGTGTTGATCTGATTGGGGCAAGTCTGGGTCTGGGTTTGATTTCACCTCTGTTGTTGCTCATTGCCCTTCTTGTGAAACTGGATTCAGCCGGTCCTCTCTTTTTTGTTCAAGAACGCCTGGGCCATCAGGGTCAGCTATTTAAAGCGTATAAGTTTCGCAGTATGTACCAGGATGCGGAACAACGTCTGCACCAGATCCTGGAAACTGATGTGGAACGCCGAAGGGAATATGAAAAATTTCACAAACTCCGGCACGATCCTCGAGTCACCTCGGTGGGTCGGCTGCTGCGCAAACTGAGTCTGGACGAACTTCCCCAACTGTGGAATGTGATTCGGGGAGAAATGAGTTTGGTCGGTCCCCGTGCCTACATGCCTCGAGAGCGCCATGAGATGGAGGGCAAAGAGCACACTATTTTGCAGGTGGTTCCGGGCATTACGGGACTCTGGCAGGTGTCGGGTCGTAATCACCTCAGCTTCCAGCAGCGTCTTGACTTGGACGTCTACTATGTTCGGAACTGGTCGATCTGGCTGGATATCCACATTCTGGCCCGCACCATCTGGGTCGTGCTTACAGGACATGGAGCCTTATAAACTCACCGGATCACCCTCCCCAGGAGCTGCAGTAGGATAAACAGCAGGATACCGGAGCCAATTGATGCTGAGATCTTTTGATGACATTCTGCACCAGCTCCAGTCTGATCCCCGCAGGTCAAAGTCTCTGCAACTGCAGCGGATCACGGTTTACTGGGAGCAGGTTGTTGGCTCAACCGTCGCACAACACACCCAACCCCTCCGCTTACAGCAACAGCAATTGGTGGTTGCCACTTCCACCGCCGCCTGGGCCCAGAATCTTGCCCTGCAACGGCACCTGATCCTGCATAAATTAAACCCCCTCTTACCTCAACCGCTGCGGGATATTCGCTTCATCTCCGGAGAATGGCACCGCCAACGATCCAGCCTCACCTTGGCTCCCTTCCCCTTCTCGACGAAACAGAACTCCCTCGGGAGGAGAGAGGTTCTCAGTCAACCCACCTCGCCAGCAGAGGCATTCCAACGCTGGAGTACCATCGTCAAGCAACAGAGTGCGGGTCTACCCCTGTGTTCAGGGTGCCAGTGCCCCACTCCAGAGCATGAACTCCAGCGCTGGTCCATGTGTGGTCACTGCTGGGTGCGCAGAGAGGATCCCCCCCCCTTAACGATCTGAGCGATTCCGCAGCATTTCCAACGTTTCTCCCGGCTGCGGATCAGCAGCAGCCTCAACCTCTCCACTTTCCGGGTTGGAAGCGCTGGCAAGATCCTGATTATTGGAAGCACCTGCATTGGCAGCTCCCTCCGTACTCACCTCCTCACTTCTGGCGGATGGCGACTGGGCTCTTACTGGCTCCAGCATGGCCAATAAAGACTGTAAGTGGGATTCCATTTCAGCATCTCCCACCACCGACGATTCCAGCAGGGCCAGATGATAGCGAGCTTCCTCTTCATTTCCCAGTTTCAGCT
>CAYMOX010000035.1:25294-47698 GCA_964392245.1 uncultured bacterium
GATTCCAGCAGGGCCAGATGATAGCGAGCTTCCTCTTCATTTCCCAGTTTCAGCTCCGTTAGCCCCAGCTGATAATGGGTCTTAAAGTTAGAGGGATCCGCCTCCAAAGAGCGTTGGAAAACGGTCCGTGCTTCCTGAAGTTGACCCTGGCTGAGGTAGATCAGACCCAGGTTAAAGGGAACTTCTGCATCCCGCAACGTGGGGAGGGTACTGAGCTTATCTTCCAGATCCATTGCCCCTCGGAAGGACTCGATCGCCAGCGACTGGAACCCGAGTTGCATGTAACGGTTCCCATCCTCCTTGAGTTGTTCTACCGAAACCTCTCCAGTCACCAATTGCAAGGGGGGCCTTGCCCAACTGGGACCTGCTGAGAACACTCCCATTCCAGAAACCAGACTGACTGCCATCAGCACCAGCCCTTTATTCATCATCACCATGGTCTGTTTCCTCCAACCACATCAACACAGCTTCATTCCACCCCTCGGGTCCTGGCAGTTGGGACAGATGCCAATTTTGAGTTGCCTCTGCCCAGCGGGGCTCCCGGTGGGGACCCGGCAGCACAATCCGGGTTCCTGTCAATCCTAAGAATCCAGTATCTGCAGGGATACAACTGATTCCCAGGGAGCTGACCACCCCCAAATGGCTGCGATAACAGTCTAAGAGGATCTGGGTCGACTGTCGCACCGGATCTGGGCAGGAGGAGCGACTCGTAGCCAGGTACCAATGATGGGGTAGGGATAGGGACTCCAATGGACTGAGATGCAGATGATATCCCTGTGCTCCCAGCTCCTGATTCAGGAGCATGTAGAGCTGATCGGGATGCCCCGCATAGCTAAAGATCTCACTGGTTTCCCGCGCCTTGGCCAGTTCGGCATCCTCACCCGTGAATCCGTAGGTCATGGCCAACTCTTCTGCCGTCCAATCTCCAAAGCCCACCAGATCCACCTGCAGCTGACTGCGCACCTGCCCCAGAAACTGCCTGATATCCTGATAGGGCAACCCCAGCGCTCTGCGAAAGAACTGGGCCTGCAAACTCCACTGCTCATCCAGAATACTGGCAGGAAAATAATGATCCGGAATGTAGATCACTGTCCCCGCCTCAACCACAAATGGATGCTTGAGCTGCAGTTGCTGGCGAATTTTATCCACCTGAGCTCGGGTCCACTGACTGATCAGGAGAAGCGGGATGGATCGCCGTTCCAGAGCAGCCAGAGCCTGCCTCGCGGCACCATAACTGTTGGTCTGAGGGTCCAACAGACAGCCCTCCAATCGGGTGAGCACAATTCTCATCACTGTTTCTGCACCGCGAAATCATCCCGTCTGTCGATTGAGCCTGGCTCAGGATTTACCCCCATCCTGCAAGATATCCTAGGGATGTAGTGTAGCGGTCTTCAGGGGTCAATGCACGAATTAGCCGCTGGTACCAAAAGCCCGATCACCCGCATCTCCTAACCCCGGCACAATATAGCCCTGCTCATTCAGGCTTTCATCAATCATGGCGGCATACACCTGTAAGACGGGATAGTGTTCACCCAGCTTTCTCAATCCTTCCGGTGCCGCCAGAACCGTGACAATCCGAACTTGATCGATCTGGGCTCCCCGCTCCTCCAGTTCCCTTAGCACCTGCAGCAGGGTTCCGCCGGTGGCCAGCATGGGTTCTGGGATCAGAATGTGCAGACGTGAGGAAATCTGCAGGGGCAACCGATTCAGGTAACAACTGGCCTGCAGGGTGGCTTCATCCCGCACCATGCCCATGTGATAAACTGCGGCCTGGGGAATCAGCATCTGACACCCCTCCAGCATCGCCAGCCCCGCCCGCAAGATCGGCACAATCGCCAGGGGGGTTTCGGGATCAATCACTTCAGCCACGGCAGGGGCCAGGGGGGTCTGGACCTCAGTGGCTTGTAGGGGAATCCACTCCCGCATGGTTTCATAGGTTAACCAGCGCCCCAACTCCTGCATGGCTGTGCGGAAAACGGGCATGGGGGTCTGGGCATCGCGAGCCACGGCCAGCCAGTGCTTAATCAAGGGATGGGACGGAACATAGATGCGTAGGCGCACAACTGCTTCCAGGATAAACGTCGGTAGCATAGCGAGTTCAGGACTCCAGCACAAGCCCTGTTCCCCTGCAGGCTTTTTGGGCAAGATAGATTCACGCCTGCCTTTACTGAGGTCAGCATGCGAAGACGATTGATGACAGGTTGCTGTTGGGTGATCCTGGCCATTTCTCTGGTCATGACGGTACTCTGGCAACCGGTTGAGGCCAGATCGCTGGATCAGGATCCCCCTTCTCCTAGCGCTTCCCCCGGTTTTGAGCAGCTGGCCGATGCAGCCTGGGCTGCCACCCGTGAGGGAGCCTTTGCCAGAGCAGAAGATCTGTGGACCCAACTGCTGGACCAGGATCCCCTCAATGCAGCGGTGTGGAATAACCGTGGCAATGCCCGCGTCAGCCAGATGAAACTGGAGGCTGCTCTGTCGGATTTTGACCAAGCCATTGCTCTGGTTCCGGAAGCCACCGATCCTTATCTCAATCGCGGCGCTGCCCAGGAAGGGTTGGGGCACTGGCAGGCAGCCATTGCGGACTATAACCAGGCCCTGGCCTTGGATCCCAAGGATGCAGAAGCCTACCATAACCGAGCCCATGCAGAGGCCGCCCTGGAGCAATGGTCACAGGCGCTCGTGGATTACCAGCGAGCCATGGAACTGGCCCCCAACTTTGCCTTTGCCCAGGCCAATTATGCCCTTACCCTCTATCAGATTGGTGAGAGAACAGAAGCCATCCGCAGAATGCGCGCCCTGGTGCGTCGCTACCCCCAATTCCCCGACATGCGGGCCGCCTTGAGTGCTAGTCTCTGGGCAGCAGGCAAAGCGGGTGAAGCGGAGAGTCATTGGGTCGCAGCCGTGGGACTGGATCCCCGCTATCGTGATCTGGAATGGGTAAAAACGGTGCGGCGGTGGCCGCCAGTGCTGGTGGAGCACCTGGATGCATTTCTTGCCTTAGAGTCTTCACCTGCATCTGCGTCTTGGCGAACTGGGGGCTAGATGTAGCCGCAGCCACAGTCTCTGCTCCCATCCTGTCTTGATCTGAGGTGATGACCTAGATTGGAGTTAACAAGGCTGAGAGTCCCATTGACTCGACCCTTCCTGACCAGACTTGCGTACCATATGGTTGGGTTTTCTTCTCCAGGGTGACTGTCTCCTCTACGCTATTGTGGGTCCTGTACTGAGCATGTCTGTTTTGCTGCATCATCATCTTCTCCCTGGTCTGTCTCCTCCACCGCAGTTGCAAGGGGAACTCAGTCCATCCCAAGCTTGTGGCTGCGAAGCAAGGGTCGCACAGCTCAACAGGCGCACCCGTTCTCTTCTGTTGGGAAGCGTCATCGGCTGGATCTGGGCAGGGTTACTCCCCGGTCTGGGCCCTTGCTGGGGACAAACGTCATCTCAGATCTGGAGTGGCACCGGCCAGATTGTCAGTGGGCACGGTCAGGGGGCAACGGTCCAGCTGATCGTAGAGATCAGTAATGGTCGCATTCGCACTCGCTCGGGTCCGGCTCTGGATGCTTCTTTTAGCGGTGGTCCGCAGACAATTCCCACAGGTGAGGGGATGTGGCAACTGGAGCCTCAGGGGGATTTGATCTATGTCACTTTACACCGGGATCAGCAGATCATTCGCTATCGCTTGCAGCCCCAAATTCCTGCCGTAACCCCTCCCCCGCCTGCGATCCCTGTTGAACCGGGATTGAATCCCAGTCAGGAATTTCTAAATCGATCTTCAGATGGCGGGGGGCCTGCTCAACCCATCCTGCCGGTGGTGCGGGACCTGATCACTCGACCGCGTCGCGCCCAACCCTAAACAGGGATCTCCACTGCCAGGATGGCTAGAAACGGCTGCGAATTGTAAACGAGTAGTTACTCCCAGGTTCCAGCAGATAATCAGAAGCCTCCAGAAACCGACTGAGGGGCTCCCGGATCAGGGCTCTTCCCAGCGAGGGTTCTAGATGACGCAGGGCCCCCTGGCGAAAACACCAGCTAAATTTCCAGGCCCAGCCGTTGGCCTTCACTTCGCCCTCAATCGCTCCCTCTTGCCAGGAGCAACGGGTAATGGAAACATGGGCAGTGGTGTGGGGCAGAGGGGCCATTTTGATCCAGCCTTTTTCATCCCATAATGATAAAGCAGAGTCTCGCAGGAGTTTCAAGCCCTATGGGTGCAGCCTTTTCAGCCCAAACTATCTATCCGGGCACGGCAGTCAGGGTCAATAACCCCAACGATATCTACTTTGAGTTTGAAGGTCAGGTGCAGCGGGTGGCAGACGATCATGCCGCTGTTCTGTTTGAGGGAGGAAACTGGGATAAGCTGGTGACCTTTCGCCTGGCTGAACTGGATATTATCGATAAAACCAAGGGCAAGACCAAGTAGGATCGCTCCTCAGGAGCCAGTAAGGAGGCAGGATGAATCGACTTTGGTATGAACCATTCCTTTGGATCCACGCGTCTGGAATCGTCGTCGTTCCTCTCTGGCTGGCTCTCTTGCTAATTGGCTTCAGTACGGGTGAAAGCCTGTTTTTTCCCTGGCTGGAGTGGGGTCTGATCAGTGCTCTGGGCATTGCTCCGGTGGTGTGGATGCAGTGGCAGCGCCCTTTTTACATCTTTAGCTTGCTGGCGGTTGCGGTTCCTCCAGATCAGATCCGGCCTGACCAGCAGAGCCTCCTGCGAGGGTTTCAGGAACGGGGCCACCGTTTTCTGGTGGTTCTGCCCACGACGCTGATCATCCTGCTCATCGGCTACTGGTGTTACCAGATTGCCCCCCTGTTTACCTCCCTCAATCCTCTTCCACCCGCCCTGCAATTCCGTGTTGTCGGGGTCTTGATCGCGGTCCTGGCCCTGCTGGGAGCTCACCTTTTTCTACAGGTCCCCGCAGCAGTATTTCGCCTTCTCGTCCTGGTCAAGGATCAACACATTGAGGACTGGCAGCCGCTTGAACCTGCAGAGATCCGCAGCCAGTTTACGCTAGTGGGACGCCCCTTGACGACCCTACTTCAGTGGTTTCCCCGCCTGGAGGTCCCCGCCCCCCGAGAAGAAAAGCCCGCGCCCGAAGACTCGGCTGAGACCCAAGCCATCATCCCAACAGCCCCAGCAGCAGCATCCACCGAACCCGAACCCGCTGCCGAAAGTGACGAAATGCCTCTCACAGCAACTGGGGAGGACACCGTGACCACAGAAGATTCTTCGGCCACCTCATCAGAAGCAGAAGATACATCTGCCGATCCCGATGAAGACCAAGAGGCACCGTGACCCAGGGACTCCTCTGGCTACCTCTGCTTTGTTGTCTGGGGATCCTCACTTGGCTGGGGTGGTCTGAATTCAGCAAGTTGCAATCCTGTCAGACCTGGGCACAACAGTTTGAACGCTCGAAGTATGATGTAGCAGCAGTCCTGGGTTGGAATCAGGGGGTCCTGACCTGGGGGAAGCCGACGCGACAGGGACCCCAAAACTTGCAGGTGGCTCACCTGGATCAGGTGCAGGAGATTCAGATTCAGATTGATAAGAAACGATTTTCCCCTCCATTTACTGATCTGCCCTCGGGGCGACGGATCTGGCTGGTCTTACTTCCCCAAGGGCAGGAGATCCCCTTTACCCAGACAAGCTTGGCAGTGGCTTGGGGCCAGAAGTTAACGCAGGTGCTCTCCGGGGAGCGGGATCAGGCCTAGGCCATTGTGCACCCGTGGAATCACACCCCCCGGAGCAGGCAGATTGACGATCCGTCCATGCAGGTACAGCGTCGAAGACGTTCCCCCATCCAGATTCAGGGCATCACGGCAGCCCATCGCCTGCAGCAACTCTGCTAGACCCTGCAAAGACACACCCGCCACCTCCTGAGATCGGCCAGCAGTTAGCCAGAGAAGCCGTCCATCCCTCAACTGACAAAGGGCACTGCGGGCAGCCTTCTGGGTGCGAAAACCCGGTTGAAACCCCTCCAGGGCAGCATCCAGGACAATCTCTCCCTCCTGCATGAGCAAAGGACCCGCTGCCAAAACATGAGGATACTCTTGCATGAAGGGAGGATCCGCCTGCCAAGACACCGTCAACTGATCCCCGATCAAGAGCCGTTGTGCCGCCAGCATCCCCTCCAGTTGCCGCGCGGCCAGCAGATATCCATTTACAGGAATTGCCAGGGTCAAGGATCCAGCTGCCCCGGCAGGATAAATCGCCTGCAGCTGATCTGCTTCCACCACCAAAACCGTTTCTGCATCCGTTTGAGTGGTGTAAACCGAGCCCCAGGCTGGAGTGTACTGGGACAGTCCTGCCACGACATAGGCACTATTCAGACCTACAAGTGGAATTTGATCTCCCAGAGACGTTTGCACTGATCCCTGCAGGTGGAGACGGTTAAAGCGCAATTCTCCAGTATCATTCCAGGCCACTGCTCCTCGTCCCAAAACCGAGCTGGAGATCCACTTCCCCTGCACACGAATGGCTCCGATCGGCTGACGGGTGAGGCGGTTAAAAAAACCTCCATTAATGGCAGCCACCGCCTGATGGTCCAGAGCCAGCTGAGGCAGGGGGGCCAGTCCTGTCAGATTGGTTAGATGTCCCCAGATCGGTCGCATCTGCATTTGGGCAGTTTTCAGATCGACAGTCAGGGCGGAAATCAGTACCGACTCACCTTCCACCTGCCTCTGCTCCTGTTGCAGGGTTACAGAGGAGGCTAAAGGGTCCCCATAGGCTGGAGGCGAGTCTACGGCAGAGATGACCATTCCCATTAACGCCAGAGCACCGATCCATCCCCTCATGGACATTCCTCGCAATCTACCTGGGCTATCTTAAGGAAAAACCGTCACTGTTGCTGTGCGTTATTGCGTTTCACCTGGAGTCTTTCTGCCCAGGCAATGTTGGGCGTTGTCCCCTTGATGCGGGAGTTTGCTGCAGTCAGTATACTCTTGGGGTATTCCAGCCCTCGATCACCCTTGCCTGAGGATCCTTATGACCTCGACCTTTCGCCTGCTGCTTGCCTCTGGATCGCTTGTCCTGAGTAGTGGCCTTTTGCTCCAGGCCTGTGGCTCCTCCGGTGGGGGCAGTGGAGGCAGCGTTCCTCCGGTTTCGCTAGGAACGGTTGAGGGGATCCATTTTGATGATCGCAATGGCAACGGCTTCCAGGACCCTGATGAACTGGGGTTACCGGGAGCAACGGTCTTTGTGGATCTCAATTTCAATAGCCAACAGGACAGTGGCGAACCCAGTACCAGCACCGACGGGGATGGCTTTTACCAGCTGAGGACTTCCCCGGGATTCACCAGGATTGCCCTTGATCTCCCCCCTGGCCGGATCCAGACATCTCCAGGGGCAGCGGATCAAGTTTCACTGATTATTGGAGGTAGCCCAGCAGAGGAGGGTGATTGGCCCTGGGTGGTGGGGATCGTGCGCGCTAATAACCCTGATAATTTTCTGGCGCAGTTCTGTGCAGGGACTCTCATCGCTTCCAACTGGGTCTTAACCGCAGCTCACTGTTTATTTGGATCAGGGAACCAAATCTTCTCTCCTACCGAGATCAACGTGCTGGTAGGCACTCAGGATCTGGATAGGGGGGGGCAACGCCTGAGTGTGGCGGAGATCAGGATTCATCCCAACTATCTGCCTGCGGCAGGCACCCTGGGGGGATGGGATCTGGCACTGGTGCGGTTGAGTGAACCTGTTTTTATTCCCGGAGTCAGCCTGATCGGTCCTGGGGATGAGGTCTTGATCTCAGCGGGCACTCTGGCCACAGTGCTGGGATGGGGGGCGATTTTTCCAGGTGGACCGGATCAGGATCCCTTTGGATTTCCTTCCCTCCTGCAGCAGGCCACTGTGCCGATTGTCTCCAATGCTACCTGCAATTCTCCTGTAGCCTATGCGGGGGATGTGACAGACACGATGCTCTGTGCAGGCTTTGATCTGGGGAATATTGATGCCTGCTCAGGCGACAGCGGCGGACCGCTACTGGTGTGGGATGGTCAGCAATGGCGGCAAACGGGGATCGTGAGCTGGGGGGAAGCCAGTTGCAATGAAGCCTTTGCTTATGGGGTGTACAGTCGGGTGCCTGCGCTGGTGGATTTTGTCAGCGATACGCTCGATGGGGCAGCGGTTGGATTTACCACTGAGCTTGTTGCGGGTCAGATCCAGTCGGGAGTGAATTTTGGCAGCCGCTTTCTGTTTACTCCTTGAAGGTTACTCTGTTTTCATCCAGAGCAGCTCGTGTTTCAGAATACTTAGGCGGATCCTGATTGAGGATAATCTGGGGTGGCCCACTGGACAACCCATCTTGCCGGACAATGAGGGTTGTGCCAGGGTGAGTGTACAAACTCAATGCCCAATCAGATTTGATGCACGGATCAGCATCTGGTTGTTGCAAAACGTGATGGCCGCAGAGATAACTGATCCGGCAAAAAGATCATAGACTACTGCGCAACATCCATGCCGCTTTCTCGTGAATCTCCATTCGTTCTACTAACAGATCGACCGTTACTTCATCATCAGCTTCCGCTGCAATCGGGGAAATAGACCGAGCCGTTCGCACCACGGCTTCATTGCCTTCAGCCAATAGACGAATCATGGTTTCTGCATCAGGAACCCCTTGGGTTTCTTCAATGGAGGAAAGACTTGCATACTCATTATATGTGCCAGGAGCAGGAGAGCCTAGGGTACGGATGCGCTCTGCAATCTTATCCACAGCTGTTGCTAATTCAGTGTATTGCTCTTCAAACATCATGTGCAGAGAACGAAAACGAGGCCCGGTCACATTCCAGTGAAAGTTATGGGTTTTTAGATAAAGAGTATAGGTATCGGCAAGAAGACGGGAGAGGCCTTCTACAATCGTCTGCTTCGCTGCCTCAGAGATGCCGATATCAGCCTGTTTCGATACGGATTGAGTCATGGGGCTTCTCCTTTTGAAATTAATTTCACTCTTGACTTCTTAAGTGTACTCATAATGAGTCCGTTTTGCAAGAGGATCCTTGCCCAAGTATCGATCTTGAGTTAAGCCCTGAAAGGCCCTGCGGCAAGGGTGGTGGCAGCTATACTCAGACTGTCGCCAGAAAACATAGATATATCGTTATATTAGTTTTTGACGCTATGACATAACAAGAAGGGACTTCCAGGGATCAGCAAGTTGCTCGGCAGGGGTGGACGCTGCGTTGTGAGGGGCCTAATCCTCTGGGGGAAGGAGGGTGGTTTAACCTTGAGAAGCTAGCGTTCGAAAAATTCTTAACACTCCCCATCGAGAATCAGGATGATCCGCGCAAACTCCGTCCGTCGCCAACTAGTAAATGACGATTTAAGTTCATTCGTAGGATGCTCGGCGGTTTTGCTCAAGGCTGATCAGAGCTGGTATTGCAGATTGTAAATACATCTTGCGCTTTGCATACACGGCTTCTGGTTTCAGCTTTAGGATGAGATGCAAGCGTTGCCCCTGGGTGGCTCGCGTCTTTTTCAGCTGAGGAAACTGATCTCGATGTCTCACTTCACCACCATCCAGATAGAGATCCGTGATGGCGAACTGCTCCTCGAGGTCCTGGAAGAGTTGGGCTACACGGTGGAGCAAAATGCCAATGTGCGGGGATATCTGTGGAATCGCACCAAAGCCGACTATGTGATCCGCCAGCAAAACGGGTTTGATCTGGGGTTTCGCCGCCAGGGGGACCACTATGAACTGGTCTCTGATTTCTGGGGAGCTAAGATCGATCAACAGGCTTTTCTGAATCAGGTGATGCAAAAGTACGCCCACAAAAATTTGAGGGCATTGGCCCAGAAACAAGGGTTTGCCATCGAAGCCGAAGAACAACTGGAGGATGGCACGATCCGCGTGGTGGTGGGCCGTTGGGTCTAGCTCCCTATGGCAATTGCTACTCCCCCTCCTGCTTTGCGACTCCGCCCCTGGGATCTTGTCCTGGGTGGAAAAAAACAGGGTTCTCAAGCCCCTGCTGATGCACTCGTTCTGGGAGGACTCAAGGGGATCGAACGCCGACTGCTGCATGCCAGTACACAGGTGCGCTTAGATGCTGTACCGGAGCTAATCTCTTATGGTTCTCCTGGCCTCGATCTCTTGATTGAAGCTCTCCAGACCAATACAGCTTGGGCAGTCCGCCTTTCCGCGTGGCAATGGCTTTCTCTGCAATCAGATCCCAAAGCTCTGGAGGCGATCCGGCTCTACAGTCCCTTTCGGCAGGTGGGGGGAGCCCAGGGATTGATGGTTGAGTATCGGCGTGGGGTCCGGGATTTTTCCTATGCCGATCTTTTTGAGGCTTCGCTGGCAGGGGCAAGTTTAGGGGGGATTCAACTCTACCAGGCCAACCTCAAAGGGGCCGATCTGCGTCGGGTGAACTTGAATGGGGCCCGTCTGGTTCTCACCGATTTTCGAGGAGCCGATCTGCAAGGGGCGAAGCTGAGTGGAGCAACCCTCCAGGATGCGGATCTCCGGGATGCCAGTCTGCTCGGGGTGAAATTAAGTGGGACGAATTTGCGAGGATCCAAACTGTCGCAGGCCACTCAACTGGATGCCAAAGCCCACCTGATCTGGGAGCTGCAAAATGTCCAGAGTCATCCACAGGATCTTGCAGAAGTCGATCTGGCCAAAGCCGATCTCCGTGGATTAGATCTCAGGGGCATCAACCTTTCTCAGGCTCAACTCAGAGGGGTGGATCTGCGGGCAACAGATCTGCGCCAAGCCATCTGTAGACGCGCTGATCTGAGCCGAGCGGATTTGAGAGGGGCACAGTTACAGGAGGCTGATTTGGAGGGGGCGGATCTGACTCGGGCGGATCTGGAGGGCAGCAATCTCAAAGGGGCCAACCTGAGTCGCGCTGTTGCCAGCAGGGCTAACCTCAACCGTGCCAACCTGACTGGGGCCAAAGTGGATGGCTGGATCCATACCGGTGCTCTGGTCCTGGGAACTACTTTTCCCGATGGCAGCCGCATGCGTCCCTGGTGGTGGTAGTGAATCACCTGCCCGATCCTTGTGGCTGGTATGCAATGATGGGCCTAGGCTTGCCATGTGTGCAGCCATGCCCTTATCATAGATATTCGCAAGCCGGGATAGCTCAGTTGGTAGAGCAGAGGACTGAAAATCCTCGTGTCACCAGTTCAAGTCTGGTTCCTGGCATAACAAAATCCAGCCACAGTAAAGGATCTGAGAACGGAGGTTTCTCAGAGATAGGGTCTATTTAGGTTTTTTTGAGAGCTGTTTAGGGGTAAGGGTCGCTAAATCAGAGGGGTCTTGCTCCCAAGGACACAACCCATTTCTGTCCCATCAGTTTAAAATAAATAGCCCTACTGCAGAGAAAAATTGATCGGGACAGTGACCCAGGAAGGAATGGCTTCTCCGTTTTTCTGCGCGGGTGCAAATCTCCAGGTTTGTACAGCTTGTTGGGCCGCCTCATCCAGCACCGGATGTCCACTCGAGGCCACGATCTGAACCTGCACCACCTGACCATCCTGATCCACTCTGGCTTTGAGGAGTGTAGAACCCTCCTGATTCATCCGCCTAGCTCTTTCGGGATATTGGGGCTCTCTCAGATTTTCAGGCAGAGGACGAGCCATGACATCGGGTCTTGTGTCCTCGGGCGTGGCCTTGGGAGTCGGCAGTGGGGGAGTGGGATCTGGGGTAGAAGGGGGCTCGACGGCTTCTGCTACTGGAATGGAGGGGGCTACGGGTTCTGGAGCAGAAGATGCCATAGGCAGGGGTGATGAATTGGGATCAGAGGACTGGAAGGCGTTGATCAGAGGGGTGAAGCGGGTTTGTGGCACCTGTTGCACAGGGACTGGGTTGGCAGGCTGGGGAGGTGGGGACGGAACTGGAGAAGGGATCGGTGGTGGTGGCGTTGGAACTGGTGTAGGTGGTGGTGTTGGAATTGGTGTGGGCTGAGGGGGTGGAGTTGCCAAACTCACTTCTGACTCTGAAATCACAGGTTCAGGAGGCGGGAGTTGAGGTTCGGGTGGTGGGGGAGGCGGAAGTTCTGCAATCGGTTGAAGTTGATCACGGGGTTCCGGCTGTGGTTCTGGTGGTAGCTCCATCATTTCAAACCGGATCATTTCTTCTGCGAGAGTGGGAGGTTCTACCCTTTGGAAAAGTCGTAGCGCGATCCAGAGGATCAATCCATGGACAAGCAAGGATCCCAACACCCCAAGCCGTAACCCGAGCCTGCGCATTGAATTTTGTCTTTCCTGCTGGATCAACAGGTCAATTGGGATCTCCTGTTCTTCTTGCCAGGGTTTGGGAGGAAGAGTAGGGCTGGAGATCTGGCCAGGGAAATGCAGGGACCAAAGTGAATACCAGCTGGCGCGGCAGATATAACTGCAACTCCAGAGTTTTTCCGCCACTGCAAGACTGTGATCCACAAATGACCGGGTGAGATGGGGTTTGTCGAGGGCCGCTACTGCCAGATCCAGATACAGAAGGGTGAGTCCTATGTAAACCTGTTCCCAAGCCAGCCACAGGATTTGAAGCTCGTAATCTGGCCTGAGGGCAGAGGTAGGCCATCTTTTGCCAGATGGATCCGGTTTTGTTTGCTGAGCTGAGCTAAACATCGGAGGGCGATGGAGTGAGGAAGCTTAATGAAAAGATTAACAAGTCTCTACTAAGATAGATTCTCACTTATGGAGGATTTAGTCCAGAACTCTATAAAAGATTGTCGCAAGTGTGGATCTCTCTTGTCAGCAAACGTTGGGCTAGAACGGGTTCGGTGATGTTGATTTTTGTTGCTAGTGCAAGACTGATAGATCAATCTGGTGTAGAGAGTAGCTCTGTTCTCAATAAGCTGTCATACTTGAGAATATGAATTCAGGTACTGACGATGGCCAAAGTCTTACTACACCCCTTCGACCAGATCAGCAGCAATGTGGTGCTTCTGGATGAAGGTGTCACCACCCCAGTCTGCAATGGACTGAATATTCTTCTGGCCAGTTTCCAGGCTCTGTATCTGCAGTACCAGAAGCATCATTTTGTGGTTGAGGGTGCCGAGTTTTACATGCTGCACGAGTATTTTCAGGAAAGCTATGAAGGGGTCCAGGATCATGTGCATGAGATTGGGGAGCGCCTGGATGGTCTCGGGGGCGTTCCAGCGGCAAATTTTACCAAGTTGGCCGAACTGTGCTGCTTCACGCCTGAGCAAGATGGGGCTTTCTCTTGCCGCACGATGCTGGAACATGATCTCGCTGCTGAACAGGCCATTCTGGGTGTGTTGCGTTCTCAAGCCGGACAGGCCGAGAGCTTGGGGGATCGGGGAACGCGTTATCTTCTGGAGCAGATCCTGCTGAAGTCGGAGGAACGGGCTTACCATATCAGTCACTTCCTGGCCCATGACACCCTGGTGAGCTGGAACGGTCGGGCTTAAGGCTGACGCGACAACTTTTTCTGCAACTGCTGCCAGATCTGTGGGGGCATCTCCTCAGGTAAAGCTCGCCTACGGATCCTGCTGGCGTCTTCGATCAAGTAATGGATCCCAATCTTGAGATGGGAGTCCAACAGACTGCAGCGGCGGTTGGGTTGGTGACGGGCTTGGCCCAGATAAAAATCAACCCAGCCATTGTGCTGATCACGATCAATAGATAGGGGCTCTGGCTGATTACGCAGACGCATCCTGGCTATACCCACACAGAGATAAATTAGGGGTTGTTTGTTGAAACTATTTCTAATTAAATATTCTAAGTGCGACTCTAACAGACAGCTAAAGTAATTGCAATAGGTTCTCAGTGTTGGGTTACTGGCTTACGATTCGTTCCCAACGGATCCCCCTCTCATTTCGCTTGCATGCCCGAGTTCCTCTCTGCATGGGTTTGCTCCTGGGCTTGGCCCTGCTTACCCTGATCCTCAGTGTTGGTCAGGGAGACTACCCCATTTCGGTCCTGGATGTGCTGAAGACCCTGCTCAGAATCCCAACTCGCAACCCTGATCACGACTTTGTCATCTATACCCTGCGCCTACCCAGAGCCCTGGTGGCTTTTGCTGTTGGAATAGGTCTGGCAGTCTCGGGAGCGATCTTGCAAGGGCTGACCCGAAACCCTCTTGCGGATCCGGGCATTCTGGGGGTCAATGCCGGAGCCAGTCTGGCGGCAGTGTTGCTGATAGTCGTATTCCCCTCGGCCCCCACGGCGCTATTGCCTGTGTCGGCTTTTCTGGGAGCCTTGGCTGTGGCCGTCAGCATTTACCTATTGTCATGGTGGCAGGGGCACGCACCTATGCGACTAATCCTGATGGGTATTGGTCTGGGGGCGATCGTCACGGCCTTTACGACTGTGCTGGTCACTTTTGGCGAGATCAATAGTGTTAGTCAAGCCTTGATCTGGTTAACCGGCAGTGTTTACGGGCGCAGCTGGGAGCATCTCGGGCCTATCCTTCCCTGGCTACTGGTATTTGGCTTGCTCAGCTGGTTACTGGCTGCTGATCTGAACAGTTTGAATCTTAGTGAAGAGGTGGCGAGGGGATTGGGGGTGGCGGTTGAGTGGCGGCGCAGCTGGTTGTTACTGGCCAGTGCTTCTCTGGCTGGATCGGCGGTGGCCACGGCAGGAACAGTTGGGTTTGTGGGTTTGATAGCTCCTCATCTGGCTAGGCGGATGGTGGGTCCGGCTCATGAAGGTCTGATCCCTGTGGCTGCTTTAGTGGGGGGAGTGCTGGTGATGCTTTCGGATTGGGCAGGGCGATCCCTGTTTGCTCCGATTGAGATCCCCTGTGGTCTGATCACTTCTGTGTTGGGAGCACCGTTTTTCATCACACTTCTGATCCGGAAATAATCCAGGAAGAAATTTGAAGGCAGGGAGATGGGTTGAATTATGCCCAGCCCACAAGCTATGAGCGGTGCGAACCCAGTAAAGCTTGGATCCAGTCTCTCTCTGCAACAGAAAACGCAGGAGGAGGAGGTTCCTGAGTGTAATCTAGGGAAAGTTCGTAAGCAGCTTCAACATAAACCTGATCCAGAGCCGCCTGTAAATCCAGAGGCACATCGGCATCAGGCGCTTTCAAGGGAACAGGTACAGTCGGAAGTGGGGTAGACAGTTCGATTGCCCAGATTTCCATTTGGTTTGACTGAGAACGGGTAAGAGCAATGCAGTAGGGTGCCTGTGGTAGGCGAGGATGGTTGAAGGGGCGAGCGCCACGCCGAATCAGATCGATCTCCAACAGATGCACGTTGGCCTGGTAAAGTCTTTGGCGCTTATGATGATAGCTCGTGAGTCCTGGTTCTCGTTTATTGACAGGCGAGATGATCTCAATACAGGTGATCAATTGATTATGGGCAGTGTCGCGGATCTCTAGGCTTGTAAGACGCACCTGTGTGGCCTGTATGACTGGCAATGTGAGTGTGGGCTGGGTCATTGTCATCCCAGAACCAGACTCAGACGAGGATTGAAGACTTTTCTGTGCAGCCTCCAACACCTGAACATCGGGGTAGAGGATACCGATCTCACCCTCAGGAAAGGGGTCCTCTGTAAGGTAGATCTCGAGTCGAGCTGTATATTTTGGACAAAGTAAAGGAGTCAGTTGCCGCCGCATCTGGCTGGCCAGAGCACTGTGAACATCCGGCCATAGATATCCTTCCAGATAGGGATCCATTCCAGGAAAGGGAGAAGGCATAGGGCAACAGGAGGGTCTTGCTCTTGATCATGGCATCCCCATCTGGTTCTGAACAACAGCCGGTAAGCCTCATCCTCATGCCTCTATGACTCATCACAACCGATCAAATCCCTCTCAGGTTTCGATACGGATGCTCCTTAAGCCAGCCGCGAAGTCAAGACAGTGCCCTTGCTAGTGAGAATAGATTGCAAGAGGTAGAAGTTTCTGGTAATCTGCGAGTGATTAGTTGAAGATCAGCTTTTTCTAAGTCCAGTCTGCAGTTACACCCTGCTTCAGATGCGCTCGGTGTGAACAGATTCGCTTATGCCTAGAAGAGTGGGAAGAGAAAGCTGTCATGTCATCCTCTCAAGCTCGTCAACCCTCCTACAGGGTGGAGAACTGAGTTGCAAGCATCCGATCTGGATAATCCTTAATGCAAATATTTTAAGATAATGCCTCTCTCCTCTGAACCTGTTTCTGCTTCCCGACCCTCCAGATCTTCGGACCATCCCCACTGGTCTGACCGTTCTCCCCGTTGGAAAAAGCCGGAATCCATGGCCGTCCTGCTGGGCTCAGGGTTACTGTTCATGGTGCTTGTGTCTCTCAGTTTTGGGGCAGTCGATCTATCGGCAGTAGAGATCTGGCAAGGCTTACTGCGGCAAGGGGATCCTATGACTCAAACCATCCTGTGGGATCTGCGTCTCCCCCGAGTCATGATTGCTCTCCTGGTCGGGGCTGCTCTGGGAGTTTCAGGCGCTTTGTTGCAGGGGATGCTGGGGAATGGCCTGGCGGATCCCTTTTTGCTGGGAATCTCTGCTGGGGCAGGTCTTGCGGCTGTGGGTTTGATTAGCCTGGGATCACTCACCTCCTGGGTTCCTCTGGCAGCCTGGATCGGAGGCATTGCCACCACAACGGTGGTCTATGGTTTGGCCAGAACCCCCTCTGGGTTGCCAGTTGAGCGGCTGATCCTGGCAGGAGTGGCAATTAGTGCTTTATTTGGGGCTTTGAGCTCCACCTTACTTCTGATGGCAGATGATCGGGTGCAACTGGCCCTCAACTGGCTGATCGGGAGCCTGAATGGCCGTAGCTGGCCTGAGGTGAAGGTGGTGGGTCCTTACATTGTGCTGGGATTGGGGGCCAGTCTGACCTTAACTCGTGCCTTAAACCTATTGAATTTGGGGGAAGAAATGCCCGTGGGGTTAGGACTGCGTCTGGCCAGAACGCGGCTGTTGATCGGGGGGGTTGCAACGTTGTTAGCGGCAGCCTCGGTGAGTGTCAGTGGACTGATCGGGTTTGTGGGTTTGGTGGTTCCACATATCGTGCGGCAATGGGTAGGGCAGGATTACCGCTGGGTCTTACCCCTCTCAGCCCTTGTGGGCGCAACTTTACTCTCGGGTGCTGATCTGATCTCTCGTCAGGGCCCTGTAGAGTTACCTGTCGGGATTGTAACTGCCTTAACCGGAGCTCCTTTTTTTGCCTGGTTGCTCTACCAAAGGGGGCGCTCATGAAAAAAATACCCTTACTTACCGCCTCTAATCTAGGGGGAGGGTATGACCGAAAGCCGATCATCCAGGGGCTGGATCTGGATCTGCAAGCCGGAGAGTGGATGAGCTGTATCGGTCCTAATGGTTCTGGTAAATCCACCCTCCTCCGATTGATCAGCCGGATTTTGCCCCCACAACAGGGACAAGTGCTCCTGGAGGGTCAGGCGATTCATGAACAACCCCCACGAGAAGTAGCCAGGAAGTTGGCGATCCTACCTCAGCAGCAACAGCTTCCCAGGGGCCTGACGGTCCGCCAGTTGGTAAGCCTGGGGCGATCTCCCTATCAGCCCTGGTGGCGGTGGGAGCAACAACCTGAAGATCGCGACAAAGTTGCAGAAGCACTGTTGCGGGTCCAAATGGAATCTCTTGCGGATCAGCCGGTGGAGCAACTATCGGGAGGGGAGCGGCAACGGGCCTTTCTCGCTCTGGCTCTGGCTCAAGATCCCAAAGTGTTGCTGCTGGATGAGCCCACCACCTATCTAGATCTGCGCTATCAGCTGGAGTTGCTGGAGCTATTGAAGCATTTAAACCAGGAGCAAGCTCTGACCATCGTTACAGTGTTGCACGATCTCAATCTGGCCGCTCGCTATAGCCACCGGATCATGCTGCTGCACCAGGGTCAGATCTGGGCTGTGGGATCTCCGGCAGAGGTGTTAGCTCCCGAACATCTGCGGCAGGTATTTGGGATTGATGTGGTCCTGATAACCACGCCAGTGGGTTTGCAGATCTGTCCTCTCTCCTACAGCGCGATTTATCCGGTTTCCCCTGTCAACGTTTGAACTAGCAAGTGAGATTCGACGATGAAAAAATGGTTAGCCTCCAGTGTTTTAGTTTCCCTAACTCTGACGTCTTCTGTTATGGCTGAGCAGGTCAATCCTCCCGTCTCCAAACAAGAGATGCAAGACCCTATGACCACAGCTCAAGCTTTAGAAGAATCTACTGAAGAGGCCCCCGATCCAACCTTACAGGTGCCAGTCTTTTTACTGGAGCAAATCACAGTTACAGGGACACGAACGCCGCGCCGAGTTTCAGATTCTCCCGCTAATATTACGGTGATTGAACAACAACAGCTGGATCGGAATGTTGTCCAGGATATCGAGGATATGGTCCGCTACATTCCTGGGGTGTCTGTGGGGAATAACCTGCGCTATGGGTTCCAGGATTTCAACATTCGTGGGTTAGAGGGCAATCGGGTTCTGATCCAGGTGGATGGGATCCGGCAGCCGGAACGGTTTGTTTTCGGTCCTTTTAATTTGGGCCGTGATTACTTCGAGATTGAAACCCTGAAAACAGTAGAGATCGTGCGGGGTTCGGCCTCCAGTCTCTACGGCAGTGATGCTCTGGGAGGCGTTGTTACTTATACAACTGTTGATCCCTCCGATTTGTTGGCGATCTCAGGTGAAAACACTTATTTTGGGCTTACCAGTCAGGCCAACAGTAAAAATACAGGCTACACCAACACCCTGGCGATGGCCGGTAGGCAGGATCGGTTGGAGGCGATGCTCATGTACACTCGCCGCGACTTCAGTGAAACCGAAATCTTTTCCCGCAATAGCGAGATCAATAATCCTCAGTCTGGATTTGGCAATAACTTATTGGCCAAGGCTGTTTACCGTCTGGATGAGAACAGCAGTATCAAGCTAACGGCAGAGTATTTCAACCGCGTGACAGATACTACCACCCTTCCCTTTAACCTGGCCTCGGGGATCCTTAACTTCAATGAAACCATCGACACGGAGCGCACACGCATTAGTCTGGAATACGCCTACGAGAATCCTGAGAATCGACTGTTTCAGGTGGCCACGGCCCGGATCTATTACCAACCTGCGACCAGTTCAGAAACCAGTCTCGATGAGAACCGCATCCTCAGGGATGAAACCCCTGTGAGTCGAGACACCTTCAACGAACTTGTCAGTGATCTGGTGGGTGGTGATCTGCAGGTGCAGAGTAACTTCCGGACAGGATCCCTCAATCACCGCCTGGTGCTGGGGATGGAGCTGAATAATACTCGCAATGAGCGGCCACGAGACCGGATCCAAACTAACCTGAACACCGGCGAAGCAACCCGAGAAATACCACCCGATACATTTCCCACCAAGGATTTTCCAGATTCAAACACAGCCCGTTTTGGTATCTATCTCCAGGACGAGATCGAGACTGAACAGGGACAACTGACTTTCATTCCAGGCATCCGCTATGACACCTATGATCTCAGTCCGGAAGCAGATGAAATTTTTTCCGCCAGCGGAGCTGAAGCAGTCAGCTTGTCTGCAGATTCCATTTCCCCGAAATTAGGAATGGTCTGGAAATTCAGTCCTGAACTCACTGCGGTGGCCCAATACTCACGAGGGTTTAGAGCTCCCCAATACAATGAGGTCAACAGCGGCTTCACCAATCTAACCAGCCCCTTTTTCCGCTATCGCACATTATCCAATCCAGATCTAAAGCCCGAAACCAGTGACAGTTTTGAGCTGGGTCTACGGGGAGTCTTTCCTCGCGCCAGTTTTAGCGTGACTGGATTTTATAACACCTACGATGATTTCATCGAAGCCTTTGTGGAAGTGGGTGCTGAGCCTTCGCCCCCCGATTCCGGTCCCCCTGGAGGTCCTCCACCTCCTCCGGTGATTCTTTTTCAATCCCAGAATATTAGCCGAGCCCGGATCTATGGTGTGGAAGCAACAGGCAGCTATTTCTTTAATCCAGATCTAACGGGATGGAGTCTCGATGCCAGTCTGGCCTGGTCGGTGGGGGATAACCTCACGGATGATCAACCCTTGCTTTCCATCAACCCATTGGAAGCCATCGTTAGTCTCAACTATGACGATCCCAATGACAAGTGGGGAGCACGGCTGATTGCCACCCTAGTGGGGGATCCCCGAGATCCGGAGCGAGAACCCACCCCAACGGATCCGGATCAGCCTCCTGCCGTTCCTTTTGTGCCCAGTGGATTTACCGTTGTTGACGTGCTGGGCTACTACAACATTAACGAGAGTTATAGTCTCAACTTCGGTATCTTCAACCTGTTTGATACAGAGTACTTCCGTTATTCCGACGTGCGGTTTCTTAACCAGGGGCCTGAGGTTGCGCGTTTTGCTCAACCAGGAACCAATGCAGCCATTAACCTGGTAAGTCGCTTTTAAATTATTGATCGATCAGATTGAATCAAAGGATCTTACTCATGCTTCTAAATCCTCGTTTATCCCGCAGGTTGATGATCGGCAAACTGATCTGCTTTGGTATGTTGACCTCGGGTCTCTTTTGGCCTTCAGTACATGGGCAGCCCCAAGTGACTGTTGATCGGGTTGTGGCCTTAACTTCAATGTCTGCTGATCTAATTTACCGACTGAATCCAGAAAAACTGGTAGGTATTCCCTCGGGACGACTGCTGGATAACGATCCTCGGTTCAATGATATTGCACGTGTGGGCTTAGGTAATGGCCCCAACCTGGAACAGATTGTTGCCCTCCACCCAGATGTCGTCATTGGGGCTGCAGATTTCCATGAAGATATTGCCAGGCGTTTACAAGCCCTGGATATCTCTGTGCAGCTCATTGATCTGGATAGTTGGGATTCCCTCAGCAAGACAACCATCGAACTGGCTCAACTCACAGGGATGGATCCCCAGATTCTGCTTGAGAGGTATAAACAACTGATTCCTACCAACAACCCTCAAGGCCCTCGACTTTTACTCCTGGCTGGCACCCAGCCGCTGCTTTCCCCCAATCAGGATAGCTGGGCAGGCGATCTCTTATCACAGTTTGGTGTCCAGAATCTGACAGCAAAACTCCAAAGTCAGGGACAGTTTCAGGGCTACGTCACGCTTGCCGAAGAGAAGATCCTGGAGGCAGATCCTGAGATATTACTGCTGGTTAATCCCCAATCCCCAGATCCACTGGCAGATTTCCAAGCTCGTCCTTTTTGGCAGCAATTACAGGCGGTTAAAAGGGGACAGGTTTATGTTTTTGACTATTATGGGCTGGTGAATCCAGGGAGCTTGGATAAAATCGAGGCAGCCTGCCTGAAGCTACAAGAGATCCTGAGCTAGTTCATAACAACAGCTAGCGACATCCCCAGTTTAGCCATCTCACCCCTTATTATCAGACCTACTTTGACTACGGTGATTTAATCCTTTGCTGTGGGTTTCTCCCAGTGATCAAAAAAAGTGCCTTGCATTTTGTCATCCTCATTGGTATCGTAAGCCTTTGTGCTGATGCGACCTATGAAGGGGGACGGAGTATTGCTGGAGCTTACCTGGGCTTTTTAGGTGCTAGTGGCACCATCGTAGGGCTAGTTGCAGGTACTGGAGAACTGATCGGGTTTGGCTTGCGCCTGCTGACGGGGTATCTCAGTGATCAGACCAAACGGTACTGGGGGATCACCACACCGGGATACATCCTGAATACTGGTGCCATTCCCCTACTGGCCTTGACTGGACGTTGGGAAACCGCAGCAGCTCTCCTGATCGCAGAAAGAGCAGGTCTGGCTGTTCGCTCCCCTCCTCGGGATGTCTTGCTCTCTCATGCCGCTAGCCAGGTGGGCAGTGGCTTTGGGTTCGGTCTTCATGAAGCCCTGGATCAGGTGGGAGCGGTGTCGGGACCTCTGCTGGTTGCGGCGATCCTGTCCTGGCGGCAGCAAGCCTATCCCCTCAGTTTTGGGGTATTAGCTGGGCCAGCATTGCTGGGCTTGATCATTTTGATCTATATGCAACGGCGCTATCCTAATCCCAGTGAGTTTGAATTGAAGGGGCAGAGCCTGAGAGGTCAGGGTATTCCCCGCTTGTTCTGGATCTACTTGGCAGGGGTGGCCCTTCTGGCGATGTGCTATACCGATTTCCCACGGATGCTCTCGCAGCTCTGGTCCTGGGCTGGTTCTTTGATCATCGGGGAACGGTGACTCTGGCGGTGGCGTTTATGATCTCTTCCCTGGCTGTTCTGCTTGCCTATTCCAGTTATCAGTCTGCCGCCTTGGTGGGGATGGCATTGTGGGGATTGGGGATGGGAGCCCAGGAGTCCATTATGAAAGCCATAGTGGTCATGATCGTGCCGATTGAAGTGCGAGGATCGGCTTACGGAATTTTTTATGTAGGCTATGGACTGGCCTGGTTTGCAGGGAGTGCGTTGATGGGAGTGCTCTATGATCTTCAGATTTCAGCACTGGTTATCTTTTCGATTTCCACCCAGTTGTTAGCTGTTGTGGTGTTGTTCTGGATCAGTCGGCATCAGGTGCGTGTCGGTTAACTCAGATCTTGCACCAACTGATTTGAATATCCAATCCATGTTGTCGAGC
>CAYMOX010000036.1:0-42925 GCA_964392245.1 uncultured bacterium
CGATATGGATACAAATCTAGTCTCTCCGGCCTAGAGTGACAAAAGAGGGATAGATATTGGTGACGTTTTGATCCCTCCACCTTTGGCAGCATTTCCAGAGCCAACTTGAGGGCAGTGACCGATCCTGCCTGATCCAGGGTTGATCCCCACTGTGTCGGACCTTGGTAAGTGGAGTTAACTTCCTCGATCACCGGCTCCAGATGATCAGAAAGCACCCGAAGTAACTCTTCCCTGCGAACAGGTTTTGATAAAAAATCGTTGGCACCCAGTTGAAACCCACGTCTGAGGGCTTCAGGATCTTGCTTGGCGGTCAGAAAGACAAACGGGATTCGTTGTGTTCGGGGGGAAGCCCTGAGTCGTTCCAGGACATGATACCCATCTATCCCAGACATCATCACATCGCAGAGAACCAGATGAATCGATTCCTGTTCAACAATAGCAATTCCCTCCTGACCACTTGAAGCCGTCAGAACATTAAATCCCTCCATTTTTAGAAGATCTCGCAGTCTCCGCCGCAACGTAGCTTCATCTTCGATAATCAACAGGTTCTTCATATAGTTCCAAGCTATATAGTCATTTATACAGGCTCTAGATTGATGCTATCCATCGTTGGTTGCAGATCACCAAGAGGGTAGCCAAATGTAATAGACCATGATCAAAACCTGTACTTTCATTGCAGCCTCGCCTAGCTTCAAACGAGATGAGGAGGATCGATACCGACCAATTCTGACAAGATCTTTACCTTCTTGATTTATGTTAAGATTCATTAACGTTGTTGATGAGTCCAGATGCTTTAGATGGTGAACGCTCAAAAGTGCGTTGAGTCGCATGGGGATAGGTTCTCCGCCTTAGCTGAGCGGAGCAGGGATATTTTCATCAGGTGGATCTTTGATACTGGCTGGCATCTTGAGTACGTCAGTCCGGCAATTCAAAGTATCTTGGGTCTGAGTCCAGCTGAGTGCCACACAGAGGGCTGGAGTTTAAGTGAGTGTGTGTGTGTCCAGGATCAGACATTGGCAGATTCACTCTGGCAGGGATGTCTTTGCCCTCCTTTTGGAGATAGTCAAGTTTTACGTTATGTGCGGCAGGACAAAACTATTGTTTGGATTGATCAGCAGCTGATCGGAATTCCAGATGCAGAGGGGAAAGTCACTGCGATTGAGGGTCTTTTGAGAGATATAACCATTCAGCATCAGGTGGAAGAAGCGCTAAGAACTCCGGTAGCAGAATTGGAATTAGAGGTGGATGTCTACTCTCGGCAGTTACGCTCCAGTGAGGCACTTTCACAGCATCTGGTGGATATGATCCAGCATGAATATAAAACTCCCTTATGTGACATTATCTACTGCGCCGAAATCCTAACTCATCACCTTCAAAAACTATCTTATCAGCAGCAAGTGGATTACTTGAAGCAAATTGAGTCTTCTGCTACTTACCTGAATAGCCTCCTGGATAAGTTGCCTTTATTCCAGGATCCATCTCGTCATCAATACTTAGGAGAAAAAGAGAAGTTCGAAGCTTACCAATTCTGTGAAGAGATAATAAAATCTTTATGTCATTCATCCGGTGACCAATTTGATATTGGTGAGTCAAATCGGATTCAGTTTCATGTGACAGATCATCTTTCACCTATTACTACTGATAAAACCTTCTTAAGACAGATTCTGACTAATCTCCTGAGCAATGCTCTTAAATACTCTGATGGCGTGGTTACGTTAAGGATTTCCCAGGAAGGCAAAGAGTATATTCGTTTTGCAATTGGCGACGAGGGAGTGGGTATTTCTGAAGAAGAACAAGAAAAAGTATTTATGCCCTTTCATCGCTCTCAGACAACCCAGGAAGAAGAAGGGAAAGGATTGGGACTATCTATTGTACAGGAGGCAGTCAAGTTGCTGGGAGGCACGCTACATTTACAGAGCGCTCGGGGGAGAGGATCGATATTTACAGTGATTCTTCCTGTTAGCTAACACGCTTTTGTTCCTGAAAGCATTGAGTCAAGATAACCCGACAGGATCAGATCAGAATTCAGGATAACTGCTTCTGGAGTTGTAGTTCCTCAAATGCGGATTGAAAATCATTCTCGCCAATTTCTAAGAGGGACGGATCGAGCACTCCTGTTTGACGGTGGCGGCGAATTGCAGCAATGGCTGCTCGGTTACTCAGCAATGCCAGATCTGCCCCACTCCAACCTTCTGTCCGTTCAGCCCATTGATCCAGATTGACCTTAGGGGCGAGAGGACGCTGTTGATTGTGCACCGCCAGAACTTCACGACGAGAAGCCATATCAGGCAGATCCACGGAAAGATGGATCTCGAGTCGGCCCGCCCGCATTAAGGCTGGATCCAGACTGGCTTTGCGATTTGTCGCTGCCACCACCAGCACCCCTTGAGCGGGACGAATTCCATCGAGTTCTGCCAGGAGTTGTCCAAGGACCCGATCACTTACCCCACTATCCCCAGAGTAGCTACCCCGAGCGGGTGCTAAGGTGTCGATTTCATCAAGGAAGATCACACAGGGAGCACACTGACGCGCCTTCGCAAACAGTTCCCGCACCGCCTGCTCCGACGATCCCACCCATTTGCTCAGCAACTCTGGACCGGAGACCGCAATAAAATTGGCTTTGGCCTGGGAGGCAATGGCTTTCGCCAGAAGGGTTTTGCCCGTACCCGGAGGTCCGGAAAGCAGTAATCCTCTGGGGGCTTGGGCGTTCGCTTTTTCGTACAGCTCAGGATGCAGCAGGGCTCCTTCCACCGCCTCCTGCAGGATCTGCTTGGTCTGGGTCAGGCCGCCGATCATGTCCCAGCTCACCTGGGGAGATTCAATTTCCACCGATCGCAGCACCGCTGGCTTGATCTGTTGCAGGGCCTGTTGAAAGTCAGCCGCCGTCACCGTCATCTGCTCAGGGAGCGGAGAATCCAGGTTGGGTACCTGCCGCCGCAGGGCCGCATAGGCCGCCGCCTGACAGAGCCCCCGAATATCGGCTCCCACAAAGCCCAGAGTCTGATCCGCCAATTCCTCCAGACTGACATCTGCTGCTAGAGGCATACCCCGAGTGTGGATTCCCAGGATCTGTCGCCGTCCCTGCCGATCCGGAACCCGAAAGATCACCTCACGGTCAAATCGTCCCGGTCGCCGCAGCGCCGGATCCAGAGCTTCTGGACGGTTCGTGGCCGCAAGAACCACCAATCCTTTCTGGGTGGCAAACCCATCCATGAGTCCCAACATCTGGGCCACCAGTCGTTTTTCGACTTCCCCTTCCACAGCGGCACGGTTGGGAACCAGGGCATCAATTTCATCAATAAAGATCAAGCATGGGGCGGATTTGGCAGCCTTCTCAAACACCTGGCGCAGACGGGACTCGGCTTCCCCGTAATACTTACCCATGATCTCGGGGCCGACAATGGCAATGTAATTGACTTCCAGGGTTTCAGCTAATGCCCGTGCCGTCAGCGTTTTTCCTGTTCCTGGGGCCCCTACCAGCAAGACGCCCTTGGGTGGATCCAGACCCAACTGAGTGAGCAGATTGGGACGTTTCAGAGGGATCTCCACCAGTTCTCGCAAAGTGTGCAACTGTTCATCCAGCCCACCCACTTCGCGCAGGGTCCAGGTTGAGGGAGAGGGGGACGGCGAGGCAGCTTCCGGTTGTGGGGTTGAGGATCGGGGTGGGGGGGTGACGATGGGTTCGCGGCTCCAGGCGTCTTCTTCTGCCCCTCCAGCAGTTGGGCGCACTGATCCGTAGCGACGGGGAATGGATCCACTGCGGGGAATGGAGCTGCCACTCAGACCGGAGCGTCCCTGGATCCTCACTTCAGTTCGCAGTTCTCCAGAGCGCTGTTTCTCATCCAGCTTTTGGGCTAGCTCGATCAGTTGCTCAATCCCTGAGAAGAAATCACTCAAATCAGCCATGTGATTGACGAAGGTGGGGTAAACAACGGCAAGTCATCAGTAATCGATCACAAAGGAGGTATGGCCTGGTGATGCAGAAGGATTTATAGGCAAGGAAGGAGAACCTGACTTGGCCTGGGTTACCGTATCGGTGGCTACTTCAGCATAGTTGGCTGCGAGTGATTGCAGGGACTGGATTTCCTGATCAATCTCCAGCAATCGCGTTTCAATCTGTTGCCGCCGTTCAATCAATGCCACCAGCTGTTGTTGCAGACGCTGCTTCTCGACTGTTAATTGCTGAATTTCGGCAATGACAGCAGCCTCAGTTTTACGGCGAGGAATAGCCCGGAGCTTGGGGCGGGGACGGGATCGGGGAACGCGGGGCAGGGCCATAGCAGGACTCAGGCATGTAGGGCTATCTTAGCAACAGTTTAAGGGTGAGCTTTTGCTTTGTCTCCCCATCGGATCAGAATGTAACCTGCCAGGTCATGAGTTCCGATCAACACCAAGAGAGAAGTATGAACTTCAGGGTTCGGCTCCATGCTGTGATTGAAGCTCCATTTTTTCAGGAGCTAAGGAACTCTCCCTGGGAAATTGTTAAGCTCACATTCTTCCCCTGGATCCGTTTGTCTGGGGAGTTGAGCCACCCCGAAATCGGTCTAGTGTTAGCACAATTGGCAAATTACAATCACATTGACTTGAGACTCGGAAAAAAAACAGGTGATCGAAAGATTACTCGCGGCAAACCGGTTGGTCATGCCTGGGGGTATCCAGGTGATCCGTGAGGGAAAAGATCCGATCTCTCCAGGATGTTGCTGTGGTTTGGAGGGGTGGCGAGAATAGTTTGATTTTTTAAGAACTGGAGAATCTCCCTGGCTAGGGTATGATCCGAGTCCCTGGATGGAAAAGCAAGGAGATACAGTCAGGATTTGGGCAGATGGTGGCCTAGATGAGGTCAGGAGGAGTGACTATGTGGAGCTACTCATTTCTGAGATAAAAAAACGTCAACTCAAAAATGAAGTGGATTACCCAGGAGTGCCTTAGCATGAGTTGAGAGCATTTTCTGGGACAGGAGACAAGATGGAACTGAGTGTGATTCTGGTGTGTGGATTTAATCTGCTTCTGTTCCTGGCCCTGATCTGGCTTTTACCAACAATTAAAGGATTACAGGAGGCCCTTTGGGTCACCGAGACCTCCATGAATGACTGGGCAGATGCCGCCAGAGATGCCCTTCATCCTGCACCTGCAGAACTTCTGAAGTTGAAAGACAACCTGCGCACCACGGCTGCCACCTTGACCCAAACTCAACAACGATTTCGGTTGTTGCGCAATCTGATCCGGTTCAGCAATTGGATCTGGATCCGTTGGCAGCGGGCTGAGCTTCGCCGATAGGATAATTTACAATGAGGGTTTGGAGCAATCCCTGATCTAGCGAAGTCACCGGAGTCCGGATGAGTTGAGCCAAGGGAGAGATTGCGGGTGAGATGACCTACTGACCACTGAGGCTGGAATGACTAAAGACGCACGTAGCATCCTGAATGATCTGGGTAAATCCTTGAACCCCTCAGGGGGCTTACCCCAACGGCTAACCCGAGCGATCCAGACCAAGAAAGCCCAGATGGCTCAGCAACGCTCCCAGGAAACTATTGAAATTCTCTCTCGCCGCGAACTCGATAAAATGCGCCGCGTGGGTCGACTGGCGGCCCAGCTCCTCAACCACCTGGAGGCTATGGTCCAACCCGGAGTCAGTACGCTGGAGATTAACGATGAAGCCGAGCGCTGGACCCAGTCTCACGGAGCTCGTAGCGCCCCTCTCGGTTACTATGGCTTTCCCAAATCCATTTGCACCAGCCTCAATGAAGTTGTCTGTCATGGCATTCCCAATGCCCGTCAGGTTCTGAAAGAAGGCGACATTATCAATATTGATGTCACCCCGATCCTGGATGGATACCACGGTGACACCTCGAAAACCTTCTATGTGGGGACTCCCTCTGCCAAAGCTCGAAAGCTGGTGGAGGTGACAGCAGAGTCGCTGAGACGAGGCATTGCCGCCGTCAAACCCGGGGGGTACATCGGGGATATTGGTGCGGCCATTCAGTCCTACGCAGAGGCAGAAGGATTCTCAGTAGTTAGAGACTTTGTGGGTCATGGGGTCGGTCGTGTTTTTCACACAGCGCCTCAGGTTCCCCACTACGGCAAGCCCGGAGAAGGGGATCGGCTGCGGCCCGGAATGGTGTTCACGATTGAGCCCATGATTAACGAAGGCACCTGGCAGGTCCAATTGCTGGCGGATAAATGGACCGCTGTAACCAAAGATCGTAAGCTATCGGCTCAGTTTGAACACACGATTGCCGTCACTGATGACGGGGTAGAAATCCTGACCTTACCTGAATAAAGGGCGCTTTAACTGCCGTAGATGCGGCCATCAGGCATCGTCACCTGGGTGAGGTTGGCTCCCACCAGCTTGACCATGATCCGGTCGGCATAGCCAATGCGAGCATCCCTTAAGTTGGCTCCCTCCAGATCTGCACCACTGAGATCTGCGCCTATGAGATTGGCTCGCTGCAGATCGGCTCCCCTCAGGTTGGCCTGCAGAAGATTGGCCCGGAAAAGATTGGCCTGCTGCAGATTGGCACCACTGAGATCCGCCAGGTGCAGGAAGGCATCACTCAGATCCGCTCCCCGCAGATCGGCCTGACTCATATCTTTCCCTTCCAGGTAAGCCTCTTTGAGATTAGCCCCTCGCAGATCAGCCCCCCTCAGATTGCCGTGTTGACGCCCAGAACGATAGGCACTGTCGGGTGTCGTGGGAGGAGGTGGCGGTGGAGGAGGAGGATATGAAGAAGAACGGGAGGACTCAGAGGAGCGATAGGCTTGTTGCCTTGAGGAGGGGGGTGGAGGTGGAGAATAGTGCTGCTCATAGGGAGGGCGCCAGGTGGATTGGGAAGCGGGACGCTCTGGAGGACGGTAATAGGATCTTTGTGGGGTGAATCCCCCCCGACCATTCTGTCTGCTGCTTCCTTTCCCAGTCCGCTCTCGGAGCTGATCTCGGGCGTGATTGAGTTTTTTGATCATCTCCTGGGCTTTTTCCAGCAGGCGAGGGTTATCCTGCGGCAGGCGATCGGGGTGCCAGATAAAAACAAGATCTCTGTAAGCCTGATTCACAGCCTCCAATGAGGCTCCAGGCTCTAACCCCAGCAGGCGGTAACACTGCTCCAGCTCATCCATAGCCTTCACCCTAGCATGAGTCAGCCGTGGAGAAATGAGGGTTCGTTGACCCTGCTCCTGAGGTCAGAGGCTAATCTTATCGAGAGTGTTTTTGCCCCACCCAGGGTAAGCGCTGCCACCAGCCCTTGCCATTCTCAGCGGGATCGAGGGAGTTGCGAAATTGGGCACTGTCTAGGGGGGTGGTGGGCTGTTTGGGATCTGCTTTTTTGGCGGTTTTTGTGGTTTCGTAAAACTCATCTAACTGCCGTGCTACTGTCGTGCGGGCATCCGAGACCTCTGCCTTAATACTGCGGTAGTTGATGGACTGGAGATAGCGCACAAACTCATCATCCGACAACTGGCGCAGACAATATTGCACCTGCACTTTGCCGCCAAACAGCACCATATCCCCATCCCGCAGATCATGGGCCAGGGCTTTCTGGCTGTTGACCGTGATCCCATTCATGCTGCGACGACCTTCCAAATTCCCATCGAGTAGCCGATAGATATACTCGCCATCAGGCTTTGGCACTCTCAGGAGGATGGCATGCTGACGAGAGACAGAGGTGGAGTTTAGAACAATGAGATTGGCAGGATCCCGTCCAAGGGAATAGGTGGCCGCGTCCAGAGCGATGGCCCGCCGTCCATCATCATCATCAATCACCAGAATATGCCAAGTCTTGACGTGCTCTGCCATAGGGAACTCCAGTGCTGACGTTGCGTTGAGGTAAGCGAGCCAGGATAATCTTTTGGTTTAAAGTTAACTTCGATACATTTATCGACAATATTGCTTAGACTTTTAAATTACCCTACCATCTGGACCCCTGCCTACCAGGAGAACCCTGCATCGAAACACACAACCACCCTTGCATGCCATTACCTTATCCTTAAGGGTGCCCCAGGAGATGTGCGAGCGATCACAATCATCTGATCCTGCTGCTGCAGGCGGATCAAAGCTGAAGGATTCACTAAAGACTGCCGTTGCCCATTCTCTCGCCGCTCCAGGGCGATCAGGATGGCATCATAGTCCTCCTTCACCCGTTGAGCTGCCTGAGCAAAGGTGATCCCCTCCCAGCCGGAAGGGAGCTGTAGCTTATAAAACTGATTGCCAAATTTGACCGTCAGGAGTTCAGTTAGCACTTCGGTGAGTCCTTGATTGCGGGCCGAGGAGGCGATCAGGTGGCTGGTCAATTCGTCCCCTACCACCACATCTTCTACGCCTGCAACCCGCAGCTGTACGTTATTGCGACGATCCAGGATCTGGGCACAGGTATGGATCCGGGGCTGCAGCTTTTCAATGGTCAGGGCAGCCAGAACGGTGCGGGCATCCCGATCCTGATCGGAGCGAGGTCGAGTGGCATCCGCGAGCAAAATTGCCTGTGAGGCATGTTCAATCCCCACTTCTTCCAGAACCTCAATGCGGGTATAGTCCCCGCTATAAAAGTAAGTCCGCGAGGGATCCACGTCGCGTAACTCATGTTCAGGATGGGTTTCGAACTCTGCTACAACCACAATGTAGCGATTGCGAGTGAAGGGATCCATCTGCAGTTCCTGCAGGATCAGGACCGCTCCCCGGTTCCAACCACAGATCACCACATGGCCACGCAGCTCATCTAGATCCACAAGCCGTAACTCCACTACCCGTTTGAGCTTATCAATCATGACCGCTGAAACCACACCTGTGACCACTGCAAACATGGTGACTCCGCTGATCATCAGCACCAGAGTGACCAGCCAACCCCCTTCGGTTTCAGCCGTTCCTGGCATCGGTTCCGCCGCCACCAGGGTGAGAACACTCCAGCTCACGGCATCCCAAAGGGTATCAAAGTCCGGATTTTGACTGCCTTCCAGCTGCAGAATCATCAGGGCCGCACTGAGAATAATCAGGCTAAGCAGAGAGAACAACCCGATCTGGACCCGTCCTCCCACCGACATGACTGAGGCCAGTTGTCGATTGAGCAGCACTCCAATCCGGATCAACCGCAACAGGCGCAGCACCCGCAGCACTCGCCAGTTCCCCCCCAGGGGCAGGACTGCGATCATATCGAGCCAGTAATTTCTTAGAAAACGACTCGCGCGCCGACTGATCCAGGCCCGCACCAACAGTTCCAGAATAAAGATGGCATTGAGAGCATCTGCGAGGGTATGGATCCACAACCACCCACTGCTGTCAGGCCCTAGAGCTGTTTCCGCAATCACCAAGATCACGGACAGCAGGATCAGCACCATCAAACTGATCTCAGTTCGGGGTGCATGAATGAAATCATCGAGTCGGGCTTGGAGTTGATTCACCTGTGGGCAGAGGGTGCACAGTCATCCGTCATTATTGCCCAGTGTTGATCCCATCTCTCAAAACAGGGTTCTGTCGGGACGGAGACGGTTGCTCACCATATACACAGCCATTTTCTGGTGCGGGCGAATGTTGAGGGGCAGGAGAGGGATCCAGATCCTCTGTAGGGACAGGTGAAGCCTCAAGCTCTTATGCCCAGGAGATGTCTGTGGGCAACAACAATAGCCCTCCCACCAGTAAGGCTGCTTTCACTCCTTGAAATTTCCCTTGAAAATTAATCATCGATTCATCCCCCCTAATTCAACAACGCATGTGCACAGCGCAGGGTTACCAAGGCATAGCAACTTCTGTTTCTACATCTGTTTTGCTATCTGAATTCGTGCAGCATCTCCACATCCACGCGAAACAGCTCTGCCTTTTCCCCTGCTGGGATCCCAGCCAAATGTTGAGCGGTGGCCAGTTGCCATTCGCTGGTCAGAGCCTCGCCGGGTAAGAGCACAGCCCCACGTGGGCCGGATCGCAGAAATAATCCCTGATGGACCGGATCCACCTGTTGCATCGACTCGATCGGAACAAACGACTTAACGATCGCCACCTGGATCGAGGCCGTAGGCAGTTCCCAGGCTTGCAGGGGCGGATAACGCCAGTCGCGGGTGGCAGCTCCGATGGCCGCTTTCATAGTGGCGGTGGCTAAATTCCTGGCACTCGGAACCAGCGTGCCCCAGCATCCCCGTTGCTTTCCTTGACGACTGAGCGTGACAAAAAGACCAGCGGACTGCTGCCATTCAGCTGGGATCTGCAGATCCTGATCTGTAAACGCAGGCAGAGTGCCATGCATAAAGTAATGCTCTAGCGTCAGGCGAGCCAGATGAGGAAGAGAAGGATCTGAATCCTGAGACTGCCAATCCAGAGCGGCAGAGGAGGGCTGATCCACCCTGGGGATCCGGGGTTCTAGGTCAGGCTCTTGACTGTAAATTCCCCAGGCCAGGAATCCTAGCAGTAGGCTGAGGGTCACAGAGATCCCGATTCTGATTCGCAGTGAGCATCCTCTAAGAGGGTTGGTCATGAGGCAATCTCAGAACCCCCTAGCGAAGAAAGCACCTGCTCCAGATCCGCTACCAGTTGCTGGGCCTGTTCCAGCTGGGCTTTCTGGTGAGCAATATCAATGGCTTTTACCTGGATCTGGGGATGGATCAACGGTTCAGCCACGGGAATGTAGTCATCAATGATTGCTTCTGCCCGCCGCCGGAATTGTTCCAAGTACTGATCGGCTGCCTCCTGCGACCAGTCCAGAATATCCAGATCCCGTTCCAGATTCACAAGCGGTTCGGGAGGGACCTGATTGGGTTCGGTAGGATCGGCACGATTGATCAGGTAGCTAGCTCCTCCAAGAACAGCAGCTCCCACAGGTCCACCCAGCAACCAGCCCACACCTGTGGCAATCCAGACAGGAGTGTTATCCGGTTGATTTTCTTTGCCAGCAGAACGGGGTACCGGCAACTGAGGCGCGGGAGGAAATTTCAGTTTGGGATCAGGAGGGGGATTGAGTTTAAAGATCTCAGCAGCCTTATACACCCAGTGGATCCATTCGCGGCTGCGTTCGTTCCATTCATATTCCAGGTTGGCCTGCAACCAGCTGTCAAAGTCGTACTCAGCAAGGGCCATTTGCAGGCT
Organism: uncultured bacterium; assembly: GCA_964392245.1. Classification (GTDB taxonomy): domain Bacteria; phylum Cyanobacteriota; class Cyanobacteriia; order Thermostichales; family Thermostichaceae; genus JAAUUJ01. Next base: position 11,057 of record CAYMOX010000036.1, read on the forward strand.
CTGATCATAGTCATGCAGGGTCGAAAGCCAGAGACGCAGTTTCCTCAGACTTTCTTCATACCCCTTCTGGATCAGGGTCTGGGCCCGTTGCTTCAGCTCCACTTCCCGAGCCTGTTTACCGGGCAGGTTCTCCACCTGATCCTGGAGAATTTTCACCTGATCCTGCAGGGCGTAGAGGGCCTGGTGACCCAGGGCTTGGATCTCGGCTACTTCGGGTGTTCCAGCAGAGGGTTGAACCCGGACGATGGCGGACTTCAGGACCCCATGTCTGGCCGGATCCAGAAGATCCAGACTTTTGCTGAGGAGGGTCTGCAGGGTCTGAGCTGGATCAGAGTGTTCCATAACCAAGGGTGTGTGCTGGTCTCGATTCCTAGCTTACTTTCTATTTATGAACCAAATATGCCCAATGCCGCACCGATCGAAATAACGATAACCAACCCGATCAGTAAATCCAGCATTTCCCAAGCTCTTGAGGAAAGTCTTCTGGAGAGGTAAGTTGTCTACACAGGCGCTGACTCTAGTTCACGTTGAAGCCAAGCTTTCTGAGAAGGTGACAGCATGACTCCAGGAGAAATCCAGGCTGCATTGCCGCCCAGCTCCAGATGAATGAAATCTTTCATGGACCAACACCGACGAGATCACGAAGAGCGGATCCTGCGACTAGAGAAAATTTTCCAACGGTTAGAGATGCTGTTGGAGAATCTGCTATGACAGCGACCAAACAGCCAAAACTGAAGGAGACTTCTGTAATCGAAATAACGGGATTATTAAGATCTACGTTGATTGCAGCCGTCAATTCATTCCACTGTTTGATCCTCTGCCAGCTTCATCTGATCCCGATAAATTTCTTGATCCGGATCAAAGCGTGTAAATTCGTCATAGATTGCTCCACTCAAAAACGCCCCTGCTAACTCCGCTCCCTGTAAATTGGCGCCCCGCAGATCCGCACCTGTGAGATCTGTTCCCTGGAGATTCGCCTTTTGCAAATTGGCTCGCTGCAGGTTGGATCCACTCAATGTCGCCCCACTCAGATCAGCCCCCTCCAGATTACTGCGGCTGAGATCCGCTTCCCAGAAAAACGCCTCTGTGGGGGTAGATCCACTCAGATCCGCGCCAGAAAAATCAGCAAAGTTGAGAACTGAGAGTCCTAGATTGGCTCCACTCAGATTGGCCCCCTGAAAATTGGCTTCCTTCAGGATCACCCCCCGCAGATCTGTCCCAGAGAAGTCGCCATTGGCAAAGTCACAGGCCAGACAGACAATGCCCGGACCCAATTCCATGGTTCTGCCCAACTGCACATCCAGCTGCACCTGAGCCTGAACCGCACCCCCTGATACCGCAACGATCCCCAGGAAAAGTCTGATCCTTGCCCATCCCATCGGATGCATCGCCCACCCAGGTTGATTTCACCCGCTATCGTAGCGCTCATCGCTGCCGTCGATCTCAACGATCGGGTCCAAATTCGCTGAAGCTGCCCCCCAGTGCCTCCACAATCGTGCGAGTGTTGGCCTCAATCATCTTGATGTAACTGTCCGCTTCTCCACCTGCTTCGCCAATGGAGTCGGAATACAGCTTCCGTTCCGCCAGAGTCACCCCTGCTTCAGCGGCCACCGTGGTGATCAGAGCGGGATTGATGGTGGTTTCGGCAAAGATGGCGGGCACATTGGCGGCCTGAATTTCATCCGCTAGACGGGCCACGGTCTGGGCACTGGGCTGCTCCTCAGTACTGATCCCGATCAAGGTGCCCCCCGATCTGAGGCCATAGGCATTGATGTAGTACTCAAATGCATCATGAGTAGTGACCAGGGTACGGTTTTCTGCAGGGATGGTATTGATCTGCTCGCGCACCCAGGTATCCAGTTCTACCAATTCTGCCGTTAGGTCAGCGGCATTGGCGGTGAAGACAGCTTCATCCTCAGGAGACAGCTCGATCAGGGCGTCGCGGATGGCATTGACCATAGGGATCACATTCTGCACATCGCCCCAAACATGCGGATCGGGTTCCATGCGCCCTTCGTATTCCGTAACCAGAGGATCCACCAGTTCTCCCAGCGCAACTTTGCGGGCCTGGGTCCCGACTGCGTTCATGAGCTTGATCAGTTCTGGCTCCAGGTTGTAGCCGTTATAAAAGATCAGATCAGCTTGCTCGATCGCGATGGAATCGGCTGGCACAGGTTCATAAATGTGGGGATCGACTCCTGGCTCCAGGATGCCTGTGTGATCAATCTCGTCACCTGCCATGACCTCCGTCCAGTCCGCGATCATGGTGCTGGTGGAGACCACTCTGGGTAACCCGCTTTCATCCACTGCCTCCCTGCTACAGGCAGCTCCCCCCAGCAGACCCAACAGGATCCCCAGCAAGTAAGCTGTCTTCTGGGCAAAAGTTTTCATGGCCACATCCTCTTTTCATAATTGATTCATTTTTTGTATGGTAGGCTATCTGTATGAAATATGAAACGATTATGAAAGCGATCGCTGGCCCATCTATCCAGGATGACTCCATCCACATTCAGGATCTGACGGTGCACTACCGCACCACGCTGGCACTGCAAGCGATCAACCTGCGGATTAAGCCAGGGCGGCTCCTGGGGGTCATTGGACCAAACGGAGCGGGCAAGAGTACCTTGATCACGGCGATGCTGGGGTTGATCCCTGCCACTGAGGGCCAAGTCAGCTATCAAGGTTCCCCCCTTTACGATCATCTGGATCAGGTGGCCTATGTGCCGCAGCGATCTGCGATTGACTGGACCTATCCGACGACGGTGTGGGATGTGGTGATGATGGGGCGGGTGAAAAAAACAGGATGGTTTCGCCCTTTTGCCTCCACCAGCAAGCAATTGGCCCTCTCCGCATTGGAAAGAGTGGGGATGCTAGAGTACCTCAGGCGTCCGATTGGCGATCTTTCGGGTGGACAGCAACAGCGGGTGTTCCTGGCCCGTTCTCTGGCTACTGAAGCCCAGATCTACTGCTTTGATGAACCCTTTGTGGGGGTGGATCAAAAAACCGAGGCGATTTTGTTTGAGATCTTTGCGGAACTGGCCCAGGCAGGCAAAATGGTCCTGGTGGTCAACCATGACCTGGGGGAATCGATTCAAAATTTTGATGAACTGCTGCTCCTCAATCGTCAGGTGATCAAACACGGCCCTGTGGCAGAAGTCCTGCAACCTCAGTACATGCACAAAGCCTACGGGGGACAGGTGGGCTTCCACGGTGGAGTGGCGGCTTAATGCTGGATCTGCTGCTGGACCCCCTCAGCTACAGCTTCATGCAGCGATCTCTGCTGGTGGCCGTGGCGGTGGGCATCATCTGCTCGGTCATGGGTACCTACTTGCTGGTGCAGCGCATGGCCCTGCTGGGAGATGCCATCAGTCACTCGTTGCTCCCCGGTCTGGCGATTGCCTTCATGATCGGGATCAATATTTTTGTGGGGGCCTTTGTGGCGGGGGTCCTCAGTACGGTCATGATCAACTGGATCCGGAGTCGGACCTCAGTGAAGGAGGATGCGGCCATGGGCATTGTCTTCTCGGCTTTCTTTGCGCTGGGCATCACGTTGATCACCCTGATCCAGAAGCAAGCCAAGGTGGATCTGAATCATTTTCTCTTTGGCAATATCCTGGGGGTGACGCAGGCGGATGTTTACACCACCCTCGGGATCACGATTGGGGTGCTGCTGGTGGTTACCCTCCTGTTTAAAGAACTACTGTTTTACAGCTTTGATCCGGTGGGAGCTCAGGCAGCGGGCCTCCCTGTGCATGTACTGAATTTTGGCCTGATGATGCTGATCGCCCTGACGCTGGTGGCCAGTATGAAAGCGGTGGGAGTGATCCTGGTGCTGGCCCTGATGATCACGCCCGGGGCTACTGCCTATTTGCTAGTCTCCCGTCTGCATCAGGTGATGCTGCTGGCTTCTGGGTTTGGCATGCTGGCCAGCCTCACAGGGATGTACCTCAGTTATTATTTCAATCTACCCTCCGGCCCCACGATTGTGCTCGTCAGCTTTGGCCTCTTTCTGCTGGCCTTTCTCTTCAGCCCCAAGCAAGGGATTCTGACTCAGCCTCCCTCTACACAGGCCAAGGAAAATCTTTTCTGGAAGGAACTGCGGGATCTATTCCACCTCCGCTCCCGTGACTAGATCCTCAGGATTTTTCGATCTGGAGTTCAGTTTACTCTTTGGAGAAGGGGGAACCAAAGGGAAACAAGCGAAATCCAGGAGCCCTGTAGTTCCCAGGCAAATAAGATTCTGGAATTGTGATCTGATTTCCATCCCGAAGTGCCGAATAATGGGGCGAGAGAATCTCAATTCCTGCTTCGTTACACTTATCCTGAATGTTTTCATGCAACTGAGAATATACTTTTTCCATCCGATCAGGGCAGACAATATGGACGTTAAGTTCGTAGCTGACGTAGAAATCATCTAGACTTTTTTGAAAGACAAAAGGTGGAGGGTCACTCAGGACGTCCTCTGTTGCCAACGCAGCTTTTTTGAGGGCATCGTAGACTTTTGGCCAGGGAATATCATAACCTAAGGTGATCGTGGTGTTCAGGATTAAAGTTGTATTGTATTCTCGACAGGTAGTTGTGAAGTCAATAATTGATCCACCGAGAATAGCAGCATTGGGAATTGTAATGTAGACATTTTGAATGGAACGAATTCTAGTGGCTAAAAGGGTCTTTTCAACAATATCACCAGTGACATCCCCGATCCTGACCCGATCACCCACCTGAAAGGCTCGAGAATAAATCAGGATCAAACCTGCCACAACATTTGCAACCGTTGCTGTAGTTCCGAGAGTTGCTAATAATCCTAAAAAGATAGAGATACCTTGAAATGCAGGGGAACCAAATCCAGGTATATAGGGAACCGCTATCATGACCGCGATGATGAGGACTCCAAGCATCACCAGCATGTAGGTGGGATCCGCCCAGTCCCGGTAAAAGCCTGGGATCACCAGCTCTCCTCGTTTAATTTCATTGAAGAAGAATTTGATAATCTTGGCAGTATAGAATGTAACAACACAGATGATGATGAGAACTCCCAGGTTAGGCAAATAATCTACCAGTGCTTGCAGTGAAGCCTCCAGTTGCCTTTGTAAAGGAACTGTTAGTGAGACTCCCAAGTGCTCCGTCCAGGGAAATAACTTAAAGACAAAGATGAGATACAGATAAATGATCAACAAGACTATGAGCATGCGAATAAATCTCAAGATCCCGGCAATCACATTGATGACCTGTGAGGATGTCATCAAGCGGATCTGTCCAATATTTAAAAAAGGGATTCGCTCCTGTGCCCACTGATTCAGATTGCCAGCAATACGTGGGGAAAACCAGACGATTAACCTGAGACTCAAGAACAGCAACAATGTGGATAAAGAGGCAATGGCAAGACCACGACTAATGTGGGTCAGCGATCGTTTATTTCGATATTCCTGAACTGCGTCACGGATAATATTTAAATAGTAAGCCACCAGTTCCGGAGGTTCTTGCCTTGCAGCTTTTGCATCTGCTTCCGTGACTGTTAATAGGGTGCGAGTGCCGTAGACAATGCTGTATAAACCTTCTTCCGCTTGAATACGAATATCCTCTACAGGAATGGAATTGTCCTGGGCTAGCCGTTGCAACCGCTGGGTAATCACCCCCGCTCGTTCTTGAGCTGAAAAGGGTCCAACTGGAGCTCTGACTACCAGTAAAGTCTGGTTATCCAGGATCACCGCAAACCCATCAATGCGATTGCCAGGGACAGTGTCCTCTAAGGAGGGGATCGGGTCTACCAGAGGTTCGACTACAATTTCGGTCAGCTCCTCGGGAGCCGCAGGTTCGATCACGGGTGGAGAGGTCACTTCGAGGGGGGGGGCTCGACTTCCCCTACCGTGGGTGGGTTGTCAACCTCAGACCCTAAAGGATCAACTTCCTCAACCTGGGGAGAGGCCACCGTCTCTGGGGGTTGAGGGATCTCTGGAACATCCTGGGCGTAGAGGATGGGGCTACCCCAACAGCAGAGAAGCAGAGGGACCAAAATCATCACCCTCCGCCAGAAGTAACGCAACTTCATGGGCTGCCTCTCGCAATGCAAAACAGATCTTTACCTTTAAGCAGCAGAAGGCCCGCACTCTGGTGAAGCCAAGTGTCGGGATGAATGCGGGTCCGGCGGAGGGACGGAGCCAGACAATCATCTGCAGCTAAGCACCCATCCTATGATAAAAGAAACCCATAAGATTAAGTCTTGTCCTCCATGATTGTTCTAGAAACCAAGCTCAGAGGAAAATCCTCTCAGTTTGCGCTAATTGATGAGGCGATCAGAACCGCTCAGTTCGTTCGCAATAAATGTGTGCGCTACTGGATGGACAACAAAGGAGTAGGTCAGTATGACCTTTCTAAGCTCTGTGCTCTGTTGGCTAAGGAATTTGAATGGGCAGGCAAGCTCAATTCGATGGCAAGGCAGGCAAGTGCAGAACGCGCTTGGTCTGGTATCAAACGGTTCTACGACAACTGCAAAGCTAAGAAGCCAGGCAAGAAGGGCTTTCCCAAGTTCAAGAAGAATTGTCGCTCTGTAGAGTACAAAACCTCAGGTTGGAAGCTCTCGGAAGACAGAAAGCATCTCACTTTCACAGATGGCTTCAAGGCTGGAACCTTCTTGCTAATGGGAGCCGATGACTTGCATTCCTACCAGATTTCGCAGGTTAAGCGGATTCGGGTAGTTCGTAAAGCCGACGGCTACTATGCTCAGTTCTGTATCGATGTTGACCGACAAGAAACGATTCAGCCAACAGGGAAAGCCATTGGTATTGACCTGGGCTTGAAGTATTTCTATAAGGCCACCGATAGCAGGGAAGTAGACAACCCCAAGTTCTTGAGAAAGTCGGAGCGCAAACTGAAACGGTTGCAGCGCCGAGTCTCTCAAAAGCAAAAGGGTTCTAATAATCGCAGAAAAGCAATCAATCGTCTAGGACGACAACACCTGAAAGTGTCAAGGCAGCGTAAAGACTGGGCTGTAAAACAAGCCCGTGCGTTGGTGATGTCTAACGACTTCATTGCCTACGAAAACTTGCAGGTACGGAGTATGATTCGCAATCACCACCTAGCTAAATCGATTAGCGATGCAGCCTGGAGTTTGTTTGTAGAGTGGATGAAATACTACGCCCAAATCTTTGGCAAAGTACAGCAGCCTGTTCCACCCCAGAACACCACCATTGATTGCTTCGACTGTAAACAGCCCGTTCAAAAAACGCTCAGTACCCGTACTCATGTTTGTTCTCACTGCGGCTCGGTTAGATGCAGGGATGAGAATGCAGCTTGGAACATTCTAGAGAAAGGATTGAGATTGGCTGGTTTAGGTACGGTAGGGCATACCGGAACCTCTGCAGTTTATGCAGGCAACGCCTCTGGACAGAGCGACCTCTATTTAAGCCAAGCAATTGGCTCGAACAAGTCGGCTGGATGAGAGAGGAACCCCGCGCTGTATGCGAAGCATCTGCGTCGGGAGGATGTCAGTAGCCCAACTCAGGGAAACACAGGGATCAATGTTGCCGGATGTTCTCGAAGATTTGGAAAAAGTTAAAGGCCAGTTTCAATTAGGGTTGACCACAAAGGCTGCGACAGCGGGCAATGCCCTCCAGGACCAGATAGGGTCGCAGGCTGAGCCTATCAGTAAGCATGGGATCTCGATTTAAAGCGTCATGAAGCAAGGGGCCATCCCCACCCGTGCAGATAATCTGACTCTCGGGGTACTCAGCCAGCCAGTCCTGGATGGAGGAACCCAGACCAGCGATCACGATCCCCAAAATCCCCGATTGGATGGCCTCTTCCGTATTCCGACGCCAGGGTTTTGCTTGCAAGTGGCGGGGAAAGGAACTGGGGATCAGAACCTTGGGGAGCGCGGCTGTATGTTCATGCAATGACTGAGCCTGTAAGCCTAAGCCAGGCAAAATCATCCCCCCCACAAAGGATCCTTGAGCGTCTGCACCAGAAAGAGTGAGAGCCGTTCCCGCATCCACCACCAGAACTGGACTCTCATGCAGGGACTGAGCCGCCAGCACCGCTAGAGCTCGATCCACCCCCAGGCTGTTGTAGAGGTTTTGCAGGGGAATATCCGCCAGAGTGATCCAATGGGCAGAGGGATGGGATCGCGATGCCCCCACCGATGCTACCCAGATCTCGGTCTTCACAGGCCAGGGAGGAACCTGATCTGATGGGAACTGATCCACCTGCTGCAGCTTCTCCTCTCGGAACCAGCCCCAGCGCTCATGGGTATTGCCCACCACAATTCCCAGCCATTCACCCTTTTCGGGAAGATCCATCGAACTTAGCTAGTGGGTTCATTGGATAGCAGGGAACGGAAACGGGGATCATCCAGTTCATAATCCCGTTGCTCAATCAGATCGCGATCGGTGGAGTAGATCGTCTCCTCCTCAGACACCAGCTGTCGCTGTCCCAGTTCCTGAGCAAAGGCCAGTTTTGCCTGCAGACGTGGAGAAGGATCCTGCAGTTGTTCTGCCCAGGTGTGACGACGTTGATTGTGGGCTGCCACCCTTTGATTGCACCAGCGCAGAGTGATCCACCGGATCAGGGGAACGGTCAGGAAAAGAGTGCCGTAGGCCATCAGGATGCCGATCAACGGACTCACAAGAGCAAGAATGCCCGACTCTGCCGCCAGGGCTGCCACCTCACCCCGAGCTGAAAACAGGATCAGGGCCAGGATAAAATTCAATCCTCCCAATCCTCCCGCCAGCACCAGTTTGCCCTGAGGGGCCAGGCTAAAGAGCCAGGGTTGTTCTTCCAAGGCTTTGGGGACTCGTCTGGGTTTTCGCTCCGAAGCCTGCACCTGCAGCTCAGGAAACACGTAGACAATATCACCCGCTTCACTCACCTGGGGCTGACCATCAAACTTCACCAGAATCGGGAACATGTAATCCTCGTACTCCAGTTGTGGTGAATTGGGATCCACCTCCAGATACGGCAGCATCTGTTCACCAGTAATCACCCCATCCGATTGCCGAATCCGCTGTCCGATCAACCGATAGCGTTCTTCCTCCAGATCGGCGTTAGGATTGCCATCCCCAAACAGAAAGGAGTAAACCGCCTCCAGAAAGGACATCTCTTTTTCAGAAGCAGATCCCTGCCGTTCAACCCGGCGCTGGTGAGTTGGCGAATAGGAGGGGTACGGGGCCCAGAAGGGATTTCCCACCCAGAGGTGAGGCCAGAAAAAGATCGGCATTCCCCCACCCCGGCGATTATTCGACTGTTCATCCCGACTGGCCATCTGCAGGGCGATCAGGGCCAGGGCGATCAGGACAATCGACACCACCAGCAAAATGCCAAAGGAGATGCGAAACAGATAAAGGCTGGCATTCCAGATCTTCCGGCGGATCTGGGCCCATCGGGATTGCTGCTGTTTACGGCTGAGGATCTGGCGAAATTCTGGGGAAAAGCTATAGCTGATATCTCCTCGCTCAGAGACCTGCAGATGTCCTTCTCCCTCCTGGGCCAGCGTCAGCAGTTCTCGTCGGGCCTGCGGTAGTGCCAATCCGGTGCTGGCCACCACATCCCCCAGGGTCACGCGGTAACCGAGGGTCTCAACAGCCTCCATAACCTGTGTGCGAGCGGCCATGATCCTCCTCTGGATGAGTGATTCTCCTATTGATCAGTATGGCCAGCATCCGATCATTGTGCCAAGTTCGCTTTTCCCCCCGCCTCGGGTTGCTCCTGTTTGGGGGCGGACCAGACGGTATCCACCAGGCTAGCGGATCGGATCGGGCGGTCACCGTTGTACTCGATCACGCGGCGCAAAAGAAATTCGGCCCCCAACCAGCCTGGAGGAGTCGAGAGGGGCGAGGCCATACCCTTCCCAGACAATTCCAGAAAGGGGCTGTCTGCTGTGGGCAAGTGAGGATCAGGGAGCAGTTGCAGCACCCGCAAGACCTGGGGAGAAAGCAGGCTGAGAGGCTGAGGACGACGGATGGTGACACAGGGATCACAGATCACACTGCCTGCCGCAGGGCTGAAGCCGATCTCCGGAGGAAGATTGTCGGTTAAAGACCGCTGACAGTAATGACAGGCATGCACCTGCGGTGCGATCCCACTCAAAGCCAGTAGGTGGTAGAGCCCATGGGTGAGTAGGGGAAGGATTTCCCGATCTGAGGCAGCGGCTTCGAGCCGTTCCAGGTGCTCTAGCAACAACAGAAACAGATCCTCCTGGGGGTGCCCTGCCAACGCCTGCTGTAAAGTCACCTCCCCCAGGTACTGAGCGGCGGTGAGCCGGGCCAGACTGCGCCCCAATTTGGCAAAACTCTGGACTGTTTCGGCCTGGGAGATCCACTGCAGGGAATTGTGGGGATCCACCTGACTGGCCCGCCGACCCCGCGATATCAGCAGATCATTGACCACAAAGGGTTCCATCCGCCCCCGCAGTTGAGATGTGTGCTTACGAGCTCCTCGGGCCACCGCCCGGATCAGGCCTTCCTCTTTGCTGAGGATGGTAACCAGCCGATCTGCCTCCCCCAGTGGTGACGATTTCAGGTTGATGCCTGTCAGGCGATACAAACGCGATGCGGTCATGCGTCCTGATCCGGTTCTGTCTCGAATTGCTGCATCAGCTCCACCCCATAGGAGGTGCCCAATCGTCGCGCTCCTGCCTCCAGCAGGGTGATGGCCCAGTCCACCGTTTTAATCCCCCCCGAAGCCTTCACCTCGATCCGACCCCGCGTCAATTCCGCCAGTAGCCGGACATCCTCAGCCGTGGCTCCCCCGGTCCAGCCAGTGGAGGTCATGAGAAACGCGGCACCTGCATCCATACAGATCTCTCCGGCCAACTGTTTTTCAGCATCCGTCAGCAGGGCTGTCTCCAGCACCGCCTTCACCGGAATACCCGTTTCCTCCACGATCTGGGCCACCTCAGCGTGCAGCGCATCGGCATTGCCCTCTTTTAAGTAGGTCAGGTTGATCTTGACATCCAGCTCGGTGGCCCCCTGCTCCACCGCCATCTGAGCCTCGTAGAGCTTCACCTCCGGCAGAGATGTACCCAGAGGAAAACCCACCACGGTGGTTACTGCCACGGGACTGTTGTAGAGACATTCCACAGCTCGCTTGACATGGCAGGGGTTAACACAGACCCGCAGAAAGTGAAATCGTTCCGCCTGTTCACACCATGCCTCCACCTCCGTCACCGTGCTGGCGGGAAGCAATAGCGTGTGGTCGATCATGGAAGCAAGGTCCCAGTTTGCCGCGTCCTTGACACCTGGCATGGCGGTCTAGATCTAGAAAGACAACCTCTATTCTTGCAGCCCTGACCTCCCCTGCCTAGACGATCCATCGCAGCAGGTGGATTTTTACAGGAAGGAAAGGCTGGGTTCACGACTGAGAACCTGGTCAGCGCCAGGGTGCTGTAGCATGAATAGAATTTTGTTGGCCTCCCTGTGTTGAGTTGTGATCACCCGTTCTATGTCACTGGATTCTGAACGTTCACCCCAGGATCGTCCCCGTGCCTCTTTGGCCCTCAAAAACCAGATCGAGGCGGTGCTTTATCTCAAGGGTGAACCCCTGGAGCTGAGCAGGATTGCAGAGCTGGCGGGGTGCAGTCGGGATGATGCTTACGAGGCCCTGCTCGAACTGATCGAAGATTACGCCCATCGGGATTCAGCACTGGAGGTCCTGGCCGTGGAGAAGGGGTTTGCCCTGCAGTTGCGAGAACCCTTTTTACCGCTGGTCAATCAGATCCTGCCTCCGGAACTGGGGGTGGGAGCGATGCGAACCCTGGCCACGATCATTCTCAAGGGTCCCCTGTCGCAACCGGATCTGGTGGAACTGCGGGGGGGGAGTGCCTACCAGCAGGTGGCAGAGTTGGTGGAAAAAGGATTTGTCACCCGCTATCGTCCCTCGGGCAGTCGCGCCTACTGGCTACGGGTGACCAACAAGTTTCATCAGTATTTCTCCGTGGATGAACTGGCCTCCGCCACGCTGGATGAACCCGATCCGTCTGGGGATGAGGCCGCCTCAGATCTGCCGCTTCTGACGCTAGAGGGCGCCGAGGAGTGATGCTGGTTTACTCCCAGGCACGCTCTTCACGACTGATCAAAACCATGCGGTGTTGGGCGGGTTGGAACCCCAGGCTGAAGCGGGTGGTGCGGTCGTAATAGGTATCCTTGACATTGGCCCGATGCAGGTTGCTGCCTCTAAGATCAGCTCCCCGCAAATTCACCTCCCGCAGATAGGCCCCACTCAGATCCGCCTCCCGCAGGATCGCCTGGCTCAGGTTCGCTCCCCGTAGATCCGCATCACAAAGACTAGCCTGACTCAGATTGGCCTGAGCAAAATTGGCCTCCCGCAGATAGGCAGCCGTCAGATAGGCAGCCGTCAGGTGGGCTCCAGGAGCCGTGACTTTTTCCAGACGCGCTTGGGTCAGATTCGCCGCGATCAGATCCGCACCCGTCAGATCCGCTCTGGCTAAGTTGGATTCTTTCAACAGGGCCCCGATCAGATTGGCAAAGGCCAGACAGGCAAAACTGAGATTGGCACGGCTTAGATCGGCGTCTCGCAGGTGCGCGCTGGTGAGATTGGCAAAGCTGAGATCCGCCCCCATGAGCTGGCTCCGCTTCAGGTCCGCATGATTCAGATCGGCTGCACTCAGATCCGCCTGGACCAGTTCGATAAAGGGGAGTTGGACCTGAAACAGAGGACAATCACTGAGAATCGCCTGAGGAAAGGATCGCTGACCCGCAGCATAGTCCCGCAGTAAATTCGACACTCGCTGGTGTTTGTCAAGCATGAGGGAATTTACGACTGGCGCAAACGCCGTCCCCAGCGGGAAAACAGGGTAGGGGTTGGAGCTTTGGTTGCATGAACCATCCCCGCTTTGGCAGGATCAAACCCGCGGGTAAATCGAGTGTGATCATCGTAACAAGCCTGATGGCAGATCGCCTCCTGCAAATGCAGTCCCTCCAGATTGGTAGAGCGTAGATTAGCCTCCTCTAGATTGGCATTGAGGAGATCAGCTCCGGAGAGTTGAGCCCAGCTTAAATTGGCTTTGTGCAGGTTGGCCCCCCAAAGGTTGGTCTCAACCATCGTGACCCCCCAGAGGTTGGCTCTGGAGAGATTGGCTCCCCAGAGGTTGGCCTGGGTGAGATTGGCTTCGCCCAGATTGGTGCCGATCAGTTCGGCTCCCCAGAGATTGACCTCTTGCAAATCGGCACCCCACAGATCGGCCCAGCTCAACTTGGCATTACCCAGGGTTGCCCCCCTCAGATTAATGCCCCGCAGGTAGGCCCCTCGCAAATCCAGTCCGTCAAAGAGACGCTGACCCCTCTGATATTGCTGTTTTAAGCAGATCACGACCTCTGAGATGGGTTCTGAGGGTGAGTCTGAGATTAGCTCTGCATCCTCTGGCATATCGATGACTAGTGCTTCTTCTGGGATAAAACTAACCCGATAGTCGGGAACCTACCCTGGGGTTGATACTTGCGAGACTCTCTTCAGTCAACAGTCAGGAGCTGGAAAACTGATTCAGTGCCTTGGCTTTCAGCTGGAGGAATCATCACGTTATAATAGGCCAAACAAATGTTACATCTTAAATCTGTCAGCAGCTATGCTGCTAGATCCATTGAAGCTAAATGAGGACAAGCTGAATGACTCAAGTGACCGTTGGTGAGAATGAAGGAATTGAATCTGCACTGCGCCGCTTCAAGCGTCAGGTTTCCAAAGCTGGCATCCTGCGCGATTTAAGGAATCACCGCCACTTTGAGTCCGCCCAAGAAAAGCGGAAGCGCAAAGCCATTGCCGGACGTCGCCATCGCCGTAAGATGTCCTCTTGAATGCCTCCGAGCCTGTTCATCGGGAAGACACTGCCAGAACACTGATGGTGGTGGGCACGTCCTCTCATGTGGGAAAGTCTCTGCTGGTAACGGTGCTCTGCCGGATCCTGGCCCGTAAAGGTTACCGCGTTTCTCCCTTTAAAGCTCAGAATATGTCCCTGAATGCCTATGTCACTGAGACCGGGGCAGAGATTGCCTATGCACAGGCAGTTCAATCCTGGGCTGCAGGACAGGTGCCTCAGGTGGAGATGAATCCGATCCTGCTCAAACCTCAGGGGAATATGACCTCTCAGGTGATTTTGCAGGGGCAGGCGGTGGGAGTTTACCGCGCTCAGGACTATTACGAAACCGTCTTCACCCCGGGATGGCAGGCGGTAACCGATTCTCTGGATCATCTCACCACAACCTATGACTGGGTGATCTGCGAAGGGGCAGGCAGTCCGGCGGAGGTGAATTTACGCCACCGTGATCTGACGAATATGCGGGTGGCCTCCTACCTGCAGTCCCCCACCTGGCTGGTGGCTGATATTGATCGGGGCGGGGCGCTGGCCCATGTGGTGGGAACGCTGCAGTTGTTGCTGCCCTCAGAACGGGATCGGGTGCAGGGCATTGTGATCAATAAGTTCCGGGGCCTGCGGGAGCTGCTGCAACCGGGTCTGGACTGGCTGGAAGACTATACAGGAGTGCCGGTGGTGGGAGTGTTGCCCTGGCTGGATCTGCAGCTACCTCAAGAGGATTCTCTGTCTCTGCTGGATCCCCCCCGTTCCAGAGGATCGGGAGACCTGGAGATTGCGGTGGTTCACCTGCCCCGTATTGCAAATTTCACCGACTTTGATCCGTTGCGGGCGGAAGCCAGTGTCAGACTGCGCTACCTTAAACCGGGTGAACCCTTGGGAACGCCGGATGCCGTAATTCTGCCCGGCACCAAGTCCACACTGCCGGATCTACTGGTGCTGCAAAACACAGGTCTGGCGGGTCAGCTGCAGTCCTTTCCTGGCAGTATTGTGGGCATTTGTGGGGGATTGCAGATGCTGGGCACTGCTGTCCATGATCCCGAGGGACTGGAAGGTTACCAGGGAACCCTGATGGGGTTGGGGTTGCTGCCAGCCGAGACAACACTGACCCCCAGAAAAGTTACCCGGCAGATTGAAACCACCATTCGCTGGCCCCAGACAACTCGGGTTCGAGGATACGAAATTCATCAGGGGGATTCCCAGGTCAAAGGAGCGGAGTTCAACCTCTTTACCGACTCCAATCTGGGGTTTTGGGATCCACAGGAACAGGGACGGGTGTGGGGCAGCTACCTGCACGGCCTCTTTGATAATCACCGTTTTCGCCGCCTTTGGTTAAATCAGCTCCGACAGCGCAAGGGGCTGGATCCTTTGCCGCTCCTGGAGGGCCACTACAGCGAGGATCGGGAGCGGCTGTTTGAAGACATGGCTAACCGTTGTGAACCCCACCTGCAACTGGAACGGTTGGGAATCCCCTAGCTCTCAATCTGGCTCAGTTCAATCACATTGCCGTCGGGATCCTGGGTGAACAGCGCTGGGCGTCCCGATGCACTTGGCTGGATCGGACAGTCATGGGCCACCAACTGAATCCGAGCCTCCTCCAGATCCCTGACCCCCAGCGCGAGATGAGGATTTCGACCCCAACGGTCCGGATCGACATGATCGGGATGGACACTCTCTGCCTGGATCAAATGGATCTGCACAGGGCCAAGCTGATACCATGCTCCTGGAAAGCGGAGGGAACGCTCCACCTTGGGCAACCCCAGAACCTGACCGTAAAACATTTCGGCACGGCTAAGATCGGTCACCAGAATCGCGGTGTGGAGATAGTGGCTGATCTGCATGGGAAGCCTGCCCTGCCTGAGCCTGACTGTGTTTACGATTTTGTCATGAATATTGACTCTTTAGAAACCACTTGTTAGCATCACTAGCTCGTTGTCTGTCGGTAAAGGACCGCAGTTCTCGGGCTCTATTCAGCTCATAGCTTAAGGGTAATCATCATTTCGCTTCAATTCTGCAGGAGAAACCGTTGGCAAACGTTGTAGTCATTGGAGCCCAGTGGGGCGATGAGGGCAAAGGCAAGATCACAGACCTATTGAGCGAAAATGCCCATGTGGTCGTTCGTTATCAGGGGGGAGTCAACGCCGGTCACACGGTGGTGGTGGGAGAGCAAACCTTTAAACTGCACCTGATTCCCTCTGGCATTCTTTACCCTAAGACTCGATGTTTGATTGCCAGCGGGACGGTGATTGACCCGGAAGTTTTACTGGGGGAGCTGGATCAGTTACAGGCACTTGGCATCTCTACTGCAAATCTGTCCATTGCTGAAACAGCCCATGTGACCATGCCCTACCACCGCCTGATCGATGTGGCGGAGGAGGAACGGCGGGGAGCCTACAAGCTGGGCACCACGGGTCGAGGGATTGGCCCCACCTATGCCGATAAGGCAGAGCGCATGGGGATCCGCATGGTCGATTTGCTGCATCCTCAGGATCTGCGGGAACGGCTCACCTGGGCAGTGACCCATAAAAATGTGCTCCTGGAAAAGATCTACACCCTGCCCCCCCTGGATCCGGAGCAGGTGATCGAGAAGTACCTGGGGTTTGCCGAGCGTTTGCGTCCTTACGTCAAAGACGTGGCACTGCTGCTGACGGAGGCGGTGGCAGCCCGTAAAAATATTCTGTTTGAGGGGGCCCAGGGAACGCTACTGGACCTGGACTATGGCACCTATCCCTACGTCACCTCCTCTCATCCGATTGCGGGGGGAGCCTGTGTGGGCACGGGGGTGGGACCCACCTGCATTGATCGAGTGATCGGGGTGGCCAAAGCCTACACCACACGGGTGGGAGAAGGGCCTTTCCCGACGGAACTGCTCTGCGAAACCGGAGACTACCTGAGTGCCAAAGGGGCAGAGTTTGGCACCACCACCGGACGCCGCCGCCGCTGTGGCTGGTTTGATGCCGTGATCGGTCGCTACGCGGTGCGCATCAACGGTCTGGATTGCTTGGCGATCACCAAGCTGGATGTTCTGGATGAGCTGGAGGAAATCAAGGTATGTGTGGCCTATGTGTGCGCAGGTGAGGAAATTCACCACTTCCCCAGTGATGCCCGTGTTTTTGCCCGCTGCCAACCCATCTACGAAACCCTGCCCGGCTGGAAAACCTCCACACAAGACTGTCGTTCTGTGGAAGATCTGCCCCCCGCTGCCGCCGACTATCTCAAATTCCTGGCCCAGATCATGCAGGTGCCAATTGCCATCATTTCCTTAGGGGCAAAGCGAGAACAGACGATCATTGTGGAAGATCCCATTCATGGACCCAAACGAGCCCTGCTGTATGCCAACGGCACCCAATTGAACCACACCCTCATGCCCAATTAACCGGGGGAGCGAATCACCTGCCAGAACTCTCGCAGGTAGCGCGGTAGCAGTTGCAGAGATTCTCCGACGCCTGCTGGGGTAATGCCAAACAAGATAAACAGCACCACCAGGATCAGCAGCACCAGAGCCAGGGTGACCAACGTGGTTTTGACAACCCGCAAGATCCAGGTGATGAGAAGAATGATGATGATCAGTCCCGCCAGAAGCGTGATCCCTTCCACCAGGGTCATAGGGAGCCTCCCGAGAAAACAAAGAGGAGGGTGGGCAGCAAAGATTCGCAGAATTCAGTAAAATATTCCCCAGTTACCATTAAGTTGTATGTAGAGATAGGGGGCAGGATGGCCACTGAAACTCTCGTTAAGCAGTCTACAGCCCGCAAGCATGCTCCCATGTATCGGGTTTTGTTGCACAATGACGACTTTAACTCCATGGAGCATGTGGTCCAGGTTCTTCTGGTCACGATTCCTGGAATGCAGACTTCCCAGGCCACAGACATCATGCTCGAAGCACACAATCATGGTCTGGCGGTGGTCATTGTCGTCCCCCAGGAACATGCTGAGTTTTACTGTGAACAGTTAAAAATGCATGGCCTCTTCAGCTCGATTGAACCGGAGTGCTGAGTTGCAGGCATGGATCCTCACAGAGCTGTTAGGGGCTCTCTCTCAGCAATCAGATAGGTTTCTCATCCCGCCAAATCTTTAGGGATGAAAGTTGTTCAGATCGATAGAATGAAGCAGTATTTTCTCTGCTAAGGATCCCTGCAATGACTGAGGATCTTGTCACTACTCGCAAGGAAAAGCCTGCATTGGGCCTGCTCTGCCTGGCGGGTGTACTGCTACCCGGATTCCAGAGATTTTATCTGGGCCAGAAAACCTCAGGCTGGGTCTTTATTGTGATTGGACTCTTCGGCCTGCCCTTTCTTCCTTTCCCCTGGTACCTCAAGCTCCTCAGTTATTTGCTGCGGGTGCTTTGTCTAGCGGAAGGTCTATGGGTCCTGTCCATGACTAACCAGGATTTTGATGCCCGCTTTAATCCTGAATTTGCCCGCCTGGAATGGACTTCCACTGTCAAGAAGCAGAAGCCCCTTGATCCAGAGCAGCAACTGGAGTCAATGCGTAGGCAGGGATTGCTGACAGAAAGCGAGTATCAGCAAAAGCGCAAAGATCTGCTGGCCAAGATCTCCCTGAACGCCGTTCCGGACGAGGAACTTTAGCGCCTCTTAATCTTGGTCTCCTATTTGCTCTCTGGCCCATTGCAGATAGCTGAGAATGACCTGGCTCGCTTCTAAGGCAATGATCTCCGGTTCACGATAGGGATGCAGTTCACGAAGTCGCTGTTCCAGGTGAGCATACCCCTCAGCAGGGAGCTTGAGCAGGATCAACGATTCCGTCTCAGACCTGACCTGACCCTGCCAACGGAAAACAGACTGCATGGGCGGAAGCACCTGAGCACAGGCCACCACCCCCTCGCCCACCAGACGTGCAGCCAACTGCTGTCCCTGGTCCTGGGTGGACACGGTGGTCATCACCACCCAGAGCGTTGCGGAGGAGTTCATCGCGGCACCTGCCTTGCTCTAATCTCCGGCATCGTTGGTAGGTGCTTCGGACGATGAGGGGACCTCGGTTTTGACCCCAGCTGCAGAGGAATTGCGCCGTTCCTGTTGCCGCCGCGCCGCTTTCACCATTTCTTCCACCACAGCGCGCGCCTGCTTCATTCGGTCCAGGCTGTTATGGTACAGCTCCAAATCTTTCTTCACTCGCTCCTTTGACAGGTTCAGGGGGGAGATCACAGTCTCAATAAAGGCACGCACACGTTCTTCGAGATCGGCATAAAGAGGAGCAGCCACGGCCTCAAAACAGGTGTATAACCCCACCAACATCATGCGGTTGTAGGTGTAGGTTTTGGGCTGTCCAATCCGTTCCAACATGGCCCGTAGCCCCCCTACATCACTGGCCTCCGCCTGGAGCCGTAGCAACTCTAACCGTTGCTGAGGATCCCCAGATTTCACCAGATCTAAAAGTGTGGAGGCATTTTGGCGCAGCACCTCGGGCTTCAACTGCAAAGCACGGCAAAGGGCAGCAAAGATTGCCTCTCGCTGAGATTCTGGCTGATAAGCTTCCATCAACGCATCGTAGATGGTGACAAATCCCAGGGCGAAAAAGGGATCATAAACAAAGGTGGACTGGACGGTTACCAGGTGAAGTTCCACCAGTAACTCTTCCACAACACGGCGGTAAACAGAAGCAATCGGACGAGGGTAGGCAGCCTGAAAAGCTGCTTTTGTGGTAGAAACGGTTCGAACAGAGTTCACGCTGATCTGTAGATAAAAAGCCTATAGCTTTACCATTGTCACCTGCTTGCGAGAGGAGGGCAAGCCCACTCTGCAGTGGTCACACGGGGGCATGGGTTCCCCAAGCAGAAGATTTCACCCAGCTGCGATCCGGCTACGAGGGCAGTCCAGTTTCCACAAACTTAATCGTGGTGAGAGCCTCCAGGGTGATGGGCCCGCGGGCATGCAGCTTCTGCACTGAGGTCCCCAACGACAAGCCTAATCCCCCCTCCAAGGCTGGGATTCCCAAGCCAGAGGGACTGGAAAAGAGCGGACTGTTCACACAGATGGAGGCAGCGTCCACTTCTTGAATAAAGCGTTGAATCGCGCTGTGAGAATCTGAGTAAATAGCTTCTGAGTGGCGAAACCCGTTTTTATTGATCCAGGTGATAGCCTCCGGCAAGCTGGGGATAAGTTGCAGGCGCAGATGAGACTGGGCTCCGGAATCAATGAGTTCGGCAATGGCTGGAAGGTGAGGAAATTGCTGCTGAATCGCCTGATCCACCTGGAGCAGACAACCGCGGTGGGTGAGCTCCGTAATTAAATCCACTAGATAGCGATCCGCCCAGGCTTTATGGATCAACCACCAGAGAGTGATGGGCTGGAGCAAGGCCGTGGACTCGAACAGGGGCTGACTGAGACTCTGGAGCACCATGGCCTGCACAGACTCCCAGCCTGCCCCCTGATCGATGTAGACATGTCCGTAGCCCAAGCGGGTTTGTAGGACGGGAACAGCACTGGCCTCGGCAACGGACTCAACCCAGCTCGGGCGTCCACAGGGAATCACCAGATCCAGAAAGCGAGCCTGCTGCAGCAGGGGTAAGGTGGGGGAGATACCTGCTTGAAATGGGATCTCCTCTGTCTCGGAGAAAGACTGAAGTGAACCTTCGGGTAATCCTTCGGAATAAGCAGCTTCACTGAGCAAATTGACCAGGGCAAGATGGGTGTTCTGGAGGGAGGCGTTGCAGGATAGCACCATGCCATTGCCAGACTTGACGGCCATGCTTAACCCACTGATGGCGAATTCAGGGTAGATCTCATAGACCAGGGCCACCAATCCCAGGGGTACGCGGTAGCGGTTGACAAGGGTTCCCTGTTCGGTGTGCCAGCTTTGATCAATCCGTCCCACTGGATCAGGTAAATACGCCAGCGACTCCATCTGCTGGGTGGTTTTCAGGATCCGTTCTGGCGTCAGCTTCATGCCTTCCAGAACCCAGGTGGGCATCTGTTGGCTGCGGCAGTTTTCCAGATCCAGGGTGTTGGCTTCCAGAATTTGGTCTGCCTGGTCCCGCAGACGGTCTGACATGGTCTGCAGGGCTCGATCTTTCACCCCACGGGGAAGGCGGGCGAGTTGAGGTAGGGTCCGGCGTAACTGACGCAGGGTTGTACTCAGGTCAATGTCGTTCACCACTGCCTCCGAGAGGTACCATCTGTCTATGTATCACCGTTACCCTCGCCAGATCCAGAACACCAAAAGGAGAAGGATGCCGCCGATGACCACCAGGACAATACGGCTGGCGGGGATGGAGAAAAACAGGATCCCTGCGACTAACAATACTCCTAAACCCACCCAGATCCGGTATGGGTATTCCTTGGGCTTGCCCCCCTGGTCAGGAATCCACTGCCGACCATCCCAGGACCAGATCCTACGGTAGAGGTTCAACACCCCCAACTGTTCGATTTGCAGATGATTGGGCAGCACGGCAAAAATGTGATGGCAGTGATTGCACCCCAAGGCCTCTGTCAGCGTGATCAGCCCCAGTTGTCCTTGGTGGCAGCAGGGACAGGGGTAGGTTTGGCGTAACGCAATTTTCTGGGGAACATGGCGGGGAGGGGCAGCCACCTCAGGTCTCTTGAGTGGGAACAGAAGAAGTATCTCCCACATCCTACCCAACCCATACTGCGGTCGTGTTGACTGGCTATCCAGGAGATTTTCTGTTAACAATGGTGAAGCATTGATCCAAGAGACAAAGGGGATCCAGACATGAATGCCGCACAACTTTTTGATGCTGCTAACCTGTTTGTGCTCCCTTTCTGGGGACTGATGATCCTGTTTCCCCGTTGGGGGGTGACCAGGCGGTTGCTCCAACCTCTCTGGCCCTACGCTGGACTGGCCTGCGTCTACATCTATCTGCTGTACACTTCCCTGACACCGGAAGCAGCAGCGACCATGTCCAACCCTCGTCTGGCGGATATTGCCCGCTTCTTTGCTGATGAACAGGCAGCAGCTACAGGCTGGATTCACTTTCTGGTTATGGATCTTTTTGTGGGCCGCTGGATCTATCTGGAAGGCCAGCGTACCGGGCTGTGGACCGCCCATTCCCTGCTGCTTTGCCTCTTTGCTGGGCCTCTGGGGTTGCTCTCTCATGTCCTTACCGATGGAATGGTATCAGCGGTTCGTCGTCGCTCTCCTTCGAATGTTGAACCTCTGGCTCCAGCAGCTGCTGATGTTGAATCCTAGTCTTCTCACGCTCGGTGATACCTGATGGACGCTTTCTCTCCTCCAGTGATCCAAGATCGGATTCCACTGGGAGCCACCGATCTGCTGGTCAGTCCGCTGGGGATCGGCACCTGGGCCTGGGGGGACAAACTGTTCTGGGGATATGGCAGCGATTACACAGATGCGGAGCTGGAGCAGGCCTTCCACACCGCTCTGGCCGAGGGAATTACCCTGTTTGATACGGCAGAGATCTATGGTCAGGGGCGTTCGGAGACTCTGATCGGGCAATGGCTACCGTCGGCCCAGTCTGCGATTCTGGCCACCAAGTTTATGCCCTGGCCCGGGCGCTGGTCATCCCCAAGTTTGTTGACAGCCCTGCGGCAAAGCTTGGCACGATTGGGGGTGGCTCAGGTGGGTCTTTATCAAATTCACTGGCCTGCTCCTCCCATGTCGATTGAGGTCTGGGTCAATGCCCTGGCGGATGCGGTTGAGGCCGGTTTGACTCGTACCGTTGGGGTGTCCAACTTTAGTGCTGCCCAAATGCAACGGTCTTCTGCTCTCCTGCGGCAACGGGGGTGTTGTCTGGCCAGTAATCAGGTCCAGTACAGCCTCATTCACCGGACTCCTGAACAGAACGAGGTGCTGGCAACCTGTCGCCGCGAAGGGATCAGTCTCATCGCTTACAGTCCCCTGGGAATGGGGCTATTAACGGGTAAATATACCCCTGAGCATCCTCCCTCTGGCGTGCGAGGCTGGAATGCTGCCTCCCGTTTGCGGAAGCTGCAGCCCCTTTTGACGTTGCTGCAGGACATTGGCCAGGCCTATGGCGGCAAAACCTGCGCCCAGGTAGCCCTGAACTGGGTGATCTGTAAAGGGGCCATCCCGATCCCAGGAGCCAAACAAGCTCGGCATGTCCAGGACCATGCAGGCGCTCTGGGCTGGCGACTTTCAGAAGATGATGTGGCAGCCTTGGATAGGGTGAGTGAGCGCTGTCTTGATTAATTGAGACCTGTGGACTCCCTGCTTTGACTGAGACACAATAGCGGCAGGGACAAGGGTAGATCAGAACCTGTCGGATCGATGCTTGATCGCCTGAGACCGCTTTCTAGAAGGGCAGCCGATGAACTTTGCCTGGGGCATTCTGCTGGGACTGACCACGGGGATTGGAGCTCATTTCTGGATCAGTCGCAACTCGCGGCAAACCTCCATGCGAATGCTGGAGCGGCTCAGTTCCACCGTTGGCATTGAGCGGGTCACCTCCGATCCGGCTCACTTTTCCAGCCAGATGGTGAAGTATCTGCGTCAGCAGCAGCAGGACAGGCAGGCATTGATTGCTCAGATTCAAGATTGGGAAACGCTGGCCCATGAACTGCCCTGGGGATTTTTGCAAGTGGATGAGCACAATGTTGTGGTGGTGTGCAATCCAGCGGCCCAGCAGCTCCTGCAGATTGAGCACTGGCAGCCCGGGGTGAAAGTGTTGCTGGAGTGGGTGCGTTCCTATGAACTGGATCAGTTGGTGGAGCAAATGCGGCACCAGGCCCATCAATCTACCGATCCCTGTACCCCTCAGATGCGAGAGTGGCAGTTTTATCCATCAGGCGGTGAGGCTAAACCCATTCCTGTTCGGGGGTGGGCCGTGCCGCTGCAGGACGGCCAGATTGGGTTGTTTCTGGAAGATCGGGTGGAGGCCAAAACCCTGGAGCAACAGCGGGATCGCTGGGCCTCTGATGTTGCCCATGAGCTGAAAACCCCCCTCACGTCGATTCGTCTGATTGCTGAAACCCTACAAAACCGCGTGGATCCCTCCATGCGCACCTGGATCGATCGCCTCCTCAATGAAACCATCCGCCTCAGTAGCCTGGTGCAGGATCTGCTGGAGCTGAGCAGCCTAAACCTGGGGGCCAGTGCTGCCCTGCAGATGCGCCCTGTCGATCTCGTTCCACTCTTATGGGATGCCTGGCAAAGTCTGGAGCCCCAGGCGCGATTACGAGAGCAAACTCTGGACTATCAGGGCCCCGCAGAGGCGGATCTATGGGGAGATGAGAGCCGTCTATACCGACTGTTTCTCAACTTATTTGACAACAGTATCAAATATGGAAAAGTGGGAACTCCGGTGCATGTGGGGATCCAGCTTCAGGGAGCTCGCATCGCTGTGGAGGTTTATGACCATGGATCAGGGTTGCCAGAGCAGACTTTTGATTCTGTGTTCGAACCTTTCTACCGTACAGACTCAGCTCGTGCCCGCAGTGATGGGGGTACCGGCCTGGGGTTGGCCATTGTCAAGCAAATTGTGGAAGCCCATGGAGGGGGGGTGCATGCCTGCAATCACCCTGAGGCGGGAGGACTGTGGGTCCGCTTTTTCCTCAAGATCCAGAAAGTTAATCCCTAACTCCATAGGGTTGGCAGGAACTGGACTCCCTATGTCTGTAGCTTTCGAGCTTTTTTTACTCCCTTGAAGAACCAGGACGGTCTCCAGAAGAGAGGGGTAATCGTTTGTGCAGCAAGGAACTGCAATATCATGGGCAGGCTACGATAACTTTCCAGAAAACATTGGGTGTGATTGCAGTGGGGCAGAATCTCTAAACGTGCCTGGGAAAGCTTCTGGGCACAAGTCTGGACCTGGGGACAGCGGTGATCAGAGTCCCCCACCACCAGAAGCATGGGAATGGGTGGGTTGGTCAGCAATGGTTCAAGTGAGGATCGAACCTGGGCGGCAGCTGACAGGGCTTGCAGATCATTGCCCTGCTGGATCCAGGTCCGGGCGGCGGGGGAGAGAGGTTCCTGCAAAACGGTTTCCAGAGCAGTAAAGAAAGCCTCAAGATCACACCCATCGACACCCCTGAAGGCAACCCAGCTCTGATCTTCCAGGTAATGGGCACCGACAGCCACCAGGGAATATACCCGTTTGGGCGCAAGAGCGGCGAGGCCCAACCCAATCCACCCACCCATGGAGTACCCATAAATATGGGCTTTGGCAATCGATAGATGATCCAGTACTGCCAGTACATCCCCCACCCGCAGTTCCAGGTCATAGGCTGCGGCAGTGTGAGGTTTACCACTCTTGCCGTGACCACGGCAGTCGATCAGGATCAACTGAAAGTGAGCAGACAAGGCATCAACATACCCGAGCAGGTCCCAAATCTCCAGGTTGGAGGTAAATCCGTGCAGGAGAACCAGAGGCGGTCCTTCCCCATGGACCTGGTAATAGATCTCGATACCTGCATGGTAGACAAATGGCATAGATTCTGAGGAGAACGAGTGAACAGATCGCCACTTTAGCCCCTGCGAAAAATACGCCGAGCGGAATAAGTTTCACCAGTGGAGTAGCGCAGTTCCACCTGTTGCACCATCGTGGCATTGCCATCCTGAAGGAAACGGTGAATAACCATTTCAATTGGCCTCCCATCCGGATGGGTGGATTCTACGGTTGTAATTAGGGTTGTGCCCCCCTGATCCCAGTAACTGCGGGTCTTAAATTCTTTCCCCTGCTTGTTCTTCCTGGTCTCAGTTTCACCATTCAGAAGAATTTCAGTGGTGCCCGCTCCCCACTTTGTGCGGCCTGTAATACTCAGTTTCGATTCCGATTGGACAAGTTCCTGTGTGATCTTGAGACGGGCCATAAAGTTGCGGGCGATCATGTTCATCCCTTCCGCCTTCATGATCTCGTCGAAGGCGTCAGAGGCGTCGTTATCCAGATGCCAGGTGCCCGTAAAGTCTGGAACGGAAGTTGCCATAGATTAAGTGTGCCCTTGAAAATCCACCTTTTACGATACTGCAGATCTGCAGGAGACGAATATCGGAGGGCCGTGAGTCTGTTAACGCTCCTGAGGTTTACTCTTAGAACGGTATTTCGGATTGATGGTCAGGGCACCTCCACTGCCGCCACTGCCCCCTGAGGAGGTAAAGCCACGTTGACTTAAAAATTCCAGATTGCGCCGACGAATGGTCATGTCATAGTCTTCTTTCGTGCGCTCTTCCTGCATGGCAATCTGTTGTATTGCACTTAAAAGCAGAGCAGCTGCTTGCTGCACGCTATATCCGTGTTGGGCAGCATAGCGAACGGCAAATTCATCCGCAGCGATCTGGGATTTCTGTCCCTTTTCAGCCTTACGTAACAAAAAACCTGCCGATGCCGCCAATCCTGCTGCCAGCCCGATGCCCAGATTATCTCCCAGCTGTAGTTCTACGATGATCCCCATGGCTCCTGCTCCAATCAACGCCGGGTAAAGCAATAGGGCTGACCAGTTGTCCCCAAGCGCCAGTTCGGTGGCCATGACGGCTTCTCGTAGAAACATCAGTTTTTGCTGATCAGCGCTCAGGCGTTGCCAGCGGGAAATATCGATGGCAAAGCGAGAATACTTTTGCCAGGGAAAACGCCACAATGATTGAATAACCCGTGACTGATCCGGTGTGCCAATCTCAATCTGCACCTCAGGACGAATTTCCACAGGCAGGAACTGAATTAAACGATCAAACTCAGAGATGCTGGTGTACATGCTGGGGGAACAGGTAGGGTGGATTAAGGATACAGTGTTTCGGGCTCATTTAACGAGACCTTATGCATTTTAGCGTTCCCACGGAAGCTGAGAATGAACTCAGGTGATCGGTTTGTAACCCAAAGAGGAACGGGCATTGCTGAGCAGAATTCAGTAGGATACTGGTGGGGTCTTCTCTCCATTGCTGACAAGTGAGTCGTTGAAGGTGGTTCAGTCACGAGCCTCAATTAGGTGGACAGTGGTTGTAGCCTGGCTGCTCCTAGGACGGCCAGGGTTGACTTTGCCAATTTATCAAGTCTGGGTGGAGTCTGAAACACCTGAATCTCTGGATCAGGTCCGAACGGTGGTGCCGGATGCTTACTTGGATGTGGGATCACAAGGCCCGTACATCTTGGGGGGGACTTTTATCAACCGCACCCATGCCCAGGACCGCAAAGCCAGATTAGAACAACTGGGTCTTCAGGTGGTCGTGGTGGAGCAATCCACTGATGCGGAGGATTCCACCCCATCTTCGCCAGAACCCTCTCCAGAGTCTCCCACCTCACCTCCAGTGTCGACCCCTGTCCCTGCCTCACCTCCGGACTCTGAAAATCTTGTCAACCTGAATCGACCTTATGTGGTGCTGGTTCTGAATCCCTCCAACGATCCGGAACTCCCCGCTC
Organism: uncultured bacterium; assembly: GCA_964392245.1. Taxonomy (GTDB): domain Bacteria; phylum Cyanobacteriota; class Cyanobacteriia; order Thermostichales; family Thermostichaceae; genus JAAUUJ01. Next base: position 38,173 of record CAYMOX010000036.1, read on the forward strand.
AGGTTCGCCGCTTCTTTCCTAACGCCGCGACCACTACCTACCAACAGCAGCCCGCATTACAAACAGGAAGTTTCTCTCAATTAAGTCAGGCTGAGGCGCAATCCAATTGGTTGAGCTCCCAGGGATGGCAATCTCTAGCCGTGCCCAATCCCAGCTTTCGCAACTCCACACCAGCAGCATCGGTCTCCTCACCAGACTCTGCAGACAGCAGTTCTACCTCTCCAGAAGGGGAAGCGTTTTGGCTGCTGGTAGCTGATCCAACCGGTGAAAAACTCAATGCAATCCGGCAACTGGTGCCTGATGCCATTCCGCTAGTCTATGACAATCTACGTGTGGTTCGAGTGGGAGGATTTGCCAATCCAGAATCTGCTCAGCCCCAGATCCAGCGCCTTGCCAATCAAGGATTTGAAGCTGGGCTCTTTCCCGCAGATCTGAGCCGAGCCAAACCTGTTTTAGGAGAACAACCTTCGCCAGCGGCAGCTCCTCCGCCTCCAGCTCCCAACCCTGAGCCAACCTCAACTGACAATACGTCTAATCCTGCTCCTGCCACCCCAAACTCGGTTTACATCGTGATCACCCCTGCTGCGCAAGGGGAGCCTCAGCTAACTCAAATCCAGTCCTTTGCTCCTGATGCCTTCTTGAAAGCAGGGCAGGATCAGTCGGTGATTCAGGTGGGTACCTATCGGCAACGTCGCAATGCTGAGGAGGCGCTGCGGTCCCTCTCGCAGCTGGGTCTGACCGGAGAGATTGTCGCTAGAGATTAAGAGCTAACACCCGCAACGGTGATGGCAGCCCAGGTGAGTTGAATCGTGGACTGCTCCAGTTGCAACGGTGTGGCCTGGGGATAGCGGGGTTCAGAAAAGGCGGGAGTTGTGAGGGAAAAAAGCGCAAGTTGATCCTCCCCAGAAACATGCTTCGGCGCCTGCCAGCGTGGATCCTGCTGAAAGATAGCGTGCAAGCGTGAAGGCAGGGCGGTGGCATAGCCGGGCCGTTGGGGGTCAAATGCGATCAGATGATCTGATTTCCAGAGATTACAGTCCTGACAAAGGGGCTGCAGGTTGGCGACCGTATTGATGCCACCGCGGCTGATGGGAATCATGTGATCCTGATGGATGCCGAACTGGATCTGCTCCCAGGCACGACCACAGCAGGGACAGCGGGGATACCAGCGCAGGAGTTGCCAGAACTGCTCAGCGGCAATTTGACCCACAGGATCGTAGGAAGCACGACGTTCACGAGCTCGTAGACGCCGTTCCTGCTTTTGCTGACGAGCGGCACAGGTGGGACAGGGATCGGCTGCAAACAGAAAGGAGTCTTTGCAGACAGGGCAGGTATACACTCATCCCCTCAGAGGATCAGGTCTTCACTGTGGCTGTGGCCTAATTCAATTTGCGCTTAGCCTCGATCAGAGCATTTTCGAAGTCCTGCAGGGGACGGGCTCCAGAGATGGGAATGTCATTGAGCAAGAAGAAGGGCGTTCCCCCCAGACCTAATTGCTCTGCCAGCTGGAGGTCAGCAGCGATGGCAGCATCAGCAGCGCGGCTGTTGCGATCACGATTAAATTGGCTGATGTCCAGCTGTAATTTTTCAGCGATCTCCAAATAAAGCTCATCGCCCAAACGCTTCTGGTTGGTGAAGAGCGCGTCGTAAAACTCCCAGAACTTACCCTGCTGGTAGGCAGCCCAGGCGGCCTTTGCGGCTGGTAGGGCCTGGGGATGAATAGAGGAGAGGGGAAGATGCTTATAGACAAGTGTGACATCCTGACCATAAGCATCCATAAACCGCTGCACCGTGGTGTGGGCGCGGGCACAGAAAGGACATTGAAAATCTGAAAATTCAAGCAGGACCAAGCGTCTGTCCTGGGATCCCCGTTGCGGCGAATTGCCGATGATCGGGTCGGGGTTGGTGCGCAACTGCTGACCAAGCTGAGAGACTGCCTGCTGTTGCTGGTCTTCCTGTTGCTGTTGCTGTTGCCTCTGGTAATTCTGAACGGATTCCACCAGTACTTCAGGATTGTCTCGGATGACTTGCAGGACCTGGGCCTCAAAATCTGCAGGAGGCTGTGATAGGAGCTGACGTGGATTGCATCCCTCCAGAAGCAGAAGGGCGGACAGAAAAAGGACGATCAAAATCCCTTGTCCCCACTTCTGGCACCCATCAAAAATATCTTTCTGTAAAGCTGCCATCATTCCCCCCTGCAAGCAACCCCAAACAGCATAACAGATGCCTGACCGCTTCTTCAGAACCTGCGGCACTGCAAATGCAAAGGCTCAGTGGCTAGAGATTGGCAGCCTGCAGTTGCTCCTTGATGCGTTGCAGATCGCTCGCCCAGCGAGGATCGGGTCCGGTGGGTGCGGGCGAGGAAGACGCGCTTTGCCCTTGACTGGACTGAGTCCGACCACGATTCCGCTTCTTTCCAGCACCTGCGCTCACCGCAGCAGCGTCAGAACGCTGAGGTTGCTCTTTGACTACAGGCCCTTCTCCCCCTGGACCAGCTTCAGTCTTAGCGCGAGGTTGAGCCAGCTCAATCTTCAGGGAACTATCCCCAAAGGGATGACCATTAAACTTCTCGATATACTGATCGGCCAATTCTGGTGTCTTGACGGTCAAGAAGCCAAAACCACGACATTTTCCTGTCTTCCGATCTCGAATCACCTTTGTTGAGACAATTTCACCAGCTGAGGTAAATAAGTCTTCTAATGCCTGCCGATCAACCTCTTCAGGTAAATTGCCAACATAGAGACGCACAGTCATAGGAGCTCCTAACTAAGGGGGGGGTAATCAACGAGCAACAATAGCCCACTCTGCAAATCCGTAACCTGTATTGGTGTTCGGCAAGACGCAAAACCCGGCTTCTGAACTGAACAAATCTTCAGTCTTCCAGTTACAGCAATCACTCATATTGATCATAAATGATTTCTTAAGAAAACTCTGCTGAGAGTTGTATCTCGTGGCTGCCGCATTTCCCAAACATTGATCCAATGCCAGGCCATACAATTCCGAACCAGTGCTTGCCCCAGGGCACCCAACATGACTAGGTGTTGATAGGTACACCCCCCATCATTAAAACATCTAGCCGGAAAAAGACAAGCTTTACATTATAACTGTTGCATTTCGATCACTGGCAAGACTTAAGACAATATCTATCCTATTCTAGCTCCCGATGAGTGAAAGGGCGCGCCTGGGAGCCGGTGTAGTCGGCAACCACCTGTCCCTGCCCATGCAGGTGATAGCTGTAGGTCACCAGCCCTTCAATACCCACGGGACCGCGAGGTGGCAGCTTTTGAGTACTAATACCTACCTCTGCACCAAATCCATAGCGAAACCCATCGGCAAAACGGGTCGACGCATTGTGAAAAACGCCTGCGGCATCCACTTGCTGCAGAAATCGATTGGCAACGTGCTGATCCTGAGTCACGATCGCTTCGGTATGCCGGGAACCGTAAGTCTGGATATGCGCTAAAGCCTCCTCAAGAGACTTAACAACTCGGATCGACAAAATCAGATCACCGTACTCCAGGCCCCAATCTGCTGCCGTGGCGGCAGTCATGTCCACCCATTGCCGGGTCAGATCGCAGCCCCGCAGTTCCACGCCATGATTGCGCAGAGCAGTGGTAGCAGCAGGTAAAAATCTGGGGGCAATGGCTTGATGCACCAGCAGGGTTTCGATCGCATTGCAGGCCGCTGGATATTGAACCTTGGCATCCACTGCCAGGGCAACCGCCATATCCAGCTCGGCAGCGGCATCAACATAAAGATGACAAATTCCATCGGCGTGGCCCAGAACCGGAATCTGGGTGTGGGTCTGGATGAACCGCACAAACGGTTGAGATCCACGCGGGATGATCAGATCAATATCTTTATCCATGCTCAGCAGGGCGTGGGTTTCCTGCCGTTGAGTCAAAAGCTGTACGGCGGCTGGGGGGAAGGTGGGAATGCGTTGCAGGGCTGAGTGGATCACTCGCGTGATGGCCTGACAGGAATGCCGTGCTTCGGATCCCCCTTTAAGAATGACGCTGTTTGCCGTCTTAATGGCTAGAGAGGTAATTTGAGTAACCGCATCAGGTCGCGATTCAAAAATAACGGCAATGACTCCCAAAGGGCAGGTTACGCGCTCCAGAACAAGTCCCTGATCCAGCTCCCGTCTCCAGGCGGATGTACCGACCAGTTCAGGGAGAGAAGCAACGCTACGCACACCTGCGGCCATGGCCTGAATCTTATTGCTATCCAGCTTTAAGCGGGCAAAGGCCGACTCGGAAAGCTCTTCAGATTTGAGCAGCTCGCGAGCCAGCTCCAGATCCTGCTGATTTGCACTGAGGATCTCGTCCTTGGCCGCTTCCAAAGCTGCAGCAATGTTGGAGAGGGCCTCCTGCCGCTCAGCCGGGGAAAGATCTAGCAGTTGTTGAGCAGCCCGCCGACTGGCCTGAACCCTGGGTTGGAGATCAGCAATCGTCGATTCCAGTGAAGCCGTGGAGGCACTTAGTGAGGAAACCATAAATTCTGAGCAAAACCGCAGAACACCTGAAAAAATAAAAAAGACCCGTCCCTAGCGCATCAAGAGACAGCTTTTCCAGGATGATATATGCTACCACAAGAATACTAAGCTTATCGTGGCGCTCCTTCTGTCCGGGCTCTTTTAAAGACCTGGCGTTCCTCCCAACAACAACTGCTCTGCTTACCCTCTCGCAGGAGAAGACTTCACAATGAAAAAGCGCGGTTTTCTTGTCAGTACCACAACTGCCGTCGTAACAGC
>CAYMOX010000036.1:43025-46966 GCA_964392245.1 uncultured bacterium
TCACAATGAAAAAGCGCGGTTTTCTTGTCAGTACCACAACTGCCGTCGTAACAGCAGTCACCCTTGTCGGTGTACAGTTATCACTACCAGGGTGGGCCGGCTTTCGCAGTGCTCCGAAAGAGGTGGTTGATGAGGTCTGGCAAATTGTCAACCGGGAGTATGTGGACGCTGACTTTAACAGGATTGATTGGGAAGAAAGGCGCAGAGATCTACTCGCCCAGGAGTACGACACCTCAGAAGCAGCCTATGATGCCATCCGTGAGGCTTTGGAAGAACTGGATGATCCCTACACTCGTTTCCTGGATCCCGATCAGTACGCCTCCATGCAAATTGACACCTCCGGGGAACTCACTGGCGTTGGCATTACCCTCGGGATGGACCAGGAAACGGATCGACTGATAGTGGTCTCACCCATCGAAGATTCCCCGGCGGATAAAGTTGGCGTCAAGTCTAAGGATGTGATCATCGCGATTGATGGAAAATCCACCGAAGGGATGGATGTCAATGCTGCGGTCAATCTCATCCGTGGAGAATCTGGCACAGTGGTGACTCTTACAATCTTGCGGAATGAGACAGAAACCATTGACTTCCCGATCCGCCGCGACAAGATTGAACTGGAAACGGTTAAGCACGAACTGCACAACGAAGGGCAGCAAAAGATTGGCTACATTCGTCTGACCCAGTTTTCGGCCAATGCAGCTGACAAAATGCGAGATGCCATCCAGGAGCTGGAAAAGCAGGATGTTGATGCCTATGTGCTGGATCTGCGCCAGAATCCCGGGGGACTGCTCTACTCCAGTGCTGAGATCGCACGCATGTGGCTGGATCGAGGGGCGATTGTTTCCACAGTCAACCGTCAGGGAGAACAGGACCGCATTACTGCTCACCATCAGGCCCTGACTGACAAACCTCTGGCTGTCCTAGTGGATAATGGGTCTGCCAGTGCCAGTGAAATCCTTTCTGGAGCACTCAAGGATAATGGGCGTGCCACTATCATTGGCACCCAGACGTTTGGCAAGGGGCTGGTCCAGCAAGTCCATTCTCTTTCCGATGGATCAGGGCTGGCCGTCACAGTTGCCCGTTATCGCACTCCCAACGGAACTGACATCAATCACAAGGGCATTACGCCCGACATCACGGTAGAAATGACGGAGGAAGATATTGCACTCCTGAGTGAAAACCGCGAGGCTGTAGCCACCCTGGAAGATCCCCAGTATGCAGCTGCGATTGAGGCTCTGCAGTCGGAAATTATTGCCTACCGTTCTGGAACTCTGCCCTCTGCGCTATAGCTCTGAACAAGGACAATTGGAGTTGATCCTGTCACACAAGTCTCCTGGTTTCTCCACGCTAAAGTAGACTAGAAGGCTGGATCCTCTCTGGGGCGTTGGCCGAGTGGTCTAGGCAGCAAACTCATAATTTGCCTTACGGGGGTTCAATTCCCTCACGCCCCATTCGGACACAAGGACCCTCAGAAGCTAGCGTAAGAAATGAGGATCTAACCCTTGCAGAAAACTAATCTGGGCATCACGAAGCTCCACCTGGGGATTGGCGTGCTGAACCGCTTGAATCCCGTTTGTCGCTGAAGATCCCTTGGTAATGAGATAAGCGGCCAGAAATGTACCCGTGCGACGATGACCGCTGGAACAGTGAACAACAACACTCTTTGCCTGAGCATGCTGAGCATCCACAAACTGCTGAAATTGTTCAATCTGCTCATGGGTGGGGGCTTGACCTCCGGTGGTGGGTAACCATAAGTAAGGAATTTGCGCCTGCTGGTATAAATCCAAATTCGAAGGATCATCCATCACTGAGACAAGAGCATCGATACCTAGGTGGGAAAGGGTGGGGATCTCTGCCGGTGTGGGTTTACGCATTCCCCCTAGCTTACCGGGAATGATCCACCAGAGACTTGCAGAGAGTGAAGATAGAGTCATCAGCTCAAGGCCTTTCTCGCTGTTTCTTCAGTTTGCTTCGCTGCAGCAGCTTTGCGTTCGCTATATCGATCCGTCAGTTCATCCACCCGTTCGCGTAACAGCAGGGTAAAGCGGTAGAGTTCTTCCATCACATCCACCACCCGATCCCGATAGGAAGACTCTTTCATCGTGCCATCGTCATGAAACTCTTGATAGGCTTTCGGGACAGAGGATTGATTCGGGATAGTGAACATCCGCATCCAGCGTCCTAGAATCCGCATGGTATTGACAGCATTAAAGGATTGGGATCCCCCGCAAACCTGCATCACCGCTAGGGTTCTCCCCTGAGTTGGGCGGATCGCTCCCATGCTGAGCGGGATCCAGTCAATTTGAGTTTTCAGCAGTCCGGAGATGTTGCCGTGCAATTCAGGGCTGGACCATACCTGTCCCTCTGACCAGATGGATAATTCCCGCAACTCTTGCACTTTGGGATGGGTATCGGGTGCTGCCCCCAGTAACGGTAATCCATGAGGATCAAAGAATTTCACCTCAGCCCCAAAGTCTGTGATGATCCGAGCGGCTTCCTCAGCCAGTAGACGGCTATAGGATCGATCTCGCAGTGAGCCGTAGAGAAAGAGAATTCTGGGAGAATGATCGAAAGTCATGCTGAGTTTGAATTGATGGCAAATCCTACGGAAAAGTGAACAGGTGAATGAGGTTTAGTCAAGGGTGGCCGGTAGACAACGAGGATCGGGCAAGGTCGCTTTTTCCGGCTCACGAGGAAACCAATACGCTGTTTTCTTACAGATTTCTACGAGTAGCAACATCACAGGCACTTCAATCAACACCCCAACAACAGTTGCAAGGGCTGCTCCAGAATTCAACCCAAACAATGTGACGGCTGTAGCAATGGCCACCTCAAAGTGATTGCTGGCTCCGATCAGGGCGGCAGGAGCAGCATCTTCGTAAACCAATCCCATCTTTTGAGCAGTTACATACGTGATCAGAAAAATAAAGTTCGTCTGAATCAAGAGGGGCACGGCGATCAATAGGATGTGGAAAGGGTTCTCCACAATTAAGTCGCCCTTGAGGGCAAATAGGAAAACCAGGGTGATGAGCAGAGCGACGACAGAAACCGGACTCAAGTATTTCAAAAACACCTGCTCAAACCACTCTTGGCCTTTGCTTCGCAGGATCCATACGCGTGAGAGCGCGCCAGCCAGCAAGGGAATGCCAACATAAATCAAGACTGAGAGGACAATCGTTTGCCAAGGAACACTAAGTTGATTGGCGGCTAATAACCATCGGCCCAAGGGTGCGTAGAGGAACAGCATGGCGAAAGAGTTGACCGCCACCATCACCAGCGTGTGGCCCTGATTGCTGAAGGATAGATAGCCCCACATCAAGACCATGGCAGTACAGGGGGCGATCCCTAATAAAATTGCACCTGCAATATAAGAATTGGCCAGACTCACCTCGGTGCCGCGAATGATCTCTGTCCCCACCAGAAGGGGCTGAAATAACCACCCCAGAAAAAACTGAGCAAAGACCACCATGCTGAAGGGCTTGATCAACCAGTTCACCACTAGGGTGAGTGCCACAGGTTTGGGGGTTTGAGCAGCTCTTTTGGCCTGACCAAAATCAATCTTGACCATGATCGGGTACATCATCAAGAACAGGCAGACCGCAATGGGAATGGAAACCTGGTACACACTCATGCTATCGAGAACTGCGGCTAGCCCAGGGAAGCCACGACCCAGCAGGACACCAACCCCAATGCAGATCCCCACCCAGATCGTGAGATAACGCTCAAAGACGTTGAGTTTTCCTCCCGCCTGAATCTTCTGTGAAGTCGGTTCGGACTGATCTGTACCCATTCAAATGACCCAGCACTTGACCTATGGCTTATCATCATATCAAGAAAAATTGATTTGGCAGTTTGGGGTCAGGGGAACAATAAACAGTTTACGGATCAGGTGGACATATCCTGGCTGGCTGCATGGGGCTAAACCGGCGGATATCAGCGAG
>CAYMOX010000037.1:0-46744 GCA_964392245.1 uncultured bacterium
TATTCTATGAGTACCTGTCAGATGATGTTGCACTTCATCCTTGAATGGGCCATTCTATAGCGTTCGGTCATGATCCCTGAAACTCCTGAGGCTATTTCTCTGCTCAGGCAGTGATTTGAGCGATTCAACAGCTATCTTCTAGGCTTGCGTAGCTTCTCCAACCCATCTCCCCAAAGGAATCACCCTATGAGCAGGTGCGCCAGTTTAATTCTCAGTTCTCAACTGAGGGAACTGGATCGACTCCTGGATTGGTTTCAGCAATTGGGATCAGATATTCTCCCCACCATCACGATCGATCAGTGTCAGCTTCTGCTCTCGGAGGGCTTTACCAATGTGGTTAACCATGCTCATCAGGGGCACTCAATTTATACTCAAGTTGAGATACAGGTAAACATCCTAACTGATGTTGTGGAAATTCGTATCTGGGATCAGGGGAAAGGGTTTGATCTTGAAAGCAAGTTAACTCAACTCTTAGAAAGCACCCCTAATACTGAAGCTGAGGGGGGAAGGGGATTACTGATTATGAGCAAAATAGCGGACAAATTAAGCTATTTACCCTGTGATGACCAGCGAAATTGTCTTTGCCTGATCAAACATTTTGGAAATAAAGCCTAAAAAACATTGCTTTTCTATGTGACACCTAGATGGCCCCACAAGCAAACCTACCCTGCTCAAGGGATACGCCTAATCAGGGCATACCCCTCGCTGCCTCGGAACCAAACCTGCAACCAACCCCTGCCACAGGAAGTTGACTTTAGGAGAAGATGAAAGTATACGCATTGAGGCAAAAGGCATGGATCAGCAGAGTTATCAAGCCTACCTGGAATTAATCCGGGCTTTACTCCACTGCCCAAAAGGGGATGAGCCCACAGTCTTACACCAGCATGCGGATCTGATCACTCCAGAACTCCTACAAATCATGCAAGAGGTTGCTGTCAACTTAACCGCTGAAGGACATGAGGCTGCAGCCCGCTTCCTCCGCCATTGGGAGGCCCAACTGGCCCACAGTCTCAGTCATCAAGTTCGACAACAAGACAGTGAGCGAACAGAGGCTTATTTACAGCTGATGCGAGCCCTGATGGAAGCTCCAAAAGGTACTGAGCCATCTCTCCTCAAAGCGAATCAGGCACTGGTGGATGAGGGATTTGTCCAAACTCTCTTACAGGTATCTACCCAGGCTGCTATGCAGGGGGATCAGAAAACCGCAAGCTATCTCCATGACTGGGCCGCACAAATCTCCCATATGCTTGAAGAAACCAAATCATCGGATCCTGACCCATCAACATCGCCGCCCTCAGTTGTCAGCAATCCAACCAGAGTCTTTCAAGAGCCGATATCTGCTCAGGATCCCCTGCACTGGCAAAGGGAACTGGAAGCCCTATTGTCCCAATTGCAGGCCCACACCCAAGCTGGATCGACTGCAGAAGGAGAGGGAAGCAGCAGGTCAACTCTTCAACAGGAAGGGGAGGGATCGATCTCGGCTCTCACCAAAGCTCTGCACCGCCTGGGGAATATTCTCAAGAGTCGTCTGCAACCTTCTAACCCTCTATGGTACATGGAAGTTCTGGAACGAGCTCAAGCTGCTAACTGGATATTGACCACCCATGAAGTTGAACAGTTAATTGGCGTCAAACCACGCTGTAGTGTAGGATCCCAGACTTTTGAATGGGGGTCCTGGGTCTTTGAGAAATCTGGAAGAGTCGGTTCCCAAATTGCCTGGCATGTGAGCAAAGTCAAGGAAAATTGAAGGAGGTATCCCAAAGATCAGATCAGGGAAGGACGAACCTACCGGAGTTCAGGCGTTGTGAAGGGACAGTTTTGGCTTACCCAATGGTCCTTTCCAACCCTGCTTGAATATCTTGAGTCAAGGTTTTAATCGCTCCGCGTCTGTCGTTCTCATAGGCCGTCCAGCGATCGCTGATCGAAATTGGATCTGCCACTGTGATCCGAGCAGAACGCCATCCCAACCGGGGTCGTGAGGGAATTTGATTCCCTTTGATCCGGGCCACCACATCAAACATCAGCAGAGCGATCTCACAGAGCCTTTCCCCGGTCAGCTGGTCCTGGATATAAGTCCCCGAGACAGCTACGAAACTCTCCACAAGACGCATGTGAAGCATTCTAAGTTGTGCTTCTGCAGCGACCCAGTTTGCTAAACCTTGTTCTAGCTTTGGCAGTTGCTTTAAGTTCTCAATGTCATCTCGATAGATGTAAGTCCAGGCTGCCTCTTCCACACGCCGACATCTTTCGCTGACATGGCCGGTCGCTTCCAGAGCAAAATAACTTTCAGCCATACCCAGAGCAATGTCTAACAACCGGTAAAGTCTAGCAGCAAGATTCTGTTCCTCAGTTAAATCGGAGGAGAGAGAACCTTTTTCCTGGGGGAGTAACTGATGGTAAAAACGCTGATAAAACTTCTCCATAGTCCCTAGAAGATGGTCACCCAAAGTGAGAAGCCTTTGGTAGTAGTAAGAGGGGAGATTGCTGTAACTTTCTGGAGGAAGATGATACGGAGACAATCCACTATCGATCTCCAGCTGATGTAACAATTTTTCTAGAGCCTTCCAGGGAGGAGTAAGGTAACGGTATTGAATTCCGATCGGGACCACCACCACAGACTCACAACGATTCTCTCGCCTCAGATCACTGACACACCAAAATCCTAGCTGGGCAACCCCAGGAGCCAAAGGACTGATTATACCCCCATGCCCATTGGTTGCGCCTTCTGGAGCCACTGCCAACGGGAATGCACCATGAACCAGAAGATCACGTGCAACTCTTAACCCTGCCCAATCGGGCTGACGTCCTCGCCGGATAGGAATTCCTCCCAGCTTTGCCAACATCCACCCTAACCAGGCTCCAGCCCAGAGAGGCATGCCTCTTTCATAGATAAAATGGGCATGGATCGGCTGTTGTAGGGAAAATCCTAGCTTTCTTGCTGCTTGGGGGATCGATCGGGAAAGCAGGTAAAGACCACATAGAGGATCATCCACTTCGACGTGCCTAAACGCCAAAATGAGACGAGTTTTACCAGTCTGAAATTGATAGTATAAATGGGCTAATGTTTCGGCATTTTGAGTCTCGACATTCTCAAGTCCAGCAGGAAGCCAGGGCTGGATTCTGACTTTCATCAAAAGGGGCAGTATCCAGTAAACCAGCTGAGTGAATAGCAGGTTATATGAGGGAGGAATGAAAGCAAGTTTGGGGTGAGCTTGATGTCTCAAATCAGGCACTGCAAGGGCTCCATGTATATTCTCAATCCTTTTTTCATCCCTTCACCACTGCCACTGGATGTAAACGGGCAACTTTGTGGGCAAGGTTAGCCTGGCTGACAGTCTCCACAACCCGGTTCACGTCTTTGTAAGCTTGGGGAGCCTCCTCAGCCAACCCGGCCAGCGATCCCGCCTGGACCCAAACCCCTTGCTGCTGCAGGTCATCTCGCAATTGGCTGCCACGAATGCTGCGCTTGGCTTGATGGCGACTCATCACCCGGCCAGCTCCGTGACAGGTCGATCCGAAGGATAGGGACTCATTGGCTGCGGTCCCTAATAGAATCCAGCTTTCTGTCCCCATGGAGCCTGGGACAAGCACAGGCTGACCGATAGGTCGGTATTCCGGCGGTAACCCGGCAAACCCAGGTCCAAAGGCTCGAGTTGCCCCTTTGCGGTGGACACAGACTTCCTGAGATTGGCCATTGATCACATGGGTTTCCAGCTTGGCCATGTTATGGGCAATATCATAGACCTGGCGCAGATGGCCATGGATCGGCTCAGGACCAAAAATCTCCGTGAAGCAGCGTCGGGCATGGGAAGCCAGAACCTGACGATTGGCAAAGGCAAAATTTGCTGCCGCTTGCATGGCTCCAAAATAGGCTTGCCCTTCCGGAGAACTGAGAATGGCATACACCAATTCCCGATCCGGCAGGAGTATCCCTTTCTGGATCACCAATTCTTGAAATTGATGCACATAGTCGGTACAGATCTGGTGCCCAAACCCGCGCGATCCGCAATGGATCTGGACCGCTAAGCACCCTTGGTGAAGACCCATGATGGTTGCCGCCTCAGGATCAAAAACCTGATCTACCACATCCACCTCCAGAAAGTGATTCCCAGCCCCCAGAGTCCCCAGTTGAGTCTGTCCACGGATTTGAGCCCGCTGGCTGGTGGCCTCGGGATCAGCCCCTTGCAAACACCCAAACTCTTCTGTACGAGCAAGATCATCCTCGGTGGCATACCCATGCTTGAGCGCCCAGCGTGATCCCTGCAGGCACACTTTTTCTAAATCTGGTAACGATAAGGGCACACTGCCACCTTTGCCAACGCCACTGGGACAGTTCCGGTACAATGAGCCCACCAGATCTTTGATTAAGGGTTGAGCCCAGGAATAGTCCAGTGCTGAAGCAAGGACCCGGACGCCGCAGTTAATGTCATAACCGACGGCCCCTGGTGAAATGATGCCATCTGGGACTCGGGAGGCCATGACGCCACCGATCGGCATCCCATACCCTTGATGGACGTCCGGCATAATCGAGACATGACCCACCAAACCTGGCAATTGGGCCACATTGACCGCCTGTTGCAGGGAGAGATCTCCCAGAGCGTCCTCCAGAAGGTCTTCATCGGCAAAGACCCAGATCGGGACTGTCATCTGGGGATGGAACGACAGAGGAACTTCCCAGATGTAATCGCTGAGACGGTTGAAATCCTGTTTTCTCATCATGGGGATCGGACTCCTAAACGTCTAAGACTAATGTCACTTCCAATCCTGTGGAGGTAGGAGTGATTGCGATGTTGTGATAAGTCACGGCCTTGACGTCTTTCTTCCACTGCTGCACGGTGGATAGGTTCACGGTTGCTTCCAGAACCGGAGGCTGCAGGGTCGTGATCTGGATTTGAGTCAATCCCAGGTTTTCACTGTCCTGAACGTGGAGGACTTCATTCAACCAGGCCACCAACAGGCTTTCATAGTCTATCCCCCCTACACGAATGGTGCGGCTGATCCCCAGTGGGGGGGCGAACGTTGCTCCCACGAGAGCATAAAGTCCTTGAGTGGCTTGCAGAAACAAGCTGGCATAGTCGGGCCCCCAGACGTAATAAGCCCAATCAGCTGTGTGGGGAACTTCTTCAAACCCAGAAAGGGGAGGTGTTGAGGAAATGGTTTCTGACATGATTCAAACCCAACGCCAGTAAGGAACAAGACTGGGAATCTGAACTGGACAATTGCCGCTAGGCCATTCCTGTGGGATTGAGCGCTGAGGTGGTTCCCCTGAGGCAGTTATGGGTTGTTGCAGGTGACTATGCCCATTCCGAGTGGGACAGAAGGTGAGCAACGACTGTAGCAGCACTTGTTCAATTCGGTTACAGCCTATAAACTCCAGTTGCTGGCGGACATGGGTGGGAATATCCACTAAATCCTTCATATTTTGCTGGGGCAACAGGATCCGTTGGATGCCAGCACGGTGAGCAGCCAGGATCTTTTCCCGCAATCCGCCAATGGGCAAGACTTCTCCACTGAGGTTGATCTCCCCTGTCATCGCAGTATCGGTGCGCACAGTCTGATGCAGGAGCAGTGAGGCGATAGCCGTCAGCATCGTGACACCAGCAGAGGGTCCATCTTTGGGAATAGCGCCTGCCGGAACATGCAGGTGGAGACCATTGTCTTTGAGCAGGCTCAGATCAATGCCCAGAGCCTCAGCATGAGCCCAGATATAGGATCGTGCTAGGCGAGCCGATTCTTCCATGACGTCCCCCATCTGTCCGGTCAGGATCAGCTCTTTACCCTGGGGCAGAAGGGCTGCTTCCACAAACAGGACCTCACCTCCTGCTAGTGTCCAGGCCAAACCAGTAGCCACTCCAGGCTGGGGGATCTGACGCCGTTCATCCCGCTCATAGCGTCTGGGACCCAGCAAAGTTTCCAACTGTTCAGGGTGCAGCGTCACAGCAGCTGTGGCTCCAGCAGCGAACTGGACAGCGATCTTGCGGCAAAGGCTACCCAGTTGCTGTTCCAGATGACGCACACCGGCCTCACGGGTATAGTCCGCAATGACCTGTTGTACGGTGACCTCAGGCAAGTGCAGGCTCTCAGGAGGTAGCCCTGCTTTTTCGATCTGGCGGGGTAGCAGATAGGTCTGTGCAATCGCGAGTTTCTCCAGGTCGGAGTACCCCGATAATTCGATCAGCTCCAGCCGATCCAGTAAGGGGGCAGGGACTTTAGACAGATCATTGGCTGTGCCAATAAAAATCACCTGGGATAAGTCAAAGTCCAGATCCAGATACAGGTCGTGGAAGCAGTAGTTCTGTTGGGGATCCAGGATTTCCAGCAGTACAGAAGCGGGGTCACCTCGATAGTCCATCCCAACCTTATCCAGCTCGTCCAGCATGATCACAGGATTCTTGACCCCAGCCCAATGAATCGCCTGAATGATCCGTCCGGGCATGGCTCCAATGTAGGTGCGTCGGTGGCCGCGCAATTCTGCCTCATCCCGTAAACCACCCAAACTAATGCGTTCAAAGGGACGACCCAAAGCACGGGCAATAGAACGCCCCAGACTTGTTTTTCCCACCCCTGGGGGACCCACAAAGCAGATTACAGTCCCGACGGAGTAACGCTCAGCCTGAACTCGCCGCGACTCCAGTAGAATGGCCTGTTGTCGTGCCTGCCGCTTGAGCTTAAAAGTAGCTAGATGCTCAATAATCCGAGTTTTCACTTTTTCCAGACCATAGTGATCAGCATCCAGAACAGCTCTGGCATTCTGCAGATCCAGGTTGTCCTCCACGGTTTTCTCCCAGGGCATCTCTAACAGCCAATCCAGGTAGGTGCGAATCACCCCTCCTTCCGCAGAGTTGCTACCGATCCGCTGCAACCGTGCCAATTCTCGCTTGACTTGCTTCTCAGCCGATTCTGGTAAAGCAGTCTGTGTTAAACGGGTCTGGAGCTCTGCAATCTCCTCACGTTCAGGATCCCGCTCTCCCAGCTCCTCCTGAATTTGCCGTAGTTGTTGCCGCAGAAAGAACTCCCGTTGTTGTTGATCAATTTGTTTCTTCGTTTCCCCGAGTATCTGGCTCCGCAAGCGCTGTTGCTCAACGGTTTTTTGCAGATTCACCAACACCCGCCGCAGTAACCCTTCCAGCTCCCGTTCTTCCAGCACTGCCTGTGCTTCAGGTACCTCCAGTTGCATAATCACTGTTGATTGATAAGCCAGTTCAGCGGGGTCTTCATCCCCAATTAGAACAGCGAGCAAACCCTGGGGAAACTCGGGGCTCAAGGTTGCCGATTCCTGCCACAGGGACTTAATGGCATCCGCCAATGCCTTCAGAGTCACGGCTTCTGCTCCTGCTGCCACTGCATCTTCAACGGTCAACCGGGACAGGCGATGAAAATCCACGCCATAGCTCGGATCAACGGAACGTAGACAGGCCAACTGCACTCGATCCAATCCCCTCACAATCAGCTGGATCGGACCAAGGGGGAGGGGTACCAATCGCTCGACCACTGCCAGCGTTCCGACTGGATAGAGATCCTCCAGCCCTCCAACTTCAGCCTCTCGATCCTGCACGAGGCGTTGTAAGGATTGAGGTGGAATAGCCCCAATCACAATATGTTTCTCAGCTGTATTGACGGCAGCCTGAGCAGAGGCGACAGATCGCGGACGACTAACCACGATGGGGATACTAATACCAGGCAGGAGCACAGTGTCCCGCAAAGGCAGCAGAAATGCTGTTTCCGTGGGGGCTAAAGTCGTCGGAGGAAGAGGTAACCCTCGCATAGATATGCCCTCCTCAAAGACAGACAATAGTGGCTAGCTTACTCGCTGAATTGCATCTGACCACACTTAAGGATAACGCCCAGCCCTTCACACAACATAATGAAAAGCAATGTGAACTCCCGGCGCTTACCCGTCATCAGGATTGAAGCCAAAACTCAATCGTATAGATCACCCCTATACCCTTAGTTTAAGTTAAGCGGTCTAAAGAAACTGGGGGGTTAACCGTACTGATAGTTTAGAAACTCTCTCATCATAGAGTCAGGCAACGATCTCGAATCAAAGTGAGATCGATCGATTTTGACTCCAGGGTTAGCCAGACAGGATATTGAGCAAGCAGGGATCATGTATGTCTTACTTAACATTAGCTTGCTGATGATATGAGATCCTTCCTAGACTTAAATCAGCTTGGCCTATTCGAAACAGAGAGGCCCTGTCGTAAGTTGATAGTGTTTGTTTCATCGGCAACTTATCATAGTGCAGTTTTTTCAACTGCAGGGGGAAGGTATGTCTCATCAATTTCCTAACTTTTGGCTAGCCCAGCATCCCGACATCCTGAGCAAGTTATGCCTGGTAGAGCACGATTGCCACGAACTGGATCTCCATGGGGCTGATCTCCATGAAGCTGACCTCTGGTACACCAATTTTCAGGGCGCTGATTTGTTTGGGGCTGATCTCCACGGTGCTGACCTCCGTTTTGCTGACTTAAGATACTCTGACCTGAGGTTCTCTGATCTGCGAGAGGCTAATTTATGGGGAGCTGAATTACAGGGGGCTGATTTAGAAGGAGCTAACTTAACTTCTGCCGAAATGTGGGGAGCACATTATGATGAAACGACTCAGTTCTCAGAAGAGTTTGATCCTGAAAAAGTAGGGATGAAGATTAGCTTAACTCCATCCTAGCTAAGTGCCTGGGTTGTCTTATTTACAGTAAGGGAGGTACGCCATGAACAGTGAAAAGAGAGGGCTATCCACCCTCTCATCGTCTTTGGAAGCTATTGCTTCTGCTGAGGAAAGGTATTCCTGGGAGCAAGAGACACCCCACATCGAAACCCTTTACCTAACCCTAGATGGGGACTGGTTACTCGCGGAAGAGAATGGATCCCACTTTCCGTATACGACCCTGATCCCAGGAGGAATGATTGGGGTTAACATCTATCCGATATCCGAAGAGCAAGCAAGAGAGTGGATGCAAGAACATCACAAACTGAAGGAGCTAAGCCACTATTTCCCCGAGAGATAGCCTTCTAATCTTTTTTGTAGGCAGGTTTAAGGGAGGTAGAGTTATCTTTCCTTAGATCGCCCGACACGGACACCCCTATCGCGGTGTCTGAAAACTTTTTCGGTATGAAAGGTGACTCCCTTCAGCCTTAGCTCATGATGATCAGGTTCATGAAGATCTGAGTGAAGCACCATTGAGGCTGTCATAAAACACCTCCTTCGGATAATTCTTGAGTGATTTAGAGGAAACTCCAAAAAGAGTAACGATTCAAACAAAGAGCTAGACTGAAGAGGTCGTCTTCGCTATGTTTGATTCAACTGCTGATCTACGATCTTGAAGCCTCCAATAATGTCAGCTGACACTCCCACAAATAAGACTGCTATAGCTAACCAAGGGCTGACATCCCAGCAGAGATAGGCCAGACCAAATAGGATAGGAACTAGCAGGAGCATCATCAGAAATACCATCAGCCAATTAACGTCCCTCATGGCCGATCACCTCCTTCAGATCGATATAATTATCAAAGACTGATTCCCACCTCGATCCTAGATCATTCGCTCTGAAAAGAAGAGTAATGTAACAAAGTGAATTCATTAGGATCATCTCATGAAAAGGGAGATATTTGGTCATGATCAAGAAGATCTGGTAAGTCCTTCAGTCTCTTGTTAGTTTACTGTTACATCCAGGGTAAATGTCCATGCATTCTGTTCACCAAATGGTTGGCTATACCCCAGAAATAGAGTACTCTGCCCTCTATCAAGGGCTTTAAATTGCCAGAGTTGCTGACCAGGTTCACCCGGCATGACCGAAGGATCTGGCTCAATAAAGGTCTGAAACTCCTGTCTCAATACATCAGGATTGCTGATCTCAGCGTTTTCCGACCAGCGGAAACCCGTTGTAGGATTGGAGCATAAGAGAACCTCCAGCGTTTGATCTTCACGAATCTGTATCGTTTCTTGAATATCATGATCAGCAGTGAATTGCTGGCAGGATACTTCTAACTTCACAATTGGAGGCTCAGGATTAAGGGATGAGGAGTCACCACAGGAGACAACCAATCCCAATGACCCTATGATCAAAAAGGGAGCTGTGAGGAACTTGATATGAATACCTTCTGAATACTCCCAATGAAGGAGACTTCGCAACAGATTTAACATGATCGCTCACTTTTTAGAGAGTACACTCACCACAACTATCAGGCATCAGATCACAGTCGATATCCCCCAGAGGAAAAATTGCGGTTGGCTCTAATTCTGGATTGCACCCAGGTGGACTGGAAGGGATCAAAATCTGAGGCACATCCGAACCGGCAGAGCAAAAAATGGCGACTTGTCCCCGATCACAAGGCACCTCAGTCTGGAAAGTTCCTTGAGTGATATTGACCTTTTGAGTGATGACACCACACTCATCAGCAGGAACCTCAACTTCTACCGGATCCGCATCGGTTGCCAGTAATCGCAGCGTAAAAACCCCAGCTTTTTCAGACCCAATGGGAATATTTTCACAACGATCCACTTCGACCACAGGCAATCCGACACGCCCTCCCGATGGTGAGCCACAAACGATATATTTAGCAGGAGTCTGAAAATTAATTTCACTTAAAGGTGTAACCTCAATGATCTCACCTGTTGCTACCAGACCAGTCTGAGATAACACCGTTACCGCCATCGAAGGCTTTATCACAGCGTTACACTGGATTATCTCACTTCCAACACCGCTGCCATCACAAGCAATAGGAGCCCCTGCTAAAAGCAAACATAAAACTTTTCGCTTAACAACGTTCATACAACCTTCCCCCTAGAAGGCTCTAAATGATCGTTCGGCTGCGAATTGTACTCCTCTGATTGATCACTATATTGCAGCCTAGCACTATACAAAGGCCCTTCTCAATAAAATTTAACTTCATTTCAACGAATTTCTGTTACTGAAAGCCAGAATCAAGGTATCGAAGTAAGGATCAAGAGGGAATGATGGATTGAAGAGACTGGCGCGCCATAACTGCAATGGTTGCATCAGAAGCCCGTGGTAGGTAATAGTAATTCCCTCCCGCATGGTAAGCGATCTCTTTCGCCAACCCAGAAGAGATGTATTTCCGTTCCGTATCAATAACGAGGACCTGGATCCCCAAGACACGGATTTTGTCTGCGATCACCAGCAATTCTTGTTGAATATCAGGTTGATCTTCAAATGACGAAGTCTGTCTTAATGACCGGGAAAGGGGAATATTTCCGCGACCATCGGTAATGGCGACAATCACGACCTGGCCAACATCCTTGCTCTTTCTGGCATTACAGCCCACTCTCACAGCCTGCGTCAATCCATGCGCCAGTGGCGTGCCCCCCCCACAGGGCAGGTGTTCCAAACGACGGCGAGCGGTGTAAATGGAACGGGTAGGCGGTAATAACAGTTCAGCCTGTTCACCACGGCAGGCAATCAGCGCGATCTGGTCACGATGGCGGTAAGCTTCCCCTAGCAAACGTAACGCCGCCCCCTTAGCAGCTTCCATGCGATTGATCGCCATCGATCCCGAGGCATCCACGACAAAAATAATGAGTGCCTTAGCTTTGCGTGCCAACCGCTTAACTCGCAAGTCCTCTTCTCGAATGATCACGCCTTGCTTCTGTTGATGACGATGTCGGTACTGCTGATGGGGTGCTGCTGCCCGCAAGGTGGCATCAACCGCCACTCGTCTCACTTCTCCCCGGGGGAACATGGGCTTGATATAACGTCCCCGATCCTGGGAGTAGATGGAACTGCGACCCCCCGCTGAGCCTTGAAAACGATGGCCCAGCAAGCCAAAATTCAGCAGTTTTGCTGCCAGCACCACCTGTTGGGGGGCAATGATCCACTCAGCTGGATTCAGCTCCCGATCCTGAGGGGGAGTCTTCTGAGGCTGTTCTTCTGAGGATCCTTGTTGAGGAGATTCTAAAGGCTGGGAGGGAGGCATAGAGGGCGGCGGCTCGGGTTCCACGGCAACGGTTGCTCGCGGGATAATCGCCAGCTGCACTGCAATCTGGAGATCCTCTCCATTGGCAGCTAAGCGGCCCGACAAGGCAGCGTGGGCTCTGGCAATTCGGTAAGCGCAGAGTTCGCCGCGGTGACCTTCTATCTGGAAGCGTTCCGCAGCCGCAACAAGCTCTTTGATCTGGGATGGGGTCACGGTGACCTGCGGCAACAACTCTCTGGCCAGGGCAATCTGCCCCGTCAGATCTTCCATCTCCTCCTGGTAGATTTCCAGAAACTGGGAGGGAGAATCCTGGAAGGTTAGTACTCGGTCTACCGCTGTCCCCCGTTGTTCAACTGTCAGAGAACTATCTGCCGAAAGACCGATGGCAAAGAGATCGAACAACTGTGATCGGAGTTCCCGTTCCGCAGGATTGTAGGTGGCTATCACCAGGGGTTGACAGGGATGAGCAAAGCTGATGCCTTCCCGTTCAATGTGATTCCATCCTTCGGACAGGATCGTCAACAACAGGTTGCTCATGCTGTTATCAAGCAGGTTAAGTTCATCAATATAAAGCACGCCCCGATGAGCAGCTGCCAGCAATCCAGGCTGAAAAATGGGTTTTCCCTGCTCCATGGAGCGCACCACGTCCACAGAGCCCAATAACCGATCCTCCGTCACCCCTAAGGGCACCTCCACAAAGGGCGTGGGTCGGATTTCAATATCAGGGGATGAGGGGGGAAGTCCATTTCCATCCAGGTCATCCCTGCCAGCCATCAGAGTGCGTGTTCGGTCATCCCACTGGCTCGGATCCCGTGGATCGCAATTGCAGCAGGATCCCTTCACCACAGCAATCGGGGGCAGAAGGGCATGCAATCCTCTGGCCAGTACCGTTTTGGCTGTACCGCGCCGTCCGGCAATCGCCACTCCCCCCAGTGCTGGATCCACCGCTGCCAGCAACAGTCCCAATTTGATCAAATCCTGGTTGACAACAGCCACCAACGGAAATGTCATCCGGGGGGTGACGAGGGGAGATAGGGTGAGCTGTTCCCTGAGTGTTTGCAATGGTTTAACCATGTTGGTTCCCCAGCCCTACTTCTATCATCTCGCTTCTTCAGGGTCCGCTAGATGGTTTCCAGGCGTCCTTCCCGTAAGATCAAAGTAGAGCTCTTCTCTGGGGGGCGGGAATGGCACATCATATAGTGTTGATTGCAGGATTTGAATCTTTTAACACCCAGCTCTATCGTCAGGCGGCAGCAATTGCTCAGCAGAGTTGTCCAGACCTCGACATTGGTATTTTTAGCAGTCGGGATCTCACCACTACTCCTGAACAGGTAGAGAGGGCACTGGCAGGAGCCCAGATCTTTTTTGGCAGTTTGCTGTTCGACTACGATCAGGTGATGTGGTTACGGGAGCGGATCCAGGGGATTCCGGTTCGAGCGGTATTTGAGTCGGCTCTGGAACTGATGGCCATGACCAGGGTGGGAACCTTTGCCCTCAGTGATCAACCGAAAGGCATGCCCAAGCCTATCCAGTTTATTCTGAGTAAGTTTGGCAACAGCCGCGAAGAGGACAAACTGGCGGGGTATTTGAGCTTTTTAAAATTGGGCCCCAAACTGCTGAAGTACGTGCCTGGTCGCAAGGCTCAGGATCTGCGCCATTGGCTAACGATTTACAGTTATTGGCATGCGGGAGGCCCTGAGAATGTTGCCTCGCTATTCAAATACCTGGGGAAAACCTTTCTCAACCTGTCAGTGGCTGAAGAGATTCCTCCTCCTGTGGAAGCACCCAACCTGGGGGTATTCCATCCTGACCATGACGGATATTTCCAGTCACCCCAGGAGTACTTGTACTGGTATTCCCAGCAGGTGCCGGGGTCACAGGATCGTCCAGTGGTGGGTCTGCTGCTCTACCGCAAGCATGTTGTTACCCAGCAAGCCTACATTCCTCAACTGATCCGAGCCTTTGAAGCGGCTGAGCTGGTGCCCCTGCCTCTGTTCATTACCGGAGTGGAAGGGCATGTGGCGGTGCGGGACTGGATGACAACGGCCTATGAGCTGCAGCAGCGGCAGCGGGGCCAGGTGGCCCTACCCTCCCTGAAGCCGGAAGCAGTGCGGGTGGATGCCATCGTTTCTACTCTGGGATTTCCGCTGGTGGGGGGACCTGCGGGGTCCATGGAGGCGGGACGTCAGGTGGAGGTTGCCAGACAGATCCTGATGGCGAAGAATGTGCCCTACATTGTGGCCGCCCCTCTCCTGATCCAGGATATCTACTCCTGGACACGACAAGGAATCGGTGGACTGCAAAGTGTGGTGTTGTATGCCTTACCAGAACTGGATGGAGCCATTGAGCCTGTGCCCCTGGGTGGCTTAGTCGGGGATGACATCTATCTGGTTCCCGAACGGCTACAGCGTCTCACGGGGCGGGTGAAACGGTGGATCGAATTGCACCACAAATGTCCTGCAGAGCGAAAAGTTGCGATCGTTCTCTATGGATTCCCGCCTGGATACGGGGCAACGGGGACAGCGGCTCTCCTGAATGTGCCAGAGTCCCTCATGCAACTGTTGCAAGCGCTGCAACAACAGGGCTACTCCCTTGGGAAATTACCGAAGACAGGGGATGATCTCCTGCGCCAGGTCCGGGAAGCGGACGAAGCTTATACAGGTTACCTGCCCCAGGCTTCTGGTCTTGCCGATACTGAGATCACAACCGTTCAGGTCCAAACCCTGGATCGCTGGCTTAATCCCATTCAGCGACTGCGGATCAAGAAGCAGTGGAAATCTTTAACCGGAAGTGGTATTCGCACCCTGGCGGATCGCTTCCTGCTGGGGGGAGTCCAGCTGGGCAATATCTGGATCGGGGTGCAACCTCCCCTGGGGCTGGCCGGAGATCCGATGCGACTAATGTTCGAACGGGATTTGACTCCTCACCCTCAGTATGTGGCCTTTTACAAGTGGCTGCAGGAGGAATTCCAGGCCGACGCTGTGGTTCATTTCGGCATGCATGGAACGGTGGAATGGCTGCCGGGCTCCCCCCTGGGAAATACCGCCTATTCCTGGCCTGATATTCTGCTGGGGAATATCCCTCACCTCTACATTTATGCGGCCAATAATCCCTCGGAGTCCATGCTGGCTAAACGCCGGGGCTATGGGGTCTTGATCTCCCATAATGTGCCCCCCTATGGTCGTGCGGGTCTCTATAAAGAACTGGTGAATCTGCGGGATCAGATTACTGAATATCGCGAAGACCCGGAGAAAAACTTCGCCTTAAAGGAAGCAATTTGCACCAAAATTATAGACACGGGTCTGCAATCCGATTGCCCGCTTACGGCATTGAGAGAGCGCAACCTGGAATTTTCCTGGCAAACCGTCAGTCAGATCGAGCCCGAGGCTTTCCATGCCTATCTGCAACAAGTCTATACCTATCTGCAGGAGTTAGAGAATCGCCTCTTTTCCTCTGGCCTGCATATTCTTGGTCAGGCCCCTAACCCTCAACAACTGTCCGGCTATCTCCGGGCCTACTTCCAGGGGCAATTATCCGAAGCAATTCTAGACGCGATTGCGGCTGGAGAATCTCGACCGACGCTCACAGCCCGCTTGGATAGCCTCAACTCACCGCCGACCCCTCAACTCCTGGAGGAGGCATTGGAGATCCGGGATCGGCTGGCGCAAACTCCTGATGAGATTGGCAACCTGCTGCGGGGTCTGAATGGGGAATATATTCCAGCGGCGCCCGGTGGTGATCTGTTGCGTGATGGTCCTGGGGTCTTGCCAACGGGACGGAATATCCATGCTCTTGATCCCTACCGCATGCCCTCTCCAGCAGCCTTTGAACGGGGGAAGCGGATTGCCCAGCAGATTATAGAACAGCATTGGGTCGAAACAGGAGCCTATCCAGAAACCGTTGCAGTCATGCTGTGGGGATTGGACACGATCAAGACCAAGGGGGAATCACTGGGGATCCTGCTTGAACTGGTGGGTGCTGTACCTCTGAAGGAGGGAACGGGACGTATTGTTCGCTATGAATTACAGCCTCTAGATACCCTGACCCATCCACGCATTGATGTGTTGGCCAATCTCTCGGGGATCTTCCGCGATAGCTTTGTCAATATCATTGAACTGCTGGATGATCTGTTTGCACGCGCTGCATCCGCTGAAGAGCCTGTAGAGCGGAATTTTATTCGCAAGCATGCTCTTGAACTCCAGTCTCAGGGGGTGGAGAATCCTTGCGCTCGTTTGTTTTCCAATCCTGCCGGAGATTTTGGTTCTTTGGTTAATGATCGGGTCTCAGAGAGTAACTGGGATAGCGGTGCAGAACTGGCAGCCACTTGGCAGGGGCGCAATACCTTCAGTTATGGTCGCCACGATAAAGGCCAGGCTCGTCCTGATGTACTGAATACTTTGCTCGGCACGACAGGTCGGATCGTCCAGCAAATTGATTCTGTGGAGTATGGCCTCACGGACATTCAAGAGTACTACGCCAATACCGGAGGGTTGAAAAAGGCAGCGGAAGTGCAGCAGGGACGGCAGGTGACCGCCAGCGTGGTGGAGAGTTTCTCCAAAGATTCTACACCCCGAAAGCTGGAGGATGTATTGCGGATGGAATATCGCACCAAGCTACTAAATCCCAGATGGGCTAAAGCAATGGTGGATCAGGGATCCGGAGGAGCTTACGAGATTTCTCAACGCATGACAGCACTGATGGGCTGGGCGGGCACGACGAATTTTACCGAGAACTGGGTCTTTGATCAGGCAGCGAACACCTATGCCTTGGATGAAGAGATGGCCCAGAAACTGCAACAGGCGAACCCGGAGGCCTTTCGTAACATTGTCGGCAGGATGCTGGAGGCCCAGGGGCGAGGGTTCTGGATGGTTGACGAAGATCGTTTACAACAGCTGCGAAATCTCTATGACCTCACAGATGCTGAATTAGAAGGGGTAACTAACCGTGCTTCCTAGGGGGCAAACCTTGCACTTGGAATCATGATTCTTTTTGTAGAAGGGATCCCAGAAACAAGAGCAATGACCTTTAGCCCAGGATTAACAATTCTGGCTTCAGGATCATCATGATCCCAAACATCAACATGATCAATCCTGTGATCAGCTTCAGAGTTTTTCCCTGTTCTTCCGACAAACGGAAAGACTTAAATGTGTAAATAAAGCCTGCTAAAATCATCAGCAACGGCACAACATAGATCAGGGCATAAAGTCCCGTCCAACCACTCCAGCAAAGCCAGGCAAAGTCGGTAGATGCTGAGCACCGATCCAGAAGGGATGCCATGTAAACCACGGGGAGGATTGCGGTACAACCCAACTCAATCACATTGACAATCACCGCCAGGGTGATCGTGCTCAAGATAGCAACCAGAAAATGAGTTATGTTGCCATGCGAAGAAGTAAGTTGACGGACAATCTGGCCTGCCTTTCTTGAAACCAGTAATTGTTCCTCCTGAGAGAGGGAAAGGGAGATTCCCTGCTTAAAGAAAAAGAAATCTTTGATGTTAATCAAGCCTGCAGCTGTAATGATCAGTCCAAGCATAACCAGAAAAATAGACTTATAAGCATCAAAAAAAATAGACCCCACCAGGATCATGGTAAGAATAAAGATAAAGTACATGAACCCTGAGGTAATAATAAAAGTCATTCCCAGTATCATCATGTCTCTACGGCTACGGGTATAGGTTAAAAGTGATAGCAGAATCACCAGAACTGTAAAGGCACAGGGATTAAAACCATCAGCAGCCGCAACAGTCGTTACAAACAAAGGAAAGGGAAGACTGCTGGCAAACAGGCGAATCGAGCTCTCTGGCATCAGGAAAATAAATGCAAACAGTGAAGCAACACTAACCCCAACTAATCCTCCGGTCCAGTACGTTCGATATTCATATGGGGATCCCTGCAGTTTTTTCCTCAGCAAGAGGTAAGTCAAGCTATACAGGACAGGGAAGAAGAGAATTAACCATGGAACTTTGTCAGGATCTTGCGTGGAGGTTGCTACTCCTTCCGAACTTGCAGCCGCAGACAGTTGAATGGGGGATCCTGCAGCCTCCTCAATCGCAGCAATAATTTGGTTGCGATAACCGATGTAGCCAGCATAGACCGGATTATATTCGAGTGGCCCATCTGTAGAGCTATAGCCAATAAAATTGACAGCACCAATAAAAGTTCTGGGCACCGCAGTGGACTGGATCTGATAGCGACTTAGAAATTCTTGAAACAGATCAAACTCCTGGCTCACCTCATGCGCATGCACCAGAACATGGGGATTGTACTGATCGATGGCTTCCATTAAAGGCTTTTGGGCAGCACAGTGGGGACAGGTCTGGCTGTAGAAAAAGTCAACCTCGACAGGAAGAACTCTCCCCATCACAGGAAATGGGGTGAGGAGAGGAACGAGTCCCCCAAGCAAGAGGATTAAGAAAAAACAAGCAAGCCTACTCCGCCCTGAGAACACTCGACAAAACGGTTTGCTAAGTTGATTGCGGGCTAACTGCATGCCTTTGATGAACAAACAGGAAGATCAAGTGCCCTTGCTCTTTTCCGAAGCTTTTCCTACACTGCAGCTTCTGTCAAGATAGTTGCCTCTGCATCTTTCACTGTAGCAGCTCGATGGACCACCAGGACAGAACAGGGGGCATGGTGCATAACATAGTTACTGAAATTCCCTGGGTGCAATTCCCCGCGAGTGGACACTTCACTCCCCATCACGATCAGATCAGCAGACCAGTTTCTAGCCATCTGGCAAATGACGGGACCGGGTTGACCCAGGTTCTGGCTAAATTCTGTAGCAACTCCCTCCCCTGTAGCTACCTGAGTCAACTCTTTTAGCCGTTCCAGTCCTTGTTCCTCAAATTCTTTCCATCTCTGGGCAAAAATATCACTTCTCCCACTGAGCTCAGGATAGTGACCCGCCAGGATCACATCAGAGAAGCCAGGTGTTCCCTCCTCATGGGTGTAGAGAACATGCAACAGCATCAGGTTTCCCTGATGAGCTTGAGCCTGATCCAGAGAAGCCTGGAAGATTGTTTCACCCATATCGGAGAGATCAATCGCAGCAAGGATACGTTTGTACATAATGGACTCCTTTTTCTGCAGAGATATCTCTGAGTCTTCACCTCAATCCTACTGCGACTACATCAGAGGCCATCATTGCATTCAAATTACTTATTGGCAGCAAAAGCCGCTAGCAAATTCGCGGCAGTTGTTCCCCACTCAACAGGTCTAGAACCCGAGCAGATCCCAAAGTATTTTTCAGGCTAACCCTCCCTACTTCCGGCACTGTCACGGATCCAATCCACTGAGCCCCCTGGCCCTGGGGATGAGTACGCATCAGTGTCAGGGCAGGATCAACATCTTTGGCAGCTACAAAGGCAACAAAGCGGCCTTCGTTGGCGACATAGAGGGGATCGATACCCAAGATCTCACAGATCCCCTGCACTTCCTGAGCAACCGGAATCTGGGCTTCCTCCAGGACAAAAGACAGTTGAGCAGCAGAGGCAATTTCATTCAGAGCCGTAGCCAGCCCCCCCCGGGTGAGATCCCGCAGGCAGTGGATCTCGATTCCCTCCTCCAACAAATGCAGGATCAGATCCGCCAGGGGTGCTGAATCACTGTGCAGAGGGGTTTCCAGACCCAACCCTTCCCGCTGAGCCAGAATGGCCATTCCATGCCGTCCCAGATCTCCACTGAGCAGGATGTGATCCCCCACCCGAACACTGGCGGGAGAAATCGAGTTGCAATGCTCAATTAAACCGATACCGGTGGTATTGATAAACAGACCATCCCCTTTCCCTTTCTCCACCACCTTGGTATCTCCGGTTACGATTGTGACCCCAGCTATCCCTGCCGCCTGTTGCATCGATGTCACAATTTTCCAGAGCGTGGTTACGGGGAGCCCTTCCTCTAGGATGAATCCAGCACTGAGATATAGAGGGCGGGCACCCACCATCGCCAGATCATTGACAGTGCCATAAACCGCCAGAGATCCAATATTTCCCCCCGGGAACTCCAGGGGTTGCACGACGTAGGAATCAGTAGTTAGAGCAATTTTTCTCCCCTGTAACGACAGCACCGCAGCATCCAGCAGGATCGTTTCCGGATCCCCAAATGCGGGGAGAAAGATCTGTTCAATTAACTGGTGCATCAACCGTCCACCGCCGCCATGGGCCATTTGAATCCGCTCATGGAGCTGGAATGGGATCGGACACTCTGAAGGTATGGGTCTCATGGGGATCAGCTCTAGACAGGGGTCATCGGGTGTTGCCGGTAGCGGTAATAGGCGGCACAGACTCCCTCAGAGGAGACCATCGGTGCCCCTAAAGGCCTTTCTGGTGTGCAACGGGTCCCAAAGGCAGGACATTCTGGGGGGGTGTGGATCCCCTGCAGGATCTGACCACAGTAAGACTCCTCAGGGTGCTGCTGCTTCACGGGCAGGGTAAAGCGCTGTCTGGCATCCAGGGTTCGGTAAGGATCCCGCAATTCCAGCCCACTATCCGGGATTTCGCCCATCCCACGCCAGGTTTGGGGAACCACCTGAAAGACCTGTTGCAGAAGTTGTTGCGCCACAGGATTACCCTGACTCGGCACCGAGCGACGGTACTGATTTTCCACCACATGACGCCCCTCCTCCAGCTGGCGCACACAGAGATAGATGCCCTGCACCAGATCCAGCGGTTCAAACCCCGTAACCACGATCGGGACCCGAAAGGTTTCGGCAATGGGTTCATACTCCTGGATTCCCATCACGGTACAGACATGCCCCGCAGCCAGAAAGCCCTGGATAGAGGTGGCTGGATCGGAGAGAATCACCCTCATGGCGGGTGGCACCCGTACATGGGAGAGCAGGACCGAGAAGTTTGAGATTTTCTGCTCATAGGCCTGATACACCGCCAGAGCCGTGGCAGGGGCCGTGGTTTCAAACCCGACTGCCAAGAAGACGATTTGCTTGTCTGGATGGGAGCGAGCAAACTGCAAGGCATCCAGGGGGGAATAGAGGATCTCAACCTTTCCTCCTTTTGCACGTGCGGACAGCAGATCCGCCTCACTGCCAGGGACACGCAACATATCCCCGAACGAACAGAGGATCACCTCAGACTCAGCAGTCAGAGCAATTGCCTGATCAATCACCTCCACCGGGGTGACACACACCGGACATCCGGGTCCATGCAGCAGCGTGATCTGAGGGGGCAACAACTGATCCAATCCATACTTCAGTAGGGCATGGGTTTGCCCACCACAGATTTCCATCAGGGTCCAGGGGCGGGTGGTGATCTGGTTCAGTGCAGTCAGCCAGGGCTGGATCACAGCAGAGGTTCGATATTCCTGCACATACTGCATACTGACCTCTTCAGTCCATTCAGTTTAAACCTGCAGGGTTTGTTCTCCAGCGAGGGTCAACTCTGCTTCCACCCGGTTGAGAACACTCAGAGCCAGACCCACATGAACAATCACAAAGTCGTCAACTTTAGCCTCCGGCACACAGGCTAGGCTGACCTCTCTGATCACTCCGGCAAAGCTAACTCTCGCAGTGCGCAGAAGTGGATCTTCTCCGCTAATGTTTAGGATCTGACCGGGGACAGCGAGACACATGGTGAATCCAGAACAAGTAGTGAAGGGAAAGTGGCACCTACTTCAATTATTCAGGATCTCAAAACAGCAACACCCCAATCGTCACGTTTATTATTTCTGGGCCAGATCTCTGACAGCGGCTATCACCTGCCCCAGGGCCAGCCCTCCATCATTGGGCGGGACTTGATGATGCCAGTAGGGCTGAAACCCAGCCTGTTGTAACTGCTTCACCGCCAGTTCTGTCAAATACCTGTTCTGGAAACATCCTCCTGTGAGAATGATCCTGCTCTCCCCTATTTCTTGAGCCACGCCAAGGATCATCTGGACTAGAGTGTGGTGGACCTTGCTGGCCATCTGGGCAATAGACACCTGCATCTGTAGATCATGCAGTAAAGCCGTGAGCATCGGCAGCCAGTCCAGAATCCATATCGATCCCTTCTGGAGAGAAAAAGGATAAATGTCTGCATGATCATCCTGCTCGGCTAGAAATTCCAGCGCCATCGCTGCCTGTCCCTCGTAGGTGTTGTGTTGACAGATCCCCAGCAGGGAGGCAACAGCATCCAGGAACCGCCCCACACTGGAGGTCAGGGGACTGTTCAAGCCCAGATCTAGCATTGTCTGCAAAATCGTAAGTTCCTGAGTCGTAAACCCCTGGTGAAGGTTGAGATCCTGACGCAGCCAGATCTCCCCCCCCCATGCCGCATACAGCAAACCCAGGGCTGCTCGGCGAGGCTCCTGAACAGCCCTTTCACCCCCTGGCAACGGAAAGGGACGGAGAGCAGCAACTCTTTGAAAGCCTGTGTCCGTAATCTGTAAAAACTCCCCTCCCCAGAGGGTCTGATCAGGTCCATATCCACTGCCATCCCAGGCAATTCCCAGAGCCGTGCCCGTGCCCTGCGCTCCTAACAGCTGATTCTCTGCCATACAGCTCAAAACATGGGCATAGTGGTGTTGCACAGGGATCAGGGGGATCCCCAAAGCCTGAGCACATTGGGTGGAGTGGTAGGCAGGGTGGAGATCACAAGCCACCACTTGTGGAGTTTGCCGATAAAGGTGCTGCAGATCCTGAATTGTTTTTTGAAAGAGGGACAGGGCTGCGACCGTTTCCAGATCCCCCAGAAACTGACTGAGCAGGATCTGGTTCTCCAGGGTAATCGCGATTGTGGCTTTCAGATGGCCCCCCACCGCCAGGATCCCCGCAGGTAGAGAAGGAAAGGGAAGAAAGTAGGGGGCGTAGCCTCGGGCTCGCCGGATCACCTGCTCCTGCCCCAGGAGGATGCGCACGACCGAATCCTCCAGTGGTCGAACAATAGGGCGATTGTGGATCAGAAATCCATCGGCCATCGTGTTTAAGTGCTGCAGTGCCTCCGCTTCCGCCACACAGATCGGCTCGCGACTGAGATTCCCACTGGTAGCCACCACTGGAGTTCCCAATACCTGCATCAAGAGATGGTGTAACGGTGTATAGGGGAGCATGATCCCCAGTGTGGGGTGACCCGGGGCAACAACTGCAGGGATACGGCATTGCTGGCGGCGCCGCAGCAGAACAATCGGGGACTCAGGCGAAAGCAGCCGATCGATCTCCTCTTGATTCACTTCGCAGCAGTCCTGAATCGCCTCTAGAGACGGGAACATGAGGGCAAAGGGTTTGGCAGGTCGCTGTTTCAAGATCCGTAGCCGCTGCACCGCCTCAGGTTGATCAGCATCCACCACCAGATGAAAACCGCCCAGTCCCTTGATCGCCAGAATCTGCCCCTGCCGGATCACCGCTGCGGCAGCCTGGAGAGCATCTTCCCCCTGAGCCATAATCTGCCCCCTGACATCCCACAGCTCGAGATGGGGCCCACACACCGGACAGGCATTGGGTTGGGCATGAAAGCGGCGATCCTGCGGATTGTCGTACTCCCGCTGACAATCAGGACAGAGCACAAACTCCCGCATAGATGTGTGTTGGCGATCGTAGGGCAGATCCTGAAGAATGCTGAAGCGGGGACCGCAGTGGGTACAGTTGATGAAGGGATAGCGATAGCGGCGGTCGTTCGGGTTGAACATTTCCTGCAGACAGGCGGAGCAGGAGGCCAGATCGGGTAAGAGCAATGTGGTTCGGGGGCCAGCGGCACTGCTCCTGATCTCAAAACGGCGAGAATTCAAAAGCGGGATGGGAAGCGCTTGCACCTGTTGAATCTGAGCTGGAGAGGGAAGATCCTGCTTCAGACTTTGCTCAAACTGTCGGATCCGCTCCAGATCGCCCTCCACCTCAATCGTCACCCCGGCACCAGAGTTCTGTACCCAGCCAGTTAGACCGAGACAGGTGGCCAGTTGATAAGTGAAGGGCCGAAACCCTACACCTTGAACTTTCCCCTGGACCTGCAGCCGGAGCCGTTGTCGTTCGAGTACGCAGAGATTATCCACCCATCCTCTCCCAAGTCCTTTGCAGGGCTCGCCGTTGATCCTGCAGGTAGGTGTACCAGTCGGCCATGCCTGTGCCCGTTGTAGCGGAGAGTTGTAAAACTTGCGCCTGGGGGGCCACCCTGTTGATCGCGGACAGAGCTTCGGCACAGTGAAACCCAGCAGCCTCTGCCATGTCGCACTTGCTCACCAGGATCACATCTGCAGACTTGAAGGCCATCGGGTATTTGAAGGGCTTATCCTCGCCCTCCGTCACGGACAGCAACACGACGCGCCGATCTTCCCCTAGATCAAACCCCGCTGGGCAGACAAGGTTACCGACATTTTCAATCATCACCACATCCAGATCCTGGAGCGGCAAGGACTTCACTGCCTGGGCCACCATACCTGCCTCCAGATGGCACAAACTTCCCGTGGTGATCTGCACCACCGACGTGGTTGAGGATCCCGCCTGCCGCAATCTCTGGGCATCCCGATCCGTCGCCAGATCCCCAACAATCACACCCAGACGCAGGGCATGCTTCCCCTCAGTCGCGTCCTGGAACATCCGTTCAAGTAAACGGGTCTTTCCGGCTCCAGGGGATGAAAGTACATTCAGGACTAAAATTCCATGAGCCTGAAACAGAGTACGGTTCTGATGGGCGATGTGGTCGTTGTGAGCCAGGACCTTCTGGTGCAGTTCAAGAGAGTGGATCGCTTGCGGCTGAGACGTGACGATCTCATTCACTTTCACCTCAGGGGTACTGGAGCATCCACAGGTCTGGCACATCTTAAGAAACCTCCAATCCTGCCAGGATCAGCTCCTGGCCTTGACGAATATCACGACTTAACTGATGACAGTGGGGACACTCGTAGATCCAGTCCTGGGGTTGAAAGTCCTGACCGCAGACCTTGCAGAAACAGATCACTGGAAGGGACTCCACTTGCAATTGCCCACCCACCGCCATGGAATCGGGAGTTAGAACAGCAAAGGCAAACTCGAGAGCTTCTGGCACCACTCCAGCCATTGCACCCACCTGCAGCCGGATACGGTGAATCTGGGTGGCACCCTGGGCTAACGCCTGTTGCTGAGCTGTATCCAGAATCGTCTGCATCAAACTGATCTCATGCATGCTGTTCTCCAGGGGGTAGAGGGGCAGCAGACAAGCGGGGAAATAACAGATCCAGAGCCTGCTGCATCCCGCTTTCGGCTACTGCGGACAGCTGCGTGCCCACCCGGAAATCCTTGGCTGGCACCATCACCCACCAGGCTTGGGGGCAGCTACGGTAGAGCGCATGACACAGGTGTAAAAGGAAACGAGGATCACTGGAATGGGGACTCATCCTACTGCCCCCTGCTTCATCTGCAGATAAAGGGCAGATAGACACCTGCAAAGTCTGGGCAGGATCAGCATCAATGAAATACACCTGATCCACCTGGATCAACATCTCCGTTAATTCGGGGGTCAGCTGGGGAAGAGGAAGGGTCTGCACCTCTGGTAGGTCCCACTGCGCAACAGCCTGGGCCACTCTCGGCCCCACCCCATCATCGCGGCGCAGCATGTTGCCATAGCCAATCACCAGCACCGTCATCTCGACCTCCGCTCATCGCGCCAGATCTCATGCAGCAGTATTCCGTCCGATCCCCACAACTGCAGATGCAGGGGCATTTGTCCAACGGCATGGGTGGAGCAGCTCAGACAGGGATCAAAGGCGCGGATCCCCGCTTCCACGCGGTTGAGCATTCCCTCAGGGATCTCAGGACCGTGAATATAGTGACGGGCCACCTGCTGAATCGTTCGGTTCATGGCCAGATTGTTGTGGCCTGTGGCAATGATCAGGTTCACCTGACGAATCAGTCCCGTGGCATCCACCTGGTAGTCATGAAAGAGGGTTCCCCGCGGTGCCTCACTCACACCAATCCCCTGCAACTGATTGACATCTGCCTGAGCCCGCAGATGGGGGGAGCTGAGATCGGGATCCTGCAGCAGGGTTTCAATCCGTTCGATAGCTGCCAGGATCTCCACCAGGCGGGCGTAGTGGTAGTAGAAGGACGAGAAGACCAATCCTCCTGCCCCACCCCGGTGGCGGTACTCTCGCCAGGCCTGATCCGCCAGAGGTGATCCCATGCTGCTGCAGAGATTCAGCCGTGCCAGGGGACCCACGCGGTACAGACCCTTGATCTGCTCTGGCCTAGTCGGATCCGGTAACCCCAGTGGGCGATAGTAGGGAGATTTGAGATAGGACTGGGGATCAACGGCTTCAGCAATCAAATCCGCGTAGGCCGTGGCATCCTCCCGATCAGCCAGGATGCTTCCCTCACTGTCGATGATGCGCAGATGACCCTCGTAATGTTCCCATTCCCCCTCTGAACCCACGAGACTCATGAACAAACTGGGAAAATTGCCCAGCACGGCGGCCTCCTGCTGAAACTGATCCAGAATCTGGCGAAATCGATCCAGAGCCGCAACCCCAATGGCCCGCACCGATGGAATGGCCTCCAGCAGCGTGCTCCGATCCACTGCAGACAGAGCTTGACGGACGCCCCCCGGTACCGCCCAGGAGGGATGGATCTTGCGTCCCCCCACTCGGTTGATGATCTCCTGTCCCCACTGGCGCAGACGGATCCCACCGCGGGCAAATTCTGGCTCGGCGGCAATCAGACCGAAAAGATTCCGCTGCTGAGGATCACTGTCCATGCCCAGTAAGAGATCAGGTGCACTGAGATGAAAAAAACTGAGAGCATGAGACTGCACCATCTGGGCCAGGTTGATCAGCCGCCGCAGTTTCATGGCCGCCACTGGAATTTTGACCGCCAGGATCTGATCCCCCGCCTTGGCCGAGGCCAGTAGATGGCTGACGGGACAGATTCCACAGATGCGAGCGGTGATAGCAGGCATTTCCCAGAAGGGGCGCCCCTCACAGAATTTTTCGAAGCCGCGAAACTGGGTCACATGAAAATGTGCGTCCCTGACCTCGCCATGCTCATCCAGGTGGATGCTGATTTTGGCGTGCCCCTCAATGCGGGTTACGGGCTCGATCACGATTGGATTGGACATCACCCACCTCAACCAAACTTCAATTGCTCGTCCTGTAGCTGCGGTTGGGCTCCCGACAGTAGAGCCTCCAGCACCGCCCGGATGCGATCGGCAGGGGGCGGACAGCCAGGCAGATACACCTCCACTGGCACTACCGTATGCACGGGCAGAACCCGATCCAGGAGCGGCGGCAGTTCTGCAGTTGGAATCCCTTGTCCTTCATCCACAGTATCCACATAGGAGCGCTGCAACACCGGGAGCGCGGATCCGAGAGGATTCCGCAGAGCAGGCACATTGCCCGTGATGGCACAGTCCCCAAAGGCTACCAGCAGCTGAGTTCTCTCCCGCACCTGCTGGATCAGATCCCACTGCTCCTGATTGCCAATTCCTCCCTCAATCAGGGCCACATCCACCTGATCGGGATAGACTTTCACATCCACCAGCGGACTGTAGACCACCTCCACTTGGAAAGCCAGATCCAGCAGCCACTCATCCAGATCCAGAAATGACATGTGACAGCCGGAACAGCCTTCCAGCCACAGAGTTGCCAGTCTCACTTTGGGCATGGTGTCCTCCTAACCGATCCATTGTTTCTGGGTACGGGCGGTGGTGATGAAGTTGAGTTGCTTACGGTTGTGTTCCATCTCGCCTACGGTGGATCCACGGTGAAATAGAGCCCCCGTTGGACAGGCATTCACACATTTGCCACAGCTGGTACAGCTCTGGGCACTCCCCCACGGTTGTTGCAGATCTGTAATCACATGGGTACGGGATCCGCGCCCCGCCACATCCCAGGTGTGGGCCCCCTCCACCTCATCGCAAACACGCACACAGCGGGTACAGAGAATACAGCGGTTGGGATCCAGGCCAAAGCGAGGATGGGAAATATCCACCTGCCGCTGCGGGTACTGATAGGCAAAGCGGACATGATCCATCCCCATCTGCATGGCCAGGGTCTGCAGCTCACAGTGACCGTTGGAAACACAGACTGCACAAATATGATTGCCCTCGGCAAAAAACAGTTCCAGGATCTGGCGGCGGTAGCGCTGCAGAGACTCGGTGTGCGTCCAGACCTCCATCCCTTCTGTGACCTGGGTAACACAGGCTGGTAGAAGCTTGGGGCTGTCTTTCACCTGTACCAGACAGAGGCGGCAGGCTCCGACCCCCGAGAGACCCTCCAGATAACAGAGGGTGGGAATGGAAATATGCGCCTGCTCCGCCGCCTGCAGAATCGTCTCATCCGCCCGAGCACTGACCAGCTGGCCGTCAATGGTAAGAGTGCGCACCACCATAGAGGGATCTCCTAAGCATGAGGGGTGAGACGAGCCAGGTATTCTTCGCGAAAATGGCGCAGGGTACTCAGCACCGGATTGGGAGCAGCCTGACCCAGACCACAGAGACTGGTGTGCTTCACCAGATCACAGAGACTTTCTAATTGCTCCAGATCGGCAGGGGACGCCCGTCCCTCCTGAATGCTGGTGAGTAAGCCGTGGAGCTGCACCGTACCCGCCCGGCAGGGAATACACTTACCGCAGGACTCATCCATGCAAAACTCCATGAAAAACCTGGCGAGTTCCACCATGGAGGTATCCTGATCCAGAACGATCATCCCCCCTGATCCCATCGTGGATCCCAGGGCTCGCAGAGATTCGTAATCCACAGGAGTATCAAAGGCAGCAGCGGGAATACAGCCTCCCGAAGGCCCTCCCGTTTGCACCGCCTTCACCTGCCCGCCATTCGGGACCCCACCCCCCATCTCTTCCACAATCTGACGCAGGGGAGTTCCCAGAGGCACCTCGATCAGGCCCGCATGGGACACCTTGCCCGTGAGCGAAAACACCTTGGTACCCTTGCTGGTCTCCGTTCCGATCCGGGCATACCATTCGCCCCCATGACGCAGAATTGGGGGAATATTGGCCAGGGTTTCCACATTGTTGATCAGGGTCGGTGCTCCCCAGAGTCCTGACTCGGCAGGATAGGGAGGCCGAGGCCGGGGAACCCCCCGTTTGCCTTCAATGGAGGCAATCAAGGCCGTTTCTTCGCCACAGACATAGGCTCCGGCCCCAATTCGCAGATCTACCCGAAAGTCAAAAGGAGAATCAAAGATCTGAGTCCCCAGCAATGCATAGCGACGGGCCTGCTGAATGGCGGTTTGCAGACGCTGAATCACGACAGGATATTCTCCCCGCACATAGATGAACCCCTGATTGGCCCCCACGGCATAGGCGGCAATCGCCATCCCTTCCAATACGCGGTGGGGATCACTTTCCAGGACACTGCGATCCATGAAAGCTCCAGGGTCTCCCTCATCCGCATTGCAGATCACATACTTTTGACCGGCAGGCATCTTGGCCACCGTGGCCCACTTTAAACCCGTGGGATAGCCCGCCCCCCCTCGCCCCCGCAAACCACTGCGCGTAACCTGATCCACCACCTCTTCTGGACTGAGATTGCGGAGCACATGATAGAGGGCCTGATAGCCATCCGCGGCAATATACTCTTCAATCCGTTCTGGATCAATACGACCCACATTCTCCAGGACAATGCGCAGCTGGCGGGTGAAAAAGGGGTGGGTGAGATCGGCCTGGGCGGCAGTAGCCGTTCCCCCTTCCAGCGCATCCACAATCGAGGCAGCCTGATCCGGGCGCACCCGTTGATAGAGAAGACCGAGCGGATCGACTTGCACTAGGGGAGCCTGACTGCAGAGACCCAGACAACCCACATTGCAGACCTTCACTGTTGAGTCTAAATGGGCCGCTGTGACCCTCTCCTCCAGCCGGGCTTTGACGGTGAGGGCATGTTCTGCGGTACAGCCAACCGCCGTACAGCAACGGATTTGGATCTGCGGTTGTAACTGTCGCTCTTGTGCGGCAATGGCCAGAAGTTCAGTGTGATCCATGGGGGACATACTCCTTGACTGAGGTGATCACGGTCTCAGGGGTTTGATGCCCGATCATCTGCTGATCCACGACCACAACTGGAGCACTGCCACAGGCCCCCAGACAGCGAGCGGTTCCCAGAGAAAGCTGTCCATTTGGTGTGGTCTGGCCCATTGAAGTCTGGGTATAACGTTCCAGAGCCGTCATCAGTGCCACCGCCCCCTGCACATAACAGGCCGTGCCATTGCAGACAACGCAGCTGTGCTGCCCTCTGGGCTGAAGAGAAAAAAGATGATAAAAGGTGGCTACACCATAAACATGACTGGGGGGAAGCTTCAAACACCTGGCCACATATCGCAACAGATCATCGCTCAGATAGCCATAATGAGCTTGAGCCACATGTAAGATTTCAATGAGGGCATCCTGCTGATACTGATATCGCTTGATGGCAACATCCAGCTGTTGAAAACCTGGATCCTCAGTCGCAGTAGGCTCCGGACGAGTTAATTGGGGATCGAAATCACGGATTTGCATAGAGTTCTATGGTTGAGAATTCAGGTGCCTCAGGTGTGGCCAACCCGGATTGAGGAATTGAACCCCTCAGGCTAGGGGGCGTGAGCTTCAATGTAGGTGGTCATATCCCTCAGGGTCACCAGTTTGTTGTAGTCGGTTTCTGGGATCTCCACCCCAAAGGCATCGTTCAGCCCAATCATGACGTTGAGGAAGTCAAACGAGTCAATATCCAGGGCTTTACGCACATCCACATCTTGCGGCAGGGTTGAGAGATCGGCTTCCGGAGCAATGGAGCCCAGAAGATCAAAGATCGTTTGTTGGATTTCAGCGGTACGGGTTGCCATAGAACAAAGTTGAATCAGGATCAGAAGTTCAGGATCAGAAGTTAAAACTTATCCACCTGCTGCAAATGGCCCTTGAGGGACTGCAGGAAGCGTGCCCCCACCATGCCATCACTGGCGCGATGATCCCCCGCCAGGGTTGCGGTAACCCCAGGGCGGATACCGATCATTCCCTGCTCTACCCAGGGACGTGGAGCAATCTTGCCAAAGCCCACCAGTGCCACCTGTGGCGGATAGATCACGCCATACACCTTTTCCACTCCCATATCCCCCAGGCTGGTGAGGGTCAGGGTGGCATCCGACAGCTCAGAACTGCGCAGTCGCCCCGCACGGGTACGGGTAATCAGATCCCGCATCGCCACCATCAACTCATCCAGACTTTTGAGATCGGCATGGTGGAGGGCGGGGGTCACCAGTCCCCCCTGTCGCAGAGAGATGGCAAAGCCAATGTGAATCGATTCCTGTACCTGTAACTGGTCATTGATCCAGTAGCCATTCAGCTCCGGAACATCCACCAGGGCCAGAGCCACCGCCTTGATCAGGAGCACAACCGGCAGCATCCGATCCTTCATCGATCGTTTCTGGTTCTCTGCCTCCAGCCATTGCAGGGCCGAGCTCATGTCGATCTCCGTTTCCAGATAGTAGTGGGGAATTTCCTGGTTTGCCCGTGACATCGCTGCCGCGATCGCTCGCCGCATCCCTGCTTGAAAGTCGGTGGGCGGAGCTCCTGCCGTTGGAGTTGGAGGTTTGGGCTGGATCCCATCTCGCTTGACCACCCCTGGACTAGGGGCCTGTATCCGTGCAGCCGCCTGCTCAATATCTTTCTGTTGAATGGCTCCCTCTGGCCCTGTTCCACGGATCTGTTGTAGATCCACCCCCAGCTCAGCGGCCAATTTACGGGCAAAGGGAGAGATCCGCAGACGCGAACTGGGGACAGGTTCGGGTGGGGGAGAAGAAGATTCCGGAGCCCTGGGAGTGGGGGTCACAGGGACCGGTGGAGTGGCAGGACTGACGGTAGCCTCTGCAGGTGACTCAGTTTGGATCATGGCCATCGCCGTTCCCACCGGTACCTTTGTCGAGGGTTCAATCAGCAGTTCCGAAACAATGCCATCTTCGAAGACCTCGATCTCCATGATCCCTTTGTCCGTCTCCACATCGGCAATGATGTCACCACTCTTCACCGCATCGCCGGGCTTCACTTTCCACTCCACCAGCGTGCCCGCTCTCATATCCGCCCCTAAACTGGGCATGCGAAATTCAGCCATGTCAGGCCACCATCCTCCTTACCGTGTTGACAATGGTCTCGGGCTGCGGCAAAGCTGCCTGCTCCAGATGTTGGGCATAGGGCAGGGGAACCTCCGCCGAACAGATCCGCTCCACGGGCCGATCCAGTTCATAGAAAACCTGCTCCATAATGCGGGCACTGATCTCTGCCGAGATGCTGCCACTGCGCCAGCCCTCATCCACAATCACAGCGCGGTGGGTTTTGGCGATGGATTGCAGATAGGTGGCATCATCCAGAGGGCGGAGAGTACGCAGGTCGATCACCTCCGCTTCAATGCCGTCCTCCGCCAGGGTCCCCGCTGCCTCCAGAGCTTTGAAGAGACTGGCGCTATAACTGATGATCGTCACATCCCGACCCTTTCGCCGCACCTGGGCATGGCTGATGTCCACGGCACCCCCATCCCCGGCCAGGGTTCCTTCCATGTTGTAAAGGAGAGAATTTTCAAAAATTAGGACCGGATCCGGATCCTCTAAAGCCGTCCAGAGCATCCCTCGCGCATCGTCCAAGACCGCAGGGGTCAGGACTTTGATCCCCGGAATGTGCGCGTACCATCCCTCCAAACTGTGGGAGTGTTGCGCCGCCAGCTGCTTTCCCCCACCCGTGGCCATCCGGATCACCACCGGGATATTAAACTGCCCGCCGGACATGTGCAGAAAGGTGGCTGCCGTGTTCAGGATCATATCCGCCGCCAGCAGACTAAAATTCACCGTCATCACTTCCACAATCGGTCGCATCCCCCCCAGTGCCGCCCCGATCCCGGCCCCCGTGAAGCCGGATTCCGAGAGGGGAGTATCCATGATCCGATCCGGGCCAAACTCCTGCAATAACCCTTTACTGACCCCAAAACATCCCCCGTAGCGACCCACATCCTCCCCCATCAGAAAGACCCGTTCATCCCGTTCCAGTGCCTCACGGATCGCGGCCCGGACGGCTTCCCGATAGGTGGTCGGGGGATGGGCAATTGCTTGTGCTTCCATGTCAGCCTCCTAGGATGTCTGTTCGGAGTAGACAAACCGGGTCAGATCGGCCTCTGGCTCCCAGGTGCCTGCTTCGGCAAAGGCCACCGCCGCCTCAACTTCCGCCGCCACTCGGTTCCGCATCACCTCCACTTCGGCCTCCGTGATCAGACTCTCCGCCTGCAGCCGTTGGATCAACCCCTGAATCGGACAGCGCTGTTTCCACTCCTCGACTTCTGCTTTTTCCCGATAGAGTTCCGGATCAAACATAGAGTGAGCCCGGAAGCGGTAGGTTAAACATTCCAAAAAATAGGGTCGTCTGGCTTTGCGCACCACCGCCACCGCCTGCTGGGTTGCTGCTTCCACCGCCAGCACATCCATGCCATCCACAGAGGTACTTTCCATGCCATAACTGCGGGCTCGAGCCGCCAGATCGGGAACAGAGTGGGAATACCGCAGCGCAGTGCCCATGGCGTACTGGTTATTTTCACAGACGAACAGAACGGGCACCTGCCAGAGCACCGCCAAGTTCATGGACTCATGAAACTCCCCTTCGGCAGCTGCTCCATCCCCAAAGAAACAGCAGGTCACCTGAGGCCGATCCATTTTTTTATCCGCTAAGGCCAGCCCCAGAGCCAGCGGCAGCCCTCCCCCAACAATGGCATTGCCGCCGTAAAAGCGGGTGGCCCGATCAAAAAGGTGCATCGATCCCCCGCGTCCGCGGCAACACCCCTCCTGTTTGCCGTACATCTCGGCCATCACGGTGGTCATGGGAATGCCCCGGGCCAGGGCCTGACCGTGCTCCCGGTAGGTGGCCACCACAGCATCCTCGGGTTGCAGCGCCTGCATCACCCCCACCGCCACCGCCTCCTCACCGTTGTAGAGATGCAGGAAGCCACGGATCTTCATAGCGCTATAGAGCTGGGCACATTTGTCTTCAAACTGCCGGATCCGGAGCATCTCGTACAGCAACTGGTGGGCATGCTCCCGCTCCCCTGCCGTGATCGTTTGGGGATCCTGAATCGGTGTCTTCATGACGCGGTCTCCAAGGTGGACAGATCTCCCTCAGGTAAGCCCAGTTCACGGGCTTTCAATAGGCGGCGCATGATCTTGCCACTGCGGGTTTTCGGCAGATTATCCTGAAAGGCGATTTCTTTGGGGGCCACCGCCACCCCCAACTTCTGCCGCGCAAAGCCGAGCAGCTCTCGCCGCAGGGACTCACTTTCTTCAAAACCCGGTTTGAGGGACACAAACGCCTTTACCAGTTCCCCAATCATGGGATTGGGTTTGCCGATCACGCCCGCTTCTGCCACTGCGGGATGCTCCATCAAAGCGCTTTCCACTTCAAAGGGGCCCACCATGTGGCCAGAGGTTTTAATGATGTCGTCCTCTCGACCCACAAACCAGAAGTAGCCATCTTCATCCCGCATGGCCAGGTCACCGGAAATATACCAGCCTCCCACAAAGCACTTTTGGTAGCGGGCTTCATCATGCAGATAGCCACGGGTCATGGAAGGCCAGCCCGGACGCAAGGCCAGATGACCATCCACACCGGGTTTACTGATCTCTTCCACCGTGCCATCCTCGTGCTTGCGGATAATCGCCGCTTCAATTCCAGGCACAGGCCGACCCATGGATCCTGGACGGATGGGCATCGTGGCATAGTTGGCGATCATGATCCCGCCCGTCTCCGTCTGCCACCAGTTGTCATGGATGGGTAGACCAAGCTTTTCCTGACCCCAGACCACGGCTTCGGGGTTGAGGGGTTCGCCCACACTATGGATCAGCCGTAAGGCATTCAGGTCATAGGTCTCCCGAGGCTCCAGATTGGCTCGCATCAGACGGCGAATGGCGGTGGGGGCGGTATACCAGACGGTCACTTTCTGGTTGGCCAGGATCTGATACCAGCGCTCCACATCAAACTCAGCTTCATCCACAATGCTGGTTACTCCACGGGTGAGAGGGGCAATGATGCCGTAGGAGGTGCCCGTCACCCAGCCCGGATCCGCTGTGCACCAGAAAATATCCTCCGGATGCAGATCCAGAACGTACTTGGCCGTCATGTAATGAACATAGACAGCCTTGTGCACATGAATGGCTCCCTTGGGCATGCCGGTGGTGCCACTGGTGAAATGCAAAATGGCCATGTCTTCAGGATGGGTGGGCGGGATCGTGAATTCTGTCGAAGCCGTGGCCATCCGCTTGGGTAGAGATAGGATATCTGGACTCAGATCTTCATCGGCATCGGTCAGCAGGATCTGTTGCAAATGGGGAAGCCGATCCCTTAGCTGCGCCACTTTCTGGTGATAGAGGGCCTGGGTAGTGACCAGCACCCGTGCTTCTCCCCGTTGCATCCGCTGGGCAATGGGTTCAGGACCAAAAGCAGAGAACAGCGGACAAAACACAGCCCCCAATTTAAGGGTTCCCAGGGCCGCAATGTAGAGGAGCGGGATCCGTCCGGTCAGGACAAAAACCCGCTCGCCTTGAACTACCGACAGCTGTTTGAGAATATTGGCAAACCGGTTGCTCTCCTGCTGCAGATCTTGATACGTCAGGTCACGGACGGATCCATCAATGCCCAGCCAGCGTAAAGCCACATGCTGTGCCCGCGGACCCTGGGCATGCCGATCCACTGCCAAATAGGCAATATTGAGGTTTTCTGGGGTCAACCCATCCTGTAATTCTTTTGCCAGCTGATCCCAGGTAAAGGTCTGCCGCATTTCGTCATAATC
The DNA here is from genome assembly GCA_964392245.1 of uncultured bacterium. GTDB lineage: Bacteria > Cyanobacteriota > Cyanobacteriia > Thermostichales > Thermostichaceae > JAAUUJ01. Next base: position 35,627 of record CAYMOX010000037.1, read on the forward strand.
CAAGAGGTTTGGCTGCATCGGCCAATCTCGCACAGATTCCTTGGTTATGGGTTGCCAGTCCATAAATCCTCCTCTGTTTTTAGATCTATCTGAACGCCTGGTGATTTTGCAGCTAAAACCTTCTCTCCAGGAGCATGATTATGATCTACTCTGGATCATCTGAGGGTTTCACTACGCCCCTACCACATTTCCCGGCCCTATGAACCCAGTGTTTTAACTAAATTTCACAGAAAATCATCACCAGAATTTCACTCACTAAAGATCAACCTCCTCCCCCTAGAAAGAGCATTGATTAACTCTACTTCCAGGATAGGGGAGAAGGTCTATAGACAGGCCAGTGGATCAACAAATGTTGATTTTCAAGCTTAAGAGACTGGCTCCAGAGATCCTGAAGTTTCGGACAGAGCCTGCAACTGATCCAGAACCTCAAGCACATGGGTTGCATACATGAGAGCAGGTCCCCCACCCATCACCAGCGCCACTCCCAGAGTTTCCATAATCTCCTCACGGGTGGCTCCAGCCTGCAGAGCGGTTTGCGTATGGAAAATCAGACAATCTTCACAGTGGCTGGCCACCGCGATCGCCAGTGCGATCAGTTCCTTGGTTTTCGAGTCCAGCACCCCAGCTCCTGAGGCATGGCGACTGAGGCTATTAAAGCTTTTCATGACATCCGGCAATTCTTTCGCCAGGTGTCCAATGCGACCCCGGATCTGTTGAAGCTGGTCTGGATAGGATCTGTTCATGGATCTCGCTCCTGAAACGTGTTGACAGCACTCACAGGGGGAGGAGACGAGTCTATTGCAGATCATCTTGATCAGGCTAGTTCCAGAATGGCCTATTTCAGGAATAAGCGGAGAAACTATCAACAAATGCTACAAGGTGATGACTCCAGGTATGGGGAATGATGGTGAGGAAGATCACTGTCCCTGCATCTCAAGATCACAGGATGAGAACAGATCAATTTCTATCTTGAAGAAAAGGACATAAGAGGTGTCAACATGCAAGCCCACCAATGGTTTATCCCCCTCACCGAAGCACAACAAGCCCACATATCCGGCGGGTTTAACCCCCAACCTGAGCCCCCTGCTTCTTTGCTAAAGGATCGTTGCCAAGGAGTGATGATCAACCCCCAACCTGAGCCCCCTGGTTTCTTTTTCGTCCATCATGGGTAACGCTTAGGTAGCTGTAGCGAAGTCTCTGGCAACCGCGGTACTCAGACTTCCAGGATCAGTGACCAAGTTGAGTATAGCGAGCTATATCTAAGTAAATATTCGTATCGACAAGCTTTTATTCTTTCTTCACTGAATTGGAAACTTGCTAAGAAGTAAGTAGGGTTCTATGGTTTTTGAAACCAGAAGTCACTGGATCTAGGGTGTCAAGCATTCTATAGAGCCCCAAGAAGAGTTCCTGGAAGATCACCCCATGATCAAGAGGAAGGAGGACAGTGATGAAAAACCTAATCTACAGCACTACACTCGCTGCTCTGGGAGTGTTAATGACTGCTCCACCAGTTCTTTCTCAATTGATTGAGATCCCGCCTGAGATACCACCTATTATGCCGGGTTCTGCTGTTAACCAAACCATTGATTTTACTGCCAGGGTAGATAACTTCTGCATTTTTAGTAATGCAAAAGTAGGGACCTTAGAGCACAGTTACACTCCAGGTCTTTATCTGTTAGAAGCAGAACAGGACGTCGGTGTTCCAGCAAGTGTAGAGCTTTCTTGTAATCAGCCTACAAAACTTTTTGTAACCCCTTTACAGGGAGGAAACCCATTGGCTAGTCTCTTACTTTCTGGGTTAACAGGTGCTGGTGATGTGGTAGCGCCATTTGTCTCAATTAGCTCCGAAGATTATGACATCTTGTATGCCCTCGAACCAAACCCTGGTGTTGAAATAGAGACATTTATGGGGGATCAGAAATTGCTTGTTGGTGCCCAACTCGGTTTTTTTGATTATATTCCTAGTGGGGAGTATAGTTTTACAACCACGATCACAGCAGTTCCTGAATAATTGCAAGCTCATCATTTGAGTTATCTCTAATTTGAGACCTGATCCTGGATCCTAAAGATTTTCCAGTTAGGGCTAGATAATGATCCACAGAAATAGGATCTTAGGAACTGGGTGTATTGGCCAATATGATATTCCCTGATCCAATACCTGCAGGTTCATATAGCTTTATGATGAGAGTCACGGCGGTTCCTGATTAAGCCAGAACCCATCGTTCAGTATGTTTTGTCAAAAGGAATTCTGGTTCATCTCTCTAATGTGCCTCTGAGTCAAATGAGGAGGTCGATATGCGAATAATCCTAATCGCTAGCATGATCCTGAGTGGTTTCTTCACCGGATCAACTGTAGCTCAGACGGTTTCCGTTGAGATCCCTTTCCATTTTACGAATGAGTCTTTGTGCCAGTTTTCAAATGTCCAGGGTGGCACACTGGTCTATGTTCCCGAAGAAGGATCTACGCCGCACTACTTCAGGTTAACCACAGAAAACACAGGGACCCGCGCTCAAGTAGACATCCAGTGCAACACAGCAGCCCGTCTATCTGTTTCACCCCTGGTGGGAACGAACTTACGGGCAAGAGAACTCATGAGCTCAGTGCAAGATAACGTTGTTACCGTTTGGGATCAAGGATCCTGGGTCGTTGACTCCCTGACTTTTGATCCAGCACTGCTCCCTGCCGGTGATACTAGTGATACTTACAATATTGAGGCTTTCCTTTCCCTGCCCAATTCTGTAGAACCGCTTGGCACCGGAGGCTATGAATTTGAAGCTACATTGACTGCAATTCCTCAATAAAAATCTAGAAGCTCTCTCTTCACAAAATCTGCTCAAAAGAAAGGAGAGGTAGCTTTATATAAGTTTGATAAATTTACTTTCTTTGTTGAGATTTATCATGAATTGATCTAAGTTAGATTCTGTAAATTTACAATTTTATTGAGGGATCACTATTGAGATAGGAAGCAAGAGAGTAAACCGCGGCGTCATCAGTGATTCCTTTGTTCCTTGGTCTCTAGGTTTGGGCAGGAGGTAAGTATGCGAGTTCTTCTAATCAGTGGATCAATCCTAGGATATCTCCTTGCTGGGGTTGCAGCCATGGCACAAACAACTAGCATTAATGTCCCATTCGAAATAACTTATACAGGGGTGTGTGAGTTTAGTGATGTATCGTCTGGTGAGCTTGTATACGAACCTAACGAGAATGGTTTTGGGTTGACTACACTTGGAGGTGCCCATGGAGAAGTTGAGATTATGTGTAACAATGGTGCTCAACTCAACGTTTCTCCGCTAGAAGCGGTCAGTAGTGATGCCCAAGATTTTCTCAATGATCCCAATTTCACAATTGTTCAGAACTATGTCATGGCATGCATTGAGTATGAACTTATAACTCAATGCGTAACTAATTACGATACTGGAGGAACGATTGACAGCGGGGAGTACCAAATTATTGTTCCCGCCAGCCTAACCATTCAGTCTGAACAGCCATTTCCCCCTGGAGTTTATGAGTTCCAAACCACTCTTACGACTACACCCGAGTAAGGTTGGCAGTTGTTTTCTCAAGTAGTTTGTGAGCAGGGATGAATCCAAAGGCTGGGATCAGCCACTCTCCGGATCTCTATGATGGGGATAGCAGGGTTGGTACAGCTTCAGGCAGGAGAAGTGATCGTCATCATTTTTCAAGTGCTATAGTCAACACGGATCAAGTTCTCAAAAGAGCGAGTACTCGACAGATGAACAAGTGGTCATTCTTTCTCATCACTAGCAGCCTTCTGCTCAACACTTCGGCACAGGCTCAGGACACAGTAGTTGTGCCGTTTTCCGGTACGGTACCGGCCACCTGCTCCTTTACCAATGTTATTCAGGGAACCCTAGAACCTTTTATTCCCCAGTCAGCCATCACGGGACTGCGAGCCACCCTAGCCGAAGGGATCCCAGCTTCCGTGGATATGATCTGTACCAGCAATGTACAGCTGGAGGTGGGGGATCTGGAGCCGGTCAATGAGAATGCGACGGATCTATTTAACCAGCAATCTCCCCGCTTCTCCATTGAAGTGGATCGAGATGAAACTGGGGAAGTACTAGCTTCTAACAACAATGGGGGTATGGAGTCTAGCGGCACTGTTGCAGCAGGGTTGCCTGTCACCCTTCGGGTTTCTCTGGAACTGCTGGTAGATGATCCCCTGGCTGCAGGTGAGTTTGTCTTCCAGACCCAACTTACTGCCATCCCGGAGTAGTGGAGAACAGGAAACCTGTGTGGAACCGATGCCAGCCTTTTGCTTCCGCAGCCTCTAGCTTCCGGCCCTCTTTTTCCCTCGGCAGGATCCTGTTTCTGTCTCACCTGCTGGTCACATCACCTGCCTGGGCTCAGATCCAGATCAACTCAGTCAGTCCTGGAGAATTAAGTGCCCCCCGTGGCCAATGGAGCCGGTTGCAAACTGTGATCCCCGCCCGTTTGCCTGTGCGCGTGGGGCCTAACGCCTCAGCTAGCATCACCCTTACCCAACCTGAGTGGGTTTCTGGTCCTTCTCCTGATCCTGAGGGAACCCGTTATGCCAGCGAACTCCGTTGGGCAGAGGATCGGGTGGAGGGAGGATCCCTGGGCAAACCCCTCCCCGTGGGCGAAACCGAGTTATCCATTTGGATGGAAGTGGAACGTCCTATCTGGTATGAAGCAGGAGACTACCAGTATCAGGTCTTGGTAACGATCACCAACAATTGATCGGGAGAGTGGCTAGACTAAAGGTGCGGGTCCCAGGTTCTGCTTGTACACTGACGTCGATCCGGTGGGATCAGATCCATCTACGATTGCTTTTCTGAGGAACCCATGTTTTTACACCGTCACCGATGGGGTTGGGGGTTAAGTGGTTTACTCTGGCTCACGGCAATGCTTCCCATCAGGGCCCAGGTATCTGTATCTCCCTTGGTCATTGAACTGACTGCAGAGCGGGGGCAGGCCCAGAGCTTTTTGAATGTCCAGAATAATTCCACCGAGCCCTTCCGTGCCCGTGTCTATGCCGAACCGTTTACCTACACCAGTAAGGGGTTTCAAGCCTTAGCAGAGGATGAGGCAAGTTTGGTGCCCTATCTGCGCTTTTCTCCCACAGAACTGGAGCTGCAACCCAATACAGAACGCCGTATCCGCATCCTGGCCCAATTTGCCCCCAGTACCCCTGCGCGTGAGTTTCGGGCTGTCCTGTTCACAGAACGATTAGACCCCACCACGGTGGAATCCCAAGCTTCAACCACTACCCTGGTCACCCGCATTGGATCCACGCTGTATGTGCGCAATGGAGACCTCTCCCCCACCCTGATGGTGAAGGGAGCCACATGGGATCCTGAAGCCCAAACGATCCTGCTAGAGGTCAACAACGTCGGTAATGCCAGCGGTCGTCCGTCTGTATCCTGGATCCTCCAGCAAGATAACCAGGAGGTGAGCAGGGGAGAGCATCCTGAAACCACGGTCATTGCCGAGACCACCCGTTCTATCCCCATTCCCCTGACTTCAGGCGATCAATCCGCCCCAGATCTTGCCCAGGGCGAGTATCAATTGCAGGGAGAACTGCTTCTCAATGAGAGGGATTCTAAAACACGGATTCCCTTCTCCACACCTGTCAAGATCACCACAAACGTCACGCCGGAAAATTCGCGGTCAGTGCCGCAGTTCCCTTTCACAGGCACACCCTAAACCAAAGCGAGATGCCTGAGGTAGACAATGCCACCAGAGTTGCAGTCCAGGAGTTGGTGCAGATGCAGGTGGAAAGTGACGTTATGGCTTGGGATCCTTGCGTTGCTCTTCAGCACCCTTCCTGCCCAAGCCCAAACTTCCAGTAATTCTGATCGTGAAGACAGCACGATTCCTACCAGCACTTCAGTCCCCTTTGGACCACTAATTGTAGGCTTAACCGTCAATGGCCGTCCCATCCGCGCCAGTTTGATTGTGAAAGGGGCCGAAGATGGTGCCCAGGCGCTGAATTTTAAGGAATGGCTGATCCCACTTGATGCAGTTCTGCAGGCGATCCAGGCCACCAGTCAGCAACTCCCCGGTAGTATTCTAGAAATCCGCTCGCCTGTGATTGTCGCTCGCCTGGATCTCGCTCTTATTCCCCAGGATCCGGAGATTGGGCTGGCCCTCACTCCTGCTGCGATTGAGGATCGATTGGGCATTCCTGTCAGCTTCAATCTGGAGGACTTCGCCCTGGAATTCACAATTCCTGAATTGGTGCCTCGAACAACTGCTGTAGCAGAGGAAATCAACATTGAAGGCTTACCCCTGATTACTCCTCCGGCCACCAGCCTAACCCAGCTCAATCAAAGTCTCACCTACACGGATCGGGGCACCACGGATTCCGATAGTCGCGGTGATCTGGCAGTTGTCGGTCGTTGGGGAGCAGGCAGTTATTTCTTTCAGCTGGATCAAACAGATGTTACGGATTTTAACCAGTGGGCACTGGCAAATTTTCAATATCTCCATCAGCAGGAGACAAGGGATCTGCTCATCGGATCCCAGACCGCGTTCTGGCCGCAGGGAGACACCTTTTGGGGATTGACACGGATCCACCGTCAGGGCTTCAGCCCCAGCCGTTCCCGCTCCGTCAGCACTGCTCAGGGATTGCAAGCAGACGAGTTAACCCGCACCATCAGCGGCACCGCCCCTCCAGGAACCCTGGTGCAGTTAACCCAACCCTTCAGCAATGAGGTGGTGGCAGAGATGCTGGTGGATGAATCTGGGATCTATCGTTTTGCTAATCTCAGCATTAATACGCGCTCCCAGACCCGCTTTGAACTTCTACTCTTTCCCGAAGGCAAATTAACGACAACTCCAGAGGTGCGGGAAGTGATGCTTCAACCGCAGGCAAGTCAACTCCCTGCAGGGAGCCATGCCCTGATCTACTCTCTGGGCGTGGAGCGAAATCAGCCAACTGGGAACAGTTTCTTGGGTGCCTACGAAGATCTGGAAACAGCAGGGCTGCAACGGTGGGGAGTATCAGAAACCCTGACACTGGGACTGGGGCTGGTTTACCAGGAACAACTCCAGGGCCTGGGGGAATTGTTCTATTCGTCAGAACCTCTCCATCTCCGGCTGGCTCTGGCACTGCTAACTGCCACCGATCCGGATATTTCTCTGGACTGGGAACCCTCACGCCACTGGCGCACTCGTTTCACTTCTGGAGAAGGGCGATCGCGGCTGTCAACCGATTGGCAGGTGGCACAGGGGATTCGCCTCTTCAGCAATTGGGAGAGTGATGAGGGGACTGAACTGGGGACTCAGCTATCCCGATCTTGGGGACCCAATGTCTTTACCTCTCTACGCAGCAGCATTGAAGCAGATAAGTTTCGCTTCAGCCTGCGTCAACGGTTACACCGCACCCGCCTGAATTTGGATCTTGAGGATCAGGAATTTACCTGGGAAGTGGAGTATGCCTTTCAGGATGATCCTAATCGAGGCCATTTCCTTACCCTGCGCCAAGAGGATCGCCCCAGCTCAAAGGGCAGTCTGTCCAGCCTCCTGTACGAATACGAGTCTCCTGACAATAGCGGATTTGGCGATCCCCTCTGGCGTGGCTTGATTGGCTACGGTTTTGGCTCCGAGGGATCTGGCCCCGAACTGGAATTTTCCACTACAGCGATCCCAGGATTATTAGCCAGGGCAGCCTATCGCAGTGCCACCGCCACCTCCGATGAATCCAGTTTTACGGTGGAATTGCTCTCCAGCTTTAACCTGCAAGCGGGAATCTCGCCAGGCGATCAGAACACCCGTGACCTGCAAACCCAGGGAGGCCTGATGCTGATCGTCTTCTTTGACCAGAACAACAATCAGCACTGGGATGACGATGAGCCCACCTACGCCGACAGTGAACTGATGCTGATCCTGAATAACCGCCCCCTGACAACCTACCGACCCGATCAAGCCCCGGACCGTCTCCTGGTTCCCCTGGATCCTGACACCTACCGTTTGGACTTTGATCCTTCCGGTTATCCGATTGACTGGCAACCACAAGTGAGTTCATTGGCGGTTAAGGTCGATGTTGGAAGTTACACAGTTGTGACCATTCCTCTGCGCCTCTCCTATACGGTTACCGGGGAGGTAACCACCGCCGATGGCGCTGCAGTCGCAGGAGCTCGCGTGGTGGCCGAACGTGTTGATGGCACCCAACAGGTTTTTTCCATTACTAATGGAGCGGGAGTATTTTTCCTGGAGCAACTTTTCCAGGGAACCTACAAACTGCGAGTTAATGATCAAATCCCTCAACCCGCTCAACTCACCCTGACAGAGGACCAGGATGCTTTTCTGGAGCTGAACCTAGAGATCGAGAACCTGGAACCTTGAGCCACAAATTATTTTATAGTTTCAGCCAGACCCCATGGGTTTATGGTCCTAGCAGATCTCTGAGGTGATTCCCTGTGCAGACGATCCATTGATTCTCGTTGACTAGTTGTAAATCAGATCACTTCAGAAGACTGGATCAATACATTTCCTCTCAATATTCTCTAAGGGGCTCTCAATATTCAATAGGATCAGAGTAGAGGATCGTCATAATTCAAGCAAAGATTGTTAACAAATAAACGACGATCCTGGGTTCTCACGCTCAAAAACATTGGGCGGCTGTCCTGTCTATCTTGGGAGGTCATGATGCTAACAGAAGCACTGGCTGGGGAGACCTTCTCACTTCCAAACATGCCCCTTTATCCAACTTTACCCTCGCATGGAACGTTAACAGAAAACGAACTGCGGCAGTGTACTTGGCTGATTGAAATGGGGTTACGCTCTCAATCCTGGGCTTTGGAAGAGAAGGGATCTGATTTGATGCAGGCCCTAGCACTCTTGAGTTGGGAAGGGGAGGAGATGGAAGAAGCCACCTGAAAAACTTGTGAACGTCCAACAGTCCCTGATCTGATAGGGAAGTGCAGAGATTCTGATTATTTTTCATGCAATTGGGAGTTTCCTGAAAGATTGATCTGTTCATCTGATGTCACCCTAGCTTGAGGTAATCAACAGTCAAGCAAATGTTTAATGTCAACAAGCTGAGGCTTTTCCCCGCTGTTGGAGATCCTGGTTGATCCTGAAGGCTCAGCAGTGCTTGTTCTGCCATAGTCCATCGGTTCCCCAGCAGTTGGCGGTTCAATGTCTACCCAGCCCTACTTTTACCGCTTGATCATCTTCAGGTCGTTGAGTAGCCCTTCCTCTGGACCATTGCTGACCTCCAGGCTCAGACTCGTTCGCAGGGGAGCATGGTCTTTCCAAAGACCTTCAGAAAAAGACTGGCAAGTTTGGGTGTCACTTGTTCTTGTTCATACTCTAGCTGCCAAACGGATTGGGTTCATGGTTGCACGATGGCTACGCAGGTAACTTTTCAGGGGGTAACAAATCGCGACTGCTCAGGGGTTTACGGTGTAAAATATACTCCATTAGGTTTGAGGAATTGAGATGAAACTCCAACAGATCGGCTCAGCTATTCTTGTTAGTTTATTGTCAGTTGTTTCTGCTAATCAGGTTTTGGCTCAGGAGGTGGATGAAAGTAATCAATGGCGTTTTACAGTCATTCCGACTGCCTGGTTAACTTCTCTCAGTGGTGAGGTTTCAGCCCGTGGATTTACGCAATCCGTTGACGTCAATTTTTCCGATATTCTAGAAGACCTCAATATTACGCTTCAGGGACAGGTTGAGGCAAGTAAGGGGAAGTGGACTTTTTTCTCGGCGTTGTTGTATGCGGATCTGACAACCAATGCTGGTCAAGTAAACGGGCGTGTTGATTCCGAAACCCTATTGATTGAACTGGGAGCAACTTATCGGGTAACTGAATGGGAAACCGGAAATCTAGAGCTCCTGGGGGGTGGCCGTTACAACAGCCTAACTGTACAATTCAATAGCCCCATCCCAGTCCTGCCCGCAGTTGATGAGACTCGAGACTGGATTGATCCTTTTCTGGGGTTCCGCAGTCGCTTTGATCTGTCTGACCGCATCCAGTTCACACTACGGGGTGATATCGGTGGGTTTGGTGTTGGCTCCGACTTCACCTGGAATGCCTCCGGTATTGTTGGGTACCAACTGACCCCTTCCTTACAGTTCTTAACTGGTTACAAAGCACTGTATCAAGATTTTGTTGATGGGGGGTTTGAGTGGGATGTAACCTATCATGGACCGATTCTAGGTGTCTCTTTTACTTTCTAGCGATTGATTGCCCAAATATTTGCACCATCAGTTGATCTAGCAATCAGGCATAATTTGTGAGATCGATGAGATCGATCTTCCTGATAGGTTGGTCCTTGGGTCTGCTTCAATCTTCCATTTGATATCTGATTGCTATAGGCCCTCACGACCCCAGCTGTTAGAGCATGGATTTTGCCCCGATCTTCAGGGTATTGAGTGTGCTGATCGTACCCTTTGTTCATGTTGAACCCGGAGGGCTGGGGCAGGCGATCACTGGAACGGGAATAATAATGAATATGAGGTTCTGAGACTCCACTCTGGTCGATTATCAGGTCTGACCACAGCCCAGTAAGCTTGCAGTGAGGCATTCACGGGTTGATTTCCCATCATAAAGACACGACCAAAGCCACCCCCAATGGGCACGGTCCACTGATTGCCAGCTGAGGCTTGCCAGTTTGCTGTGATGACAGGTGATGAAGTCAAGTACCAGCCATTATCGAAATTTATATTTATAAAAGGTTGTACCAAGAACTGACTCACATCTTCCACATTCTCATCCCCAGCGAATGACCAAATTTGATTGACAAGGCCACCCAAGACCATATTTTCAGTGGTTACCACTACCACAGCTGCAGGTCCAGTGGACCACTTATTTTGCCCCAGAGTACTGTCAGTAGCTGTGGGCAAGACAAATGTGGGGCCAGCCCCCCAAGTCACATTACTTGAATTAACGGGCGAAAAAAAGAAAGTTGGATTGATGTCTCCTAAACCAAACTCGTCACCAACCCCAGGAGCTAACAGAGGTTGGTAAACAACAGGCATAATCACGCGAGTAATCAGCAACATATTGTTACTGAGGGAGAAAGGTATAACAGGCTGAATATTTAAGACATTTTGAGTGCGATCAAACTGCCCTGCCCCAAAATTGGTGTTGACCTGAAACGGGAAACTAACTAGATTGGCAA
>CAYMOX010000038.1:0-44993 GCA_964392245.1 uncultured bacterium
ATTCAGATCCTGCCGGACTGGCGATATTTGCTACCTTCGCCGATTGCTGAGCTGGCCGTGGTCAATGACTACATCTATGTCCTGGGTGAAAACTCCTCTGATGGGGAAGAGCAATTTCAGCTCAAGATCATTCCACCGACAGGAGAGGTCTTCAATGTTCTGGAAAGTGGAGAATATAATCTCAGCTCGATTGAGGCCATTACAACTCACCAGGGCCAGGTCTACGTGGCTGGGACTGAAGTAATCGATGCAGAGTGGAACTATGCAGAGTACCCGATTCTGCGGATCGAGACAGATCCTCAATATCCCTGGGTTTCCAGAGTGACAGAAGTCGCCCGAACGTACCAATCAAGGAGTCTGAATGAGCTCATCCAAATCAAGGATCTAGCAGTCCGAGAGGATGTGATCTTTGTGTCGTCGTGGATTAATTTTAGCTCACCATCTTCAGGGAGAATCGAAGGTACTGAAGCACTCCTTGCTGTACCTTTCAAAGTTGAGTGTGAATTTTGTACACCTTCCCCAACAGATGCAGTTGTAGTAGCCCGCGATCTGGGCGAGGATGTGCGTGCGGTTGCAACCCTCAATGAGTCTGTTTTTGTTCTCTCTAAACCTGATTGGAATGGAGACATGGTGACAATCTATCAGGTGGAAATTCCTATCGGAGGCTATGAGAGTGAGTATGAACCGACTCCGCTGGTGACCCTGCCTGAACCAATCCTGAATAAGTTGATCGCTGATGGTGAAACTCTATGGGCTGCGAGTCCCACAAGGGCCTACCAGATCAGCCTTTCGGGCGAGCTTCTGCAGGAGATTGATTTATCAGCCTATGAGCTTTACATAGAAGATTTCGGCCTCAGTTACAGCGACCTGATCCTGCTTGAGAGTGGCAAGCTGTGGCGGCTGTCCCAACCCTAACCCAGAAAGATTGGCAGGGGACTGGACGGATCCTGTCTTTACCCGTTATGATGAATAGCCGTTGCCTACATGGCAGGAAGCGTACTGCTAGTTAAGGATACTGTTGCTCGCCTGATCGGATCAGGTGCAGTGTTCAAGTCCTGGCAGTCACTGGCATTAGCCAGAGTTAATGACTGAGCATCCTGATGTAATCTCTCTTCAGTTGAGCTGTTGAGGGTATTTCTAGGCCGCACTTGTGTGAGTCCCACTGGGTCGCTCGATCCAGCCATGGGAGCGTTGAATTGTTGAGTTAATAAGGTTCCGCAGGATTAGTATACCTGCTCGCTGGAGGTTGCCATGGCGATGGGTCTCTTAGGCAAAAAAATTGGTATGACACAGATCTTCACCCCTGAAGGTGAGGCTGTGCCCGTGACGGTTTTACAGGTGGGTCCCTGTACTGTGACTCAGATCAAAACCAAAGAGACCGACGGCTATATCGCTGTTCAGATTGGGTTTGACCCCACATTGGAGAAACGCTTAACCAAACCAGAGCGGGGCCATCTTCAGAAACACGGGATCCAGGAGCTACTCCGCCACCTGCGTGAATTTAAAGTGGAAAAAGCCGAAGACTATCAGCTGGGACAAACCCTGGATATCAGCATTTTTGAGGAAGGGCAGCTGGTGGATGTGGCAGGTACGAGTATCGGTCGTGGCTTTGCAGGAAACCAGAAGCGAAACAACTTTGGTCGGGGTCCTATGAGCCACGGCTCCAAAAACCACCGACTCCCCGGATCGATCGGAGCGGGTACTACTCCTGGACGGGTCTTCCCTGGAACCCGCATGGCAGGACGTCTCGGTGGGAAGCGGACCACCACTCGAAAACTCAAGATCGTTCGTACCGATCTGGAACGCAACTTGATTTTGGTAAAGGGCTCTGTTCCAGGGGTTGAGGGGGGATTGCTGGAGATCCGGCCCACCAAGGTTTTCGGTAAGCAGCAGGCTTGAGGGTAAGTGAGCAAGGGAAGGGGCTGAGTTATGGCAAATTGTGCGATTAAGGATTGGTTGGGAGAAGAGGTGGGACAGGCAGAACTGGATCTGCCCGTGGCTAAACCGGAAACTGCCTCCCACCTGCTCTATCTGGCCCTGCGGCGGCAGATGACCAATGCAAGGCAGGGAAATGCCCACACCAAGACTCGTTCCGAAGTGCGGGGGGGTGGACGCAAGCCCTGGAAGCAAAAAGGTACCGGACGGGCACGGGCTGGATCCATCCGTTCTCCCCTCTGGCGGAAAGGAGGCGTGATCTTCGGCCCCCGCAAGCGCGAGTTCAACCTGAAGATGAACCGCAAGGAGCGGCGGTTGGCCCTGCGCACAGCTCTGCAAAGTCGGGCTGATGATCTGATCGTGGTGCGGGAGTTTGTGGAGAATTTGCAACCGATCCCCAAAACCCGTGATGTGGCCCAGGCTCTGCTGCGCTGGGGAGTGATGGAGGACCAGTCTGCCCTCCTGATCGTGAGTGAAAAAACGGAAGCTCTGGAGCGAGCCAGCCGCAATATTGCCCGCCTGAAGCTGATCACTGCCAACAACATCAATATCTTCGATCTGTTAAATGTGGACTGGATCCTGGTGACCGAATCGGCCCTGGATCTCTTGAAGCGGGGTCTCATGGGAGAAAAGGGAGTTCTGGCCCCTCGCAAATCTGATCCCGGCAATACGGAGGAACTCTTGCCAGCCAGTTCTAATGGTGCGACACCAGAACCAGAGGTGGCTGAGGAGATGGGAATGGAAGCAGAAGGTCCTCAAGATCTGCTTGCCGATACCCCTGCAGCAACGGCTGAACCGGACACAGAGGAGGAGCAGTCATGAATGAAAGTCAACGGATCCTGGCGGACGTTCTGATCCGGCCCATCGTCACCGAGAAATCGACGCAGCTCATGGAACAGGGGAAGTACGTCTTTGAGGTGCTGCCCACTGCGACCAAGCCTCTGATCCGGCAGGCTGTGCAGGAAATGTTTGGGGTAAGGGTTACTTCCGTGAACACCCAGAATCCTCCTCGTAAGAAGCGGCGTCTGGGTCGCCATATCGGTTTTCGTACCCGCCACAAACGTGCCACTGTCACCCTGGCCGCAGGTGATTCCATCACCCTTTTCCCTGATGTGTAACCCTTACTGATCCCTCACTCTGGTAGTTCCCATGGGTATTCGTTCCTTCCGCCCCTACACCCCCAGTACCCGTCACATGACGGTGTCGGACTTTGATGAGATCACCACATCGGAACCCGAAAAGTCTCTGGTGATGTTTATTCACCGCAAACGGGGACGTAATAACCGAGGGGTGATTACCAGCCGTCGCCGGGGGGGCGGTCACAAAAAGCTCTACCGCTTGGTGGATTTCCGCCGCGATAAGGTGGGCGTGCCGGGCACCGTCATGACGGTTGAATACGATCCCTTCCGCAATGCACGCATTTCTCTGGTGCAGTATGAGGATGGGGAAAAACGCTATATTCTTCACCCCCGCACCCTCAAGGTGGGGGCCCCCATCATGTCCGGTCCAGATGCTCCGATTGAGATCGGTAATGCCCTACCTCTGGAAAGGATCCCCCTGGGCACCACGGTCCACAATGTGGAGCTGATCCCCGGCAATGGGGGACAGATGGTGCGGGCAGCCGGTGCCGGTGCCCAGGTGGTGGCGAAGGAAGGGACGCATGTGGCCTTAAAGCTACCCTCAGGAGAAGTGCGGTTGGTGCGCAAGGAGTGCTTTGCCACGATTGGCCAGGTGGGGAATACGGAGGACAGCCAGATCAGCCTGGGTAAGGCAGGTCGGAACCGTCATGTGGGTCGTCGCCCCTCTGTCCGAGGCAGTGTCATGAACCCGGTGGATCACCCCCATGGAGGTGGTGAGGGTCGAGCTCCTGTCGGACGACCAGGACCTGTGACCCCCTGGGGTAAACCAACCCTGGGTAAGAAGACCCGCAAGCGCAAGAAGGCCAGCAGCAAGCTGATTCTGCGGGGCCGCAAGCGAGGTAAAGGTCGGCAGGATCGTTCATAAGCTCTACATGTGCTAGGGGAGAAACAGGAATGGGACGTTCGTTAAAAAAAGGGCCGTTTGTAGCCGTTCATCTTCTCGAAAAAATTGAGAAGCTCAACGCCCGCAATGAAAAGCAGATGATCAAGACCTGGTCTCGGGCCTCCACTATTCTGCCGAACATGATTGGTCACACCATCGCCGTCCACAACGGCAAAGAGCATGTGCCTCTTTTCATTTCTGATCAGATGGTCGGCCACAAGTTAGGGGAATTTGTTCCCACCCGTACCTTCCGGGGACATGCCGGGGGGGATAAGAAAGCATCTCGCCGATGAGGTCGTGACGATGGCAACTGATACTCAAGAAATACAAGCAATTGCGCGCTACATCCGGATGTCCCCCTCCAAAGTTCGGCGGGTGCTTAACCAGATCCGGGGTCGCAGCTACTCTGAAGCCCTGATCCTGCTGGAGTTTATGCCCTTTGCGGCCTGTGATCCGATTCGTAAGGTGCTGCGTTCGGCGGTGGCCAATGCGGAACATAACAATGGCCTTGATCCTCGCGATCTGATCATCAGTAAGGCCTTCGCTGATGAAGGTCCAACCCTCCGTCGCTTCCGCGCCCGTGCCCAAGGACGTGCCTATCCAATCCTCAAGCGCACCTGTCATATCACCATTGCAGTCAGCCCCAGCCCAGCCCCCTCCGCTTAGTCCACCGGCCTTGACCTGTTCGCCTCACTGTTTACCACGAGTACCCTATGGGACAGAAGATCCATCCAAACGGTTTCCGACTGGGAGTCATCAAAAACCACCGCAGCCGTTGGTTCGCGGAACCTGCTCGCTATCCGATCCTGCTGCAGGAGGACTTCAAGATCCGGCAGTACATCACCAAAAACCTCAGCAGCGCTGGCCTGGCCGATATCATCATTGAGCGCAAAGCCGACCAGATTGATCTGGAGATCCGTGCTGCTCGTCCCGGCGTGGTGGTGGGTCGGGGTGGATCAGGTCTGGATGCTTTGCGGCAGGGGCTGCAGAAAGAACTGGTGGACACCCATCAGACCCCTGGCGAACGCACCATCCGCATCAATGTTGTGGAAGTCACACGGGTAGACGCCGAAGCGACCCTTTTGGCAGAAAACATTGCACAGCAACTGGAGCGCCGCATTGCCTTCCGCCGCATTGTCCGCCAGGTGATGCAACGGGCCCAGCGAGCCGGAGTCCAGGGGATCAAGATTGAGATCTCCGGGCGATTAAACGGAGCAGAGATTGCCCGTTCTGAGTGGTCCAGGGAAGGTCGCATCCCTCTGCACACCCTGCGGGCGGATATTGACTATGCCGAAACCACCGCCCAGACCACCTACGGCATTATTGGCGTCAAGGTATGGGTGTTTAAAGGTGAGGTGTTACCTGGACAGGAGCACATGACCCAAAAAGCACCTCCAGTTCAGCAACCCAAGCGTCGCCAGCAGCGCCGTCGTCCTGTGTTTGAAGACCGCTCTGAAGCGGAATCCTAAGTTTCCTCCCCCACCCTGTCCTGAGGAGTTCCATCCATGCTCAGTCCCAAACGTACTAAATTTCGCAAGCAGCAACGGGGTCGCATGCGCGGCAAGGCCACCCGTGGCAACAAGCTTGACTTTGGCGAATTTGGTCTGGTGGCCCTGGAGCCCTCCTGGATCACCGCTCGCCAGATCGAGGCCAGTCGTCGAGCCATGACCCGCTACATTCGCCGTGGTGGCCAGATCTGGATCCGGATTTTTCCTGATAAGCCGATCACCATGCGGGCGGCAGAAACCCGAATGGGATCCGGGAAAGGCAATCCGGAGTTCTGGGTGGCGGTGATCAAACCTGGACGCGTGCTGTTTGAAATGGGGGGGGGGTCTCGGAGGAAGTGGCACGGGAGGCTATGCGCCTGGCTGCCAACAAGCTGCCGATCAAGGTCAAGTTTGTTACTAAGGCCGACTTCCCCCAGGAGGACACTTCCCCCTGTTCCCCCCTGGTAGAGCCCGAGACCCCTGTTGCTGAGTCGTGAGGAGATCACCAACAATGCCAATGCCTAAAGCAGCACCGATGGATGAGGTCCGTGCATTCTCGGATGAGCAGATCGCCGAAGAAATCATGGCGGTGAAGAAAGAGCTGTTTGAGTTGCGGCTGCAAAAGGCCACCAAGCAGCTTAACCAGCCCCACCTGATCCGTCAGCGCAAGCACCGCCTGGCCCAACTGCTGATGGTGGAAGGAGAACGCAAGCAATCCACGGTGATCAGCTCGATCCCGTCTACAGAGATATCAGAGAACTAGGAGATCGCCATGGCTGCGAAAGAAAAAGTCGGTGTTGTAGTCAGCGACAAAATGGACAAAACGGTGGTGGTAGCGGTCGAGAACCGGGTGGCCCACCCCAAGTACGGCAAGATTGTCGTCAAAACTAAAAAATTTAAGGTCCATGATGGCGAGGCCCGCTGCAAAATTGGTGACCGGGTTCGAATCCAGGAAACTCGCCCCCTGAGTAAGCACAAGCGTTGGAAAGTGACCGATGTCCTGCAGGAGGCGATCAAACTATGATCCAGCAACAAACCATGTTGACCGTTGCCGATAACACCGGAGCCCGCAAATTGATGTGCATCCGTGTGTTGGGGAGCAGTGGCCGTCGCTATGCCAGCCTTGGGGATGTGATCATTGGCGTTGTTAAGGATGCCCTGCCCAATATGCCCGTCAAAAAATCTGATGTGGTGCGGGCCGTGGTGATCCGAACGGTGGATACGGTGCGGCGCCAAGACGGGCTCAGTATTCGTTTTGATGACAATGCCGCCGTAATTATTAACAAAGAAGGGAATCCCCGCGGCACCCGTGTGTTTGGGCCTGTCGCTCGAGAACTGCGGGATAAGAACTTTACCAAGATCATCTCGTTAGCGCCGGAGGTGCTCTGATGCCACGCCGACTCAAGCCCAGTCAGATTCGTGAATTGGTGAAGCAGCCGGGTATTCGCCCCCACCGCAATGGTCTGCGTTACCGCATGCGCATCAAGACAGGCGACACCGTTCAGGTGATCAGTGGCGCCGATAAGGGCAAGGTGGGAGAAGTGATTCGCGCCCTACCCGCCAAAAATATGGTGGTGGTGGAAGGAGTGAATAAGATTACTCGCCACCGCAAACCGCAGCGGGAGGGGGAGAGCGGCACGATTGAAAATGTGGAAGCGCCCATCCATGCCTCCAATGTCATGCTCTACTCCAAGAAAAAAGAGCAGATCAGCCGGGTCAGCTTCAAGATTCTGGAGGATGGTCGCAAAGTGCGAGTGCTCACCAAAACCGGCGAAGTTCTGGATTAATTTCTCGTCCCCTACCGCTGCTCTGACCAAGACCAGAGCCTTAAGGATCCCCTATGACACAACGTCTCTACACCCTCTACTTCGATACCATCGTGCCCAAACTCAAGCAGGAGCTGGGGTACAAGAACATCCACCAGGTGCCCAAGCTGGAGAAGATCGTGGTCAACCGCGGTCTTGGGGATGCGGCTCAAAATGCCAAGGCGATGGAGTCTTCAGTCAAGGAAATAAGCGTCATTACCGGCCAGCGGCCTGTGATCACCCGCGCCAAAACAGCCGTGGCCAGCTTCAAGATTCGCAAGGGTATGCCCATTGGCCTCATGGTCACCCTACGACGGGAGAAGATGTATGCCTTCATGGATCGCCTGATCAATGTCGCTCTGCCGCGAATCCGTGATTTTCGGGGAATCAACCCCAAAAGTTTTGATGGCCGCGGCAATTACACCTTGGGCATCCGTGAACAGCTGATTTTTCCGGAGATCAGCTACGACTCGATTGACCAGATTCGTGGCATGGATGTCTCGATTGTTACTACAGCTCGATCCGATGAAGAGGGTCGGGCCCTGCTCAAGGCCTTTGGTATGCCTTTTTCCAGTTAAACCGTCCTTCCGATCCTGAGGAGAACCCGAGGTACCCCCACTTATGGCTCATACCAATGACACCATCTCAGATATGCTGACGCGGATTCGCAACGCCACGATGGCTCGCCATGAATCCGTGCAGATCCCAGCCACTCGTATGACTCGAAACATTGCCCAGGTGCTTCTGGCGGAAGGCTTTGTTTCCGAAGTTACAGAGGCGGGGGAAGGGATCCAGACCCAGCTGATTCTGGGTTTGAAATATCACGGCAAGGGACGGAAACCCATTATTTCTGGCCTGAAGCGGATCAGTCGGCCCGGCCTCCGGGTTTACCGTAACCGGAAGGAATTGCCGCGGGTGCTGGGGGGCATTGGCATCGCCATCATCTCGACATCCCATGGAATCATGACCGACCGCGACGCCCGGCGGCAGGGTGTAGGCGGAGAAGTCCTGTGCTACGTCTACTAACTTGAGAGTTTGCATTCCGGTCATCTGACCCCCATGTCCGCCTGCGCCATTGAGAGGATCCCCATCATGTCACGTATTGGCAAACGCCCCATTCCTATCCCTGCCAAAGTTGAGGTCAAGATCAACGGTCAGGATATTGCTGTCAAGGGCCCCAAAGGGGAATTGGCCCGCAGCCTCCCTCCCCAGGTCCAGGTCCTGCAGGAGAATGGCACGTTATTGGTGAACCGTGTGGATGAATCCCGCCCGGCACGACAGCTGCATGGGCTTTGTCGTACCCTGGTGGCCAATATGGTGAATGGAGTCTCCATTGGCTTTCAGAAAAAGCTAGAGATCCAGGGGGTAGGCTACCGGGCTTCCACACAGGGCTCGAAACTGGTCCTCAATGTAGGCTACAGCCAGCCTGTGGAAATGCCCTTTCCCCCGGGAATTCAGATCACGGTCGAAAATAACGTCAACATCACTGTCGCTGGCATTGATAAAGAACTGGTGGGCAATACCTCAGCCCAAATTCGGGATGTCCGTCCCCCAGAGCCCTACAAGGGTAAAGGGATCCGCTATGCCGGTGAGATAGTGCGACGCAAGGTTGGTAAATCCGGTAAGAAGAAGTAAAGGCTATGAAACTCAATCGTAAAACCACCACTCAACATCGTCACACGCGGATCCGGCGCAAGGTCGTGGGCACTGCCGAACGTCCCCGCTTAGCGGTGTTTCGCTCCCACACCCACATTTATGCCCAGGTGATCGATGACCAGGCCCAACGGACTCTGGCATCCTCCTCAACCCTCGATAAAGAATTGCGGGAGCAGTTAGAAGCAACTGCCAACCAGGAGGCTGCCGCCATGGTGGGTCGCTCGGTGGCGGAACGGACACTGCAACTGGGCATTACCAGAGTAGTGTTTGATCGGGGGGGAAAGCTTTACCACGGGCGTGTCAAGGCTCTGGCGGAAGCGGCGCGGGAAGCCGGTCTGGAGTTCTAGGATCAGCAGCAAGGATGGGATTTACAGGGAGATAGAGGTCTGCAATGGCTGAGAAACGGGATCGACGCAAGAAAAAGGAACGGGAAACCCGCGAGTCTTCGGAATGGCAGGAACGCGTGGTCCAGATCCGCCGGGTCACCAAGGTGGTGAAGGGGGGTAAACAACTGAGCTTTCGTGCGGTTGTGATCGTGGGCAATGAGCAGGGTCAGGTGGGTGTGGGCGTTGGCAAGGCCAAAGACGTCATTGGGGCGGTGCGCAAAGGCGTGGCGGATGGCAAAAAGAATCTGGTGGAGGTTCCCCTCACCGCTGGCCTATCGGTGCCTCACCCCATGAAGGGAGAAGGGGGAGGGGCGAATGTCCTGATCATGCCTGCAGCTCCCGGTACAGGGGTGATCGCGGGGGGCGCGGTGCGCACTGTACTGGAACTGGCGGGGGTACGCAATAGCCTGGCCAAACAGCTGGGATCCAGCAATCCTCTCAACAATGCCCGTGCCACCGTCGATGCCCTCAGCCGCATGCGTACTTTCGAAGCGGTGGCGGAAGAACGGGGCATTGATGTTACCAAATTGCGGATGCGATAAGCCCAAGCGGAAGGAGATCAGGAACGATGCGTTTAGCAGACATCAAACCCCAGGCGGGATCCCAGCGGCGGCGGCGACGCCTCGGTCGGGGAATCTCCGCTGGACAGGGAGCCTCCTGTGGTAAAGGCATGCGAGGCCAGAAGGCGCGCAAGGGGGGCAGCACCCGACCTGGTTTTGAAGGGGGTCAGATGCCCCTCTATCGGCGGGTGCCCAAGCTGCATCATTTTCCCCTGGTGCGCCGCACTTCCTACACCCTGATCAACGTGGGTGACCTTCAGGATCTGGAGGCTGGGAGTGAGGTCACGCTAGAATCCCTCTTAGCCGCAGGTATTGCGACCACCAACGACGGTCCTCTCAAAATCTTGGGGGATGGCGATCTGGAGATCAAGTTGACCGTGAAGGCATCGGCGTTTACCCAGTCAGCCCGTGCCAAAATTGAAGCGGCAGGAGGAGAAGCGATTCTGCTCGGTGCAGCTGCCTCAGCCGACAGTACTTCTGAGGACTGAGTGCTGGTCCTGGGGGAGGGAGAGGGTTAGACTTGTCATCATAAAGAGTCTTCTCTCTTTCCAGGTTCGTCATCAGGATAGCCCCACAGGTATTCCCAACTAACAAAGGTGCTAAGAGGATCTGACTATGACCGTCAGCCGTGGATCGACACCGACTCCCCGCGAGACAATTACTCAACTGGCTCAGGCAGCAGGATTGCGGGGGCGAGTGCTCCTGACCCTGGGTCTGCTCTTGCTCGTGCGCTTGGGAATTTACATCCCGATTCCCGATATTAACCGTGAGGCCTTTGCGGCCAGTATCCGGAACAGTCCCGTCCTGGGTTTTCTGGACATTTTTTCCGGGGGTGGATTCTCGGCCCTGGGTCTTTTCACCCTGGGTATCTTGCCCTTCATCAACGCCTCGATCATCATGCAGTTGCTTACCTCAGCTCTGCCATCTCTGGAAAAGCTGCAGAAGGATGAGGGGGAGCAGGGACGGCGGCAGCTCTCTCAGTACACCCGCTATGTCACCCTCTTCTGGGCCCTGGTGCAGGGGGTGGGCCTCGCCGTCTGGGCCAGTGGGTTTGCCAGCAATCCCAATGCCCTGGGTGGATTTATTTTCTCTTCCGCCCTAGCGCTGGCGGCTGGCTCTATGTTCGTCATGTGGATCGGGGAGCTGATCACAGAGCGAGGCATTGGCAATGGCCCCTCTTTGCTGATCTTTGTCAATATTGTCGCCACCCTACCCCGCGCCTTGGGGCAAACCGTAAGTCTGGCTCAGGCCGACAGCAGCCGCATCGGGGGGATTATTCTGCTGGGTGTGATTTTCCTGGCCATGATCGTGGGCATTGTTTTTGTGCAGGAAGGACAGCGACGGATCCCGATCATTTCCGCCAAGCGTCAGGTGGGGAATCGTCTGTTTTCAGAGCAGAAAAGCTATTTGCCCCTGCGACTCAATCAGGGGGGGGTCATGCCTGTGATCTTTGCCACCTCTGTCCTCTTCCTCCCGGCTTCGATTGCCCAGTTCTCGCAAAATCCCACCCTGATCACCATTGCCAATGCGCTGGCTCCCACTTCCTGGTTTTACATTCCTTTCTATTTGATTTTGATCCTCTTCTTTAGCTATTTCTACGCCTCTTTGATCATCAACCCGGTGGATCTGGCTCAGAACCTGAAGAAGATGGGATCCAGCATTCCGGGGGTTCGGCCTGGAAAGGCAACCACAGAATACATTGAACGAGTTCTGAATCGTCTTACCCTGTTGGGGGCTCTTTTTCTAGGGGCTGTGGCCATTATTCCTACGATTGTGGAACGAGCTACAGGCATCACCACCTTCCAGGGTCTGGGAGCAACCTCGCTACTGATTCTGGTGGGCGTTGCTATCGATACTTCCAAGCAGGTTCAAACCTATGTGGTTTCACAGCGTTACGAAGGGATGGTGAAGCAGTAGTGTCACGTTTGATCTTTTTAGGAGCTCCAGGCGCAGGCAAAGGGACTCAGGCGCAAAAGCTGGCGGAAGCCTGCCATATTCCCAAAATCTCCACAGGCGATATCCTGCGGGCGGCAGTTCGGGATCAAACTGCCCTGGGGTTGGAAGCTAAAAGCTATATGGATCGGGGGGATCTGGTTCCGGATGAGGTGATCACAGGGATTGTTCGCGAGCGGCTGCAAACCGCCACCGACGGCTGGATTCTGGATGGCTTTCCCCGCACCCTGAATCAAGCCCATGCGCTGGACGCGATTCTGGTGGAACTCAATCAGAACCCCTATCAGGTGATCAGCCTGGAGGTTCCGGATCAGGAGCTAGTCCGCCGTCTGCTGGAACGCAAGGAACAGGAAGGACGTTCGGATGATGATGAGACCGTGGTCCGTCGCCGCCTGCAGGTGTATCATCAGACGACGCAACCTCTGATTGATTTCTATCAATCCCGTCAGTGTCTCAATTGCCTGGATGGCACCCGCTCCATTGAGGAGATTCACAAACAAGTGAAGCAGGTCATTCCCTCCCACAACGGCCACGGCTAGGGGCAATTGACGAGAACCAAAGTCAGAACTGCTAGGCTAGGAGAGGATTTCTGATCCAGCACCACCACATCTGAGAGGCTCCTGAGGGTGTTCTCAGATTTTTTTGATGGGAAGGGCATTTTCACTTCTAGTGATGATTACCCATCTACCCTGTATTCATGACCAAGGAGGAATAGTTTGTCCAAGCAAGATGCAATTGAAATGGAGGGGACCGTAACCGAGTCTCTCCCTAATGCCATGTTCCGGGTGGATCTGGACAATGGCTTCAATGTTCTGGCTCATATTTCAGGAAAGATCCGCCGTAATTACATCAAAATCCTGCCAGGGGATCGGGTCAAGGTGGAACTCACCCCCTACGATTTGACCAAGGGACGGATCACCTATCGCCTGCGTAAAAAGTAATTCCGTTGGGGAGAGATGAACCGCGAGGAGAGGCGCAGGCAGGCCGTCCTCAGTTACCATGAATACATATGAGCCGAATTTAAATTCTTCCTGTTAGCCAGCTTTTTGCATGCGTCCGGCTTCTACCCTCAGTCAGCTCCGTCAGGCCCTTCCTCAAGGGTTACCTCCTAGTTTTGGGGTGTATCTTAAAAATACTCTGGTTGCTCTCTGCCATGCCCTTGAAGATCATATTTTGCAGGCAGAGCAGAGTCAGCCGTTGGTGTTAACCACCTTTCAGCAGGGCAAGTGGTATCTGCAGGAGGCGGATCGATATGCCCAGATTGCCAGTCGGGCGGGTCAGATTGTGATTGCCGCCCTGCCGGATAGCGGTTTTCACGGGCATCGCACCAGTCAGTTGCCCAACGTTGCTCTCGTGGATCTGGATCCAGAGGATACGCTGGTGCAGGAGTGGAATTTGATCATCCTGGACGATGGCTATGCCGCCATGGTTCTCTGTCAGGAAGTCCCTGATGCTGACTATGGACCGCAGGGCCCCCCGGATCGGGATATGGAGCGAAAGTTTTTTGGCCTCTGGACGTTTGATCGACCCCAGGTCGAAGCAGCAGCTGAGATTCTCCTGAACCAGTTTCATGCCTACCAGCCTCAGTTGGTGGAACATTGTCATTCCCTGCAGCAGAGCATCCGCATGGCCTCCCACCAGAGCCATCAGCAGGATCTCTCTCCTGTGGTGACTCGTATCGTTAACTATTTGCAAACCAGCCAGGAACAACTGATTACCCTACAGCGACAGACCCGCGAATTTTGGGAACTGGAGCACCAGGCCCTGCGGCTCAACCGCAACATCAATGCCAATAAGCTGCAGGCCTTCCTGCGTATGGCGCAACGGGTCGATAGTCAGGATCCTGATAATCCTGTGGCTTCCTTTCAGGTGTCGGCTCTCTGTGAAACCCTGGGTCAGTTGCTGGATCTACCCACACTCCAGTTGCGGCGATTGCGACTGGCGGGCTTGCTCTTTCGGATTGGTCTTGCCCAGGCTCCTGCCGACGTCTTCAGTCACCCTGAAAGTTATCTGGATACCAATACCCAAACCCTCTGGTCGGATCAGGTGCTGGTGAGTAGCCAGCTGTTGATGGCCATGCCGGAAATGACCCCTATTGCCAAGATCATCGCTCAACATCTGGAACACTGGGATGGCAGCGGCTACCCGGAAGGCTTGCAGGGGGAAGCGATTTTGCTGGAAGCCAGGATCCTGGGACTGGTCCGTTTTTTTCAGGGGCTCACCCAGCCGCGCGGCACCCGTCCGGCTCAATCCCCCAGCCAGGCCCTGGAGCTGTGCCGCCAGTTAAGCCAATCCTGGTTTGATCCGCAGTTAATCGAAACCCTAACCACCGTGATCCGATTATCAGAGATGGGTATGATGAAGCTGCCTGATCGCCCCAGTCATGTGCCTGCCATCTGGCTGGATGAGCCCGCCTCTGACCCTTCAGCTTTGCCATCTGCATGATCCCTACCGCTGTTGATCTGGATTTAATTCGCTCCGGTCAGATGAAAGTGCTGACAGCCGCACAGTTGCCTGGCGCAGAGCTGTCGGGAGCCCAACTGGTAGGGGTCAACCTCCAGGAAGCCAATCTCACTGGCGCCAATCTTACAGCAGCAGATCTACGCAATAGCATTCTGCGGGCCAATCTGCGGGGAGCAGAGTTATCGGGAGCCAATCTCATGGGTGCGGACTGTCGCAATGCTGATCTGCGCGGGAGCTCCTGGCTGGAGGCCCGTGTTCACGGAATCAGTCTGGCGGGGGCATTTCTGGCGGGGGCGGTTCTTTCCCATCTGGATCTGTCGGGTGTGGATCTGCGCGGGAGCGACCTACGAGGGGCAAATCTGGTGGGCGCTCGTCTGATCCAGGCAGATTTGATGAATGCTAATCTGTCGGGGGTTGATCTCACAGGTGCCGATCTGGAGGAAGCCAACTTGCAGGGCGCGATCCTGCGGGGGGCCAATTGTTCTCGGGCAAATCTGCTCTGCACTCAACTGGATCGGGCCGATCTGAGAGGTGTGATTTGGTCTGGGGCCAACCTGCAGGGCACAGGGCTGGAGAACACGCTCGAGGAGAAGTAAGCATTCTCTGCCTGCTGATCCCTCCTGCGGAATATTTAGAATGATTAACAAGAGACAATCAAACTGGAAACCCTATGTCTGCACATGTTGAGATCTACACCTGGAGATTTTGCCCCTTTTGCGTTCGAGCCAAACATTTGCTGGAGAGTAAAGGGGTCAACTATCAGGAGTATCGCATTGACGGAGATGAACAGGCGCGGCAGCAGATGGCCAAGCGCGCGCATGGGCGGCGGTCCCTGCCCCAGATCTTTATCAATAACCAACACATTGGCGGATGTGACGATCTGCATGCCCTGGATAGGAAAGGGCAGTTAGATTCCCTGTTGCAACCCTCTGCTTCCGTCTGACAGATTAACCCTGATGACACTTGATCCACTCTTATTTCTGCTTCAGTGGACAGATTCAGCTCTGCCGATCGGTAGCTATTCCCATTCCTGGGGCCTGGAGACGGTGATTCAGGATCAACAGCTTACGTCTGGGCCAGAGCTGGAGGCCTATCTTCGGGGGTTATTCAAGATCAGTCTTGTTCCCCAGGAAGGCATGGCCTGTTTTCTCGCCCATCACTACGCCCAGACAAAAGAAACTGCCGCCTGGATCCAGTTACATCACCAGTTCAATGCTATACCCAGAGCCCATGAGCTCCAGCAGGGGAGCCTGCAGTTGGGGAACCGACTCCTGCACCTGGCTCAACGGGTTTGGGGATTGACGTGTCCTTCGCTGTCTGCCTCTGATTCCCCTTTGCAGTCACCCCATCACTGCCTGGTCTTCGGCTGGATCTGTGCCAAGGCAGGTCTTTCGGCAGCCGATACGCTGCGAGCCTACTGGTTCACCACCCTGACTGGATGGGTCGCTGCTGGAGTAAAGTTAATTCCCCTGGGGCACACAGAAGGACAGCAGATCCTGGCAAACTTATCGCTTCCGATCTCTCATGAGGTGGCCTGGGTGATGTCGTCATCCCCATCCCAGGAGCCTGTGTTATCCAGCCTGGCCTGGTTGCAGGAGCGGGATAGCCAGCGACATCAACACCTCTACAGTCGTTTATTTCAATCTTGAACTCTCTCCCCTATCGTCTGTCAACGGGAGGGATCAATACTAAAACAAATACCCGCCGCAGCGGGTAAACATAAGCATCAATAAGCGCCCTCGAAAGGATTCGAACCTCCGACACCTTGGACCGGAACCAAGTGCTCTAGTCCACTGAGCTACGAGGGCAGCTGATCAAGCGTATCAAGATCCAGGAGGAGTTGCCAAGCCTCTGGATGAAGAAATCGACGGCGGTGCAAGCGTGTGGGTCCCTGAGCACAGATGGCTCGCCGATGCTGGGGTGTGCCGTAGCCAACATTACTTGACCAGCCATACTCAGGAAAGAAGGAGGCCAGCCGCTGCATCCAACGGTCACGCGTAACTTTGGCAACAACTGAAGCTGCAGCAATCGCCAGACAGTGCTGATCCCCTTTGACCACAGCGGTTTGGGCAGGCCCCAGCTCCGGCACCGGCAGACCATCCACCAGAACATGGTCAAACGGTATCACCCGCTGCAGGGCTCGTTGCATGGCCAGAGCCGTGGCCCGCCGAATGTTGATGCGGTCTATCTCTAGCGCCGAGGCGCTTCCCAGCCCAATCGCCAGAGCTACCTGCCGGATCTGAGCAAGGCAATGCTGCCGCTGACCGCGGGATAACTGTTTGGAGTCCTGCACATTTGATAGCGCATCAATCTCCATAAACGGGGGCAGGATCACGGCTGCGGCCACCACCGATCCAGCCAGAGCTCCCCGTCCAACTTCATCCACTGCCGCGACACGCATATATCCCTGCTGCCAGAGTAACTGCTCAATCTCAAGCGTGGGCTGCCGCTTTTGTCGGATCTTTGAGGATTCACCCCCCGTCTCAAAAGACACTGATGCTCTACTCTTCGTCAGGATTGCGAGAGGATCGTCGTCGCCGTGAGGCAGCCGGGGATTGTTGTTTCTTCGGCGTCTCTACCTCTTCTGGATCCTGAATCTGGCTGGAAACTTCCGATTCACGGTACAGCGCCACCGGAGGGAGAGAAAACTCTTCCTGAGCGGGCATGGCAGCAGTCTCATCCGACAGGGATGTTTCTGGCATGATCTCACGCTCAACAGCTGGCCGGGAGGGCAGATCAGCAGGCATTGAGTCGGATGGGGCATCCGGCGACTTGACGATAATCGTAGTGTCACGACTGCTGCTGACGGGCATATCTAGCAGGAGAAGCGGGGAGAGACCCATCTCAGAAAACACCTGTTGGTGCAGTGGCGTCATGTCAACACTGACAATCCGGCGGGGCAACTCACGGGTGCGGGTAGGCGGTTCCCCATTCCCCTCCTGAGACTCGGGCCGTTCCCGATCAAAGGGCCGACCTCGCGTGCCTCGATCACCCCGCATGGCTCCCCGATCCCGAGGAGAGAGGGCTCCCATAGCAGGGGTCAGGAGCGGTTCAGATCGTTCAGGAGTCTCAACACTAGGCAGCAACGGTCCACCCTCATCTCGCTTGCTCGGAGGGCGGTTTCGGCGACCAAATCCGGGACGTAATTTGGCCTTGACTCCGGTGCGGCCCCCATTGCGATCCCGTCCAGCCAGAATGGGCATGCTGCTGTCCTCCCCTTCCTCATCACCCTCCATGTCGCCCTCCAGCTGTAGAGGCGAGAGCCGGGGTTGATCCAGGATCGGAGTCAGATGCGTGTCATCCGCACCCGGCAAATGGGCCAGTAAGCCCAGACCATCACAGGTGGGACAGGTGCGACCAAACACCTCATAGAGACTCTGACCTTGGCGTTTGCGAGTTAGCTCCACCAAACCCAGTTCGGACAACTGTGCCACCTGAGGGCGGGCTTTGTCATGCCGAAGAGCCTTATTAAAATGCTCCAGTACCTGCAGTTGATCGCGGCGAGAATCCATATCGATGAAATCCACAACAATCACCCCGGCAATGTTGCGCAGGCGCAATTGACGAGCAATTTCAGTGGCCGCTTCACAGTTGGTCCAGAGTACCGTTTCCCGAGCCGTCGCCGACTGGGTAAAGGATCCCGAGTTGACATCGATCACCGTCAGAGCTTCGGTGGGCTCAATAATGATGTAGCCGCCGGAAGGCAGATCCACGCGAGGACGAAGGGCCTGGCGAATGGCAGCATTCACTCGGAAAAATTCCAGGATCTGGGTTCCCTCACGGTGGGCATCCACGAACACCCCCGCAGGCATCTGTCCCTGATTCCATCCCTGCAGGTATTGCTTCACCCGCTTTAATCCCGTGCTGGAGTCGGTGACGATGCGATTCACATCCGAGGAATAGGTATCTCGCAATACCCGTTGAATAAAGTCATCATCACGATTCAGCAGTCCGGGTTCGCGCACCTTTTGCTGCTGCTGCAGGATATCCTCCCACTGGGTTTTGAGCTGCTCCAGATCCTCAATGATGGCCTCATCCGACACCCCCCGAGCTTCAGTGCGAACCAGTAAGCCCATCTGGGTGGGTTTGATCAGAATGGCAAGGGACTTGAGGCGATTGCGTTCTTCTTCATCCTGAATGCGACTGGACAAATTCACCCCTCGGCCATAGGGCATGAGCACGAGATAGCGTCCGGGCAGCGAAACTTCACCTGTCAGGCGAGGACCTTTATTTCCAGTTGGCTCCTTCATCACCTGGACCAACACCCGTTGCTGGGGGGCAACCAGCTCGGTAATGGAGGCACTGCTCCGCTTCAAGCGCAAAGGACCCAAATCACTCACATGGATGAATCCATTGCGCTCTGAACTCCCAATATTGACAAAAGCAGCATCAATACTGGGCAAAACATTTTCAACCATCCCCAGATAAATATCTCCAACCTGGTGATCGCCACTGGCAACGATTAATTCCTGGATTTGCTCTTCTGAAAAAACGGCGGCAATACGATGGTGTTCGTCAATAATGATCTGCCTTGGCATTGGAATCCTCTCAGGGGCTCAGGCGCAACAATATTCAACCTCAAGTGTCGTTGATCACAGGAGATAACGTGGAATCTGGATCAACGTCAGTCCCACCAGGGGTATTGACCAGCGACAGGGCCAGGTGGGAAGGTTTGGACAATAACAATCATCCCTATCCGAGTTGTAGCAGTAAATGTTCAGCACATCATCCGTGGACCCAAAGATGAGAGGATGAATCTGAAGCATCGGATCAACCTACAGCAAGATTTGCATCAACCCTGAGCCTGACATAAAACTGTCCTGGTTCAGAAAGGCATTCTTCAGCAGAGTAACAGAGGACGGCATACCCCCTGCCATCAATCTCTGCCTATCCACCCTCAGGAGTTCGAAATCTTACAGTAAGGCAGAGCAAGCCTGCCCGTGAAGCACACGACTCAGGTGTTTAGTCAACCACCTGCCAGCATTATAGCCCCTGGTGTTCACTCTGCGCAGGCCAGTTGCCGAGTGACAGGGGGTCTTTGTGGCAGCGGATTGAGCGAAAGGGATAAACGCTCCCCCTGCCGAATCTGGAGCTCAATTCCCTCCAGGGATGCCTGTTGCTGCAGCAAGGTCAGAATATGCTGGGGCTGGAGAAAGGGATCATCAGGACTGAAACTGCCGCGGTAGTAGATCACCCCCTGATGGGGATCAGAGGCGGTGGGTTGCCAGGAGAGATCGTAAAGCAGGGGCCGCGCATCAAAGGGATACATCTTCCCAGATTTAGTCTTTTTCTCTAGCCAGAGAACAGGTGAGGCCAGAATGGTCTGGATCCAATCCTGCCAGTGCGGCTCAGGACAGGTCTGCTCTACACCCCTCCACTCCAGAGTGAGCAGATATTCGGCTGCGGTTAAGGACTGGGTTGCTGCAGGTGCCTTCAGGGGGATCTCGGTAACAGAAGCCAGGGCAATCTCCGCGGGAAGTTGAGCGCTTAACTGTTGCTGTAGCGCTTCAGGAGGGAGGCGGATCGGTTCTCCCCAGAGATGCAGGGGCAGCAGTTCCAGATCCAGAATTTCACCGCGACTGGTGTATCCCAAGGGCAAGGCACAGGCACTGGCAATCCGTGGGGTGGGGTGGTAGCCCCCTGTAAACGCCAGAGGTAGACCCGCCCGGCGACAAGCTCGTTCCCACAGTTTCATCAGATCTAAATGCCCCAGCCAGCGCATATCCCCCTGTTTGCTGAAGATCAGCC
This sequence comes from uncultured bacterium, assembly GCA_964392245.1. GTDB lineage: Bacteria > Cyanobacteriota > Cyanobacteriia > Thermostichales > Thermostichaceae > JAAUUJ01. Next base: position 20,016 of record CAYMOX010000038.1, read on the forward strand.
GAAACCGTTGCGCCGAGGGGATCGGTTCAGGTGGCATTTGCGTTTTGCCGTCTGGGGAGAGAGGGGAGGGCTGGGGAGAGGGAATCACCACGTTATGACCAAAGTCCGTGCCACAGACTCCACAGGCAGAACAGCTATCAAAAGAGCAATCGGGAACGGTGGCGGCCTGCAAGGCCCGCTCGTAGTCCTTCTGCAGCCAGCGCTTGTCAATTCCAGTATCAATATGATCCCAGGGCAGAGGCTCCTCCATCCCAAAGGTCAGCACAGGTAACTGGGTGGGGCTGTCCACAGGCTGATCTTTCAGCCCCTGATAAGCCTTAACCCAGGCATTGTAGGCCACCTCAATGTTTTCAAACCAGCTGTCCATCCCGGCTCCGGCTCGCCAGGCCAGCTCGATCATGGGGCTGAGGGAGCGATCTCCTTTCCCGATCAGATCCTCCAGAATCGAGAAGCGAATGTCCGTGAAGTTGGCTTTGGTGTCGCGCACCCGGCGTAGCTCCTGCTTGAGCAGGGCCTGCTTGCGCTGGAGGTCAGGATAATCAACTCGAAACCACTGAAAGGGGGTGTGGGGTTTGGGGGTGAAGTTGGAAATGGTCAGGGTAAAGCTCATGTGGGGTTGCCCCACAGCGGCACATTCCCGCTTCAACATCTGCAGGGTGTGGGCAATACCGATCACATCGGCATCGGTTTCCCCAGGCAGCCCGATCATGAAATAGAGCTTGATCTTCTTCCACCCCTGGCGAGCCGCGGTGGTGATCCCGCGCACCAGATCCGCATCCGTGAGGCCTTTATTAATCACATCCCGTAGCCGCTGAGTGCCAGCCTCGGGCGCAAAAGTCAGGGTTGATCGGCGGGTGCCATGTCCCCCCATCAGCTGGGCAATCGAGTCATCAAAACGATCCACCCGCTGGCTGGGCAGAGACAGACCAATGTTGGCCGATCCCAGGCGTTGCTGCAGTTCTGATCCCACGGCAGGCAGGGAGAGGTAATCGGAACAGCTGAGGGAGGAGAGGGAAAACTCGTCATATCCCGTCTGGCGTAAGCCCTGACTCACGGCGGTGACCAGGCGCTCCGGCTCCACATCCCGCGCCGGACGGGTCAGCATCCCGGGTTGACAGAAACGACAGCCGCGCGTACACCCCCGTCTTACTTCCATCGTCAGCCGATCATGCACCGTCTGGACAAACGGGATCAAACCGACAGAGTACTCGGGCATGGGGGTGGCCACCCGCCGCTGGATCCGTTGGGGCACGCCTGCGATCCGGGGCTGCGGGGAGCGACCTTCATAAAATTGAGGCACATAAACACCGGGCACCTGCGCCAGCTGCCACAACACGTCTTGGCGGGGGCGATGGCGGTGCAGCAGCAGAACTTCTCCCATTTCGGGCAGCACCTCTTCTCCATCCCCGAGCACAAAAAAGTCGAAGAAGGTTGCAAAGGGTTCAGGATTCGAGGTGGCCGTGGGTCCGCCCGCAAAGATCAGGGGACAGTCTGCGATTGAGAGGGGGTTGCGCTCCTCCCAGGTGAAGGGCAGTCCCGCCAGATCCAGCATCTCTAAAACATTGGTACCCCCCAGCTCATAGGCCAGGCTGAACCCCATAATGTCAAAGTCTCGCAGCGGACGACGTGATTCGACCGCAAAAAGGGGAAGGTGCTGTTGCCGCAGTCGGGCCGCCAGATCCGGTCCCGGTAAGTACACACGATCACACAACTGATCCAGCTGGGCATTGAGGATGTTGTAGAGAATAATGTGACCGAGATTAGAGGCCCCAACCTCATAGAACTCCGGATAACTGAGCACCCAACGCACCTCTGCCGATTCCCAGCTCCGATGGGCAGCCCCCAATTCTTTGCCCAAATAACGGGCTGGGCGCTGAATATCAACGGAAAGAAGCTGGTCCAGGTTAATCGCGGGCATAAGGCAGGTAGGTGAACAGGCAGGGGAGCGAAGCGGGGAACCCGTACTTCAGTCAAGCCACCAGCTTAGCGTGAACACTCCTGGCTTAACAGACAGACCCAAGAAAAATACCCGGATCGACGGATCCGGGTGCTCGCTGACTGGCCTCGAGGAGAGATCAAGATCAGGATTCTTCCGAGGCTGAAGCTTCCGATGGGGCGTCGACTGAACAGGTCACCCCAGCAGGGGACAGGGCCTTCTCCAGCTGCATGCGCTGCTCCATAGCCCGGAGAAAGTAGCCACTCATCATCGCCCCAGAGAGCATTTTGGCCAGACCCTCACGGCTGGTGACCACCTGCACCCCAAACTGATCGGGGGGGAGATTGCCAACTAGTTGTCGAATGTTATAGCCCAGAATCTCGGTCACCTCCGAAGAAGAGGATTGCGCCACCTCTTGAAAGGTCTGGGGATCCTGGTTTTGCAGGTACATCCAGAGGGCATTGTCCTGTCCAGGAATCTGCACCCCTTCGAAACCGGGTAAAAAGCTGAGAGGATTTGTCACGGTCCTTCTCCTTAAGACAGTGGGTGGACTCGAATGTTGACGTCAGCCCTGACAGGCCAATGGAACGTCTGAAGTAAACGCTTTTTTCTTGATGTAATCGAATCCTAACACCGCCCTCTTCCGCCCACGGGTTCGGCTTCCCTCCCCTGGCTCAGGCAAATGCCGAACAGGCAGGGGTTTACGGCACGGGGAGAGAGGATACAAGATAGGCCTGTGGATCGTTGCCGGACAGAATTTAGATGTCGTGGTGGAAACAGTTGAACCAACTGAGACGTCATCGCCTGGTCTGGGTGGGAGGTCTGATGCTGGTGTTGCTGTACACCGGATCGGTGTTCGCGGAGGTCCTGGCACCCTATAGCCCCCTGGCGGTGGAACGGGAAAGTTCTTTGCTGCCTCCCACCCCCATCTATTGGCGAGATCAAAGCGGCCAGTGGTTGGGGCCCCATGTGTATCCCACCCGTCAGGGTCCGGTAGATCTGGAAACGGGAGAACGCCCTCTCCTGCGGGATCGCTCCCGTCCTGCGGGTATTCGGCTCTGGGTGCAGGGGAGTTCCTATCGCTGGCTGGGACTGATCCCCTCCAATCGCCATCTGCTGGGCACCGTCAATTTAAATCCTGAGGACTCGTCTCCCCCGGCTCGCTGGCATATTTTAGGCACAGATGATCAGGGGCGGGATTACTTCAGTCGGCTCTTCTACGGTAGCCGCATCAGCTTATGGGTGGGGGTGGTCGGGATCCTGATTGCCTTTCCCATCGGCTTGACGATTGGGGGGATCTCGGGCTACCTGGGCGGCTGGGTGGATACCGTCCTCATGCGCTGTGCCGAGGTACTGATGTCCATTCCGGGTCTTTATCTGCTCGTCTCACTAGCGGCTCTGTTCCAGGCCAACCCCTTCACCCAGGTTCCCTTCAGTAATGCAGAACGATTTCTGATCATTGTCAGCATCACCTCTCTGATCAGTTGGGCCAGTCTGGCGCGGGTGATCCGCGGACAGGTTCTCTCCCTGCGGGAACGGGATTATGTGATTGCCGCCAAGGTGGCCGGGGCCCAAGCCGGGTACCTTCTAATCCGCCATATCCTGCCTCAGACCGCCACCTACACCATCATCTCGGCCACCCTGGCTATCCCTGGCTTTATTGCGGCGGAGTCGATTCTCAGCCTGATTGGTCTGGGCATTCAACAACCGGATCCCTCCTGGGGAAATATGCTGTCTCTGGCCACCAACGCTTCGATCATTGTGTTGCAACCCTGGCTAGTGTTAGCTCCCACGCTCTTAATCATGATCAGCTCTCTCTCCTTTAATCTGCTTGGCGATGGTCTGCGAGATGCTCTGGATCCGCGCGATCGCCTCCGCCAGCTCCAGCGGGACATGAGGTCGCAATAACCTCCTGCTGTCTTCGTTCAGGGATGTTGATCTTTGTTCATGAGCAAAAACATTCGCAGGATCTTCACATTTCCTCCTCATCTTGAGGTTAAGATCGATACTCAGACAATCGGTGTTCTCTCTTATGTCAGTGAGTATTTCTACAGGATGTCGCGAATGCATTTTAGGACAGACTTTAGAGATGGCCCTCACGATGGCCTTCCAGCCGATCGTTGATGTCCAACAGCGGCAGATCTATGCCTACGAAGCCCTAGTCAGGGGAGTGAATGGGGAATCAGCGGGCAGCATTCTCAGTCAGGTCACGGAGGAAAACCGCTACCGCTTCGATCAGACCTGTCGGGTCACGGCAGTAAAACTGGCCAAGCAGCTGAATTTACAACAGCGTCTACACATTAATTTTCTGCCGAATGCCGTCTATTCTCCGGAAAACTGTATCCGAGTCACGCTGGAAACCGCTAAAGAATGTGGGTTTCCTTCCGACTTGATTACGTTTGAAATTGTCGAAAGTGAAAAAATTGATGATTACCAGCATCTCAATCACATTATTCAGCACTATAAAGAAATTGGATTTTTAACCGCCATGGATGATTTTGGCTCGGGCTATTCTGGCTTCAATGCCCTGGCGGAAATCCGGCCCAATATGGTGAAGTTGGATATCGGTCTGGTGAGAGATGTCCAGACGAGTCCTGCGAAACAAGCGATTATTCGCGGTCTGGTGGCCCTCTGTGCAGAACTTTCGATCCTGGTGCTGGCGGAAGGAGTTGAAACTGTTGAAGAATCCCGTCAGCTTCTCAAGAAAGGGATCACTCTGCAGCAGGGATACCTCTTTAACAAACCAGGATTTCAATCCCTACCAGAGATACCACCTGCCATCTGGGATCTCATCCTTGAGGATTAACCTGTAAAGACTGATAAGGATCGGGAACCGTCTCCGTCGGGGCTTGAAACTGACCCGTTTCCACCAGAGTCAGCCGAACGGTCAGCCAGCGAATAAACTTCTCATCGGTAGAGACCACGGCAGCCGTGGGCTGACGGAGTTTGGCGGCAATATCGGCAAGGGTCGGATCCGAAAGAAAAGCGGGCTGAACAACATAAGCAAAGTCAATGGCTTTGTTCTGCTCACCGTAGTGGCGAGTTCGCTCCTCCAGCACTTCCTGCAGGGGCTCGGATTCCATAAAGGCCTGGCTGGCAGCAACAAAAAAATAGGGTTGCGGATCGTTAACCATAGGTCTGGATGTGCGTACACAGCTGATCCTACAGCAGTTCGGGCCTGGGAACCCCACGGGTGGCAGGGCTTAGGAGACCTGGGGTAAGGCTTCTTCCAGGAGGGGGAGGGCTGGCAGGTTACCATGCAGTCGCTGTTGCCAGGGTAAATCCTGTTGCTCTGCTTCTGATTGCAATACAGGCAGAGCAGTCATCACCCACTCTCGGATCTCGGCCTGAGTGGCATGACTTAAATCCTGGCAGAGGACTAAAGCTCGATCCAGCTCACCTCCCTCGAAATAGGCTTTCACCAAAAACACCTGGGCCATAACACAGATAGGCTCAGATAAATCCTGCTGCTGCTGCTGACAGTAAGTCTCTAGACGATCAATGGCCTCCAGGTAGCGGGAGTGCTGCAGGGCTTCTAAGCCTGCTCGCAGAGCTCTGGGTTCGTGGGATACCTTCATGTAAGCCTCGGTGATCCAACTTGAATGGCAAACATATAAGCGTAAGTGATTATACAATAGCGCACTTTAGGTTCGGCAATTTCCGTACCTTCCCTGGGATCCGGCCCGACGATCAGATTTTCAGCGGTTCTCATGGGTGGCTATCTGACTGCCGAGATGTCAAGATTAACCTGTAGAAATTTGCGGCGGAGTTAACAAAACCGTATGCGTGAGGCGATGGTAACCGTACCCCCGACTGTCTCCCTTGGGCAGGGCCTGAAATTGATCCTGGGCGTTTTCGCTCTTGTGGTGTTGATCTGGGGACTGACGGGGATGCCAGCTCAAGCCGTCAGTCAATCGCCAGGCAATCGGGCCGAGATGGAAATTGTATTACCGGCCTCACCAGAAGAGGTCCTGGCCGCTGCACCCCAGGCATTCCAGGTATGGAAACGCGGCGAACTGGTGCAGGTGGATCCAGCAAAGCGTCAGGTGCTGGGTCTCTCCCGCACGAATTTTTTTAAGTTTGTGGATGACATTACGGTTACCATTCAACCGTTGGAGTCCGAATCAGGACAAACCCGAGTCCAGATCAAGTCTGTGGGGCGTGTGGGGGAATATGACTTCGGCGGCAATCAACGCAACATCAACGAGTATGTGGAGACATTGCGCTCCCTGCTTGGCTCCTCCCCCGCGTAAGACCTGCCGTGGGATGCTGTAGTGGGATCTGCGTTGACCCGTCTAGCGCTGCCCAGCCGGATGCTTTAGGCTAGCAAACAACACCAGCAGGGTTGCTATCTATCTGAAAGGGAGTTGATCATGGTGTTCCCTTGGGTATCGTTTGAATCTTCCTTCTCCAGGTCCGCCGGATCTTCACGATTGTGGACAGGTGGGCTAGTCTTGCTCCTCTCGATTCCTGCCATTGTGGTCCCCAGTTTACCTGCTGCCAGTCAGGTGGCCAGTACCCTACTCAACCCACTGGTGGCCGCCTGGATCAAATCAGAGATTGGTGAGGTGGAAAACCTGAAGGTGCAGATTGGGGGATCCGATCAACAAATTCTGCAGGGATTGATCCCCCAGGCCCAGGTGTCGGGAGACAACCTCAGCTATCAGGGCTTTCAGGTGAGTCGCATCGCCCTGGACAGTCAAAATATTCAACTTAATGTGGGGCAAGCTCTGCAGGGGCAGGCCCTACGACTGATTGCTCCGGTGCCGGTAGAGGTCAGGATGCTCCTGTCTCAGGCGGATCTAAACCAAACGCTGCAGGCCGATCTAGTGCGGGGACAATTGGCCCAGGCTCAGGTCAGCCTGCCCATTGGTGGCACAGAAGTTCCCTTTCTGATCAGCGATCCCAATGTCACATTGGAACCCGGACAACTGCGCATTCAGGCCAATCTGACCACACCTGAAGGGGCCACTGTGCCGGTGACTCTGACCACTGGCCTCACCGTTCAGAACCAGAACCAGCTGCTGCTGGTCAACCCCACCTGGATCAGTGAAGGGCAGGCCCTGCCGATTCCTGGCTTAAACAATCTGGCAATTCAACTGGATCCGGATGTGAATGTTCAGAAGCTGGAACTGCAGCAGGGTCAGATTCTCTACGAGGGCAGTCTCACCATTCGGCCAGAAGAACTGGCGACGACGGCAGGTTAACAATGCAGTGGGGGCTCTCTGGTTTCAGCCATCGAATCGGAACCTTGCTGGGGCTCAGCCTTCTCTGGCTGGGGGGATGTGGAGGTGAAACGCCTCTGACCACGAATCCCATTAGTGACGGCATCTCCGGGCGACGAGTGGCCACGCCAGACACCCAGAGTTTCTCGGAACTGGGCCGGGGACGCCAATCTCAGTCCAAGCATCTGGTGGCCAGTTTCCTGCTGGATCCCGATCAGGTGGAAGCTGCGGCCAGCCAGGAGATCCGGATTGCGCCCCGCGAGATTTCCCTCTGCTTGCAAAACTGCACCGATCCTGCCCTGGAGCCTGCCCAGATCCCTGCCGAGGAGGCTGCCGATGGCCTGGGCACCTACACCCCCGACGACTGGCAGCTGTTACTGGGTTTCGATCTACCGGAGCGCGATCCGCTGGGAACGGTGGAGATGGATGTGCGGTTGCAGCTGAATACCCAAACTCAGTTTCTCACCCCTGGCAGTGATGTTCGCCTCACCCTGAAGGCCGCCTATTTGCAAAACAGTGCCAGTGCACCCACCCAGTCCGTGGCGGCTCGCCGGATTTCTGATCCTCTGGATTTCAGCGCTAAAGATATCACCCAGGGCACCTCCAACACTCAAACGGTCTCCCTGACCTTTGAAACCACCACGGCCTTTGACCCCCGCTATCTGCGCCTGGAAGCCGTCCTGACCTCACCGATCCCCGATGATGCCCTGCTGCGAGGCAAAATTGCAGTCCCTCCTGAAGGCAAGCTTTACCACGGAGTCACGTTCCCTGAGGGTCAACCCAGTCCCGAGCAGGTGCAGGCTTACCGTGAACAGGCGGGCAAAGCAGCAGCCTGGGTGGGATTCACGCAGAATTGGGCAGACCAGCGGTCCTTTCCGGTAGAGACGGCCACCTGGATCCGGTCTGCGGGTGCCATCCCCTACCTCTGGCTCCAACTGCCCCAGCAGGCCCGCGATCCCGACATGCCCGAGACACCGTCTCTTCTGGAGCAAATCCTGGAAAAGCAGCTGGATGAGGAGTGGAAAGCCTGGACGGAAGCCGTCAAGACCTTCGCCAGCCCCATCATGGTGGCAGTGGGTCCGGTGGAGGTGGAGAATCGTGCCGAGGCGGCCCAACGCCAGGCCCTTTATCAGCACGTGATTCGGCTGGTGCGGGAACAACAGGTGGACAACATCCTCTGGGTGTATCATCCGCAGGTGGGATCCCCTGAGTTTGCCGCCGATTTTCCCGGGGATACGTTTATTGACTGGCTGGGATTGTCGCTGGCGTTTGAGCCTCCAACCCCTGAAGAATGGCCCTCACTCCGGGATCAGCTGGATCAGATCTATGCCCAGGCAGCAGCTGTTAGCCCACGCAAGCCCATTTTGCTGGCCACCCTGGGACCCACCACCCCACCCGATCCCTCTGAACCTGGCCTGGTCTGGTTACAAACGGCGTTTCAGGATCTGCTGGATCTGCGCTGGCCTCGCCTGATTGGCTTCAGCTGGCTGGAATCGGGCTGGAGTGTGAGCGCATCCCCGGAACTGGCAGCTGCCTTTGCTGAGAGTATTGCTGAATCAGAACAGGTGCTGGGGCAGGTGATTACGCAAACATCATCCTCCGCCTCTCCCCTTCCGGAGGCCTCTGCCACCGAGACCCCTGATCCGGCCCTCTCTCCCCCGAGCGCAGAGCCCGCCCCTCCTACACCGGATCGACCTGCCGCCCTATCTGAACCTGCAGAGCCCCCCACGAAAGAGTCAGATTAGCCGTGGCCAGAGATCGGCAACGCCATGACTGCTGACCATAAAAAAGGGATTGAGCAGATCGGGCTTGTTATAGCGCAGTGGGGCTCCCTGCAGCGTAGTCACCCGCCCTCCGGCCTCTTCTACTACAGCCTGAGCCGCCCCGGTATCCCACTCCATGGTGGGGCCAAAGCGAGGATAGAGATCCGCCTGCCCGTCGGCCACTAAACACAGCTTGAGTGAACTGCCCATGGAGAGGAACTCCACCTCTCCCGTCCAGGCCACCTGCAACTTCTGGAGAAACGTTTCTGTCTCCACCCCCGCGTGGGAGCGGCTGGCCACCACCTTGAGCACATCCTGTGGCTGGCGCACCTGGATCGGCTGGGGTTCGGCCTCCTGATCTTGCTTAAATGCCCCCAGTTCAGAGGCTCCCCAGTAGGTGGTCTGCATCACCGGAGCATGGACCACACCTAAACAGGGACTGCCCTTGCTGATCAGGGCAATGTTGACGGTGAACTGGCCATTGCGCTTGATAAATTCCTTGGTGCCATCCAGGGGATCCACCAGCCAGAAGTGGGTCCAGTCCTGGCGCTGCCCATAGGCCATCTCCTTGGATTCCTCCGAGAGTAGGGGAATACTGGCATCCAGATCATGCAGTCCCTGCTGAATCAACCGGTGAGAGGCCAGATCGGCATCCGTGAGGGGGGATTGATCATCTTTATAGGTGGTGCCCAGATCCCCCCGTTCGTAAACCTGCAATATGGCACGACCCGCCTCCTGGGATAAGTGAATCACGTCCGGGAGCAGCGCAGAAAGACGAGCGGTACTGAGCATGATAGATCCATGGGATGAGCTGTTTTCAGGATCCCACGTCCAGGACCGTTATGCTCTTGCCAAGGTTGCCTCGGATCGGAATAGTTAAAGGAGGGATGTGAGCCATTTTGTGAGAGAGAACCGGGTCCATGCAGAGATCGTCAAGTATCGGATCAGCGCCCTTAACGAATCTTTCTGACTCCCCCTCCGGTTCTGCATCGATCTCCAGTACTCTCTTGATCTGGTTGGTGCTGGTGGGCATCTCGCTCCTGCTGCTGGGGCTGGGGGGACTGCTGCAGTGGGTCTGGATGCAATTGCCTGCGCTGCTCCTGCTCCTGCTCCTGACCCTGTGGCGGTTATTTCCTGCCCAATTCCAGCAGTTTAGCCACTGGCTGCAATCCTCCTGGGATCAGGCCCTGGCCTGGGTGCTCCTGCTGCTGGGGTTGAATCTGGGTTTTCGTTTGAGTGGTCTGCAGGCTTTGCTCCTGAGCTGGCAACAGCAGCTGGGGTGGGAGGGAGTTGGGGCGCTGGGGGATGCCTTTGGGGCGGCGGGACAGATCCTGATTGCGATTCTGGCGGCTTATATCGCCTGGCGACAGTACGTGATCTCCAAGGAATTGACCACCCAGCAAAACCAGATCACGCAACAACAGACCATTGATAGCTATTTTGAGGGCATCTCGACCCTGATTCTGGATCCGCAGGGACAACTGGAGGATTGGCCTCTGGAGCGAGCAATTGCCGAAGGCCGCACTGCAGCGATCCTCACGGGTCTCGATCCCACGGGCAAGGCCAAGATCCTGCGCTTTCTTTCCAGTGCCAATCTCCTCAGTCCCCTGCGCCGTGACGATCACCTCGGACGTCCAATCCTGGATGGCAAAGGCGGCTACCAGCGGGATCGGCTGCGAGGTATTCGGGTGGTGAACTTGCGTTCTTTTTTGGAGGGCGCAGATCTGCAGGGGACCGATTTACGAGGGGTGGATCTGAGTGATATTGGGCTGGAGCGAGCCAATTTAAGCCGCTGTCTGCTGAGCTACGCCAATTTGAGCGGCAGTGATCTACGCTGTGCCCATCTGGGGGGAGCCAGTCTCTACAAAGCCCTGTTATTTGTGGGGACACCCGAGACCGCTTCCCCCGTAGCCCCCGGCCAAGTTCCCAATTTCAAGACAGGGCAATGTGCCGGTGCCCGGATTCAGGATGCAGATTTTACTGATGTGCAGGGGCTATCTCCAGAACAACGCCACTATCTCTGCGCCTGGGGAGGGGCCAAAACGCGGGCGACCATTCCGGGAGGATGCCGTGGGATCCCCAACTGCCTGGAGGAAGAATCCTTGGCAAACTTATCGAGTGGCACGGCCCCACCCCCAACAGCGGAACTGGGCTTCAAAGAAGAAGATAAGTTTTGATCCACCCCATCTGGCCAGGGATGAACGGTCTCGGAACAGATTGATCCTTCTCAAAAATAAGAAAAGGCTGGGGTGATCTGCAGAAAGATCCGCAAGATAACTGATCCCATTTTCTAAAAATCAGTTGTAGTCTATTTTCACATCCGTCTGAGTAATGGGGAGTGCCCCCCATGGTTGATGCTGTATAGATGACTCTCTCTTCTTCTCTGGATTGTGGCAACAGCACCAGGGACACTGCTTTTGCAATGCATGATCCATGACAGACGTTCCGTCTCCCAGTAACCGTACCTTTGCCTCTGGGCCAGGCGAGCGTCGCTCTGTTCCCGACAAAGATCCTTTGTTTAAGACCATTGTTGAACAGGCTGCCATTGGAATGACAGTTGAAGATCTGGATGGGCAGATCGTTTTTGCTAATGCCGCCTGTGCTCATCTGTTTGGGATCCCAACCTCCGACCTGGTGGGATGTGCATATCGATCCCTGGTTTATCCTCTGGATCGAGAGCTGGACCAGGATCGGCGCCAGGCACTGATCCGAGGGGAGATGACCCACTATGTCATTGAAAAGCGTTTTTTCCATCCGGATCAACGTCTGGTATGGGGTCGGCTTTCTGTCTCTTTGATCCGTGACTTGGAAGGAGCACCGCTCTACCTCCTCACGGCACATGAAAACATTACCGCTCAAAAACGGGATCAAGCCGAACTTCGGACCTCTCGGCTGCAGTTACTCCACATCCTGGAGGCCATGCCGCTAGGCTTCTACTCTCTGGATCGGGAGGGGCGACTCACCTATGTCAACTATCGCTGTGAGCAGGTCCTGGAACGCTCCCGCGCCGAAATTCTGGGCCAACACCTCTGGGAGGTGGTGCCGGATCTGCGGCAGACTCAATTTGCCCGTGATCATGAACGGGTTCTCCATGAAGGAACCATCGCGGTCTGTGAAGGCTTCTGGGCGGCGCGGCAAGCCTGGTTTGAAGTGCATCTTTTTCCCACTCCCCAGGGAATGGCCGCCTATTTTCAGGATATTACCTCCCGCAGGCAGACCGAACAGCATCTGCAGCAATTGAATGCCGAGCTGGACTACCAGGTGCAGGTGCGCAACGATAAACTGCGCCGTGCCATTGAAATGGAGGAGCTCCTCTGTGTGATCACGGATGAGGTGCGCAGTAGTTTAAACCAGGAAGAAATTCTGCGGGCGGCGGTCAACGAACTCAGCCTGGGTTTACGGTTGAGTGTTTGCCAGATCTGTATTCTCAACGAGGATAACCTGACCTACCGCGTGCGTCTACAACAGCCCAGCTCCTTCCCGCTAACTCTCGATCAACAGGATGTCACTTTAAATCCCTACATCCTCTCGCAGCTGCAGGAGGGAAAACCCGTTTTTGCCCAAGGGGATGATCCAGCCCAGCCCCGCTTCCATACCCTCTACTGTCCTATCCACGATAACGAGCGGTTGCTGGCCTATTTGTACCTGGTCCGACAGCCTCAGCAGGCCTTTGATTCCCTGGAGATCCGGCTTGTGGAACAGGTGGCCAGTCAATGTGCGATTGGCATGCGGCAGGCCCAGCTCTACGAATTGGCTCGACATCAGGTGGCGCAGCTGGAAGAACTTCATCATCTCAAAGACAACTTCCTGCGGTTGGTTTCTCACGAGCTGCGGGCCCCCCTGACCAATATGCGGATTGCCCTTTCGATGCTGAGACGGTTGGGGGACACAGAGCATCGCGAGCGCTATCTGGATATCCTGCAACAAGAGTGTGAACGGGAAATTCGGTTGGTCAATGATCTGCTGGAGTTGCAATCTCTGGAGGCCGGGGTCAAACAACTCCATCCGGTCTCGCTAGATCTCTGTACCTGGGTTCCTCCTCTGGTGGAAGGCTTTCAGTTACGAGCCCAGGAACGAGAGCTGCATTTACATCTGCGTTTACATCCTGAGATTCCCCAGATCACGACAGATGCCCACTTGCTAGAACGGGTGCTGGTGGAGCTTCTGAATAATGCCTGTAAGTATACTCCTCCTGGTCAGGACATCACCTTAAGTCTCCTCCCCACCACAGTGGCGGGTCAGCGAGGTGTCCGCTTGCAGGTGATCAATACTGGCATTGAAATCCCGCCGGATATCCTGCCGCGGCTCTTTGAGAAATTTTTCCGAGCTCCTCACCCCGATCAATATCAACAGGGGGGATCCGGACTGGGATTAGCCCTCCTCAAACAGGCGGTGGAATACCTGCAGGGTTCGATTCACGTCTCCAGTCAGGGCAACCGAACTCAGTTTCAGGTGGATTTACCACTCTCGATCTCCCCCTCATGCCGCCTGATTACCGATTAGGGTTCAGGTTCTCCCCCTGTCCTGGAGCTGGATCTAGGGTGGATTGAGCTCTAACTGCCTCTGGAACCAGAGGCCACTGACACTGGGGTAGGGGATCCAGTTCAGGGGGAGGTAAAGGTGCAGTTAGGCTCGGACTCAATACCACCTGACAGAAGGGCACCGATGTGCGAGCCAGATCCCCAACGAATGGGGGAGGAATATCTCCCAGATAGGCAGAGATCATTTGCTGACTGGGATCATCAGGCAAAACCTGATAACGCAGCAGAACACGATCGTCGGGAAACCAGCCCCGGATCAGAGATTCTAACTGCACCCGATCAAACCCGGGCTCGCCCGGATCCCGGATCAGATGCATTCCCTGCAAACGATCCTGAGCAAAATAGGCTTGGACAACAAACCCTCGGGCATAGATGGCAGCCGTGGTCCGATCCGATACGGGCGGATAAACAGACTCACCTCCCGGCAGTAACTGCCAGCGCACCCAGGGATCCTGATTACGGGTGACAGAGATCAGCTGCCAGTTATTGGCAACGGCATAGGCCAGAAATCGCTGTTCCAGCATCCCCAGATAGAGCATTTCCAGTGGCTGTAGCGGTAGGCGAGCCCGGGTTTGCAGAGGGGGTAGGGTCTGGATCTGCCCCTGTTTCAAGACCAGAACATCCGCCAGCACAGGTTTGTGCCCCCAACCAAGGGCGAGACCACTGACCAACCCCAGCAAGGCTGTCCGCAAGAGTAAGGTCCAGGAGCGATGCCAAAGGTCCATCCGGGAGGAGGCAAAGATCAATTTTGCTCGCTGGCGCAGTCCCCTCGGTGGCCCGGGTAGACAGACTGCCAATTCTCGATCGGAGAGAAGTGCAAGGGCAAAGGGCACAAAAATCTGGGGGATGGGAGTCGGGTCATTTCATTTTAGCCGCGAGCTTCCAGGGCTTAAAGATCTGGAGAGGCAGATTCCCATTAGAGCAAAGGGGGGCGACAATATCATCAGGATGCATGGGACAAGGTATGGCTCGCCCGCTTGTAGGCTTCATCCAGGGTTTCCGCCAGGGTGGGATGAACATGCACCAGGGATGCTAGTTCCCTGACGGTGGCACGGCGGGCAATTGCTTGCCCCGCTTCATGAATCAGATCAGCAGCATGGGATCCAAAGATATGCACTCCCAGCAGCTCCCCCGTAGACTGTTCGAACACAAGCTTGACCATGCCCTCGGTTTCAGCGGAGGCAATGGCCTTGGAGTTACCGCCAAAGTAACTGCGCACCGTCCCCACCCGATAGCCTTCTTCCTTGGCCTGAGGTTCTGTTAACCCGACAAATCCCATTTCGGGGTGAGTAAAGACTGCCGCTGGAATACTGCGATAGTCCATGTGGGTGGTCCGACCACAAATGTTCTCCACGGCCACAATCCCCTGCGCTGCCGCTGTGTGGGCCAGCATCATCTTGCCCGTGGCATCCCCAATCGCCCAGACATGGGACAGATCCGTGGCCATGCGACTGTCCACTGGAATAAACTTGCGGCGATCCCGCTGAATCCCCACCGCTTCCAGGCCCAGGTGATCGGTCACCGGCACCCGCCCCGTTGCCACCAGACAGGCATCCACCGTCAGGGTGGTGTCATTGGACAGTTGAAGGGTTACTGGAGATCCGGGGGTAATTTGCTTGGCCAGCACCCCCACCAGCGTTTCGATGTTGCGAGGTTTGATCAGAATCCGCTGGGCCAGCCGGGCAATATCAGGATCAAAGGCAGGCATCAGGGTGGGCAGAGCCTCGATCATCACCACTTCACAGCCCAGCGCCGTGTAGACATCGGCAAACTCCAGCCCAATATAACCACTGCCAATAATGGCCAGACGGGGTGGCAAGTGGGGCAGTTTCACCGCCTCATCACTGGTAAACACGGTCTGTCCATCCAGCGTGATCCCTGGGGGTACAAACGGCACCGATCCGGTGGCAATGATAATGTCGCGAGCGGTGTAAGCCTGGGATCCACGTTCGCTCTCCACCACCACCGTTTGAGCATCCTGCAGACGGCCCTGCCCTCTGAGAATATCAACCTTGAGCTTTTCCAGCGATTTGGTCATATCCGTGCGGATCTTATCCACGACGTTGGCGGCATGAGCAGCAATCTGAGCCCGGTCGAAGCTCACCTCCCCAATCTTGATCCCCAGCTCTGCAGCACTGTGCAGTTCTCGCAAACGCCCTGAGGCGGCCAGTAGCGCTTTGGAGGGAATGCAACCGCGATTGATGCAGGTGCCCCCCATCTCGCTGGCTTCAATAATGGCGGTCTTCAGACCACAGTCCACTGCATGGAGAGCCGCTCCATGGCCCCCAACACCCGCCCCCAAAATAATCAGATCGTAGTCTTGACTCATGGCTCTGTGCTCTGTTTGCTGGAGGTGAACAACACGGCAGCTACAGCCTTCCCCAGAAGGACAGGATGCGCGTGCAGACATTATGCCACTCGATCACATTCCGGTGAAGCACCGCAACCTGCAGACGCCAGGGGCGTCCTGACATAGGATCAGAACAAGCTTGAGTGGTGCAGGGACTCTCGCCATAACCCCGTGAGGTGAGTATGGGACTGAAGCAGAGAATTGACGATGACATCAAAACGGCAATGAAAGCCAGAGATAAACTGCGGCTGGAAACTGTGCGCAGCATTAAGAAGCTGATTCTGGAAAAAGAAAGCAGCGTGCGGGCTCAGGGCCAGGACAGTCTGAGCGAAGATCAGGAACTGGAGCTACTACTGCAACTGGCAAAACAGCGGCGGGATGCGGTAGCCCAGTATCAACAGGGAGGTCGTGAGGATCTGGCCAATCAGGAGGCCCAGGAACTGAGCATTATTGAGGCCTATCTTCCCCAACAGCTATCCGACGCGGAACTGGAGGCAGAAATTGAGGCCCTGATCGCGCAGGTGGGAGCCACCTCGGCCAAGGATATGGGCAAAGTCATGGGACAGGCCATGCAGACCCTCAAGGGTCGGGCGGATGGCAAACGGGTGCAGGATTGGGTGAAGGCGAAGTTGAATGGATGATCGCCCCAGCCCGGTCTTGCCGCCTCTGGCGCTGACCCTGGGAGATCCAGCAGGGATTGGCCCGGAAATTATTCTCAAGGCCCTTGCGGATCCCGAGATCAGCGCTCAGGCTCAGATCACGATCGTGGGGGATCGGCAGGTCCTGGAGCATACCTATACCAGCTTGCGGGCCAAGGGGGTTCAACCCTTAACGGATCCCGCCCATCTCCCGATCTGGGACTGCAACACTGGGGTGGATCCTGTTCCTGGTCAGGGCGAGGCCGCCACGGGAGCGGCTAGCTTTTGCTACCTCACCACTGCCGTCCAGGAGACCCTGGCAGGACGTTTTGTGGGGGTGGTCACCGCTCCCATTGCCAAATTTGCCTGGGCCGCTGCGGGTCATCAGTTTCCCGGTCAGACGGAAGTTCTAGCCCACTTCAGCCAAACCGAGGCTGTGGCCATGGCCTTTATGGCCCGTTCCCCCTGGACCCATTGGCCGCTGCGGGTGCTGCTCGTCACGACTCATATTCCTCTAAATCAGGTTTGCACAACCTTAACTCCGGCGCTGCTGAAAACCAAACTGGATCTGTTTATTACCAGCCTGGAGCAAGATTTTGCGATCCCCCATCCGCAGGTGGCAGTTGCAGGCCTCAACCCCCACAGCGGGGAAGGCGGACAGCTAGGCCGGGAAGAAGTGGAGTGGCTAACGCCTCTGCTGCAGTCCTACACCCGCGCCCAACTGATCGGACCTGTTCCTCCAGATACCTTATGGGTGCAGCCTGCCCAGGCCTGGCGAGATGCCAACACCGTGGGGGTGGATGGATATGTCGCTCTGTATCATGATCAGGGATTAATTCCGGTCAAGATGCTGGCCTTTGATCAAGCGGTCAATACCACCCTGGGACTACCCTTCGTGCGCACCTCTCCCGATCATGGCACCGCCTTTGACATTGCTGGGCAGGGGATCGCACGGGCAAACAGCCTGCGGGCAGCTCTGCAGCTTGCAGCCGATCTGGGAAGGACACGGAGGGAGAGGGTGTCAGAGCGTCCTAAGATAGAAATCGAGACGGAGTAGGTAGTTTTCTGGCCACGGGATTCCTTATGACCAAAGCCTCTGAACTGTCGTTGAGCCCTCTCATTGTGGGCTGCTGGCAGTTGGATGATCGCAGCTGGGCTGCATTATCTGAAGAGGATATTCGTCGCTCCATCGATACCTATCTGGCTTTGGGTGTAACCAGCTTTGACACGGCAGATATCTATGGTCGCAGTGAGAGGCTGCTGGGGCAGCTCCTCAAGGGGCGCAGTGATTGCACCATTCTCACCAAAGCCGTGTTTGCTACAACGATCCCCACCCCCACCCAAATTCGCCACAAAATTGAAACGTCCTTACGCAATCTCCGGCGGGAACGCCTCGACTGTGTCCAGGTCCACTGGCATAACCCCGAGGTGGATTTTGCCTCGACATTTGCCACCTTGCAAGAATTACAGGAGCATGGCCGCATTCACAAATTGGGGGTTACCAATTTCAATACCCCGATGCTGGAAAAAGCCCTGCGCTACGCCCCGATCCATACCCATCAGGTGCAGTACAGTCTGATTGACCGCCGCGTCGAGTTGAGGATGCAGGACGTTTGTCGGCGGCAACAGATTGACCTCCTTCCCTATGGTCCCTTAGCAGGGGGATACCTTTCGGACAAGTTCTGGCAGGTGTTGCATCCGCCCCCTGACATCAACCATGCCCGTGGCTTCTATTACATCAGTATGATCCAGGCCCACGGGGGTTGGTCCCTGGTGGGGCAGATGCTGGAGACCCTGACTGAGATCGCCCAAAAAAATAACAAAACAGTGGCTCAGGTAGCCCTCAGCTGGGTCCGACATCAACCGGGCGTCAAGGCTGTCATCTCCGGTCTGACCCTGAATCGCCAGCAGATCCAGCACAATGTTGCTGCGGTTCACTGGCGCATGGAAGATGCGGATATGCAGTTGCTCACCCATCGCTCAGCCCAATTATTCAAACAGGTGGGCGATATCTACTCCTATGAACGCCACAGCTGATCACCCCCTGTTTTCGGATCCGCAACACCTGGGGACGGCGGAGTCGCTGGTGATCACACAAGTCCGTTTGTTGAACCCTGTCACCGGCCTGGATCAGGTGGGGGATCTGTGGGTGCACCGGGGGCGTGTGATGGCATTGGGAACGCTTCCCCCCGATCTCCCCCCGCAGACCTGCCAGTTATCTGGACAGGGATGGGTGGTGGGGCCGGGGCTTCTGGATCTCTATGCCCATGGGAGTGAACCGGGTTTTGAGCACCGCGAAACTCGGGCACAGCTAGCGCAGGCTGCTGTGCAGGGAGGGTTTACTCGGGTGGCTCTCCTGCCTTCCACCGTGCCCGCGCTCGACAGTATCACCGGACTGGCGGCTCTGCAAAAGCAGCTTTCTCTGGAAGGCCCTGCTTATCTACCTCTGGCAGCCGTGACCCTGCAGGCGGCGGGACACCAGCTCAGTGATCTGGGAGAGCTTTCCCGCTCAGCTATTGCCGCATTTTGTCAGGAGCAACCTCTGCAGTCTTCCGCGCAGCTGTGCCACCTGATGGCATATCTGCAGGGATTGGCGAAACCTCTGCTTCTCTGGGCCTGGGATCCCCATCTGGCCCAATCCGGGGTGGCATTTGAAGGATCCACCCCCCTGCGTCTAGGTTTGAGTGGGATCCCCGCCCTTAGCGAAACGACGGCTGTTGCCACGCTTCTGGAGTTCCTGCACCGCACACCGATTCCCTTGCATCTGATGCGGATCAGTCAACCCCGCAGCCTGGAGCTGATCCGGCAGGCGCAATGGGCTGGGTTACCGGTTAGTGCCAGTACCACCTGGCTCCATCTGCTCTTCTCCGTCGAGGCCATTCAATGGTCTGGCTACGATCCTTACTTGCGTCTTACCCCCCCTCTGGTGGAGGAAACCACCCGACAGCAACTGATCCAGGGGGTGAGAGACGGGGTGCTGGCGATTGCCACCGATCACCAGGCCTATACGTTTGAGGAAAAGGCAGTCCCTTTCGGTGAGGCTCCATCTGGGGCCCCAGGTCTAGCCCTGGCCCTGCCCCTCCTCTGGGATCAGCTGGTCAGGACAGGCGCCCTTTCCCCCCTGCAGCTATGGAACGCCCTGAGCCGCCTCCCAGCTTTGGCCCTGCAGCAACCTCCCAGTCAACTGAGTCCGGGACAGCCTGCGGATCTGGTGGTCCTGGCCCCAGATCACAGCTGGACTCCTCCCGCAGATCCAGGACGAGCAGCCCTACTCAACTTGCTTTATGCCAACCGACAACAACGGGGGAAGGTGCTGGGCTACTGGGCTTCCCCTCAGAACCCAGAACCAACCCTTGATTAAGGATCCAGAACAGTAACTTGAACCCCAAAAAAAGTTTACAAAAATAAATATTTCACCACAAAAACCGGAGCAAAATCGTGGCAGGGCAGGCCCGGAGCTGGTCGGCTGAATTTAATAATTATGAACCTAACGGGCCTACGAAAAGGCTGACCTATAATGCGGTGTAAGTCCTTCCCTCCTCTGTGCAGTCAGGGTTCGCCCTGAATAAGTTCTGCTGGAATAAGGGACGGGTGGGCTAACTTCGTTCCTTGTCGCAAGAGAGGAGTTC
Source organism: uncultured bacterium (assembly GCA_964392245.1). Taxonomy (GTDB): domain Bacteria; phylum Cyanobacteriota; class Cyanobacteriia; order Thermostichales; family Thermostichaceae; genus JAAUUJ01. The sequence goes on from CAYMOX010000038.1 coordinate 40,098, forward strand.
TTGATGACAACTACGCCAAAGGAGCGAGAGCCGAAGGTCAAGGTGTCCGTTGACGTGGACCCGGTCCCGACCTCATTTGAGAAATGGGCCCAGCCCGGTCATTTCGACCGCAGCTTGTCCCGAGGACCGAAATCCACCACGTGGATCTTTAACCTTCATATTCGCGCTCACGACTTTGACAGTCACACCAGTGACCTTGAAGATGTTTCTCGAAAAATCTTTTCCGCCCACTTTGGCCACCTGGCCGTTGTGTTTATTTGGTTGAGCGGAATGTATTTTCATGGAGCCAAGTTTTCTAACTATTCAGCCTGGCTCCAGGACCCCATTAATATCAAACCCAGTGCTCAGGTGGTCTGGCCTATTTTCGGTCAGGAAATCTTGAATGCCGATGTGGGAGGAGGCTTTGAGGGGATTCGCATCACCTCCGGTCTATTCCACCTGTGGCGGGCAGCTGGGATCACCAATGAATTTCAACTGCTGTGCACAGCGATTGGCGGATTGGTCATGGCTGGCCTGATGCTGTTCGCGGGATGGTTCCACTATCACAAGCGAGCTCCCAAGCTGGAGTGGTTCCAGAATGTGGAATCCATGCTCAACCATCACCTGGCAGGGCTGTTCGGCCTCGGCTCCCTGGCTTGGGCGGGTCACCAGATCCATGTCTCGCTGCCCATCAACAAGCTGCTGGATTCCGGCGTGCCTGCAGACCAGATTCCCCTACCCCACGAGTTCATTCTCAATCGCGGGCTGATGGCGGATCTGTTCCCCAGCTTTGCCAAAGGTCTGGTGCCCTTCTTCACCCTCAACTGGGGTGAGTATGCTGATTTCCTCACCTTTAAGGGCGGTCTGGATCCCCAGACTGGGGCCCTGTGGTTGACGGATCAGGCGCACCACCACCTGGCTCTAGCGGTGATGTTTATCGTGGCTGGCCACATGTACCGCACCAACTGGGGTATTGGCCACAGCATTAAAGAGATCCTGGAAGCCCATAAAGATCCTCTCTTGATTGGGGGTGAGGGCCACAAAGGTCTCTACGAAGTGCTGACGACCTCCTGGCATGCCCAGCTGGCCATCAACCTGGCCCTGGCGGGCTCCATCAGTGTGATCGTGGCCCAGCACATGTATGCCATGAATCCCTATCCCTACATGGGTGTGGACTACGCCACGCAGGTGTCGCTGTTCACCCACCACATGTGGATCGGCGGCTTCTTTATCGTGGGGGGGGCTGCCCACGGTGCTATCTTCCTGGTGCGTGACTACGATCCAGCGGTGAATTACAACAACGTTCTGGATCGGACTCTGCGGGTGCGGGATGCCATCATTTCCCACCTCAACTGGGTGTGCCTCTTCCTGGGCTTCCATGCCTTCGGGTTCTACGTGCACAATGACACGATGCAGGCTCTGGGACGTCCGCAGGACATGTTCTCCGATTCTGCCATCCAGCTGCAGCCTATTTTTGCCCAGTGGATCCAGCATCTGCACACCACTGCTATTGCCACTACCGCTCCCATTGCTAATGCCAGTGTCAGCCCCATTTTTGGTGGCGACGTGATCGCGGTGGGGGGCAAAGTCTCCATGATGCCCATGACCCTGGGTACTGCAGACTTCATGATCCACCACATCCACGCCATGACGATTCACATCACGGTGTTGATCCTGCTCAAGGGTGTGCTTTTTGCCCGTAGTTCTCGCCTGATTCCGGACAAAGCCAAACTGGGCTTCGGCTTCCCCTGTGACGGTCCCGGTCGCGGTGGCACCTGCCAGGTGTCGGGTTGGGATCACGTCTACCTGGGTCTGTTCTGGATGTACAACTGCATCTCCATTGTGATCTTCCACTTCACCTGGAAAATGCAGTCGGATATCTGGGGAACGGTGAATGCCGATGGCACCATTGACCACATCACCGCCGGTAACTTTGCCCTCAGTGCCATTAATATCAATGGCTGGCTGCGGGATTACCTCTGGGCGCAATCGGTGCAGGTGATCAACTCCTACGGCAGTGCGCTATCTGCCTATGGATTACTGTTCCTGGGAGCTCACTTCATCTGGGCTTTCAGTCTCATGTTCCTCTTCAGTGGTCGCGGCTACTGGCAGGAACTGATCGAGTCCATTGTCTGGGCTCACAACAAGCTGAAGGTGGCTCCGGCGATCCAGCCTCGGGCTCTCAGTATCATTCAGGGCCGGGCGGTTGGAGTAGCGCACTATCTGTTGGGAGGGATCGTCACCACGTGGGCGTTCTTCCTGGCACGCTTCTCGGCGCTCGGATAAGGCAAGGAGGTTTGAATCAACATGGCAACTGCAACTCGGTTTCCACAATTTAGCCAAGACCTTGCCAACGACCCGACTACGCGTCGTATTTGGTACGGTATCGCCACTGCCCACGACTTTGAAACCCACGATGGCATGACGGAGGAGCGGCTTTACCAGAAGCTGTTCGCCACCCACTTTGGCCATCTGGCGGTGATCTTTCTCTGGGCCTCCGGCAACGTTTTCCACATCGCCTGGCAAGGCAACTACGAACAATGGATCCAAAACCCCACTGGGGTGGCGCCCATCGCCCACGCGATCTGGGATCCGCAATTTGGTCAGCCTGCGGTGGATGCTTTTACCCAAGCGGGTGCATCCTACCCGGTTAACCTGTCCTTCTCCGGTCTCTACTACTGGTTCAACACCATCGGTCTGCGCAGCAATGCGGATCTCTACTCCGGTGCGGTCTTCCTGCTGGTGCTGGCCACTTTGATGCTGATCGCGGGCTGGTTGCATCTGCAGCCTCGCTTCCGCCCCAGCCTTTCCTGGTTCAAGAACGCTGAATCTCGCCTCAACCACCACCTAGCCGGTTTGTTTGGCGTCAGTTCTCTGGCCTGGACCGGTCACTTGGTGCATGTGGCGATCCCCGAATCTCGTGGACAGCACGTGGGTTGGGATAACTTCCTGACCACCATGCCTCATCCGGCTGGGTTGAAGCCCTTCTTCACCCTAGATTGGGGCGTGTACGCCCAGAACCCGGATACCGCCGGGCATGTGTGGGGCACCGCTGAGGGCGCAGGAACTGCGATCTTGACCTTCCTGGGTGGATTCAATCCCACCACCGAGTCCCTCTGGTTGACGGATATGGCCCACCACCATCTGGCCATCGCCGTGATCTTTATTGTGGCGGGTCATATGTACCGCACCAACTTTGGGATCGGCCACAACATCCGCGAGATCCTGGCGGCTCACCGTCCACCTGAGGGCACACCCTTTGGGGGCCTGTTGGGGAACGGTCACGAAGGTCTGTACGACACCATCAACAACTCCCTGCACTTCCAGCTGGGTCTGGCTCTGGCCAGCTTGGGTGTGGTGACGTCTCTGGTGGCCCAGCACATGTATTCGATGAATCCCTACGTTTACATGTCGATGGATCACACCACGGAGGCAGCTCTCTACACCCATCACCAGTACATTGCTGGCTTCTTGATGGTGGGGGCCTTTGCCCACGGGGCCATCTTCTTTGTCCGGGATTACGATCCGGAAGCCAACAAGAACAACGTGCTGGCTCGGGTTCTGGACCACAAGGAAGCGATCATCTCTCACCTGAGCTGGGTCTCTCTCTTCCTGGGCTTCCACACCCTGGGGCTCTACGTCCACAACGACGTAATGCAGGCCTTTGGGACCCCAGAGAAACAGATCCTGATCGAACCGGTGTTTGCTCAGTTCATCCAGGCCTCCCACGGCAAGATGATCTACGGCATGGATGTGTTGCTGTCCAACCCCGACAGTCTGGCGAGCACCGCCTGGCCCAACTTCGGTAACGTCTGGTTGCCCGGCTGGCTGGAGGCCATCAACAATCTGCAGGGATCCCTGTTCCTGCCGATCGGCCCCGGTGACTTCCTAGTGCACCACGCCATTGCCCTGGGTCTGCACACCACCACCCTGATCCTGGTCAAGGGTGCTCTGGATGCCCGTGGATCCAAGCTGATGCCCGACAAGAAGGACTTCGGCTACAGTTTCCCCTGCGATGGTCCGGGACGAGGTGGCACCTGCGATATCTCCGCCTGGGATGCCTTCTACCTGGCCATGTTCTGGATGCTGAACACCATTGGCTGGGTCACCTTCTACTGGCACTGGAAGCAACTGGGGATTTGGACGGGTAACACCGCTCAGTTCAATGAGACCTCAGTCACCATCATGGGCTGGCTGCGGGATTATCTCTGGGCCAATTCCACCCAGTTGATCAACGGCTATAACCCCTATGGCATGAACAATCTGGCAGTCTGGGCCTGGATGTTCCTCTTCGGACACCTGGTGTGGGCCACCGGCTTCATGTTCTTGATCTCCTGGCGGGGTTACTGGCAGGAACTGATCGAGACCCTGGTCTGGGCGCACGAGCGCACACCTCTGGCCAAGCTGGTCAAGTGGCGTGACAAGCCTGTGGCTATGTCCATTGTTCAAGGCCGTCTGGTGGGTCTGGCACACTTCACGGTGGGCTACATCCTTACCTACGCCGCCTTCCTGATCGCATCCACGTCATCGCAGTTTGCACTCTGAGCAAGCCCCTGACGGGATAACATGCTGAATTGATTGATTCCCCCGCGCTCTGTGGGGGATTTTTTTCAGCTGCGAAGGATGAACATTTTGAAAAGGATCACTATAGTGAATGGGTAATCGCTGAGGTTGAACTGTGGAAAGAGGGATTGGTATCAGTCTGTTGTTCCTTTGATGGATTCCCATGGCGGCCTCCGGTGATCAGATCAGCCTGGATTGAGAAAAGGTAGTGTGTCTTGGCCGAACCAATCCCTCCCACAGGAGCTCAGAAGCATCTAGTGTTCAGTCAATTAATAATTGACGGGTATAGTCTATGCAGCTTGACCCTGGCATCAGCTGTTGTAAACCGCCAATCAATCCAGGTCTCTTCGTGAT
>CAYMOX010000039.1:0-44910 GCA_964392245.1 uncultured bacterium
GGAGTCTAGCGTACTACATCGATCCTATCCTACTGAAACTGACGAAAGAGGGCTACGAAGATGCCGTCACGGAATTATTTACGGCCCTGGAACACTGGGATCAGGTCCTGAGTCAGCAACGATATCTCTGTGGCGAGCAGATTACCGAAGCTGATTGGTGTATGTTTACCACCCTCTACCGCTTTGAGCTGGCCTACTTCGGCATCTTCAAATGCAATCTACAATCGCTGAGAGACTTTACCCATCTCTGGAATTATCTCAAGGAGCTTTACCAGTACCCTGGAGTGCGCGAGGTTTGCCGTGACGATCATGTCAAACATCTCTACTATCGCGGGCTGCCTCACCTCAATCCCACCCAGATTGTGCCAAAGGGACCCCTACTGGATCTGGAATCTCCCCATTACCGCCATCAGCTCCAAGTCACCAGTCCGGCGACCCGATAACATCTAACCCTTGCCGACGTTCCCCAGGCGCAGTACAACCAAGTCATTGGTGCCTGTCCTGTCGTTCGTCCTTCCTCTGCAATGATCATTACTGTGGTTGGCTACAAAGGGGGCGTGGGCAAAACCACCACAGCCATTCATCTGGCTGCCTATTTCCAGGAGAAAGGATCCACTTTGTTGGTGGATGGGGATCCCAATCACTCTGCCTCTCGCTGGGTGGAACGCAGTTCTGATTTCCCAGTGACAGTGAAGCGGGCAGAAGCCGCCAATGGCCAGTTGTCAGCGTTTCAACATGTAGTGATTGACACCCAGGCTCGCCCCTCCCCTGAGGATCTGCAGGATTTAGCCCGCAGTTGTGATCTACTGGTGTTGCCCTGTTCACCGGATGCTCTGGCCCTAGATGCACTGATGTTAACCGTTCAGGCCCTGGCTCCTCTCCAACCCACCTATCGAATTCTGCTCACCCTGATCCCCCCCTGGCCCAGTCGAGATGGGGCAGAGGCTCGCACCTTTCTTGAAGATGCCAAGCTGCCACTTTTTAAACAGGGAATCCGGCGAATGGTGGCCTATCAAAAAGCGGCCCTGGAGGGAGTTCCCGTCTATCAAGCCAATGATCCCCGTGCCAAAGTAGCCTGGAATGATTATGTTGCTGTGGGAAAGGAGATCCTGCCGTGAGTAAATTTCGTAAGCTCCTGCAATCTCAATCCGAGACCGGACCTGTCTCCTCTGAACCGACTGCCTCTCCCGAAGCCCCTCCCTCCCCAACTGGCGGAGTTCCACCTCGTGTGCAGATCTCCCCCCGACCCAGCACCCAGAAACCCAGGGCAGTACCCAAAAAGGTGAGTGCTCAGGCCTATAAAATCCCAGAATCTCATCCGGATGTAGCCTCTCCACCGCCACAGAATTCCATCTCCCCTGCCTTGGCGGCTCGAGATGATCTGGACTACGTCAAAATTACGGCCTACGTACGCAAGCCCACCCAACTGCAGGTTCAACAGCGATTGCTGGAACAGGGAGAAATGGATCTGTCTGAACTGATCGATAGGCTGCTGAAACAGTGGCTGTCCGAACAACTTTCCTGAACCCCCTCAGGGATGAGAATGGGGTTGGAGGGATTGGAGGGCGGCGCGGGCTCGCCGTGCACTTTGCAGGTTACCAGTGGCTTCAAATAGCTCAATCGCCTTGCGGTAGTCTGTCCAGGCCTCATAGATATTGCCCAGCAAATAATGGCTGACCCCACGGTTATAGTAGGCCGGAGCAAGATTGGGCTCCAGAGTGATCGCCTGCGAAAAGTCATGGATTGCGTCTTTGAACTGTCTGGATTTGACCTTCCGCATGCCCTGGCGGTAAAACTGTTCAGCCGGAGATAGAAAAACAGGCCCTGAAATCGAATCAGAGTGATGATGCAAAGCCTTGGGTTCAGGTGAGTGAGCCTGTCGTCCCCAGGTTAAGGAAGGTCTCCAGACGCCTTCCAAAGGTTGCACGAATAACCCTTCCCACTGACAGAGTTGGTTTTGGCAGCGGAAGCGATAGACAGGAATCATCAAGCTCAGACCGCGATCAATCCAGCGGCGGGGAATGCGGAGTAACGGCTGGTTACAGACAATACACTGAGGCACTTTCCTACCTGCCTGCAGTTGCAATCCCCATCGGATCAGTAGCAACAGGAGGATTCCCACCCCTCCTCCCAGTCCCATCCAGATGAGCATACTCTGTCTGACTTCAGGTAGTGATCTGTTTGTAGGTTAGTTTACTACAGCTACAGAGAAAAACGGCTGTTGCGCATGTAAATATAAATACTTTTACGGATGCAGATAGGAGATGGCTTTAACGTAACCGCTCACGTAGTCGAGAACTCTTGGAGGTGTTCTCAGCATTTCCTCCGTAGGTCTGTTCAAAGTAGCGAGCCGTGTCTGCCTGAATCCACCCCAGTTCCACGAGCTTCTCACATAGGGTCTGTCCAGGTTGCATCTGTAACTGAGCGGTTTGGATCTGGGAGTCAGTCACGAGTCCTGAAGCCCGCAGATAATCTCCAATGTGATGAGATCCGGTTAATCGAACTGAGAATCCACCTTCACTAAAGAATTTCACCGTTGCTGAACTCAATCCTGTACAACGAGACAGGGTTTCTGTAAATGTGCCTCCTTGCTCCGCCCACTCTTTAAGAATGCGCTCAATCTCTGGACGAGTGATCAGGGCTGCAGCCCGTAACTGGCTAAGAACCCGTTGCACCCATGGGGTGGAATGGGCAAAAGCTTCAATTTCAATCAGGTCGGTGGGGGCAGTGGATCCAGGTTGTTGAAGATCCTGCTGATCACTGTGGTCATCGAGCTCATCCAAAAGATCGGCAAGACTGGGAGCAGGGGTTGACTTCCCCGGGGAAGCAACGGGCTTTTGAGCAGGAATAGCTGGCACTGATCTGGGAAGGGGGGGGGGAGCGACGGCTTCTGAGGGGGGGGAAGTCCGGGATTGGGCTGTCTTCTGCAGGGTTTGTAGCTCCAGGGATAGCTGTTTTCGCTGTTCCTGTTCTTGAGTCAGCTGAGTTTGTAATTCTGTCAGCCTACGCTTAAACTCTGGTACTTGACCCTGAGTCTGTTTCAGTTGTTGTTGTAATTGCAAAATCTCCTGACTTTGCAGATGGATCTGGGTTTCGGCCTGCTGCAGCTGGGCTGTGAGTGACTCCTGTTGCTGCTGCTGTTCCGAGAGTTGGGCACTCAGATCCGTGGCATCCTCGATGGCGGTTTGGCGCTGGAGCTCCAGTTCATCCAGCTGACGACGCGCAACGGCCAGGTCTTCCTGGAGGTCCGCTCGTTCTTCCTGTAGTGTTTGCAGATCTGATGTTCTGGCTTGGAGCTGCTCCTGAGCTTGAGCAAGGAGGTCATTAAGGTGTTGCAGTGCCTGCTGAGTTTTGGCTTGTAACTGCTGTTCGTGACTGGCCTGTTGCTGGGCTTGTTGCTCCCATTCCTGGAGGCGTTGCTGATCCTGAGTCAAACGTTGCTCCAGTTCCTGCCGTTGCTGTTGCAGGGTTTCCATCTCCTGTTGTAGGCCCGTGATCTGCTGGTTCAGTTGCTCTGTTTCAGTCTGGAGGCGGGCTTGAGATTGCTGCTCCTGCTCTTCAAAACGGCTGAGAACCCCCTCCAGATGATTAATCCTCTGCTGAGATTGGGTGTTACTGGCCGTTAAGTGCTGGATCAGAAGTAAATTTTCCTGTTCGGCCAATCGCGCTTCCTGCAGTTGCCTGAGCAGAGAATGATTTTCTTCCAGATAGACTTTGCGGTCTTGTTCCATCAGCGCTAGCTGCTCTTGCAATTGCCGATTTTCAAAGGTGGGTGCTTTGCTTGTCTCCTCTGGAATGGAGTCTGGAAAAAAGTTCTCAGGGGGTTCCTCAACAATCTCAGTTACAGAGACATCGGTGATCAGATCCTCCAGATCAGGGGAGGGCTCTTTCGCTGCTTCGGATTTGTCTAGGACTTGGGCTGGGGCTGCAGATTTCTCCGACAGGATCACAGGGGCCGTGTCACTTTCAAGGGATTCCGCGGTTGCTGGGGGAGAAGAGGCCGCATCAACAGGAGGAGGAGATGACAGTTGCACACGCTCTTGAAAGACCTGCCACGAGTCCGGTAAAGCTAGTTGCCTCAGGTTTTCCTGTTCTGCAATGGCCCACTCGATTGATTCCTGTGGGATTCCCAGCTGCTGAATTAAAAGATCACCCAGCTTGGTGTCTGGATGACGACGTTGCTGGCTGACAACCTGCTGCAGCTGGTTCATCGTGATGCACTGAGCCAGAAGTAAGATTTCCCCCAGACGCAGGGCATGGGTGGGAATGCGACGGTAGAGCTGGTCCATATCCATCCAGCCATTTTCCAGGCAGATTTCACCCAGGGATAAGCCTGTCTCCGTTTTGTCGTACATGGCTTGAGCCAGCTGGGCAGGCGTAAGTAGACCCGCTTTTAACAGATCTTCACCCAGCGCCACCTCAAACTTCTCAGTTGTTACATGGGGGCTCATGACCAGACTCAGAGCATTTTCTGTGGGGCTAAGGGAGATTCAGTCTGGATGAGTTACTGATCACCCGAGGGATCTTGTACCTCACTGCCGCTGAAAACGTTCTCAGCCACGATGCCGCAAACCATCCATATCATAGTGGAAAAAATGGGTGGGATCGACCTGAAGACGCGGGTACCTAAGGTGTGGCTTGATCCCCATTGGGTAGGCCTTCCCTCTCAGCAGCATAATGCTGCAGTTGTCTGAGGTTAAGAAACTGTCCCAGACTCATGGGTAGCAGCGAAATGGCCTCAACTCGCAATTGCACCCAGTGATTTCCCCAGCTCCATTCACAAAAACCATCAGCTGCTCCCCAAAGAATAAACCGTATCCGGCTACAGGTCAGGATCTCAACGCGATGATGCAATACCCAGGGACCCAGGGGAACCTGAAACTCACTGCCCGCCTGCAAAATGGGAGGTTGATCCTTCATGAGGGGGGTAGGCCACATCCACTGCAGCAACAGTTGAGAATGCGAAAGGCAGCGTTGCAGGGTTTCAGCCCGTGCTGGCACCTCAATGCGCGTGGTAAAAGATTGCAATGTCCCGAGCATACCGCCCCTTTCCTGCTTGACCTACTGATGGGATGTCCACAAATGCAGAGACCCCACACCATTGCTATTTTCGCTCAAAGCCTGGATGGAAAACTGGCGGCTGGGGTTGATCAGCGTCCCCACTTCCCTAGTGTCAACGATTCTGTCCATTTACAGCAGCAGGTTGCCCGTTGTGAGGCGGTGATCATGGGAGGAGAAACCCTGAGGGCCTATGGAACCAGTGTGTGTCTGCGAGATCCCAACCTCATGGAAGAACGCCGCCAGCAGGGCTTCGATCCTCAACCGCTGACCATCATCTGCTCGGCTAAGGCCCAATTCTCCCCCACCCTACCATTTTTTCAGCAACCCCTGAGACGTTGGCTCTGGACCACCTCTGCCGGAGCCGTTCATTGGCGTCAACACCCAGAATTTGAGGCGATCTGGATTGCCCCGGAGTGGGATCTATCGGCTCGACTCACCCGGTTAAAAAGCCTCGGCATTGAATCCCTGGGCATTTTAGGGGGTGGAAAACTCACGGGGGCCTTCCTCGCCGCTGGATTGCTGGATGAACTTCGGATCACGCTTTGCCCCCTGTTGATGGGAAGCAGCATGACCACTCCAAACGCAGTCTTGGCCTCGCTGGGTGGATCTGCCCTGGCCACAGAATTTCATCTCCTCTCGTGGAATCGCCAGGGGGCAGAACTCTTCCTGCACTACCGTCGCCGATAGCAGGGATCGTCTCTATTTCCAGACCAAGGTAAGCTATTCTAACCCAGAAATCGAACATTGGGTGGGCCTAGCGGTGAGACCCTCTTGTTTTTTGCTTTTTCTAGATTTTGTCTGAACCCGAAAGAGCCAGCCGTTTTCCCCAGGTTTTCCCCAGCGAAACCAGGACTTTTCCACAGCGACAATACCGCTCTCTGGACACTTGAAGAAGCTCTGTGGAAAACATCGAGATCCGGGAGTCACCCCTGATAGTGTGTAGTTGTATTGCAGAAAGCGGATGATTCTCTCGATAAGTTCATTGGAAATTTGCTCCAGGGATCGCTGACAAGCCATTGACAGAACTGGTGGGGAAGGGGTCACAATAGCTCCACTGCCATTCGCAACCGACCCTTTTTCCCCAAGAGCAGGACCGGAGATTCCTCCTCCTCTCCGCGACCGCGTCCACTGCTCACCGGATATCTACAGCTCACCTCGGATCGTGTTTCACGGTCCAAGAGTCTGTGCCGTTGCTTGTGTCAGACCTGATCGAGTCGTTGTTTTGTAGGGTGACATGCGGAGTATGTCTATGAATTCGATGGATCCGATGCAGTCCAGCGTCAGCATTCTGGCGGAAATTCCTGAGGAGCTGCACGATACCCTGAAACGGTATCTCTCCAACCATCCCGATTGGGATCAGGATCGAGTCTTTACAGCCGCGTTATCTTTGTTTCTGCTTCAGAACGGAGACAGTGATCGGCGGGCTGCCCGCATTTATTTGAACAGCCTTTTTCAGCAAACTTAGGAGATTTCCTGGGTGGGTCTGCCTTCAGGAAACCTTCACGCTTCTCCCACAAACTGCTGCAGGCAAAGCGTTAGAGTCAACATAGGGTTTCTCGTCAGGGGGTGGAGATGACAGTTCTTCTCGCAGGTGATATCGGCGGCACGAAAACGATCCTGCGCCTGGTGCGGCAAGAGGCTAACAGCACCTGGTCCACCCTGAATGAACAGAAGTTTGTCAGCGCAGACTTTCCTTCCCTCACCCCCCTGGTTCAACACTTTCTGAGCCAGGTTCAATCTCAGTCTGACACCTCAACTCCTCCCCAACGAGCCTGTTTTGCGATTGCGGGCCCGATTGTGGATCAAAAGGCACAGCTGACCAATCTTCCCTGGCAGGTGGATGCAGCAGCCCTCTCTCAGGAATTAGGAATCGAGCGGGTGGCTCTGATCAATGATTTCAGCGCCGTTGGCTACGGAGTACTGGTTCTCCCCCCCCAAGATTTGCTGACCCTGCAAAAGGGGGAACGGATGGCAGAGGGTCCTATCGCGGTGATCGGAGCCGGAACCGGATTGGGCGAGGCCTATCTGGTCAGTCATGAGGGGCGTTACCAAGTGTTTCCCAGTGAAGGGGGCCATGTGGACTTTGCTCCCCGCTCTCAGGAGGAATGGGATCTCGGCTGTTACCTGCTGGAACGCAATCCTGAATGGGGACGAATTTCCCTGGAGCGGATCGTTTCGGGCATGGGGATCGTTTCCATATATGAGTTCCTCAGAGATACAGGTCGGGGAGAGGCGATTGCCACCGTTGAATCTGCGTTGCAAAAGGGATCCAATACAACGGAAACTCCTGATCCTGCGGCTCAGATCTCTCAAGCAGCGGAGGCTGGGAACAGCATGGCTGAGCATGTCCTGGATCTGTTCATCTCCGCCTACGGCTCGGCTGCAGGGAATCTGGCTCTGAAATTCCTACCCGATGGGGGTCTCTATGTGGCCGGAGGGATCGCTCCTAAGTTGGCAGGCCGTCTGCAAGAGGGACTCTTCATGAAGGCGTTTCTCCACAAGGGACGTCTGGGAAAACGGCTACAGTCAATTCCTGTACAGGTGGTGGTGAATGCGCAGGTGGGTCTGATCGGGGCGGCTGCCTATGCCGCTGATCTGTAAACAATTGCTTTACAATGAACTGGCCTTTACAAAAATGGGTGCATGTCTTCTGCCTGGCAACAGATCGAAAACAGCTGGATTCTTCTCCCCCCGCATCCCCGAGCGGTGATCCATGCCCTGGGTGGAGCCTTGGTGGGCAGTGCCCCCCAAATCTTTTATCAGGCGATCCTGGAGCGATTGGGGCGAGAGGGGTATGCAGTCGTGGCCACGGCTTTCAATACCTCACCGGATCACTGGTCTATTGCTGAAGCCATCCACCGTTCCTGGTGTCGGGTGGTTCAGGAGGTGCCAAACCTGCGCTCATTACCTCTATTTGGCCTGGGACATAGCTTGGGCTGCAAGCTACATATTCTCTGCTCTGTTCTCAACCCAGATCACCCCAGACAGGGCAACATCTTGATGGCCTACAGCAATGCCAGTTTTCGACAGTCGTTGCCCTGGGGAGATTTAATCCAGCGGGGTCTGGAGGGTGTGACAGCCTCGCCGTTAGAATTTGATCCTTCTCCCGAACAAACCATCCATTTGATCCAGAGCTGCTATCCCATTCAATCTCATTTACTGGTCAAGTTTGAACGAGACACCATTGACGAAATTGAACCTCTTTACCAGCAGTTGACCCTTGATCCCAGCAAAACTGTCACTCTTTTACGCTTGCCAGGGGATCACGGAACTTCTGTGGCTGGATCCTATCCGTTTATGCCATCAAATCAACTCACTCCTCTGGATGTTTTAGGTCAATTTATTTACCAGAATTTGAATACAGATAATCACCGACTGGGATCAACTTTAATTACCTGGCTGGAGAATCAGATAGGATCTAACTTCGCTGATCCTTGCCAAGAAATTGAAAACCAATTGGACATCCCATAGCAGCTAATCCTATGTAGGGAATAGTGAGCTACTCCAGGTAGTCGCCGTAGCTCATGCCGTCGTTGCGGAGGATGTCACGAAGCGCCAGACTTTTCGGTGCCCGTATAGGTGAGGATCTCGTCTGGCCAGGTGGTTGTTGGGTCTGGGTTTTGGGGTGCTTTTTGCTGGGCTTAGGCTTGGGTCCCTGACGTTCCGATCCGATCCGCTCAAGGTAGACGGAGGCGGGCTCGTCGTTAGGATCCTGAGGGGCTAGCTTGCTCTCGAAAGCTTGCTTGAGGATGCTTTGGCGGAGAGCTTCAGATCAGCGAAGGTTTTCTTCGATGTCGGCTTCCAGTTGATCGCAAGTGGAGAGGCGGGATTCGATCTCTTCGACGATCTGATCTTGCTCCACTAGTAGGGGTAGGGCAATAACGACTTCTTTGAGGTTTGTTAGATTTAATGCAGGCTTGCCAGCACCAATGCAGTGTTAGCCTGCGGCAACAGAGAGTTAAACTTTAGCCTATCCTTGCCATTGTCCCTGTCGTCGAATTCTCAATAGAGATTGAGATATAAAGATCATGACTCCAAAACGCACCCCTTTGCGCAGCGATGATCATTATGTGCTGTTGCTGCCGGATACGGCGGATGAACAGTTCCTCACCCGTGCAGAACTGTTGCTCTTTCTGGAAAAACTGCTTCAGGAGTATCCCCACCTGGTGGATCGGGATTTGGCTAAATTTTCCACCCCTGCGGCTCAGGCCCAACGCTTGCTGGAAACAGCCTGTTTAGTGGACATTGAGCCAGGACAATCGGTGCAGTGGTACCCTGTGCGGCTGGAATAATGCATTTTGATCCCCTGAGCTCAACCTCCAAACTGGAAACGGAGGGTCGCAGATCGGGAGCGTTGAATTTACTGGGAGGGGATGGATTCGGTCGCTACGGTTTGACGGGGGAAGGCAGGAGTCACCTGATCCAGGGAGGCGGGAGCTGTTGAGGGCACTAGCAAGGGGGCAGAAGACACCAGACCGCTGAGACCATCCACTAGCTTGCGCAAATTCTCACGGAACTGCGGATCCCCGGTCAGTTCATCCAGATCGGCACTGATCTTTTCGGCATTCTCAAAAGTGACACGGGCAGAATCCAGAGTCTGACGCAGGGTGGCCATTGTCCCAGGATCGTTGAGCTGGGCAGATAACTGTTCTAGGTTTTCCATCGTCGTTGCTGCACTCTGGGTGGCCGTGGCGGTTTCCTCCAGGATCTGGCGCAACTGAGTCTGTAAAGAGGCATCCGTCAGCAGGGGTTGGAGAGAACTGGAAATGGACTGGAGATCTTGAGCCACCTGTTCCACCGACTGCAGAGAACGGGTAAGACTGGCTCGGTTTTCGCTGATCAAACTGTTGATCTCCGTGCCAGTGACACTCAGGGCTTCTGCCGTTCCTCGAATCGCCTGAGCCGCTGTCGTAAATTCTGCCAGATCCAGCTCCTCGGTATTCAGCTGGGAGAGGTTAGTATCCAAAGTCTCAGAAAGTTCAGCCACTGCCAGCGTAGCCTCGGTCACACCCTCCAGGGTCTTGTTCAGGTTGTTAAAGAACTCATCATTGTTGATCCGCTCTGTCAATTCATCGACACTCGAGATCAGATCTGCATAGTCAACCCCAGCCACCCCCTGCACCTCCGCACCATTACAGACGATCAGCTCAGGATTACAATTTTCGACAGCTGTGCCCGCCTCCGGACCCACCGCCTCCCCAGAAAAGGGGTAGATTTCCAGGATTGTTTCCCCCACCAGGCCTGTTTGACTGGTGATGAAGGTGGAGTTCACAGGAATCTGGGTCAGGCCCCGGATCTCTGCGATGACACGGACCTGCTCAGGACCCGGATCTACCCGTGCCACCCGCCCGATATTGACACCCCGCAGCCGCACATTCGCCCCTTCCCCCAAACCGGAAACGGTTTCCAGCAGGACGGTGAAGTTGTAGCCCTGTACACCGAGGCGTAAGTTATAAATCCAGATAAATAATCCTGCAAATCCCAGAACTCCCCCCAGGATCAGCAGACCCACAGCCCCTTCTCGAACTGCCCGCGAACGCATCATATCTGTCCCACCACTTGAATCGGTCCCTCAACACTGCCACTAAAAAACTGTTTCACAAAAGAATTGTCAGAGGTGTCAATCTCTTCTACTCTACCCTCCCAGCGGACTTTCCCATGGGAGAGAAGAATGATCCGGTTGGTGGTGCGGCGGATGGTGCTGTCCTGGTGGGTGACGACCACGTAGGTTTCACAAATGCGCTTGCTCTCCTGCAATTCCCGGATCAGATCTTCAATCACGGTTGAAGCAATCGGGTCCAGGCCTGCGGTCGGCTCATCATAGAGTAATAGCTGGGGATCGTCACTGGGATCCAGGGGATCCTCCATAATGGCACGGGCAAAACTAACCCGTTTCCGCATCCCCCCTGAAAGCTCCTCAGGGAGCTGATCCTGTCCCACCTTCAGTCCTACTGCATTCAGCTTCTCGTGCACCAGTTGGCGGATGCGAGCGGAGGGTAAGCGGGAATGCTCGTACAGTAAAAAGCCGACGTTTTCGCCCACGGTGAGGGAATCAAACAAGGCCCCCTGTTGAAAGACCATTCCCATGCGCAGGTGCTTCTTTTGCTTGCCCGCCAGGATCTCGTCCAGAGGTTGATCCTTCCAGAGAATGGTGCCTGCATCCGGAAGCGTTAAGCCCGCGATCATGCGCAGGAGAGTGGATTTACCAGTGCCGGATGGGCCCACAATCCCCAGAGCATCGCCTCGATAAATTTTGAGGCTGACATTATCCAGCACCACATTGGAGCCAAACCGTTTGGTAACGTTGCGCAACTCCACCAGGACTTCGCGGGCTGGCGGTTGGATCAGCATGGCATCGGGAGTGATGGTCATGACCAGAGACAGAGAGGCGACGAGGATCTGCTGTGATCATAGGGGATGAAGGGGGAGGAGCTCATGTAAAGAAAGTACAGGAGTGGCTGCTGATATCCGAGGCATGTGAGAGGCTGGGAATAAGGATAGTGATGGTGATGGCTTAGCACCAAGGAGAAGCTATGGATCTAGAGGAACAATCTCGGGAAAAACTTGCTCAGGAACGACAGTACCAACACCAGCAGGAGCAATCCATCTCTACTCGGACTGCAACAGAGTTGGAACACTTTTCGGAAGAGGACGTGGAGGCCCTTTCACGGGAGTCTGTCACTCATGAAAGGCAAAAGCAGGCCCGAACCGAAGAAAATATGGCCACCAGAACCACAGATCATCTAAATTCATGATGGTTTCGTAGATTCCCTTTCATGAAGATCCTGCTGCACCTGTTGGCGCCTGTTCTCGTGGCCAGAGTTCTACTCCTGGGGATGCCAGTTCAGGCTCAGCCGTCTGCTCCCACTCGCTTTGGCAATGTGATGGAACTGGAGGGGGATGTTACCTGTGGCCGCGGGACGGGCTGGATCCACACCTATCTCGAGACTGAAGATTTTCTTATCTATGTCTGTGGAGACGAAACCAACCCGGATCAGCCCCGTTTCTACCGCAGTTTTAACCGTGAGGGGGAGCTGGGATTGAGTTTGATCGCCGAGGACTACGATCCGCGGCAGGGACGATATCTGATTTTTAACAATGGCGGGTACGAGTACATTCTGGATGGGGGCAATGCTCAAACCGGAACGGCTCTGCTGATTGTCCGCGATCCTGAGGGGACGGTTCAACTGGAGGAACCTGCCCTGCGTTACCTGAGCCGAATCTCGACAGAGGCGGCAGTGGGCTGTCGAGCGGAAGAAAGTTTATTTGTGGAGGCGGAAACTGTCTCCTTTAATCTCTTTATCTGTGGCGGAGATCTGCCCAACACCTACGTGGGGATCAATAAAAATGATGGCAGTAGCATCCGTCTGCCTTTGCAAAGTTATGAACCTACGGGTGAGCGCTTTGAAGCTGTGAATGGCGATGTCCGCTACCTGCTCACACCTGAACGGTTAACTGTGATGCAAAACACCTCCACCCTGGTGGATGAACCCATCGGTCGCTGGAATTAGCGTGTCTGGCTCTTTCTGACAACGGAAAAGGAACCCTTGTGGTACTCTAAGCCTGTTTCCTGTACAGGGAGAAGGGAGTGAAAACAATCCAGAAACTGATCTGGCTGCTGACTGACAGTTGCAGTGATGCCCAGTTTCTGCGGGGACTGCACTGGTTTGAGTCCTTTGTTTCCAAGTTGCTCTCCCTGGCCATGATTGTGGTGACCCTGGCCATTCTCACCAATCTGATTGTGGTTTTGATCCAGGCCCTCGGGTCCAGAGCCGGATTTTTAGGGGATACCCTGACGGAGATCTTTGGGGGCTTTCTCAGTGTTCTGATTGCCCTGGAATTGCTCGCGAATATTACCGCTTATCTGCGCAAGCAGAGCTTTCAAATTGAGCTGGTGATTGTCACCTCGCTGGTGGCGGTGGCCCGGAAGATCATTATTTTGGAACTGGATCAGGTTAGTGGTCTGGATCTGGTGGGTCTAGCTCTGACCATTCTGGCGCTTTCGATCAGTTACTGGATTGTGCGCACTGCAGATCGGACTCCTGAGGCTTGAGTTGATGGCAACCCTAACCCTAGCCTCCTGGATCACACTGCTGCGCCTGCTGGGGATCCCTTTGATTCTGGTGGGGCTGAGTCTGGAGACTCAACAGGGACGATGGCTAGCCGTGGTCGGATTTGCACTCGCTGCACTGACGGACTGGGTGGATGGCTACATTGCGCGGCGTTTTAATCAGATCACCGATCTGGGCAAAGTTCTGGATCCGCTGGTGGATAAGTTGCTGGTGATGGCAGCGGTTCTGGGATTGGTGGCTACCGGCCAGATCCCTGCCTGGGGAGCCTTCCTGCTGCTGGGACGTGAACTGGTGATCTCGGGCTGGCGGGTCAATCAACCTCAAATCAGGGGAGCCAATCTCTGGGGCAAGGCCAAAACAGTGGGACAAATCGTGGCCATTCTTCTGTTGCTGGGAAACTGGCCTGGGGGATTGATCGGTTTCTGGCTAGCCGTGATCTTAACCCTGATCTCGGGGTTGATCTATCTCTTACCCCCGCAAAGGACGGAGGATCAACCAACCTAAAAGCTATGCGGATGGCGAGACTCGAACTCGCAAGGCAAAGCCACACGCCCCTCAAACGTGCGCGTATACCAATTCCGCCACATCCGCAATTGAGAAGACCAAGGATCGAGAATCCCTGAATTCGACTCGGACTCCCTATCTTATCGTTAAGTTGTTGTCCGGCGCTAGTCTTCCAGCCAAAACCGTTCCGATAGATACTTATCAGCGGCATCACAGAGCACCGTAACGATCACCCCTTCGGTAATCTCCTGGGCCACCTGCATTGCTGCCACCACATTGGCGCCCGCTGAGATCCCCACCATCAAGCCTTCTTTGCGGGCCAGCATTTTCACCATTTTTTGGGCTGCCTCGGTAGAAACCTCAATGTGCCGATCCGGTAATGAGGGATCATAGATAGCAGGTTTTAAAGCGGTTTGCATGTGCTTCAGCCCCTCTAAGCCGTGGAAGGGGGAATCCGGTTGCATGGCAATGGTTTGAATGCCTGTTCCCAGTTCTCGCAGGCGCTTCCCCACCCCCATACAGGTGCCACTGGTGCCCAATCCGGCAATAAAGTGGGTGATCCGGCCCCGGGTTTGTTCGTAGATCTCCACGGCTGTGGTTTTGTAATGGGCCTGCCAGTTGGCGGGATTGCTGTACTGATCCGGGTAAAAGTAGAGATCAGGGTCCTGTTCGTAGAGTTCTCGTGCCTTGAGTATGGCCCCATCAGAGCCCATGGCCGGATCGGTGAGCACCAGCTCTACCCCGTAGGCCGCCAGGATCTTTTTGCGCTCAGGACTGGCGTTGGCTGGCAGGGCGAGCTTCACCCGGTAGCCCTTTGCGGCTCCGATCCAGGCGTAGGCAATCCCTGTATTCCCGGAGGTGGCATCCAGAATGATCTTGCCGGGCTTGAGGGCACCACTGGTTTCTCCGGCCTGGATCATGTTCAGGGCTGGCCGATCCTTGACGGATCCCCCCGGGTTATACCATTCCGCTTTGCCATAGATCTGAATAGCGGGAGGTAGGGCAGCCGTCACCTGATTCAGACGGATCAAAGGGGTATTACCCACCAGATCCAAAGCACTTTCTACCGCCGGAACGATTGGGCGCCAGGATGTTTCCAGTAATGAGGGTGCTAGGGTCATGACATTTCCTGAGGTGGGCACATGCAAGCGTCATGCTAAGTTTCATTATCCTCTGCCATTGCCTCTCCGGTGCAGAAGTTGAAAAACCAGCCTGGGTTTGACGCCTCTCGAAATTGGATGACAATGGTATGGAGAACACAAGCGATTCCCACTAGCAAGCCGGAGTTTAGAGCATGGATCCCCTTCTGCGAGACAAAATCGAAGATCAGGTGCGTAGCAATCCCATTCTTGTCTACATGAAAGGCACCCCCCAAATGCCCATGTGTGGGTTCTCAAATGCGGTAGTCCGCACCCTGGATCAACTGGGCTGCACCTACAACTCTGTAAATGTCCTGGATGATCCTGAGATCCGTCAGGGCATTAAAGAATTCTCCAACTGGCCGACCATTCCCCAGGTTTACATCAACGGCGAGTTTGTCGGGGGATGTGACATCATCCTGGAAATGCATCAACGGGGTGAACTGGCCCCTCTGGTGCAGTCAGCTTTGGAAGGATCCCCCGCTTGATTGAGTCACACGATGACGATTGCCACTCGTGCCCACATCCAGGAGATCCTGCAAACCTCTCTGCAGGCGACGCTTGTCCAAATCGAAGACGAATCACACCGCCATGCTGGACATGGTGGCCGTCGAGATCCTTTATCTCAAGGGGGGCATTTCATCCTGCAGGTGGTCTCCCCCCAGTTTGCTGGCAAACCTCTGCTGCAACGGCATCGCCTGGTCTATACAGCACTGGATGAGCTGATGGGGCGCGAGATTCATGCCCTCTCTATCCAGGCCCATACCCCTCAAGAATGGCAGCAGCGATCGGAGAGGGATTGAGGATGCCCAGTGTGAATGTATCTTAGGATACAGAATTTCTCGGGTTGGTGGGAAAGGATCAGTTTTGATTGTTGGATTAGCTACTGATCCCACTTCCCCCTCACTGATCTTAGGGACTCGCACACTGCATGAATCGTCGTCGTACTTTGCTCTCCCTTACCTGCTCCAGTCTGGCCGCTGCTGGACTCCTGATCGGGCAGGCTATGTCCGGGTCAGAATATCTGGCTGCCCAAGCCCAAGAGGTTCTGAAGATGGGCACCTCCCCTGACTACCCTCCTTATGAGTTTTACGACACTTCCTCTGGGGAAGAGCAGATCGTTGGGTTTGATATTGATATTGCCAATTACATTGCGGAGCAACTGGGGTTTGAATTGGAGATTGTGGCCTCTGACTTTAATGGGTTGATCCCAGCGTTGCAGGCGGAACGGGTAGACTTTGTCATGGCCGGGATGACCCCCACGGAAGAGCGCAAAGAGAATGTCGATTTTTCTGAAATCTACTTTGAAGCCCAAAACACCATCATTGCCCCCAAAGAAAGTGGCCTGACGGAAGTGGCCGATCTGGCGGGGAAGAAGGTGGGGGTGCAGCTGGGATCGATTCAGGAGGAAGCTGCTCAGGAATTTGCCGAAGCTGATCCCACCATTGAGGTGGTGTCTCTCAATAAGATGGGAGAGATCATTCAGGAGATGAAGTCGGGACGTTTGGATGCAGCGATTGCTGAGGACACGGTCGCCCAGGGGTTTGTGACCGCCAATCCCGATCTGCAGTTCACCCCGATTCCCTCAGATGGCCCCAGCGGATCGGCGGTGGCGTTCCCCAAAGGATCGGAGCTGGTGGAAGATTTTAACCGTATCCTGGCGGAGATGCAGGAAAGCGGCAAGATAGAAGAACTCGTGCTGAAGTGGTTTGGGGAAGATTCTCCTGCTCTGCAGAAGTAACCTATCTATTCTTACTTTTGCTGAACCACCGTGGAACTTGATTTTCTCCAGATCCAGGACAAGTTGGTGTTTATCCTGCGAGGGGTGCAGGTTACCCTCCAGTTCACACTGCTCTCTGTGATTCTGGGGTTTGCCTGGGGCATGGTCCTATCGTTGATGAAGATCACCCGCATTCCCCCTCTGCGCTGGTTTGCTATTGCCTACACCTCGGTGTTTCGCGGCACTCCCCTGATCCTGCAACTCACCCTGATCTACTTCGCCACCCCACAGCTGACGGGTTTTGATATTAGTCCCCTACAGGCGGGGGTTCTCTCCTTCAGCCTCAACTCCGGGGCCTACACTTCTGAAACAATTCGGGGCGGGATTCTGGCGGTGGATCGGGGGCAGTGGGATGCGGCGGCTTCGCTGGGGGTGCCCTATCGCTTGATGATGGTGGATCTGATCTTTCCTCAGGCCCTGAAGAATATTCTGCCTGCCCTGGTGAATGAAAGTATTGCTCTGCTTAAAGACTCAGCTCTGGTATCGGTGATCGGGGTGACGGATGTGATGCGGCGGGCCCAGATTGTGGCGGCAGAAAAATACATTTACTTTGAACCCCTGATCGTGGCGGGGTTAATCTATTACGTGCTGGTGATGACTCTGACCTGGGGAGCCCAAAATCTGGAGCGGAGGTTGAGACGCAGTGATTAATGTGGATGCACTCACGAAAACCTTTGGAGACCTCCAAGTTCTCAAGGGCATCTCGACTGAGATTGATCGGGGTTCGGTGGTGGCGGTCATTGGTCCCTCCGGCTGTGGCAAGTCTACTTTTCTTCGCTGCCTCAATCGTCTAGAAGTGCCCACCTCTGGACGGGTCAGTATTGATGGCATCGAGATCACCGATCCCAAAACAGATATTCTACGGCTGCGGCAACGGGTGGGGATGGTGTTTCAGCTGTTCAATATTTTTCCCCACATGACGGTGATGGAAAACCT
Organism: uncultured bacterium; assembly: GCA_964392245.1. Taxonomy (GTDB): domain Bacteria; phylum Cyanobacteriota; class Cyanobacteriia; order Thermostichales; family Thermostichaceae; genus JAAUUJ01. The sequence goes on from CAYMOX010000039.1 coordinate 17,493, forward strand.
GACCTATGCCCCGATCAAGGTGAAGGGTGTTTCCCGATCCCAGGCTAATGCCAAAGGCCTGGAATTGCTGGAGCGGGTGGGACTGGTGGACAAAGCGGACATTTATCCTTCCAAACTCTCCGGAGGCCAGAAGCAACGGGTGGCGATCGCCCGCTCCTTGGCCATGGAGCCGGAAGTGATGCTGTTCGATGAACCCACCTCCGCTCTGGATCCCGAAATGGTGCGAGAAGTGCTGGAGGTGATCAAGGGCCTGGTCCAGACTCAGATCACGATGGTGATCGTCACCCATGAGATGGGATTTGCTCGAGAAGTGGCGGATCGGATCTGTTTTTTTGACAGCGGCTATCTGGTGGAGGATGCTCCCCCTGCTGAGTTCTTTACTCGTCCAAAGACAGAACGGGCTCAACAATTTTTAGAGAAAATGCTCTGATTCTGAATGAGTATAGGGGGAGGTGAGATCAGAGGAGAGGCCATCCAAAGTCTTCTCGAGACAGGCCCTTTCGGTAGTGTTTAATCAAGTCATGGGCAGAGAAATACCCTCAATACAGGACGGTTACCTGTTAGGTTGGGCTTTGTGCCACTGGCTTGTTGATCATCTAATCCTAAAGGTCAATCCATTGTTCATGGGTACCTCTGAAGTTGGGCTTTGGGCGACTGACTTGACCTGCCGTGCCATTCGGATCAGGGCCTGGATCAGGAAGGGGGGCAGCACCACCACAGATCATTTGACTATCTGCTTCTGAAAGGTTAGCCCACAGGATTAATTTTTTGGCTGGATTGATCTTCTTCATACGGATTTCCTCTGGGTGAAGTTGTTTAAGAGGTTGACTTTCTTACTATCAAACCTCTGAGCTTTTCCTGGTGTGATCGTCCTGGTTTCTTCTTCGTGATCTGAATCAACAGTGAAGTAACAGCAATACCTGCTCCAGTTAAACCAGGGCAAGGTAGATAGGCTCGTCAGGAGTTACTGTGTTCAGACTGGGCTCTCCAGGATTGCCGGAGTAATTCAACTTTATTCTTCATAAACAAGATGCTCCGATCCCTCCAGGATCTTGACGGATTGGATCACATCTCCCACCTGGATCTGATCGACACCATCCATGCCCTCCACCACGTATCCAAAAACCGCAAAGCGACCATCCAGGATCGGCAGGGACGCCAGACTAATGTAGAACTGTGAAGAAGCCGAATCAAACTCATTGGCAGAGCGGGCCATGCCCACAGCTCCCCGCCGATGATCGAGCACCAACTCCTCCACACTGGCAGCCACATCTACTGGCGTGTTGTAGAGGGGTTGCTCCTGACCCTTCAGCTTAATCTCCAGAGGAATACGGCGTAGCTGCTGGCTGACCGGATCTTGATAACCTCCGGTGCCGTTGCCGTTAGGGTCTCCACCCCGCACCACAAAAGGTTCTGGATCCTTTTCCACCTGGTAAAAAATTAGTCCGTTGTAGAAGCCCCTTTGTACCAGATCGGCAAAATTGCCTGCCGTTAGAGGAGCGGCTTCGCCATCCAGTTCAAGGGTGAGAGTGATCAGACCCGCCTGGGCCGTTTGCACGATCATCTCGACTGCCGCTTTGCCCTGGAGTCGTGGGCGTCCTGAATATACCTGCAAAACGGGTTCTACCTGCTTTTGTAACCCTGCCCCTAAACGTTGCGAGGCCAGGATCAGACCTCCCCCCAGCACAGAGAGGATTAACCCCGTCAGGAGCGGTCGCAGGTTAAGGCCACCCTTCTGCAATTGACTTAGCATTCCCGGCTCCTACACCATTGGCAGCGGCTGCAGGCAGGTATACCCCCATCGGTAGGGATTTTCTGCTCATTCAGCTCCATTCCCATTATTCTCTGCTATGTGAGGCAAGGCTACAATCAGGGCATCCAAAAGGCGATGAACTCGGGTTAACTGCAGTCCAAAGTCCGCTAATACAGGACTGTCTGGAATGATCGCATGGCGGAACCCCAGTTTGGCCGCTTCCTTTAACCGTTGTTCCAGTTGAGACACAGGCCGCACCTGCCCCCCCAACCCCACCTCCCCAATCAGAACCGAGTGGGGATCCACCACCCGATCGCGAAAACTGGCTGCCAGGGCCACCGCTACTCCCAGATCCGCAGCGGGTTCTCCTACCTGCATCCCTCCAGCTGAGGCGATATAGGCGTCATAACGGGAGAGGGGCAGACCAACTCGTTTTTCCAGCACCGCCAGGATCTGCAGAAAGCGATTGACCTCAATGCCCGTAGTCGATCGGCGGGGGGAGGAGTAGCTGGTAGGACTGACAAGGGACTGGATCTCCACCACCAGGGGGCGGGTGCCCTCACAGGCCACGATCAATGCCGTACCCGGGACCATCCCCTCGCGGCTACTGATAAAGAGCTCGGAAGGATTCTCCACCTCGATCAGCCCCTGTTCCGCCATATCAAAGACCCCCACCTCCTGGCTGGGGCCAAAGCGGTTTTTGACGGAGCGCAACAGACGATGGCTTTGAAACCGATCCCCTTCAAAGTAGAGCACTGTGTCCACCAGATGTTCCAGCACCTTCGGTCCTGCAATTGCCCCCTCTTTGGTGACATGACCCACGATCACCAGACTGATGTGCAATCGCTTGGCCAGCCGCATCAACGCACTGGTACATTCCCGCACCTGCGTCACAGAGCCGGGAGCCGAACTCAGTTGGGACCAGAAGATGGCCTGGATACTGTCGATCACCGCGACCCTTGGCATCAGGGATTGAATCTCCAGCAGGATCGCTTCCAGATCGGTTTCCGCCAGCAGGTAAAGATGCTCTGAACTTACCCCCAGCCGCTCGGCCCGCAGCTTGATTTGTTGTGCCGACTCCTCGCCGGAGACATAGAGCATGGGGTACTGCTGCGAAAGATGGTGCGCAGTTTGTAGCAGCAGAGTGCTTTTGCCAATGCCCGGATCACCCCCAATCAGGATCAGGGAACCGGGCACAATGCCCCCCCCCAGAACCCGATCCAGTTCCCGAAAGCCAGAAGGCAGGCGCGGATATGCATCGGGAGCCACCTGGTGCAGAGGGACTGAGGCCGTCGGACCCGTACCTGTTGAAACGGCTTTGGATGAGCTGGTGAGGGGACTACGGGGAGAGGTGGCGGCAGTGATCTCTTCCGTGAGACTGCCCCAGGTGCCGCAACCGGAGCAACGGCCTAAATGCTTGGCAAAGCGCTCACCACAGGCATTACAGACCCAGACGGATTTGGCTTTGGCCATGCTCCGGTACGCTCAACCCTGATCCTATCCTTCAGATCTTAACGCTCTAGTTTAGCGGTGCCCCATCCGGGTGCAGTCTGGGAGGCCCGCAGGACAAAGGCGGCCAGATTTTGCAGTTCCTCATCACTCATCCACTTGCGGGAGACCGGACGGCAGCCAAAACTGATATCCGTGCCGTTGTAGTTGAGGGGTTCCCGTTGAAACTCCATCAGGCTGGCCAAATTATCACGAGGAGGCGTGGCCCCCTGCAGATCCTCCAGCGAGAGAGAAATCCTCGGATCGGGTAGCGTCGATCCCCCCACATGACAATTGAGACAGTTGTTTTGAAAGAGCACCTTGCCTGCTTCCAACTGCTCCGGTGTGATGGTAACGGGGGTTCCTGAAGCATCGGCAGGAAGCTCAATCGGGCCAGACACCTGCAGATACTGGTTGACGTAGGCATCGATCCGCGCCCAGGCGGGAGCCGCGCATAGGCAGAGCAGCAGCCCCCAGATCCCCAAACGCTGCAGGCACCGCACCAAAACTTGCACCATAAGACTTATCCTCATTGCAACAAAAAAGGGCTGTCAGTTTCCCTGGATCAGCCCATTGCTTCTTCATCCTTGCTGGTGATCCAGAGGGGCTAGAGATACCCGGCCAGATCACTGTGACTTTCACTCTTGGTGCCTCCCCATCCCGGTTGAGTTTGGGCCTGCACTAGCACATACGCTGAGATGAGCTTGAGATCCTCATCAGTGAGGCTGCGCAGGCGAGGGTAGTCACTCTTCAGTTGGGTGTTGGGATGATACTCTAGCAGCGACGTTTCGCCGTCATAGGTGGTGGGGTTCTTGAGATAATCCACCATGGCCATGACATTATCCCGCGGCGGGGTGGCTCCAGCCAGATCCTCCATCTTCAGGCTGACATCGGGGTTCGGATAGGTTTGACCGCTGACATGGCAACGAGCACAGGCGGCATTGAATAGCCGACGGCCCTGCCCGATCTCGCGATCAGAGAAAGAAATGGTTTCGTTCGCATTGAGGGCGACCGTTCGGGTATCGTCGGCGGCCATCACCGGAGCGATCCGCCAGCTGATCACACAGAGTAAAGCCACCAGGATCAGAGTGGCCAGCTTTTGAAAAGAGAAAGATTTACTAAACATGGTTCTCCCAATCAGAGGCTAGGTAAAATGCTGCAACTTACCCTGATAAAGGGGCCGCAGGCCTGCATCAGGTTGTGGGAGTCACCTCCTCATCTTTGCAATCGTGAAGCTGTGTCCCCCTTACCCCCTCTATAAGATAGACCATTTGCTGATCCAGAGGAATTCTGAAGGCTGATGGATTTGACAATCGGTAACTATCCCTGTTTTTGCACCTGGGTATCTGCGTGACTGTTCTTGCGGTAGCCTGGCCCCTAAAATAAGAAGCTAACTTCATGAGAGACATCCGCCATGCCCCGCCGCACTGATATTCATAAGATTCTCCTGGTCGGTGCTGGACCTATCGTCATTGGTCAGGCCTGCGAGTTTGACTACTCCGGCACCCAGGCTTGCAAGGCCCTGCGGGAAGAAGGCTACGAAGTGGTGCTGGTGAATTCCAACCCGGCCACGATCATGACGGATCCAGCCATGGCGGATCGCACCTACATTGAGCCGGTCACTGCAGAGTTTGTCACCCAGATCATTGAACGGGAGCGTCCCGATGCGCTTCTTCCCACCATGGGGGGGCAGACGGCCCTGAACGTGGCGGTGGAACTGGCGGAATCGGGGGTGCTGGAGCGCTGGGGAGTGGAGCTGATCGGGGCTAAGCTGGCGGCCATCCAGAAAGCCGAGGATCGGCAGAAATTTAAACAGGCCATGCAGGCGATTGGTCTGGCGGTGCCCCTTTCGGGTCTGGCCCACAATCTGGAGGAAGCCCGTCTGATCGCGGCTGAAATTGGCTATCCCCTGATCATTCGACCTGCCTATACCCTGGGGGGGTTGGGGGGTGGAGTGGCCTACAACCAGGAGGAGTACGAAGAGATCTGCTCCGCTGGGCTGGATGCCAGTCCTGTCTCTCAGATTCTGGTGGAGGAGTCGGTCCTGGGCTGGAAGGAATTTGAGCTGGAGGTGATGCGAGATCTGGCGGATAACGTCGTGATCATCTGTTCGATTGAGAACGTGGATCCGATGGGGGTGCACACGGGGGACTCGATCACGGTGGCCCCTGCCCAAACCCTGACTGACAAAGAGTATCAGCGCCTGCGCGACTATGCCATCCGCATCATCCGGGAGATCGGGGTGGAAACGGGGGGATCGAATGTGCAGTTTGCCGTCAATCCCGAGAATGGTGAAGTGCGGGTGGTGGAAATGAATCCTCGGGTGTCTCGCTCCTCGGCACTGGCCTCGAAAGCCACAGGGTTTCCGATTGCCAAGATTGCCGCCAAGCTGGCCGTGGGCTACACCCTGGATGAAATTCCCAACGACATTACCCGCAAAACCCCTGCCAGTTTTGAGCCCACGATTGACTATGTGGTGGTCAAGGTCCCCCGTTTTGCCTTTGAAAAGTTCCCCGGATCTGAGCCTGTCTTAACCACGCAAATGCGCTCGGTGGGGGAGGCGATGGCCATGGGGAGGACGTTTCAGGAGTCGCTGCAGAAGGCGATGCGATCCCTGGAGATTGACCGGGCCGGACTGGGGGCGGATCGGGTGGAAAAGCTGCCCACCGTCGAGGAGGTGAAGGTGGCCCTGCGGGTCCCCAATCCCACCCGGATTCTGGCGCTGCGACAGGCCCTGCTGCTGGGTCTGGATCCTGAAGAGATCCACCGTCTCAGCCGGATTGATCCCTGGTTCATTGAGAAGATCCAGGAATTGGTGCAGGTGGAACAAGCCCTGCAGCAGCAAACGCTGGCCACCCTTACAGCTGCGGATCTGTGGGCCTGCAAGCGCTTGGGGTTCAGTGATCGGCAACTGGCCTATCTCTTGAATGTTTCCGAGACAGAATTCCGGAGGCATCGCCTGAGATTAGGCATCCAGCCCTCCTATAAAACGGTGGATACCTGTGCGGCTGAGTTTGCGGCCCAAACCCCCTATCAGTACTCCACCTATGAAGAGACCTCCGAGATCTTTGCCTCCGACAAACCCAAAGTGCTGATCCTGGGGGGAGGCCCCAACCGCATTGGCCAGGGGATCGAGTTTGATTACTGCTGCTGTCATGCCGCCTTTGCTTTGGAGAGAGATGGGTTCGAAACCATCATGATCAATTCCAACCCCGAAACGGTCTCCACCGATTACGACACCTCCGATCGCCTCTACTTTGAGCCCCTCACCCACGAAGATGTGATGAATATTGTGGATATGGAGCAGCCCGTTGGCCTGATCGTCCAGTTTGGGGGACAGACCCCGCTGCGGTTGGCAGAGGATCTGGCGGCGGCACAGGCCCCGATCTGGGGAACTTCACCCGATTCGATCGATATGGCGGAGGACCGCGAACAGTTTGATCAGGTGTTGCAAACCCTGGGGATCCGGCAACCCAGTAATGGCATGGCCCGCAGCTATGCGCAGGCACTGGAGGTGGCTCAACAGATCGGCTATCCCGTGGTGGTGCGACCCAGCTATGTTCTGGGGGGACGGGCCATGGAGATCGTTTATTCTGACACCGAGTTAGAGCGCTACATGCAGCAGGCGCTGGATGTGACCCTGACTGCCTTTGGCAGTTTAGAAGATCGTCCGGTGCTGGTGGATCAGTTTCTGGAGGATGCGGTGGAAGTGGATGTGGATGCCATCGCCGATCATACGGGGGCTGTGACGATTGGGGGCATCATGGAACACATTGAGCAGGCGGGTATTCATTCCGGCGACTCGGCCTGTGTTCTGCCCACCCGCACCCTCAGCCCCCCGGTATTGCAGGTGATCCGCGAGTGGACTGAGCAACTGGCCCGCGCCCTCAATGTGGTAGGGCTACTGAATGTCCAGTACGCGGTTCAGGGGGAACAGGTGTATGTGCTGGAGGCCAATCCCCGAGCTTCTCGAACCGTTCCCTTTGTCAGTAAGGTGATCGGTGTACCCTTGGCAGGCTATGCCGCTCAGGTGATGGCGGGCAAAACCCTGGCGGAACTCGGGTTTACCCAGGAGGTGATCCCACCCCATATTGCCGTCAAAGAAGCTGTGCTCCCGTTTCACAAATTCCCCGGTACCGATACGCTCCTGGGGCCAGAGATGCGCTCCACAGGCGAAGTTATGGGAATTGACACCGACTTTGGCCGTGCCTTTGCCAAGGCTCAGTTGGGGGCGGGGCAGTCCTTACCACTGCGGGGATCGGTGTTTATCAGTGTCAGCAATCGGGATAAAACGGCTGTGGTCAAGGTGGCCAAAGAATTGGCAGAGTTAGGCTTTAAACTTCTGGCTACCACTGGCACCCAACAATACCTCCAGGACCAGGGGCTGCTGGTGGAAAAGGTACTGAAGCTGCACGAAGGCCGTCCCCATGTGATCGATGCGATTAAAAACCGCGAGATCCAGCTGATTATCAATACCCCGACAGGGATCGAAGCCCAGCAGGATGGACAACGGATCCGGCGCACCGCTCTGGCCTACAAAATTCCGTTGGTGACCACCCTGGCGGGGGCACGGGCAACCGCAGCCGCGATCCGGGCTCTGCAGTCGGGATCGCTGGGGGTTAAATCTTTGCAGGAATACTTTCCTTCTGCAGAACCCACATAATAAAAAAAAGAGAGGCTCTGCTGGAGTCTCTCAAGGGCTATCGGCATGAAAGCAGTTGATTAACCAGGGACAGGCCTAGGCAGCCGACCACTGCTGAGCCATGTGCTCCGCCAGATCCAGGACCCGCTGGGAATAGCCCCACTCGTTGTCATACCAGGCCATGACCTTGACAAAATCGCCATCCAGGACGTCAGTCATGGGAGCATCGACGATGGCTGAGCAATTGTGGCCACGGTAATCAATCGACACCAGCGGAATCTCGGAATAAGCAAGGATCCCTTTCAGTTCTCCTTCCGCAGCTTCCTGCAGAGCGGCATTGACTTCTTCGGCGATGGTTTTGCGCTCCGTCTGGATCACCAGATCCACCAGGGAAACATTGGGGGTGGGAACCCGCACTGCCACCCCACTGAGTTTGCCTTTCAACTCGGGAATCACCAGAGCTACCGCCTTGGCTGCCCCTGTGGTGGTCGGGACCATACTGAGAGCAGCGGCCCGAGCCCGGCGCAGATCGCGGTGGCCTCCATCCAGAATCCGCTGATCACCGGTATAGCTGTGGGTTGTGGTCATGCTGCCCTTGATAATACCGAACTTGTTCAGCAACACTTTGAGCACGGGGGTCAGGCAGTTGGTGGTGCAGCTGGCATTACTGACAATAGAATGACGTACCGGATCGTAGGTGTGATGATTAACCCCATAAACAAATGTAGGGATGTCTCCCCCTTTGGCTGGAGCAGTGATCATCACCTTATGGGCACCTGCTTCCATGTGCTTGGAGGCGCCTTCGTAATTGACAAATACCCCTGTAGATTCAATCACCAGATCGATGCCCAGCGCTTTCCAGGGCAGGTTACTGGGGTTGCGATCTGAAACCACCTGGACGGTTTTGTCATTAATCTTGATGGTGTTGTCCTCTGCCGCAATCTCGAACCCCTGCATCGGACCCAGAATGGAATCATACTTCAGGAGGTGTGCAGCAGTTGCTGAGTCGGACGTATCATTGACTACCACAACTTCAAGATCGGACTGGGGACGCATCAGCCAGCACCGCATGAAATTCCGTCCAATCCGCCCGAATCCGTTGATTGCTACCTTAATCACTGCCACTGACCTCGCTGCTTACTACGTGTCTCGAATGCTTAGCACATGATATCGCAATTGCTTGCTATTCAATGGTTTTTCTTCCGGTTTACCTGCCCCTCTTGAGGGTACGGATCAAGACTGGTATCGCTGATGCAACGTGGCCATGGTGGCAGCAGCATTCTCAGCCCCCCGTTGTTCCAGCAGATCGGTAAACATGCTGTCCAGCCCGTACAATCGTTCACTAATCATGCTGCCCCAGGCGCGGTGAAGCTTAATTTGCAGCAGGGGAGACATGAGCACCAGATTCCGGGAAGGAAGCATAGCGGTTTCCACTTCAGAAATGGCAATGGCCGTGGTGGAACGGCGGCGATGGGTGAGGAGCGAGGCTTCCCCAAACACCCGTCCGGCGTGCAAGGTGGCCAGCAAATAATCCCCTGGGTGACGGACAAACTGACGTCGCAACTCCACGACCCCACTCAAGATCACGTAAAGATCATTGGTGGCATCCCCTTCCTGAAAAATTACCTGAGCCGGACGATAGCGGCGGGGCACCAGAAACGTGATCAACTCCTGCCACTCGGGGTCGGTGAGCTCCTGAAATAAAAGATGTTCCTTAACTCGTTCAAAGGTAAAACGGCTCTCACTCATGGCAGCTGAAGCTCTCGGCTTGGGGAAGGCAAAGACTAGCCTGGGGGCCACTGCATGGGTCTGCCTCCCAAAACATGCACATGCAAATGATAAACCGTTTGCCCCCCCTCCGAGCCGTTGTTGATGATCAGGCGATACCCATCCGTCAATCCCGCCTGATCGGCCACCTGTTTGGCCGTAAGCAACAGTTTCCCCAGCAGGGCCTGATCTTCCTTTTGAGCCAGAGAGAGTTGGGGAATTTCCTTTTTGGGGATCACCAGAATATGCACAGGGGCCTGAGGATTGATGTCTTTAAAGGCCAGGACCTCTTGGTCTTCATAAACAATCTGAGCGGGAACTTCTTTGCGGATAATTTTGGCGAAGATGGTGTCCATAACCGGATGTAGGGCAGTCGCCTTTTATTCTGGCATTAGATGGGGATCTCGAAGGGCTCGATAGCTCCGGAGGGAGCCGCTACAACTCCTGTTTACGAGCCAGCATCAAGCCATCGCCAATCGGCACCAGACTGGAGATTACCCGCCGATCTTGATGAATCTTAAGATTTAAGGCCCGGATCGCCTCAGTCCTGACGTCCTGTACTTCTGGATCCGCCACCCGTCCTGACCAGAGCACATTATCGATACAGATCAGCCCCCCGGGTCGCAGCAGCTGTAAGCAGCTTTCATAGTACCGATCGTAGTTTTGCTTGTCGGCATCGATAAAGGCAAAATCAAACGTTCCCCTTTTCCCCTCTTGCAGGAGCTGATCCAGTGTCTGAATCGCGGGCCGGAGATGCAGCTGAATCTTGTGGGCCACCCCTGCCTCTTGCCAGTAGCGTTGGGCGATGCTGGTGGACGCTTTGCTGACATCACAGGCAATCAGTTGGCCCTGAGGTGGAAGCGCTAGGGCAACCCAGAGGGCACTGTAGCCTGTAAAGACCCCAATTTCCAGGGTACGGCTGGCGGCCATCAACTGGATCAGCAGGCTCATGAACTGCCCCTGATCCGGACTGATCTGCATGCGGGCATTGCTCATCCCAGCGGTTTCCTGGCGCAACTGTTGCAGGATCAGAGGCTCCCGCAATGATGTCTCTAGCAGATAGTCATAGAGAGAATCAGAAAGATTGAGGGTTTTGCGGGTCATGAGCGGAGATCTGGCTGCATCAGTGATCAAGGGCGTGGGTGAAAATTCTGTCAGCGGAGAGGCAGACCAATTCCGGACCACTGCACCTGCAGTCCCTGCCCCCCATTTTTGAGGGAACCCTCGCGGCGGTAGGAAAAAAACAGATCCGGTTCACCCCAGGTGCAGTAGGGGCAGATGCTGATCTGGTGAGCGGGCACCCCGAGTTCCAACAATTGCAAAGCATTCACCTGTCGCAGATCAAGACGCACTTTGCCAGGCAGGGGATCGGGAAGCACTACAACATCGTCATAGGTCCCCGCTGGAAGGGTCTTGATCACCTGCTCAGCAACTTCATCCTCCACCTGATAGACAGGTCCAGAGATGGCTGGCCCGAGGGCGACGTGAATCGAGTTAAGGTCAGCCCCCCGCTGTTGCAGCTCTTCTAAGACCTGAGGGGTGATCGCTGCCGCCGTTCCCCGCCATCCAGCATGAATCGCCACAGCCCAGGGGTGTTCTCCCGTGGCGTTGGTGCGAGTTCCCGCCATGAGGATGGGCACACAATCAGCCGTACAAACCCAGACTGAGGTCCCTGGGGTTTCACTGACTAGGGCATCGGCCTGTTGAGCCCCATGGCCAGATTGATCCCGGACAGCGGGAGCCCAGATCCAGGTTGAGCCATGGACCTGGTGGGCCCAGTGGGCCTGTTCCCCAGGCAAGCCGAGAAGCGGGGTGAGATCGGAAGGATTTTGAGGATAACTTTGGCGGGTAGAAAAGGCGTGCGGCCATCGTGAGAGCAGGGAACAGGTTAACCACTGCTGCCCCTGAGCCGACTGCCAGTGCCACAGATCTGTTTCCACAGGGTTTGCTTGAGAGATCATCCCATCTGGACTCATAACGCTTTCCGATCCTAGTGCACGGTATCACGAAAAAATCCCCCAGCCTGAGATCAGGAGGGGGACTTGCGAGTCAGAGAAACCAAAACCCGGACTAGTACTTGTAGCTTTCGGTCTTGTAGGGACCTTCTTCAGGCACCCCAATGTACTTGGCCTGCTGGGGAGTGAGCTGGGTGATGATGCCACCAAAGCCTTCCACCATCAGGCGAGCCACTTCTTCATCCAGTTGTTTGGGCAGCACCTGAACGCTAATGGCCGCGGATTTCATGTCTTCAGGCAGATCGGCAAACTTGCGCTCGTACAGGAAAATCTGGGCCAGCACCTGGTTGGCAAAGGATCCATCCATAATCCGAGAGGGGTGGCCTGTGCCATTACCCAAGTTGACCAAACGACCTTCCGAAAGCAAGAGCAGGAAATCTTGGGGATTATCGCTGCGATAGACCTGGTGCACCTGAGGTTTCACCTCTTCCCATCGCCAAGTCTTGCGCATGTAGGCGGTGTCAATCTCATTATCGAAGTGGCCAATGTTGCAAACAATCGCGCCCTTCTTCAGATTGTTGAGCATGTTGGCATCGCAGACATTGATGTTGCCTGTCGCTGTGACCAGCAGATCAATGGAACCCAGCAACTCTTTGTTGATGGACTCAGGGGTGCCATTGTTTTCGCCATTGATGTAGGGGGAAACCACCTCAAATCCATCCATACAAGCCTGCATGGCGCAGATGGGATCCACCTCGGCAATCTTGACGATCATGCCCTCCTGGCGTAGCGAGGCGGCGGAGCCTTTGCCCACATCTCCGTAGCCAATCACCAGCGCTTTTTTCCCCGACAGCAGGTGATCGGTGGCCCGCTTGATGGCGTCGTTGAGACTGTGGCGGCAGCCATACTTATTGTCGTTTTTAGATTTGGTGATGGAGTCGTTGACATTGATGGCAGGAACCTTCAGCTCACCGTTTCTCTGCATTTCCAGCAGGCGATGAACCCCGGTGGTAGTTTCTTCGGTGATCCCGTGAATGCGGGTCAGCATCTGGGGATACTTTTCGTGGATGTACCCGGTTAGATCGCCCCCATCATCGAGAATCATGTTGGCATCCCACAGATCGCCTTCAGGAGAACGACAGGTTTGCTCGATACACCACATGTACTCCTCCTCCGTTTCCCCTTTCCAGGCAAAAACGGGGACGCCCGCCGCCGCAATCGCCGCCGCCGCATGATCCTGAGTGGAAAAGATGTTGCAGGAGGACCAGCGCACCTCGGCCCCCAATTCTTGCAGGGTTTCGATCAAAACTGCGGTCTGAATGGTCATGTGAATGCAACCAATAATCTTGGCCCCCTGTAAGGGCTTGCTGTCACGATACTTGGTGCGGATCGCCATCAGGGCAGGCATTTCACTCTCAGCGATGGCAATTTCCTTCCGGCCCCAGCTCGCGAGCGAAATGTCAGCGACTTTGTAGTCCTGTGTCTTGACCGCTGTAGTCTTTTCACCTTCGGCAAGTATTTGTGATGTCATGCGACCTCTCGGAGGTAAAGTACGGATTTGCGTCCTTATAGGCGTATGCTTTACCTACTGTAACGGACAAATTCCACCTTCCAGGGTAAGGTGTACCGGATCCCCTGTCCAGACGCCTCCGCGTCCAGGGTGTGTGGTCTGGGGTTGGAGCAAGCTGATCCCGGGTCAGGCAAAGCGATGCCCCATCTGCATCGGATCATGGACGGTGATCTTCTTTTTGTGGATGGAAATAAACTTTTGCTTGCGCAGATCCCCGAGGAGACGGGTGATGGTTACCCGGGTTGATCCAATCGCTTCAGCAATGGCCTGATGGGAGAGGCGCAGATCAATGGTCACCCCTTCGGGACTGGGCACCCCAAAATCGCGACAGAGGATCAGGAGAAAGCTGACCAGGCGAGACTCCATATCGCGGTGGGCGAGAGTCTCGATCATCATCTCGGTTTGCAAAATCCGAGAGGAGAGACTTTTCAGGAGCAGCATGGACAACTCCGCATTGTCACGGAGTGTTTTTTCCACCTGCTCAATCGGCAAAGAAAGGAGCTCCACCGGAGTAAAGGCAACCGCATGGTAAAAACGATCCGATTTTTGTCCAGTAATGAAGGATAAAACCCCAAAAATACTGTTTTCCCTTAACAGCGATACGGTGATCTCCTCTCCCATCTCATAGACTCGCGAAAGCTTCACGGAACCCTTGGCCAGAAAGTAAACTCGCTCTGCTGGATCCCCAGGGAAAAAGATTGTTTTGCCCCGCTCGAAAGTCTCGACGACGGGAGGAAACTGACTACCACCCAGTTGCTTAAATACAGAGATTAATGACTTATCTGCTACCACCACCGTTACCTACTCCTTATCCCTCAGCATAGCGACAACTTCTTCTCAGAATTTGAGTATTAAGCAGGAATCTGTTCCTTTACGTCTCAGGATCCTTCCAGAATTGCAGAAATAAAGCCCTGTTTAAAACGGCTTTCAAGTGTGGAGGCTTCGTCGATGTCATGGGTGATACCAAAACCAGATGAATCGGGAATTTGGGGAGGGAGTCCCTACCGCTATCACCTACAACAGTAGGGATTTCATGAGCGGTTTCAAGTCTCAGATAAATGACCTTAGCCTAGAGGGTTCATCCTCTTTGGCTTTGTAGTATCTGTTACAAATCTCAGGTTTTCCGCCAGCATTTCAGCAGGTCCGAGGCGGGACGGGGGCCAGGGGGCTAGGATAAAGCCAGTTTGGCTAGAAGTTGCTATGACCCTTGCTGATCAGATCCGATCTGGGCAGGCACAAAACGGTGCCCTGGAATTTCATCCCTCTCTACCCCATTGCCGACAGCACTACCGAGTTGACCTGCGAGATCCCGCCAGCCATTTATTGGATGTGGAACTCCGGATTGAGGAGGTGAACCGCACATTACCCCTGCAGGTGAAAATGCCTGTCTGGACCCCTGGATCCTATTTGGTGCGAGAGTATGCCCGCCATCTGCAGGATCTGCAGGTCAGGGATCAGGAAGGATCAGCCCTCCGCTGGCGCAAAGTAAATAAAAACACCTGGGAAGTGCAGGTGGATCCCACCGCTGTTGATCCGGCTACAGTTATCCTCCGCTATCGCCTCTATGCCTATGATCTGACGGTACGCACGAATCACATGGATCTCAGCCATGCCTACTTTAATGGGGCTGCCACTTTTCTTTATGTTGTCGGACGTGTCCATGAGCCCCTGAGTTTAACGCTTGTCCTGCCGGATCCGAGCTGGCAGATCGCCACCAGCCTGCCCCACATAAAGACGCAGGGGGATCGGCAGGAGGTGACCTTCACTGCGGCCACCTATGATGAGCTGGTGGATAGTCCGGTAGAAGCAGGGCTGCAGCAGACTGTCCATTTTCAAGTGCTGAATAAGCCGCATCAATGGACGGTTTGGGGGGAAGGCAATCTGAACCTGGAGCAAACGGTTCAGGATACTCGCCGTATTATTGAGGCCACTGCCCATCTGTTTGGAGGCGATCTGCCCTATCCCCGCTACCTGTTTTTACTGCATCTGTCTGCGGGGGGATTCGGAGGATTGGAGCACCGTTGCAGCACCACCCTCAATTTCTCGCGATTTGAGTTTCATCATCCCGAAGGATATCAGCGGTTCCTGGCCCTGGTGGCCCATGAATTTTTCCACACCTGGAATGTCAAACGCCTTTACCCTCGGGATCTGGAAGCTCCCAGCTATGATCAGGAAACCTATCTGAGCTGTCTCTGGTTTGTTGAAGGGGCCACCAGCTACTACGAAAATCTAATGCTTCTGCGAGCAGGATTGATCCCAGCTTCTCGCTTTTTGCAGGTGATCGGGGAAAAACTAACCAGTCTGGCCATGATTCCGGGTCGGGAGGTGCAATCCCTGAGCGAGGCTAGCTTTGACACCTGGATCAAGCTTTATCGTCCCCATGAGAACAGTCACAACAGCCAGGTGTCCTATTACCTCAAGGGCGCTCTGGTGTGCTTAATTCTGGATCTGCACATTCGTGCCTGCACTGCCGGGGTGAATTCCCTTGACAGCGTGATCCAGGATCTCTGGCAGCAATTTGGCCAACAGGAGCAGGGGTATACGGATGCGGAGTTGCGGCAGGCGTTTTCAAGGGCAGCAGGCCAGGATCTCAGTGATCTATTTGCCCGCTTTGTGGATGGCACCGAGGATCTGGATCTGAATCCCTTTTTGCAGCCCTTTGGCCTGCAGGTGACTTCCGCCTTCACCCAGCTTCCCCCCAGCCCTTACCTGGGATTAAATTTTAAGTCCGACAGTTCTGTGATTACTTCGGTGGATCAGGGTTCACCTGCCCAGCGGGCGGGCCTATGGGCCGGGGATGAGTTGCTCGCTCTCAATCACTTTAAAATTACCCCCGCTCAGTTGCCGGATCGCCTGCAGGGTGTCGACCCGACGCTGCCCTTAACCGTGACGGTCTTTCAACAGGAGCAGCTGAAATCGGTAGTGGTCACCCCAGAACCTGCCCGTCCGGATCTGATGCGGGTGGAGAGGCTGCCGAATCCCACAGCCAGCCAGGACTCCCTTCTCAGGGGATGGTTAGGTGTTCCTGCGGATGATGCATCTGCTTTATTCCCCTAATGGAAAGACAGCAAAAGGGGGGACCCTTGACGATCCCCCCACTCTCTGGGTGATGCCAGAGCTGATCTACTCGGCCCCCTGAGGCAGAAGAACCCGCTCTTCCCCTTCACCACTGACGAGCACCTTAGGCTTGCGGTCATCATCCACGTCAATGATGGCAGAAGCCCCTTCCTGGATATGGCCAGAGAGGATCTGTTCCGCCAGGATGTCCTCCAGCAGCCGCTGGATCGCCCGCCGCAGAGGTCGAGCCCCGTAGCTGGGGTTGTAGCCCTCTTCCACAATCAGATCCTTGAAGCGATCCGTGACAGAGAGGGTGACCTTCTTCTCGTTCATGCGGTCAAACACTTCCTTAAGGAGAATATCGGCAATCTGCTTCACTTCCTCCTTGGTCAGTTGCCGGAAGACGATCACCTCATCCAGGCGGTTGAGGAATTCCGGTCGGAAGTATTGCTTCAACTCTTCGTTCACCAGGTTGCGGATGCGGTTGTAGTTGGCATCCCCCTCGTTGTCATTGAATTCAAAACCGAGGCTACCTCCCCCCTTCTCAATCACCTTGGAGCCAATGTTGGAAGTCATGATCAGGAGAGTATTCTTGAAATCAACGGTGCGACCCTTAGAATCTGTCAGACGACCATCTTCCAGGATCTGCAGCAGTAGATTAAAGACGTCGGGGTGGGCCTTTTCAATTTCATCAAACAGGACCACGGTGTAGGGACGACGGCGCACTGCTTCCGTAAGCTGCCCGCCTTCGTTGTACCCCACATAGCCAGGAGGTGAACCGATCAGCTTCGAGACCGTGTGCCGCTCCATGTATTCGGACATATCCAGCCGGATCAGAGCGTTCTCAGATCCGAAGAAGTAGGCAGCCATGGCTTTAGTCAGCTCAGTTTTTCCTACCCCCGTAGGACCCGAGAAGATGAAGCTGGCAATGGGACGATTTGGGTTCTTGAGGCCCACACGAGCGCGACGAATGGCCTTGGAAATGGCACGGACCGCTTCTTCCTGGCCAATGATCCGCTGATGCAGAGTGTCTTCCATGTGCAGCAGCTTCATGGATTCGGACTCGGTCAGCTTGGAAACCGGCACCCCAGTCCAGGCACTGACGATCTGAGCAATGTCTTCTTCACTGACGACTGGCAGTTCCTCCCGACTGGAATCCTCGGCCTTTTTAGCGGAGACAATCGCACGGATCTCCTGCTTGATCTCCATTTCCCGATCCCGTAACTCTGCCGCTTGATCAAAGTTCTGGGAGCGCACCGCAGTGTCTTTATCTTTAAGAATCCGGCGCAACTCCTGATCCAGATCACGGGCAGCAGGAGGCAGTTGAGAGTTGATTAACCGCACGCGGGAGGCGGCTTCATCAATCAGGTCAATGGCTTTATCCGGCAGGAAGCGATCCGAGATGTACTGATCCGCCAGTTTTGCCGCTGCATCCAACGCTGTATCGGAAATCTTGAGCTTGTGGTGTTGCTCATAGCGATCCCGCAAGCCAAAGAGAATTTCAATAGTTTCGGCCACAGAGGGCTCACCCACCATGATCGGCTGGAATCGACGTTCCAGAGCTGCATCCCGCTCGATATGCTTGCGGTACTCATCCAGAGTCGTGGCCCCGATGCACTGCAGTTCACCACGGGCCAGAGCAGGTTTCAAAATATTGGCTGCGTCAATCGCACCTTCTGCGGCCCCTGCCCCGATCAGGGTATGGACCTCATCAATGACGAGGATGACATTTCCGGCGGAGCGGATCTCATCCATGATTTTCTTAAGACGCTCTTCAAATTCCCCACGATACTTGGTCCCTGCCACGAGCAGGCCGATGTCCAGGCTCACCACCCGCTTCTCGTTGAGAATGTCGGGGATATCCCCCTGAACGATCCGCTGGGCCAGTCCCTCGGCAATGGCGGTCTTACCCACACCGGGTTCACCGATCAGCACCGGATTATTTTTGGTGCGACGTCCCAGGATCTGGATCACGCGCTCAATCTCGGTCTGCCGACCCACGACGGGATCCAGCTTGTTGTCCTGGGCCAGCTGGGTCAGGTTGGAGCCAAATTCATCCAGCGTGGGGGTCTTGGTCCGACCCTGCGATCCGCCAGAGGTGACCTCAGCGGTTTCACCCAGCATCCGGATCACCTGAGTTCGGACCTTAGAGAGATCCACACCCAGATTTTCTAGAACCCGAGCTGCCACACCTTCTCCCTCACGGATCAGGCCCAGCAGCAGATGCTCGGTGCCAATGTAGTTATGGCCCAGCTGACGGGCCTCTTCCAGCGATAATTCCAGGACGCGCTTAGCTCGAGGTGTAAAAGGAATTTCTACAGCCACAAAGCCGGAGCCACGACCAATAATTTTCTCGACTTCAATGCGGGCATCCTTTAAGTTCACACCCATGGACTTAAGGACTTTGGCAGCGACCCCAGTGCCCTCGCCGATTAAACCTAGCAGGATTTGTTCGGTGCCTACAAAGTTGTGGCCCAAACGTCTGGCTTCTTCCTGAGCCAGCATGATCACTTTAATGGCTTTTTCTGTAAACCGTTCGAACATGATAACGGGCTCCCCTTAGCCTGCAACCTGCAGCGGGCTCGAATGAGGTGATCCTAGCACAGGTTTTTTATAGGTTAAGGGACGGCAATCAACCCAGAGTGGGTGAATCTGGGGAGGAAACGCGCCTGGAGAGATTCGAACTCCCGACACCGTGGTCCGTAGCCACGTGCTCTAGTCCACTGAGCTACAGGCGCTTATCCATCGTGAGATGGGATCAAAGGGGATGTGATTAACCCTATTGGCCCATTTCTGATCAGGGCTCGTGCATTATAACACACTGATTCCGCCTGGGGGAGTAGGGATACCTGACGGGTTCCTGTAAAATGCAGATGAACGGAGAGGGACTTGCCATGGGACTATTTGGCTTTATCAGTGGTCAGTTCATTGATGTCATCGAATGGCTGGATTCCACCAACGAGACTATGGTGTACCGCTTTGAGCGGGCTGGCAATGAGATCAAGCAAGGGGCCAAGCTAATCGTCCGTCCGGGACAGGTGGCGGTCTTTGTCAACGAAGGGCATGTGGCGGATATTTTTGATGCGGGAACTCATGAGCTCTACACCCGCAACCTGCCGATCTTGAGTACGCTGCAGGCCTGGCCCTATGGGTTTAATTCTCCCTTTAAGGCAGAAGTTTACTTCTTCAGTACCCGCACCTTCACCAATTTAAAGTGGGGAACTGCCAACCCCATCACTTTACGGGATCCGGAATTTGGCCCAGTGCGGCTGCGGGCCTTTGGTAGCTACACCATGCGGGTGGTGGATCCCAAAACCATGCTGGAGAAGCTGGTGAGTACCGATGGACTCTTCCAGGTGGATGAGATCAGCCAACAGATCCGCAACATTCTGGTGTCTGGCTTTGCCACGTGGATGGGGCGTTCTGGCATTCCGGTTTTGGATCTAGCGGGTCAGTACGAACAGCTGAGTGACACCATCCGGCAGGCGCTGCAGGGATCGATTCGCGAGTACGGTCTGGAGCTGTCCCAGATGCTGATCGAGAATATTTCTCTGCCCCCCGAGGTGGAAAAGGTGCTGGATAAGCGCACCAGCATGGGGATTGTAGGAAATCTGCAGCAGTACACCCAGTTTCAAGCGGCCCAGGCGATCGAGGCCTCTGCCCAGAATCCGGGAGGTGGCAATCCTGGCATGGACTTGGGGGTGGGAATGGCCATGGGACAACAACTGATCAATGCCATGCAACCTGCAGCTAGTCCAGCTGCTCCTCCAGCTCCCTCCGGCCCCCCTCCCCAACTGTCAGGCCCTCCTCCCTTGCCTGCCCAGTGGTACCTTTCCCAGTCGGGTCAATCTCAGGGACCGTTGACCTTAGATCAGCTGCTGCAACAATCCATCACTGCAGACACGATGGTCTGGCGCGAGGGGATGGCCAGCTGGATGCGAGCTGGGGAAGTGTCGGAACTGGCCAGTCGTCTGCAATCCCAACCGGAGTGGTGGTATGTGGGAGCTGATCAGCAGCGGCAGGGACCCTTTACGCTGACTCAACTGGTCCAACAGGGGATCCAGCCGTCCACCTACATCTGGCGGCAGGGTATGGAAAACTGGGTTCCCGCCCAGCAAGTCCCGGAAGTGGCCAGTCGGATCGCCTCTGGTCCCCCACCCCTACCCCCCTTGCCCTAGCAGGAGCGGCCATGAGTACCGAAACCCAGGTCAGTTGTCCCCAATGTGGATCGAAGGGAGTGGGATTTGAACCCACCTCTGGTCAGTTAAAGTGTCGCTACTGTGGCTGGCAGAAGGGGATCCCCCAAACGGCAGAGCAGGTGCAGGAACTGGCCTATGAAACCTACCTGCACATCAACAGCGATCAGCTGGTGTCCCTGGCTCCAGAAGCCCTGGAGGTCACCTGTACCGGATGCGGCGCCAAGACGGAATTTGTACCCCCACAGGTGGCGGGAGACTGTCCCTTTTGCGGCACCCATCTCAGCAGCCCTCCCCAAACCGCCTCGCCGATGCTGATGCCCAATGGCATTCTTCCATTTGCCCTGGATCGCAACCGTGCCTATGTAGGGATGCAAACCTGGCTGGGTCGCAACTGGTTCTGCCCCAATGATCTGAAAAAACTGGCCCAGCGGGAGGGAATGCAGGGGGTTTATCTACCCTTCTGGACCTACGATGCCTACACCGTCAGTTTTTATCGGGGGGAGCGGGGTGAATATTACTACGAGACCGAGACCTACTACGAAACCAACGAGGATGGAGAGCGGGAGCAGAAAACCCGAGAGGTGCGCAAAACCCGCTGGTATCCGGCCTCTGGACGGGTGAGCCGCAGCTTTGATGATGTCTTGATCCCCGGCAGCAAGTCGGTGAAGTATGACTATCTCAAGCAGCTAGAGCCCTGGCATTACGAGGGCAAACTCAAAGCTTATGAGCCTTCTTATCTGGCGGGCTATAAGGTGGAACGCTTTCAAACCGATCTGAAGGCAGGCTTTGATCTGGCCAAAGAAGAGATGGAGCAGGTGATCCGGGGAGATGTGCGCCGCGACATTGGCGGAGATGAACAACGGATCCACAGTCTCTCCACCGATTACAGTTCTGTCACCTTCAAACACCTGCTTCTGCCCATCTGGATCGGCAGTTACCGCTACCGCAACAAGTCGTATCAGGTGCTGGTGAATGCCCGCACAGGTGAGGTGCTGGGGGATCGCCCCCTGAGTATCTGGAAGATTACCCTCACCGTGGTGCTCAGTGTCCTGTTGATCGGCGGCATCGTCTGGTTTGTTCAGACCCAAGAGAATCCCTCTCCCGATCAGCCAGTCCCCGTCCAGGAGCCCTGACAACCCTATCTCTGGCAGCCGCAGGGGAAAAACAGCAAGAATGAGGAAGCCGCACCCTTCTTTCTATGTCCTCTTTACTGCAACACCCCTGTCTTCCAAAGGGATCCCTCCCACAGCTCCAGACAGCTGATCAACGCTGGCAGCAACTGAAGAGTAGCGAACAACTCCCCATTCCAGAGGTCATCCAGACCGATTCTGCTCAGTTAGGGGATCTGGAGTGGGATGTAGTGATCTGCGGGGGAACACTGGGGATCCTGCTGGGGGCGGCGCTGGTCCGGCATGGCTGGCGGGTGGCATTGCTGGAGCGGGGAGTGCTGCGGGGACGAGAGCAGGAGTGGAATATCTCGCGGCAGGAGTTACAGACGTTTCTGGATCTAGATCTGTTGACAGAAGCGCAATTAGATCAGGTGATGGTCACAAACTACAACCCGGCTCGGGTGGGTTTTCACCAGGGGGGTGAGTGGTGGGTGCGGGATGTGCTCAATATCGGCGTGGATCCGGTGCAGTTGCTGGAGTTGTGCAAGCAGAGATTTTTGCACCAGGGGGGCAAGCTGCTGGAACACTCCTCCTTCCAGTCCGCCGAGATCCATCCGGATGGAGTTCTGGTCAAAGCCTCAGAAGATCTCCGGCTGAAGTCGCGTCTGTTTGTGGACATGATGGGCCACGGATCCCCAATAGTGGCTCAGGCCAGGGCCGGAGAGAAGCCGGATGCGGTCTGTCTGGTGGTGGGAGGCTGTGCTGAGGGTATGCCGGATCTGGAAACGGGTGATTTACTCTACACCTTCACCCCGATCCAGAAGCAGTGCCAGTACTTTTGGGAAGCCTTTCCCGCCCATGATGGCCGCACCACCTATCTCTTCACCTATCTGGATCTGCACCCCGACCGACTGACCCTGACGGAGTTGCTGGAGGATTATCTGCGCCTGTTACCGGAGTATCAGGGGGTGGATTTGGATCAGGTGCAGTTTCGCCGCCTCCTCACCGGACTTTTTCCGGCCTACCGCCACAGCCCTTTACAAAGCCCCTGGGATCGGGTGTTATTTGCGGGGGATAGCAGTGGATCTCAGTCTCCTCTGAGTTTTGGGGGGTTTGGAGCGATGGTCCGCCATCTGGATCGCCTGGATCAAAGCCTTCATGAAGCACTGACGGTGGATGCTTTAGAACGATTCAATCTGGACCTGATCCAGCCTTACCAACCCAATCTCTCCGTGACCTGGCTTTTTCAGGAAAGCATGAGTGTGGGCATAGATCAGCAGGTACATCCGGATCAGATCAACCGACTCCTCAGCACGGTGCTGGGCACCATGTTTGCTTTAGGGGATGAAGTGGTGCAGCCGTTTCTGCAGGATGTGGTGCGCTTTGGCGGCCTGACGCAGGCTCTGACCCAGGTGACGATCCGGCATCCTCTTTTAGTACTGCGATTGTTGCCTCAACTGGGACCGATCAGGATTGCCCGCTGGCTCAAACATTTTGCTGCTCTCGGGGTCTACAGCGCCATGGATCCTATTAGTCACCGACTTGATGGTGTAACCCAATCTTTATCCGACAAAGAAAAATACCGCTGGCATCGCTGGCAACAGGCCTGGAAGTATGGATCTGGGGGAGATTATGCTTGATTTATTCTCAGTCAGGTTGAGGATCCATCTTCATCCCGATCTAGACTTGCTACTGTTGTATAAGCTTCTGATGAAAGTGTTTCTAGCGTTAGATCTTAGATGTATGGCACATTCAGGTATAGAAAAATGGTTGCAGCTCTCAACAAACCATCGACTTTGATTCATGAAATTCAACTTAAAAAAGTTGGCGATCGGAATCTATTTAAGTTTAGTGAGTCTTTGCAGCTAAGGATGGAGAGTCTTCTGGAGAAGAAAAAGGCTGATCAGATGTCTCTAGACGAAATTGCTGAATTGGACGCAATCGGAGAGTTAGATCGTATTTTCACCCATATCAATGCGATGCTTGCTGCTCAAAATGTCAATCAGTGATGAGCTCAAGCAATTTATTCGAGAGCGTGCTAGGTATGTCTGCGAGTATTGTCATTCACCGGAGCGGTTAAGCGCTAATCGATTTACCATCGATCGTGTTATCCCAAAATCTTTGGGTGGTTCTGATGAACTTGGCAACCTTGCCCTTGCATGCCGTCGCTGCAATGAGAGGCAATATAACTTTGTAGCAGGGATTGATCCACATACGCAGGAGATCGTTACTATTTTTAATCCGCGTAAACAGAAGTGGGAAGAGCATTTTATTTGGCTCAATCAAGGTGTGATTATAGAAGGAACTACACCAATTGGTTGTGCAACTTGCCTTCGTCTTGATTTGAATGATACTCGCTATCCAGAAAAAGATTCCATTTGAGAAACAAGACGATTCTGGATACAAACTGGATTGTATCCCCCAGCAGATGATCCGTGGCAAGCTTGAGTAGAACTGTTTTCAGTCAGTTGACCTATTCCCTGCTATGAATCCCATTAGTCACCGACTTGATGGTGTAACCCAATCTTTATCCGACAAAGAAAAATATCGCTGGCATTGCTGGCAACAGGTCTAGACATACGGATCTGGGGGAAGTGATCCTTGATTACTTGTCGCTTCGAGATCAGCTCCCTGTGGTGAAAAGGGACTCTGTTGTGGCGAAAAGGGACTCGAGAGTCGTCGAAACCGACATTGATGTCGTGAAAAGGGATTCAGGGGTGGTGAAGATCGACTTCTGTCAGGTTGCCAGGGACTTGTATGTCGTTCTGACCTGAAGGGATCTGGTGAAAAGGGACTCGGATGGGGTAAATAGGGACTCGCCTGTCGTTATTGATCACTGTCTTCTGCCTTCGCAGTAAATTTCCGGCGGTAGCGCTTGCTCAGATCCTGGATCAGGGGCTCCAGCTCGGCTGACTGACCGCCCATTTTGGCATAGGTGTAGATCATGCGTGCTGCTGTAAAAGCTTCTGAACCGGCCACAGCTGTGGTGTCATTGACCAGGTTGTACAGTTCGCTCAAGGCACTCAGGATCGGATACAGACTTTCAAACAAAGCCAGATCGGTTTTCAACCCCTCCAGATCAAAGGCTCCAGGCAGGATTTGGGGATGCCGATCGGCCAATTCCACGGCTTTGGTGACAAAGGCTCGGCTCTTATCACCCAGGCGGGGCAGGGATCGGGCTTCTTCGGGGGTGAGGGCGAGGAGGAAGGGGAGTTTCTCACGGATGCTGTTGATCGAGTTCAGGATTTCATCACGATCAGCAGGAGAGAGGGTGGCGTCAACACGGTTGTTGTTCATGGAGGAGGCAAAAACTTTTAACAAGATCAGCTTAATTCTGAAGCCATGGGATCTCACTGCAGAATTTAGAATCTTTTCAGAATTTAATCAAGTGGCGCTGATAAACTTATTCAAGTGCCTCTGGCTTGAGATCTTGAGTGACGATCACGGATCCGCACTACAATCCTCATTCCAGGCTGATGCATTTGAGTCTTGAGGTTTGCTAGACCCGATTCGTGGGCTAGGGATCAGAAGGATGATCGGGGGAGGGCAGGGTACGTTATCTAGAGGAGAGAATAAAGGATTATTCGGAGAGAAGGTAGCAAGGGTCTTGTAGGGAGATGATCCTGGACTAGGAAGGACTGTCATCGTACTTTCTAGACGGTGTATAAAACCGTCGTCTTGGGATTATACGGATCTGACGATCCTGTAGAATGTAAGCTAGCTGGCTTCGTTCCTGGGTTTGGGTGGTGCATGAAGGCTATTGGTTAGCATCCTAAATTTGGCTGTCGTAGAGAAATCATGCGTGGAGAAAATTGAAGCTGCTCCGATGTGTTGCATAACGGGAATACTTTAGAAACAACCAGAATTTAGTTAGAGGGTTGCTCCAGAGGTGTTATGCAAGATGAACGGCAATGGTTAAGATTACCTGTTGTATCTGCCAGTTCTGAGTATCTTGTAATGGGATATCTAATGAGGCGTAATATCCTGGCATACAAAGCACCACCTAACAACGAGGGGTATGATTTGATTTGTATTCATCCAGATCCGCGCCACAAATCCAAAGACAATGAGTTTTCACAAGTCAGGGTTCAAGTGAAAAGTAGATATGCTACAGACTGCGATCGCGGTTTTCCAGTCAAGGATAAAAGTCTTGATGCCTTTGATTTTTTAGTTGTTGTGTTTCTCAATATTGGCAAGTTCTACGGCAAGAATGATGGTTCCGAGGGGAGTAGTGAAGTAGATTTTTATACTCTGCCTAATGATTTTATTCGTGCTCATCACAACGTGAGTTCATCATGGCAAAAGGTTAGGCTGAAGGGGTTAGAAGCAGAAATTGAGCAATATAAAGGAGAAAAGGGATTTGAGCAAATCGCGCAGGCTTTAGGAATTCCAAAACCGTTGAAAGTAAGAGGGGTGATTTTGCCAGCCAGCTAACAACCCCAACGCAGCGGACGGAAGAGAGCCGTTGGTGCTGAGTTCGAGGGGATCTGCTGCCGCTGGTTGGGAACGTTAGATGCCACAGCAAGATACGATAGATGTCACAGGAAGATAAGAGATCCAAATCTCAATGGTAGTACCGGATTATCAAAGTCTAATGTTGCCTCTGCTTAAGCATGCGGGAACTCGTGATGGTGAGGTAACCACAAATGAAGCAGTTGAGGTTCTAGCACAAGAATTAAATCTGACAGAGGAAGACTTAAGAGAAATGCTTCCTAGTGGAGCGCAGTCTACCTTTGGCAACAGAGTTGGTTGGGCTGCAACGTATCTGAAAAAAGCTGGACTGCTAGAACCTACTCGCAGAGGATACTATCAAATTACTGAGAGAGGACGTGAACTTCTTGCTAAGCAGCCCAAGGCCATAAATGTTAAAATCCTTGAGAAATACCCTGAGTTCCTTGAATTTAAGAAGCTGAAAGGAACAAGAGCAAGAAATGGCGAAAGAATTACTGAAACAAAATCAATACCTGATATATTGGCTGCCACTCCATCTGAGGCTTTAGAAGCCGCCTATGAAAACCTTCGGGATGAATTGGCAGATGAATTACTTGCCAAACTCAAGGCAACTTCACCCGCCTTTTTTGAGCGCGTGGTCGTTG
This sequence comes from uncultured bacterium, assembly GCA_964392245.1. Classification (GTDB taxonomy): domain Bacteria; phylum Cyanobacteriota; class Cyanobacteriia; order Thermostichales; family Thermostichaceae; genus JAAUUJ01. The sequence continues at coordinate 44,129 of CAYMOX010000039.1, forward strand.
AACTTCTGGTCAAAATGGGGTATGGAGGCTCTCGATCTGATGCCGGAAGAGCGATCGGCAAAAGTGGAGATGGTGGTATCGACGGCATCATCAAAGAGGACAAACTTGGTCTTGACGTTGTTTATATTCAGGCAAAGCGTTGGGATAATACGCCTGTAGGTAGACCTGATGTAATGCAATTTGCTGGGGCACTACAAGCACAGAGAGCTAACAAGGGGATCTTTATCACTACATCCCGATTTACCGAAGAGGCAAGAAGTTATGTATCTCAAATTGGCAGCAAGATTGTCTTGATTGATGGTGAACAGTTAACCACCCTAATGATAGAAAATGATGTTGGTGTTTCAACAGTGTCTCTATATCCAGTTAAAAAGATAGATAGCGATTACTTTGATGAAGGTATCTAAAAACCGCGCTGCACCGGAACGCCCCAAATAGTCGATTTGATCCGCAAAGGCTATCTGCGTCCGGTGAGCGCTAACGTTTGATGCATCTAAGCAATGTGGAAGGCTAGAATAGAATCCTAGCGCCGTATGGGGTGAGTGATGGTACAGACTCCAAACAAGTCGATCTTACTGGAGGAGTTTCTGGATTCACCAGAGACCGATCCCGCAAGCGAGTATGTTGACGGACAAGTCCATCAGAAACCAATGCCCCAAGGTAAACACAGCAAACTCCAAACCAGTCTTGTTAGCCAGATTAATAAATGGGGAGAGGCAAAGCAGATAAGACACCTCGATCAATCCTCATTTTTCACCTTCAAGTGTAGAAAAAAAGGTCCT
>CAYMOX010000040.1:0-19232 GCA_964392245.1 uncultured bacterium
GCCCCCACCACCGCCGCCGCCGCCCCCACCGCCGCCGCCGCCGCCGCCGCCCGGCCCACTCAACTTCTTACCAAAAAATATGCGTCCTCTGGATTGGTTGTTGGGTGAAGAAGCCAATGCAGCAGAGTATGGTTTGGCAGACAACCCTCCCGGATCTCTGCCTCTACCCATTTCAGATCTCACTCTTGCTCCTGGGATTAGGCCTGCCACGGCACCGCCAAATATTCAGGACAACCCAACAAACACGATCCCACTGCCTGAGTGTAACTACATCACAGTGGGTGGACGCTATGTGCCTGGTGTTTTCCGACCGAACTTCAATACCTCGTTTACCTACATCCCTTACATGGGTTTGTACACAACTGATACAACTGCTCCCTTAGATGGTGCTGTGACACCAGGTGCCAATCTGGTTGCAGGAGCAACAATCGCCGCGAATGCTCTACCCAGCACTCGACAGGATGTTCTTTATGTTCCTGACCTAGTCGCACCTCTGGGTGCACTTGATACTCCGCCTGGCTTGAATCCCAGTAACCCCTACCAGGCAGGCGGTAGCTTCTACGCTGCTAACGAAGTGGGTGGCATCGCTGGCACCCTTGATGCCGACACCGACAATAACTTTGACAATGGTGTCTGTTTCTTCATCAACGGTGAAGGATCGGGTATCCCGGACAATAACAACGTTGTGCGGATGTCCATTGATTCCAACGGATCCGATGACGGTGGCGAGCGCTTCGTCGAGGTTGAAGCCCTGCTAAGGGACAACACTGCCATAGCCGATGACAATGCTGCTAATGTCATTGCGGTGATCCTAGATGAGGCCACCCGTCGCCCCATTCCGATTCCGCAGTACCAACCCCTCTTTGTAACAAACAATGATACCAGGAAGCTCAATGGTGCCACCAACAGGCAGTTACAGCAGGCGGCTCCCATTCAAGTCAATGCCCTGACGATCAGTGGTTTGGTGCCTTCCCGTGAGAATCAGACAGCAGGAGGTCTACAGAACTTCTTACGCTTAAATGAGTTCTGGCGAAATGTGCCGCTGTCCTTCACAGGGTCCATGATCAACCTGAATTACAGCAACTACGCCACCGGACCCTATATCCAGTCACGGTTTGAGCCACCCAGCAGCCGTGACGACACATCGGCGGGTGGGATCGATCTCGGCTTCGACTACTACTCTCCGCCTCTACGACGTTTTGGTTACGATGTCGGCTTCCTCTTTGCCCGTAAACCGAGTGCGGTGGCGGCTCGTTTTGAACAGCCCAGCAATGAGCGAACTGAGTTTGTGCGGGATCTCTCTCCGGATGATCCTTACATTGAGCGGCTACGCTGCGCAGTGAGAACAGCACCTGGAATCCCTGATATTGAGGATCCTCTCACCTGTCCTTAATCCCTAACCAGGGGCTGCTTGATGAAATTCTTCCTCGAGCAGCTCCGCTTCCCTTCTCCCGGCTATAAGCTCCCTGATCTGATTAGCATCTTTGTCTTTGGAACGCTAGCATCACCATAGAGGCAGTGTGAGCATATGAACTGGTTTAGTCTTGTCCGTTAGGAGGTACGCATGCAGTTCCAACGAAAGCCTTTATCCTTTCAGGAAAAGGGTTTTAATCTGATTGAAGTGATCGTTTCTTTATTAATTGTGTCAATTGCCCTAGCTGCATTGGCTCCTGCCTTAGCTTTGGCGGCCTACCGTCGAGTGCTGGCCGAGCGGATCGAAGTCGGGACACAGCTGGCACAAGGAGAAATTGATCGGGTTCGCAGCCTGGTTGATGAATGCAATCAAGATGGTTGTCCTTTCCTGGCTGCTGATGCCCTACCTCCTGCTACAGCTGATTTCAGTCAACCCTTTGCCAATGTCACTGCTCCTACCGATGGTTTGCCAACCAGCTTTGGTCTGCCCCAACTGATTGGCTCATCAACTGTGACTTTACAAAAGGTCGAGGGGTCTGGTTTAGCTGCTGGTCAACCTGAGGAGTATGTTATTCAAACTTTTCGGGATAATGGCGCACCCTGTGTGGATGATCGCAACAATATTCTTTATGACGGCGTCGATATCCTACCCTGTTCTTTTCTGATGGGGGTGCGGGTTTACCATCGCCGTAGCTTTGATGACACTGGATTTCCCTTTGCAGGTTTAGATATGAATCTTTATCGCGATCCTGTATCAGCTTCTGAAACCTTTTCGCGTACGGGAACCCGTTTGCGACCCGTCGCTGTAGTTGAAGCGAGTATCAGTCAGGCGGCGACCCTTGCGGATCTCTGTCGCTCTCTTGCCACAAATGCTGCTACCCAATGTGATTCCTTTCCGACTCCGATTCCCTGAAGCTAGCTTGCACAAACAGTTATTTACAATGACGCAGGAAACGATATGCCAGGACTTCACATGCTTCGGGGAAAAGTTAAATACTGCCAGGGGTACACCCTGATTGAACTTCTGGTTGGTGCGGCAGCGGCTTCGATCTTTCTCGCAGGCACTAGTTTTATTGTTATTAATGCATGGCGATCCGAGCAACGCATCTCTGGAATTTCAGAAGTTCAGGGAGAGCTCGTTCAGGCCATGGACTTTATTCAAAGGGATCTGAATGAAGCAGTGTTTGTTTATTCAGACCTGGCAGAACCTCCACCAAGCCCCACTGATCCTCCTATTTTGGATGACGATGATTCGGATGGTTTTGTGGAAGGAGACGGGATTCCCGACCTCAACCAGCTGATCTGGAATCGGGGCTTGATGCCAGACACTACTAGCACAAATCGAGTGCCTGTCTTGGGTTTCTGGAAGGTGGAATCTCTATCTGCAGATTGTCGTCCTGGAGGTATCTTCCAACCCTTTGTTCAGCAGCTCACTGCAACATTAAATACTTATGTCTTGGTGGTCTATAGCCATCTTCGCCTGGTTCCTTCAGATACGTTTGACGGTGCGTCGTTGATCGCCCGTGCAGTGATCAGGCCTTACGATGAACAATGTACCACTCTAAGGTTCCCCTTTATCGATTCAACTGATCCAACAGGCTTGGTTCTCCCTGACCCAACCAACTTTTATACCTGGCCTGATCCTGTCCCTAGTGGAGCCTTTACTGGTGTAGCCAATGTCCCTCTGATTGATGATATTCGCTTTGGAAATCTGGTTGGTGCACCCTCAACGACTGATGTTCTCCCTGCCCCTCCTTGTCCAGCCGGATATTCCTACGGGGGTGGGGATCCAGCAGAAAGTCCTCCTGTTCCTGATCGAGGTTTTTATACCTGTGTTAGCATCCCTCAAGGAAGGGAACCTCAGGATGTCCAAATCTTCATGACTGCAAATTCTTTGCGTCAAGCAGACTCGCTGCGATATTCACAATACAGAACCAGAGATTTTGCAACGCTTTCACCTGGTGAGCTAAGTGAGATTTCTCGTTACATCAATTCCTTGCAGTCCCAACTCTTTATTCGCGGAATTGTTGATCGCCCTGAATAGTAGTGCGCTCGATCAGATACAATCAACTTGACTTTGGTTGGAAATATGAAACTGCGATTACAACAACCTGAAGCAGGATTCACCTTACTTGAGGTTCTCTCTGTTCTGATTATTTTGGGAATTCTTGTTGCGGTTGCTGCACCAAGTTTAATTCGTTTCCAGCGGCGAGTGGAACTCGATGATGCTCGCAATACCCTTGCTAGTGCAATCAGGACAGCTAGAAGTAGTGCTGCTGAGTCTCGTACAGGAGCATCCTGGGTTGCCTATATTGACGATGATCCAACTTATGGCCAACCGGTAGTTAGGGTTCAACCCGCCACAGATGTTGTCACTGGTGCACTACAGACTGACGTGAGCCCACCTCGAGAGTATCTTCTTGGCAGAAATATTGAGATTGTGCAGAATAATTTTACCAACTTTAACACTTCTCCAGTTGCTATCTGCCCACAACCCAGCCGATGCGCCGTCTTCGACTCGCGTGGGGAAGCTCGTGAGCCAACCACACCGGATAGAATTGGAAGGTTTGTTCAGGGTACCGTGATCCTTTCTGCGAAGGGTCTGCCTAACGACTGTCGCTATATTACTGTGGGCACAACTCTGGGTGCCGTTCGAAGCTATTCTGACGTCTGTCCATAAATCTGTAATTCACTTCAAGGGTTCTAATCTAAATTTAATTTTCTTCCAACGCTGACTCGGGGAAAACATACACTGATTCCACCTGATCTCCTCCCTGAGGTTCCGCCTGGATTTCACCAGTCTCCACGAGGTACGTCACTTTCTCGGCCCTGAGCTGATTTTGATCCTGGGTGATCAGCACCTGTCCCTCCAGAACAATGCGCTGTTCACGGGTGAAGTAGGTGGCCAACTGGGCCTGGGCTTGGACATTCTCAGCAGGGTAGGTGATCCCCACATTTCCTCGCGCCACAATCACGCCGGTGGTGGCATTGGCTTCCTGGCTATCTGCCCGGATCCGCAAAGCTCTCTCGGGAGATTCCTGTGCCCATCCATACCCCCCCCAGAGCAGGGATAAACCCACCGCCCATCCTGTGATCGCAACTTTCATCACCCACCTTTCCCTACACACCTGGACTGTTCTGTCTGGGATCAGTGTAGCCTGCAGAGGCGAACAGAGGTTCAGCTTTCCTCACCTTGCTTTTCTGCAGCGGGCAATACCTGTGCCAGTTGCGCTTCTAACTGCATCACTCTTTGCATCAGTTGGCGATTGCTCTCCAGCAGTTCCTGAGCACGGCTGTTTAGATAAGGATCCGACTCCCACCAGTTGATGCCAATTTCCCGGGCCTTATCCACGGACGAGATCAGTAGACGAATACGAATATTCAGAAGCTCAACACTGCCCACCGAGACCGTAATATCCCCAGCAATCACGATCCCCTTATCCAGAACACGCTCCAGCACATCTGCCAGCGTCGATCCACTTGTGGAGGTTTGCAAGGGTTGGGAGGAAAGTGACACAGAAAAGGTTCCTATAGTGCTGCAATCCGAACTCAGGGAAGCTGCTCGAGCAGATGATCCAGCACCTGGAGGGCATCCTCATGATTCTCACCCATCCGCGCCAGCAAGACATCTGCGCACAACATGCGGAAATCTGGATCTTCTTTACTAACCTGCAACCCATGCTCCCGGGTAATCCGACCGATCATCAAGCAGCTGCGCAGGCTAGGGGCCTTGGTGATGTTGAGTTTGCGACGAAAGGCTCGGACAATGTGCACAATCTTGAGGGCATCGGCGGGGGGTAAGCCCACACGCACAGTCAAGATCTCTTTCTCGGTTTCCACATCCGGTTCACCGACATTGATCGTGATCATCCGATCTAAAAGGGCATCCTGGGTTTTGTGAACCCCGTAGTACTCCGCCGGATTCGAAGTGAAGATGGCGCGAAATTGGGGATGAACTCGCAGGTACTCAGAGCGGTTACTGTCGGGGGGCATAACCAGTAACTTTTCCTCAAGCGCACTGAGAAGGGCATTATTGGCCTCAGGACGGGAGCGGTTGAACTCGTCATAGATCAGCGTAAACCCCTCACGGCAGGCCAGGGTCAAACGAGCATCCACCCAGCGCTGCTGCAGATCCTCTTCGGTCTTGAGCACCGAGTGAATGTAGTTATCCACCACTCGCTTGTGGGTATAGCCAGTCCGACCCCCAATCAGATCGGCAGAATCAAAGCGATCATCTCCGTAGAGAAGCATGATGGGGTTGCCGAGCAAACTGCCCAGGTGCATGGCCAGGGTGGTTTTTCCGGTGCCCGCAGGTCCCTGTAAATGCACTGCAAAGCCGGACTGTAGATAGCGCAGCGATCGCCTAACGATCCGTTCGGTATGGGGTGTATTGACAAACTGGCGAGGGCGAGCTTGCAGTACCGTTGTCATGGTCCCTCTTCCTCCAATTCAATAGGTAGCTTAGCCCACATCGCCTGAACTAGGCATGGATGGAAGCTGTGGAGACTAACTGCCGCAGCACTGCCAGAATCTCTGAGGGATCGACTTCCAGCTCACCCGCTCCTTGGGCCAGCAGGTCGCGAACCAGATCGCGGTTACCGATCACCTGCAACATGGTCATGCTGGGATCCCTGGCCTGCAGTTTCTCAATGTAACGGAGGACAAAATCGAGAATGGGATCTTCGCTTTCCGACACCTGAGCTGTGGTTGTTTCCTCGGAAGAAAGGTCTGCTGCCGCGGTCGGAGTCCATAGGGAAGAAGAGACCTCTGGTGCTTCGGTGGGAGTGGCTGCCGGTTCAAAAATTGATTCTGACTCAGACACAGAAAAGGTGGAAAGGGCACTTGAGGTCAAGGGAGAGGGAGCGGAGATCGGGGCTGAGAATCCTCCGGTGGCATGGCCATTCTCCTGGATCTGGGGTTGATAAGCTCCCCATACCTGTTGGCGTAACTGCTGAGTGTATTGAGTTAGTTGCTCATGCAGCTGAGTGGCCGAAAGCTGGCGCTGGTTTTGCAGATCCTCCAGATGCTGGCGAGTTGCTGCCTGCCATTGCTGCACCTGGGCCTGCAGATCCTGGCAAAAGGCACTCAGATCCCGCTGTTGTTGAGTTGCCATCTGCTGGCGGGTGGATTGTAAGGATTGCAAGGTGCTTTCCATGGAAGCCTGGCGAAGGGCAACTTCTGCCTGAAGCTGTTCTCTTTGCTGTTGGGCCAGCGCCAAATGAGTGGCTCGCATCGCCTCTAACCAGATCTGCATCTGATCGGCCAGGGACTGTCGAAACTGGGTTAGTTGCTGCTGTTGATCCTGCTGCAAGGCTTGGCGTTGCTGGTGAACCGCCTGTAGCCAATCGGCTGTGGTTCGGGTGAGGGTCTGGGTATGCAGGGATAAAGACTGGCGCAATTGCTGTTGCATCTGCTGCAGTTGCTGTTGGTGGGTGTGTCGCAGCTGATCCACCTGCTGGCCGAAGGAGGCACGGGCTTGCTGCCGTTGGGCCTCAGCTTGTTGTTGCTGGTGCCCCTGAGTTTGTCGGAGCTGGCGCATCCATTGCTGCTGCTGCTGTTGGGCTTGACGGCAAGCCGTGGCGTTCAGAGATACAAATCGGTGACGGGCCTGGGCAGCAATCTGGCCATCCTGAACACGGGTACGGTTTTGATCCAGCCGTTGTTGTCGGGCCTGGCTCAACAATGCTGCGTTGTGTTGAAGCCGCTGCTGCTGCTCCTTGACCCATTGATCTTTCAAGCTCATGGTGAGGATTCTCCCTGCCCTGGATAAAGCAACTCAACTGTTTAGCCACCCGCGTTGAACGGTGATGAGCTGGCATGGGGGTAGAAGAGCAGATCTTCCACCCCCTTCCATGATCAACCTCAGGCTGCAGGTGCGGCTGCAGTTGTGGTCAGACCCACAGCTTCTGCGTACTTGAGGTAGGTTTCAACAGAGGCCACCACCACCCGAGCTTCAATGGCCAGCAACTCAATGCCCACCAGGGAGACCCGGACCCAAGCATCCACCACAATGCCTTTGTCCAAAATACGGTCGATGACTTCAGCCAGACTAGAGGAGGAGTTTACTTTTTCAACAGCCATGTTTGATCTCCAGAAGGTCTACATTGGCTCGCTGATGGGTATAAATACTGCGGAAGTGAACATTTATCACTGCGCATTTAACCCATCCGACGAGATTACATCCTCCATTGTGAGTTGCAAGGGAAATCAAAACACCCGCGATAATGCTTAAATTTCTGGGGGGAGTAGAAACACATCGCTACGGAGACTGTTGTAAGTATTGAACCCCTCAGGGAAACGCGCATGCCATTTGCCCTGAGGAGTGATGGGGAGGAGTTGCGATAGGAAAGGGTCGAAACTCTTGAGGATCGGAGCGCAGAGATCGTCCGGTGATTTTCTCGTTAGAGACTATCGATTTCAGAACGAAGTTTTTCCAGCTCGTCATCCACTTCAGATGGGGAAACCTCTGAACTCTCTTCAGCTTTTCCCAACACCTTTTGATCACCGGAGGGCAGAGCGTTTTCTTTGCTCACTGAAGCTTTGAGCAGAGCCAGTTCAGAATCCACATCACTGCCGCCACTTTCCAGGGCTGCAAACTTGGTTTCCAGCGTATCGGCAGAGAGCTCTGCCACAGCGGCGGACTGGGCTTCCAGAGTATTGACTTTTTCCTCCATGCGATCAAACGCAGAAAGGGCAGAGGTGGTGTTGACCTTGCCAATCACTTCGCTGATCTGCTGAGAGGCCTTGGCGGAACGGGCGCGGGCGATCAGCATGTCTTTCTTGGTCTTGGCCTCTGAGATCTTGCTCTCCAGTTTGGTCATATTGGTGCGCAGGATTTGCACCTGCTGGCTCTGATCATCCAATTGTCGCTTCAAACTCTGGGCTGTCTCCGCGTACCCCTTCTTGCGGACAAGGGCCTGACGGGCCAGATCATCATCATTGTTCTGGATAGCTAACTTGGCTCGCCGTTCCCATTCATCCACCTGCTGCTGAGCTTGATCGTGCTGGCGTTCCATCCGTTTCTGGCTGGCAATGGCGGTTGCTACAGCCTGGCGTAACTGGATCAAATCCTCCTGCATGTCATTGATGGTTTGATTGAGGATCTTCTCGGGATCCTCGGCAGCACTGACCATCGAATTGATATTTGAGCGTACAATCCGGCTAACCCGATCAAACAGTCCCATCAGCTTATCTCCCCCTAGTGGTTTGGCTCCATGCTACCCCTGTAGCCTTGATGCTTACTAGTGTGATCATCCTAGTCCATGTTATGGACTTGTGCTCAGGTTACCCCATTAGGCTAGCTCATTCTGCAGGGAAAGAAGGGTGTTCTTGAGTGACTCCATAGGGATCAGGCGTTGAGGAGGAACGCCGGTGGATCTCAACCGTGACCGCACCTGTCATTCCTGGGATGGGGGGATGGCATTTACTCAGTTTCACCCGCACCTGAGGCGTATGGATCTCGCAGAGAAGTAGGCGAGCAATCGACTCGGCCATGCTTTCTATCAGGGAAAATGATTGGCTGCTCAGCAGGTGTGTGATGTGCTCGATTGCCCTCCGATAGTCATAAGTGTCACTGAGCTGACCACTCAAGGCTGCAGGCTGCAGATCACCCCACACCTCAAATTCCACCTCAAACCATTGTCCTAGCTCTCGCTCCGCCGCCGCGTAGCCACTGTAGCTGTAGATGCGCAACCCCGAGATCACCAGACGATCTGGAGGGGTTGGCACCGATCTAAGTTCGGACAATTGGGGCAGAGGATTAAGCGGAGAAGACATAAATTCCTGGGGATCCGGATTTGCAATGGCCGATCCGACGAGCATCCCGCCAGCCCTGATCCTGCAGCAATTGCAGTAGAGATTGGGAGTGTCCGGGATCCACCGCCAGCAGCAATCCCCCACTGGTCTGGGGATCGGCAAGGAGCAACTGTTCCCACTCCGCCAGTTGGGGAGCTTCAACGTCAGTGTAACCTTCCCAGTTTCGACGTGCTGCTCCTGGAAAAATACCCGCCTCCGCCAGGGTGCGAGCCTCCGGCAGAATGGGAATGGCAGCAGCTTCCAACTCCACCGCGATCTTGGACCCCTGCGCGATTTCCAAACAATGTCCCAGGAGACCGAAGCCCGTAACATCTGTCATGGCATGGACGGCAGGATCCTGGCCTAGCTGTGCCCCGATCCGGTTTAACCGTGTCATGAGGTCCAGCACCTGGGCATAGCCCGCCGGACTTAATTTCCCTTTTTTGAGGGCGGTGGTCATAACTCCAATTCCCAGGGGCTTGGTCAGCAACAGATGATCGCCGGGCTGAGCGGTGGCATTCCGTCGCACCTGCTGGGGGTGAACCAGACCCGCAGCCACCAGACCAAAGATGGGCTCAGGAGAATCAATGGAGTGGCCTCCAGCTAAGGGAATACCCGCCTCCTGACACACCTGTAATCCCCCCTGCATGATCCCCTGAATTGCTTCCATGGGAAGTTGGTTCACCGGCATCCCTAAAACGGCTAAAGCCAGGATCGGGGTTCCCCCCATGGCATAGACATCGGAAAGGGCATTGGTGGCTGCAATCCGCCCAAAGTCCACCGGATCGTCAACAATGGGCATGAAGAAATCGGTGGTCAGCACCAGGGCCTGCTGATCGTTAAGGCGATAAACAGCGGCATCATCCCGAGTTTCGGTGCCCACCAGCAGATCAGGTGGATAGGTTCCCAGAGGCAAATGCTTGATGATGGCCTGGAGCTGGGCTGGGGCAATTTTGCAGCCACACCCCCCACCATGGGAATATTGGGTTAAACGAATCATCGAAGGGTTGCTCCTGGAGTATCGGTAAGGGTCTAAGCCTGGGGGAAGTCCTGGTCATCCTGATCATCTCGGTAACCAACCGGGGAAGGACTGTCGATCAAGGATTCCTGATCGGAAGCGGGAGGGAGCACCTCATCTGCAGAAGCCTTCGGGGAAGCGGGTGAGGCAGCGCCAGCATTGGTATAGGCGGGGTTGGCACCATTCAGGTGTTGCAGGACACCCCGCAATCCATCGGCACTGCGGATATGCAGATCCTGCTGATTGAAGGGGATGACAATATGACGGCGACGGAATTCAGCAACGATGGCATAATTCAAATCACTCTTTAAAATAAACTGATCCTGGGGCCGATTGATCCACACCAGCAGTTCAAAATCCAGGGAGGAGTGACCAAAGGCGATCAGCCAGACCTGCGGCTCTGGGGTGCTGAGGACCAGGGGATGGCAACGAGCTGCTGATAACATCGCTTCCTTGACTTGCTGTGGATCCGATCCATAGGCCACCCCCACCGGAATATGGATCCGGCAACGGGGATCGCGATAGCTCCAGTTCACCACTTTTTGATTGGTGAGGCGGGAGTTGGGCACAACCACAAAGACACGGTCCAGGGTGCGGACCACCGTTGCCCAGGGATGAATGCGTTCCACTGTGCCCAGAAGTTCATCCACTTCCACCAGATCACCCACCTGGATGGGCCGCTCGATCAGTATGGCGACATAACTCACATAGTCATTAAAAATATTCTGCAGGCCAAGACCGACACCCAAAACCAGCGAGCCCGCCACCACTGCCAGCGAACTGAGACTAAGTCCACTGAAGGGCAGGACGATCAGCATCCCCAGAACGGTAACCGTGTATTTAAAGATGGTGGCTGAGGCCTCCTGAGTGCCCAGATCCAGGCCCAAGCGGGTAAGGAAGCGATGCTTGAGGGCGAGGCTGACGTAGTGAGAAATGGTGAAGACCAGCAGAGTCAGGATTGCAAAGATAATCAGGCTGCTGATGGAAAGACTGGAATTGGGGAGTTCCTTATTGAGACCTGCGAGGAAAAGGTGGCGTATGCGTCCAATTTCGTAGTACAACACCCTCCGGAAGGGCTGCAATATGGGCACAAGACTGAGGGCAAGGTGAATTGATCCCAGTGCAATCCCCACCCTCAGAAGTAAGCGGGACAAAGTTAGGGCGATATCCACCCAGATCATTTGCCCCACCCTGTTTTCGAGTACCTGCTCTAGGCGATGGAGTCCAAGCTGGCACCAGCTCCAGAGGAAGAAGCCAAATAAAAGGATCACCCCAGCCTGCAGCAAACTAATGGTCAGGACACGCGGATCCTGTCCCCGCACCAACGCCAGTTCCACCTCCCGATACTCAGCAATGGCTCCCTCCAGTTCATTCGCCCAGGTTGTGGCCAGCGCACTGACATCTTTAAGGGTAGGGGAGGGCAGATTCAGAGCAGCAGCGGCATCTGCGAGTGTAACCGTGAACAGGTATTGGCGAGTCAATTCAAAGTTGTCAGCATCACCCAATTCCAAAATGTATTGCAAATCACGAGTTTGAGTTACCCGAACATCCGGCACAGGGAGCGATCCCGTCCAATCAAATTTCAAAAACCGCTCAATTTCAAACTCCACCGCCTGAGCTCTGACTTCGCTGGAATACTGAGCCGTCTGCAGCCTTAAAATCGGGATCCCACCCACAACCACATCTGTGCCTGCATCCTCGGGCAGCTGAATGGGTGTTGGGGAGGGGGAAAGTTCTGCCGCGGGGGATACCTCTGGAAATGGAGAATCTCTTGGGATCAAGGGGAAAGGGGTTTCCAGGGATAGAGTCGGTTGCGGCGATGGCAGGAGCAGGTCCAACAGGGGTTGCCCCGGAGTTTGGGCCCAGGCAGGACCTCGGATGACCATCAAGATCACCAGGAGCCAGCCAGTCAGCATCCCTAATCCCCAAACGATGCTGCGCCGTTGTCGTGAGGTCATCTTCATAGGTCGGTGACTCTTGCCGATGCTATTCTGACTGCGGTTGATGGAGACAACTGATCCAGTGTGTCATAGGGGATATTCGCCTGCTGGATTTTCAGTGTAATCTCAGATTGAGAGTGAGACTTTTAGAAGGTTGCCACGCCCCTATCATTACCTAAACCCTTAGGTTCCCAATACCAGTGGAGGTGGATGCCATGCTAAGAAAATTCCGGATCTGGATGCTGCTGTTTCTGCTTTTGTTAAGTGGATTAACTGCCTGTGGGTCAGATTCTACTTCGGGTCAAACCTGCACGTTACTCCCCTGCCCGAATGCTCTCAACGTGGTGGTCAACGCCCCAGGCGTGATTGAATACACCCTGCTTGCCAGTGGAAGCGATGGAGACAGTATTAGTGTTGTCTGCGGGAATAGTACTTCTTCTGCGGGGGATCGCGGGATCTGCCTCTCGACAGGTGTGCAACTGCTCGATTTTACGCCTGCCGAAGTGACCCTGACCTTAATCAGCACAGATGGCCGCAGTGTGACCGAAACATTCAGTCCTGACTATACAACCCTGGAACCGAATGGACCGGGTTGCGGCACCTGTCAACAAGCAACCGTCACCCTTTCTCTCTCATGAATGCTCCTGCCCCATTCAGCCGTGACTGGGAAACCGTACGCACCTGGTTGGCGGGAACCTATAGCAACCGTGCCCAGGCCATGGATCAACCCGTCTGGTTCATTCCTGTCACCCTCTGGTATGTGCCCCTTCCTGAACTTTTTGCCGAGGGATGGGGGTTCTTCACGGAACAGGTGAACCAGCATACCCCCAGGGAGTTCTACCGCAGCCGCGTCTTGCAGCTTTTGGATCATCCCCTGCGCCTGGAGAACTATCGGCTACAGGATCAACAGGCCTGGATGGGGGCTTCTCAGGATGCGGCTCGCTGGGCGCAATTGAGCGCAACCGATCTGGAACACCTGCCAGGATGCACTATTAACCTGACGCCTGAAGCAGAGGGGTACCGGGGTCGGATGTCTGGGTTGAATTGCCGCTTAACCCCCGACAGCACCCAGGCCATTGAGATCGACTTTCTCTTGACAGCAACTGCCCTGATCACCCTGGATCGCGGCATTGACATTCAAACCGGAGAGCAGACCTGGGGATCACGCATGGGTCCTTACCATTACTTAAAACTGAGTTGACTGCGGTAGCCTTTACTCTTGATGCCTGCCCAGACAGGATCGCCTGGCTCAATTGCCACCCGCAGGTGAGATGATTGAGAAGAGATACGGGAGAGTGAGGCTGTGGATATCTTTTTTGAGATCCATCAAGATCTGCCCAGGGAAAGTCCTGGAGGTCGAGAGTTTACCCGCCAAGCTTTTCTCAAACTACCCCCACTCCATCAGCCCCGGATCCTGGATATTGGCTGTGGTCCTGGAGAGCAAACCCTGGTGCTAGCTGAGCTATCGGACGGACACATTACTGCCATTGATATTCATCCTCCCTTTCTTCAACGCTTGCAGACTGCAGCTGAGGCCGCTGGTTTTCAGGACCGCATAACCTGCCTGTGTCAATCCATGCTGGAGTTGAGCTGGCAGGAGGAAAGCCTTGATCTGATCTGGGCGGAAGGATCGATGTACATCGTGGGTGTTTCTCAGGGACTCACCCAGTGGCACCGATTTCTGAAACGGGGAGGGTATCTGGTGTTTAGTGATCTGGTCTGGTTATCCCCCGATCGCGATCCTGAAATACAGGACTACTGGCAGCAGGGGTATTCCGACATGCAAAACTTCAACGATCGCCTGCAGTCCATTCCTGGTTATGGCTATGCCTTGGTGGATTCTTTTATCCTCCCCGAGGCTGCCTGGTGGAATTACTACACTCCCCTGGAAGCAAGAATTACCAGGCTAATCAATCAACCGGACCGCACTCCGATGGAGATCAGGGTTTTGAGCAGTGAGCTGCAGGAAATTGAGATGTACCGACGTTTTGGGAAAGACTATGGCTATGCTTTTTTTGTTTTGCAGAAGTTGCCTTAGAACGAACTCAGGATGAGCAAACAGAACATTCCATTTGAAAAGATGCTGGCTTCTATCGAAGCGGAGAACCGTCAGGCCTGGCGCCAGTGGTTGGTGGAGCATCATCAAACCTGTGCGGGGATCTGGTTGATCTACTACAAGGTCAGGAGTGGCAAGCCCAGCGTTCAGTACAGCGAAGCCGTCAAGGAAGCCCTCTGTTTCGGCTGGATCGACAGCAAAGTCAAGTCTATGGATACGGAACGCTATCGCCAGATCTTTACGCCTCGCAAACCCCAGAGCGTTTGGTCGAAACTCAATAAGTCCTATGTGGAGGAGTTAATTCAGGCAGGGTTAATGACTTCAGCGGGAATGGACATGATTCGCATCGCCCAGGAGAACGGCTCCTGGCATCGTTTGGATGAAATTGAAGCCTTAATTATTCCTGCAGATCTGCAACAAGCCCTGCGTTCCTGTCCTGAGGCCGGACAAAATTTTGAAGCTTTCAACAAATCCACAAAAAAAACAATACTGACCTGGATTGCAAGTGCTCGTAGGGCGGCGACTCGTGAAAACCGAATCCAGCAGGTGATCCTGGCTGCTGCTGAAAACCGCAACCCTCTCTCCCCTTAAGCCCACATTCCGCAGGGCAGCTAGGCTAGCTGATAATTGTGCCGAGTCTGCTCTCCCAGGAAGCTGAGGACCCATTTCCTCTGATCTTTCTACGTCGAAAGCTCGGAAGTCGGTCTAACAGCCTGAGATAATGAGTAATGAGCCTGAGAGATTTAATGATGCAAGTAACGGATTACAAGTCCATAACCCTGAATGATCAACAAGTTCCCACCATTACAGGAACCAAGATGAAAGGGATTGAGTTGGTGACTGGGCAGTTGGTTCATGGCTGGAGTCCCGAAGAACTGCATTTTCAGCATCCCTACCTGAGCATGAGTCAAATTCATTCGGCACTGCAGTCGAATTGGTTGAGTTTAGGAACCCGCCAAGGTTTTGACAGCTTTGATCCGGTAGAGATCCTTGCTTTGAGGGAGTACATAATCCTTAAATAGAACGGAGATTAATTTGCTTGGAAGAAGCATTTGCAACTCAGCCTCTAGCAACGCAGCCCCCTGGCCCCACTCTACAGGGCAATCCAAAGGAGCAGTCAGATCAAGATGGTTTCAACCCAATCCCTGCTGAGGATGAACAGCTTGATTATATAGCCCGACATTTGCAAGAGTTTGGCTATATTGTTTTACCCTTACCCTTGCCCGTTTCGCTTCTCAATGACTTGTTCAACTACTTTAAGTCTCTAGATCATAGTGTATTTCAACAGGGGGGGATTGGCTGCAAGGAAGACTATCAGGTGAATACACAGGTTCGACGTGATGAGATTCATTGGCTCACCCCCAACCATCCGATCACCCGTACCTATCTGGACTGGATGGAACTGCTCCGTCGAGAACTCAATCGGTATCTGTTCTTAGGTTTATTTGAGTATGAATGTCACTTCGCCTATTATCCGGTGGGTGGATTTTATAAAAAACACCGGGATGCATTTAAGGGAGGTAGGAACCGAATATTATCGACGGTTTTGTACCTTAATCTCGACTGGGAACCCCACCATGGTGGTGAGCTATATTTGTATAGCGACCGTGATGAAAATGAGCTTCTGGAAATCATCACCCCTGACTATGGCAAGCTAGTGATATTTCTGAGTGAAGATTTTCCTCATGAAGTGAAGCCTGTGTTGAAACCGCGCTTTAGCATTGTTGGCTGGTTCCGTGTTCGTCCTTTGCAGGTGGTCAAGGTTATACCCTGAAGGATTTCAATTCTGAGTCAGTAAGAAACTCTAAGCAGCAACATGCGTCGCGTCCCACTCTCACTGCCCGTAGAAATCTTTGGGAGAACTTTGGCAGTTCGAATGACTAATAATTGGGCTCAATTTGTCTTGCATTAGATCGGGTTGAATGATACCTCAATGCTTTCCTAGAGAACAGAGACGGACTTTCCAACAGTGCGATCCTTGAGGAGATTTGAGGATCTGAGCTTTAGGATCCGGCAGTCTACATTCCCCAAAAGAGGGTTACTCGCCTACTGGTCAACGGGTGTCAGACTTTGCGGTGGAATGGGAAGAGAGGTTTGCATTAAGGCATTGTAGAAAAAACCGGCAAGGACAGCTCCTAAAATTGGGGCAACCCAAAATAACCACACCTGACCCAGTAGTTCTCCTCCCACAAACAGGGCAGGGCCAAGGCTACGAGCTGGGTTAACCGAGGTGTTGGTCACGGGAATGCTAATCAAATGGATCAGAGTCAAACATAAACCAATGGAAATGGGCGCAAATCCCTGGGGTGCACGCCGATCGGTTGATCCCAAAATCACCACCAAAAAGATAAAAGTCAGTACCACCTCTGCCAGAAAACAGGCGAATAGAGAATACCCACCAGGAGAATGAGAGCCAAAACCATTAGTAGCTAAGGGATTTGTTCCGGTTAAGGAGAAAGCAGGGCTACCACTGGCGATGAAATAAAGTATGCCTGCTCCTAGGGTAGCTCCCCCTATCTGGGCCCCAATATATGCAGGTAATTCTCCAGTTGGGAATCGTTTGCCTGCCCATAAGCCCAAGGAAACGGCAGGATTAAGATGACAGCCGGAGATATGCCCGATCCCATAGGCCATTGTTAGTACAGTTAACCCAAAAGCCAGAGATACCCCCACGAATCCAATACCGAAGGGATTAGTGGAGTCTGTGGCTGGAAATGATGCAGCTAGTACTGCACTTCCACAACCTCCGAAAACCAACCAAAAGGTACCCAAAGCCTCAGCCAGACAACGATTGATCAGGTTCATACTGTTCACCTTAACCAGTTATGAGAAGCGCAAGCTATTCTTGTTCAGCAAGTATACTGAGAACAGCACAATCCCTTCCTGGGCAAGACATATAAGTTCATGAATCCTGAAGTTCACAGTTCTTTTTGAGAAGACATTCCATTGACAAGATAAACTCATCTAGTATCGCCAACTAGCTGGGGTAAGAAGATCAGACCATCTTGATTGATTTGGACTCAGTGAGCTTGGCAACTTAATCTTTTGAAGCTTGATGAGGGAGTACGAATGTTCGATTCCCTCTAGTGAGTTTTGTCTCGGCGTACGGCGATTTTTTTAGACTTTGTTTCTTCCGAATCCCTTGCGTGGCTGACGCTGTTTCAATCTGGTTTGCCCTAGCAGCTCGGGAAATCCTTTGCGATCTTTTAACATTAGTTTGTGAGTCCGATGACTTTGATAGGCTTTCACCTCTGTTGCCAACTCATGATCCGGGTCAAACTCCACGTGGGTTAACGAGACTGAGTAGACTACTTCCTTCTGAGCAGCCACAGTCATTAAGGATACTACAATTCCTCCTTCATCCCCTGCGTAAAAGACAGAATCAACTTCCAGCCAGGTTTGTTCTGTTATCGGCTCATCCTTCATTGCCTTTAGAAGCTGCTTTCGTGGGCGGACCCGAAAGGGCAGTGCCTGCTCCAGTTTGGTTTTTAGCGCGATCGCCTGTTCATAATCATCAATTTGCATTTTGTTACTCTGGCAACGCTTGTTCTTGCTAGTCTCGGTTGCTTTCCACCCTATTTTCTATACTATAAACTTTCAGGTGAGTTCTTTGCACAGGTCAATCGCTCTCTATGGAGCCTGTTGGAAAAGTTGGCAATTCCACTAACCCCCAACGCGCCCCTCAGTTCAAGGTCATTAGCCAGCAATCCTGAGAATAATCAACAGCGCTAGCGTCTGGGTGGTAGCTATAGTCATGATTCAGTGAATACAGCGTTTCCCAACCCGGCTATCTCCAGCGTCCAGATCCAGAAGTCTTACTTCAAGAGACTGAGAAATGCTGGAAGTAGAGTAAGATTAAGCCTATGAAACTTTACTTGATGAATGACTCTACTACTCGATGGAATACCAATATTATGAATTTCAGGCGATTGATCGCCCACTGACCAAAGCTGAACAGGACTATGTGCAAAGCCTATCCAGTCGGGTGAGACCTACAGCAACACGAGCTGTTTTTACCTATAGTTATGCAGACTTTCGTGGGAGTCCATTGTCACTTCTAGAGAAGTGCTTTGATGCAATGCTCTTCATGGCAAACTGGGGCAGCTATCAATTGGCATTTCGTTATCTAAAATCAGCGGTCAATACTTCTGCACTGGAGCCGTACTGTGTTGACAACATCATCGAGGTTTCTATAACGGCGAAGCATGTCATCCTCAATATTAAAATTCACGAAGAGGAAGGCGGTGACTGGATTGAGGAAAACAATAATTGGCTCAGTGCCTTGTTACCACTACGGCAAGCTATTCTTCAAGGAGATTATCGGGTTTTATATCTGGCCTGGCTGCAGGCAGCAGCGGTCTCTGACTATTTGGAAGAAGTTGCACAAGAACCCCCTGTTCCACCCAATTTGCAAAAACCTGATGCTCCACTCCAAGCTTTTGTTGACTGGCTAGGTATAGATCCAGATTTAATTGCAGTGGCAGCACAGGTTAGCCAAACGCAAAAGGAGCAGAAAGAATCTTTTGAAGACTGGATTAAGGCACTCACTGATCAAGAGAAGACAGAACTGCTCTTGGAGATTGTTACCGGAGATTCGGTGGTTGCGAATCAGCTCCAGGCACGTTTGCGTCAGAATTTTGCTAAAGTCGCTGAACCTCCTTCCCTATCGGATGTTGATCGGCGTCCATTTTCAGAATTAAGAACTCTTGCGAATACCCAGCGTTCCGAGCGCCAGGTACAAGAGAAAGCAATATCTGAAGCTAAGCGCCGCAGATATCTAGAATCCTTGAAACCTCGGCAAGCTCAGATTTGGGAAACAATCAAAGTTCTGATTGCCCGCAAACAGTCGCAGCCCTATGAGCAGGCAATCCAACACCTCATTGACTTGCGGGATTTAGCAGAGTTAGAAGGTAATTCAGCTGTTTTCCAGTCTCGAGTTCGACAAATCCAGGAAGACTATTCTAACCTTTCAGGTTTGTTAAGGCGGATGCGTGAAGCTAAACTTCTGTGA
>CAYMOX010000040.1:19332-44142 GCA_964392245.1 uncultured bacterium
GAATGTATCTACAGATACCGTTCATGGATAGTAGCTGCCATATTGTACCAAGCAAGATTGTCGTCAGGCTGCCCGTTTCTGATGCTCTCAAGTTATGCAGTGATTCCCCATTGTTGAGGAGTTTTTTCTGTGTCATCAAAGTCCTTTCTCCGCTACACCCGGCGTCATGTTATTCAGGGGATTGTGGTTTCTGTCGCGGTTGGGGCCGCCGCAAAGTTCTCAGGCCGTCGTGCCCATGCAGCGGATCAGCTCAAAATTGGCTTTATTTACGTCGGTCCCAAGGATGACTTTGGCTATAACCAGGCGCATGCAGAAGGAGCTGCCACCATTGCGGCCCTAGAGACGGTGGAGATCTTTGAAGAGGCGAATGTTCCGGAGACAGCTGCAGTTCAGGAATCCATGCGCAGCATGATCGAGCTGGATGGTATTTCAGTTCTATTCCCAACCTCTTTTGGTTACTTTGATCCTCATATTCTCACTCTGGCGGAAGAGTTTCCCGACGTTCAGTTCTTCCATTGCGGTGGGTTGTACCAGGAAGGTGTCACACCCGAGAATGTGGGTAGCTACTTTGGTTACATCGACGAAGCCCAATACATCGCCGGGATCGTGGCGGGTCACACGACGGGGAGTGGCAAACTTGGTTTTATTGCAGCCAAACCGATTCCGCAGGTGCTGCGCAACATCAACAGCTTTACCCTGGCTGCCCGTACTGTGAATCCTGAGATCACAACTCAGGTGATCTTTACAGGGGACTGGGCATTGCCTGTGAAAGAAGCGGAAGCTGCGAACAGCATGGCCGATCAAGGGATCGATATCATCACCTGTCATGTGGATAGCCCCAAAGTAGTGATGGAAACAGCAGAACGGCGGGGGATCTACTGCTCGGGCTACCATGCCAATCAAGCTCCCCTGGCTCCGAAGGGATATCTCACCGGGGCTGAGTGGGATTGGAGCAACATTTACACCAACTACGTCACGATGCTGGCGGAAGGCAAGACCCTGATGAACGGTGGCATCCCTCATCTGGTGCGCGGGGGATTAAAGGAAGGATTCTGTAAGATCTCTGCCTACGGACCGGCAGTGTCGGATGAAGCGAAAGCAGCGGCGGATGCCACGGTAGAAGAGTTCATGAGTGATGCCAGTCTCACCATCTACCAGGGGGAGTTGAAAGATAATCAGGGCAACGTGGTGATCCCCAGTGGTACCGCTCTGGCCCAGCAGGATCCCACCCTGGAGCAAATGAACTATCTCGTGGAAGGGGTGGTGGGTAGCCTCAGTTGAAGTACTCGGAAAGTAAGCAGCAGGATAGGGGATGATTGGTCAGAGTTGGCGCAAGAATGCAGAGTCTATCTGTTTGCCCTGTGGAGCAGTGTTATTTGCTCTGGTGTTGTTTGGTGTCTTCTGTGCTCTGGCCGGGGCCAATCCTTTTGGGGTCTATCACTCGATTGTTCGAGCGGCGTTCGGCAGTCCCAGCCGGATTCAAGGCACCCTGATCTTGGCCGCTCCCCTGATGTTGACCGCCCTCTGCACTGCCCTCCCCTTCAAATTGGGTCTGGTGGTGATCGGCAATGAAGGAGCCCTGGTTATGGGGGGGTTGGGGGCTGTGATCGCTGGACTGGCATTGGCAAGCTGGCCTCCGACGCTTGTGCTGCTGGCGATGGCGATCAGTAGCATCCTGTTTGGGGGAGTTTGGATCGGGCTGGTGGGTTTCCTGCGCCATTACCGCGGGGTGAATGAGACGATCAGCAGTTTGCTGATGAACTTCATCGCCATTGCTATCCTCAGCCATCTGGTTGAGGGGCCGATGCGAGATCCCAGTTCCCTGAATAAGCCCTCCAGCTTTCCGATCATTGATGCCAATCGCCTGGGTGCCATTCCAGGAACGCGGGTGCACTATGGCCTGATCTTTGGTCTGGTGGCCTGTCTGCTGGCCTACCTGCTGATTCAGCGCACCATCTTTGGGTTTGCAGCGCGGGTGGCTGGGGGAAATATCCGGGCGGCTCGGATTGCAGGTCTGCCAGTGGGACAACTCACCCTTGCCATCTGCTTTCTGGCGGGGGCCTGTGCCGGGCTGGCGGGCATGGTGGAGGTGGCAGCGATCCATGGGGTGGCCAACCAATCTCTGAATGCCAACTATGGCTACAGCGGCATCTTGGTGGCCTTCATTGCCCGTAGCAATGCCCTGGCGGTAACCCTGGTGTCTTTTTTGCTGGGGGGGATCCTGGCCAGTGGAGGGATTCTGCAGCGATCTCATGAATTGCCCGATGCCACGGTGCTGGTGTTTCAGGGGCTGGTGTTTCTGGTGGTGCTCTACAGCGAGTCCCTCTACGGAAAATTTGCCCTGTTTAGAGAGCCCGAGATCCCTGTGACCTCGCCGCAAGTGCAGGGAGGAGCGGTGGTGCCGTAGTTGAAGTCAGATCTGAAGCGATGGGAGGACCGTTTGATGGCAGCAGAAGCATTGGGCTGGTGGGGGATCCCCATCGGGATCTTGGGAGGAGCTCTCCGCGGGAGTGCCCCGTTTCTCTTTGTCAGCCTGGGGGAATGCTTGACGGAAAAAAGCGGCAAGATCAACCTGGGGCTGGAGGGAACGCTCTTGACCGGAGCCATGAGTGCCTATGCCATCTCCTATTACTTTCAGGATTACCCACTCGTCGGACCCTGGATCGGGGTGCTGGTGGCGGGACTGGCGGGGGGCTTGCTGGGGTGTATCCACAGCTGGCTGTCGCAGCAACCCAAGGTGAATGATGTGGCGGTGGGGATTGCCATGATCATTTTTGGTAGTGGCATTGCCTTTTTCTTTGGCAAACCCTTCATTCAACCCCCGGCTCCCCAACTGCCCACGCTCCCCTTTGGGGCCTGGAGTTCCCTGCCACAGGTGCAGTCTGCCCTAGCCATCAGTCCTTTATTCCTGATCGGGGTGCTGCTTGCCCCCTTACTCGCCTGGTTTTTTCGATCCACCCGCTGGGGACTGTTCGTGAGAGCAGTGGGTGACAGTCCGGAAGCCGCGCGAGCCATGGGGGTGTCGATCCAGGAGGTGCGTACCTACGCCATCATCGTCGGCAGTGTTCTGGCGGGGATCGGGGGAGCGTATCTGTCGCTGGTCTATCCCGGCAGCTGGAATGAGCGGATCTCCAGTGGTCAGGGGCTGATGGCGGTGGCTCTGGTGATCTTTGCCCGCTGGAACCCGATCCACTGTCTTTATGCAGCTCTCTTGTTTGGCGGAGCCCAGGCCATTGGTCCGGCGTTGCAGTCGGTGGGGGTGGAGTCCTTTTATTACCTCTGGAATGCGTCCCCTTACTTTCTCACCCTGGGGATCATGATCCTGACCTGTTCACCCAAACAAACGCTGGTGGGGGCTCCGGGAGCGCTAGGGAAACCCTCCACCTGAAGATTTTTCCACACTCTTGTAAGGAGCAACAGAGCATGAGCGGACTTGGCGGTTTGAATAAATCCCCCCAGGGGGTGGTAATGGGGCTGGTGCAGTTGCAGTTGCCCAATGTGGTCACCCCTGACGATCTAACTGCCCAGCGGGATCGGATTGTAGCAATGGTAGCCAAGGCCCGCCGCAACATGCCCACGATGGACCTAGTGGTGTTTCCGGAGTACGCTCTGCATGGTCTTTCTATGGATACCAATCCTGAGATCATGTGCCGTCTGGATGGACCGGAGGTGGCTGCCTTTCAAACCGCCTGCCGGGAAAACCACATCTGGGGCTGCTTTTCGATCATGGAATTCAACCCCAAGGGCAACCCCTACAACAGTGGCATCATTATTGATGATCAGGGGGAACTCAAGCTCTACTACCGCAAATTGCACCCCTGGGTGCCTGTCGAGCCCTGGGAACCTGGCAACATTGGCATCCCGGTCTGTGAAGGTCCTAACGGATCTACCCTGGCCCTGATCATCTGCCACGACGGCATGTTTCCGGAAATGGCGCGCGAGTGTGCCTACAAGGGGGCCGAGATCATGATCCGCACGGCAGGCTACACCGCCCCGATCCGTCATACCTGGAAGATCACCAACCAGGCCAATGCCTTCTGTAATCTGATGGTGACGGCTTCTGTGTGTATGTGCGGCAGTGACGGCACCTTTGACTCCATGGGTGAGGGTATGGTCGTCAACTTTGATGGCACCCCGCTGGTGGAAGGCAGCCATCGACCGGATGAGATCATCACCACAGAAGTGCGCCCCGATCTGGTGCGAGAGGCACGCAAGTACTGGTCCGTGGAGAACAACATCTACCAGTTCGGCCACCGCGGCTTTACCGCTGTCAAGGGAGGAGCTCAGGACTGCCCCTACACCTACATGAAGGATCTGGTGAATGGCAACTATCGTCTCCCCTGGGAAGATGAAGTGGTCTACACCGACGGCACCTCCTGTGGCTTCGCGGCCCCTACCCGCACGTATACAGGAGAAGAAGTGCTTTCCCCTGAGAGAATCTCCAGTCTGGCCGGAGCGGGATCATGACGACAACCTATGTTCAGTCTTCTCCCTACCCCTACCCCTACAACGGGGATCTGCGGCCTGAGAACACCGCCCTGATCATCATTGATATGCAGACCGACTTCTGCGGGAAGGGGGGCTATGTGGACAAGATGGGCTACGATCTCTCCCTGACTCGGGCTCCAATTGAACCGATCCAGAGAGTGCTGTCGGTGATGCGGGCAAAGAGCTATCCCATCCTGCACACCCGTGAAGGTCATCGCCCCGATCTCTCGGATCTGCCTGCCAATAAGCGCTGGCGGTCGCAACAAATTGGAGCTGGCATTGGTGATCCAGGTCCCTGTGGCCGGATTCTGGTGCGGGGGGAACCGGGCTGGGAGATCATTCCAGAGCTGGCGCCCTTACCCGGAGAACCGATCATTGACAAACCAGGCAAAGGATCCTTTTATGCCACTGATCTGGATCTGATCCTCTCGCAGTGGGGAATTCAAAACCTGATCCTGACCGGGATCACCACCGATGTCTGTGTTCACACCACCATGCGGGATGCCAATGATCGGGGGTATGAGTGCCTGCTGCTCTCGGACTGCACCGGAGCCACTGACTACAGCAATTATCTGGCCGCCCTGAAAATGATCGAGATGCAGGGAGGGGTTTTTGGAGCTATCGCCCCTTCTGCTGCCCTGCTGGAGGTGATCGCATGACTCTGAAAGCCCCAGTAGAAACTCCAACCGACCTCAGTGCCCCCCCAGAGCTGGAGGTGGTGAACCTGACCAAGATCTTTGGCTCAGTCACTGCCCTGGATCATGTCTCCTTGACCGTGAAACCGGGGACCTTTCATGGCCTGTTGGGGGAAAATGGAGCGGGCAAAAGCACCCTGGTCAAGTGTGTGATGGGTTTTTACCAGCCCACCTCGGGGGATGTGATCATTGGCAAGCGATCCCGTGTCATCAAAAACCCCAAGGATGCCCACCACTTTGGCATTGGCATGGTCTACCAGCACTTCACCTCGGTGCCCGCCATGACGGTGGCTGAGAATTTGGTGCTCAGTCGCTACGACAGTCCCTTTCTCATCGATTGGCAGTCTGAGGTCTCTGGCCTGAAAGCCTTTATGGAAACGGCCCCCTTCCATGTTCCCCTGGATCTGCCCGTGGCTCAACTTGCTGCAGGCCAAAAACAGAAGTTAGAGATCCTGAAACAGCTTTATTTGAAAAGTCGCATCCTGATCCTGGATGAGCCCACCTCAGTGCTAACTCCTAAAGAGGCGGATGAAGTTCTGGGGCTGTTGCGCACAGAAGTGGAGGCGGGCAAGTTGAGTGTGCTGCTGATTACCCACAAATTTCGTGAGGTGCAGGCGTTTGTGGATGAGGTGACGGTCCTGCGCAAGGGGATGCTGGCGGGCCACGGACGGGTGGCGGATCTAACTATTTCTGACATGGCCACGATGATGCTGGGAGAAGCGCGTGAGCCCCAGAAGGTCACCAAGATCAATCGGGACTCCACCACGCCTGTGCTGGAAATTCAGGGTCTACAGGCCAATCAGGATAACGGTCTGCCCGCGGTGAAGGGAGTGGATCTGACGGTTCATGGGGGTGAGATCGTGGGGATCGCCGGTGTCTCTGGCAATGGTCAGCGGGAGCTGGTGGAAGTTCTGGCCGGACAGCGCTCACCCACAGGAGGAACGATCCGGGTCAATGGCCAACCTTACACCGCCACTCGCAGTGAGATGCAAAAGCAGCAAGTCTTTGCTCTGCCAGAGGATCCCCTGCGCAATGCCTGCGTCCCCCACATGAGCGTGGCAGAAAACATGGCCCTCCGCACCTTTGATCGTCCTCCCCAGGCCTGGGCCAGAGTGCTTCTGATCCTGAAGGCAATTCGGAAGGCAGCGCAATCCCTGATTTCAACCTTTAATGTCAAGACCCCCACTCCGGAAACCGCCATTTCACATCTTTCTGGAGGCAATGTGCAGCGGGCAGTGCTGGCACGAGAACTCTCGAATGAGTCCATTAACCTTCTGATCGCAGCCAATCCCTGTTTTGGTCTGGATTTTAATGCGGTGGACTATATCCATGGGCAGATCTTGGCCGCCCGTAATCAGGGAGTGGCGGTACTGCTGGTGAGTGAAGATCTGGATGAGTTACTCACTCTCGCGGATCGGATCGTGGTGATCAGTGGCGGACAGTTTGCCTATGAGAGTCCGGTGGATATGGCTGATTTTGACATGATCGCCCGCAGTATGGCCGGACATGCCTGAGGGAACTCCGATGCTTGAAAAGGGTGATCGATGCCTATAATTCACGCGCAACCCTATGATTACGAATTCTCTGTGCCGGGGATTGCTCTGGTGGCGATCGATATGCAGAGAGACTTTATGGAGCCGGGCGGATTTGGGGCATCACTGGGGAATGATGTCAGTGTTTTGCGGAGTGTTATCGCTCCGGTGCAGACGTTATTCAAGGTGTTTCGAGATCAGAATCTCCCGATTATCCATACGCTGGAAGCCCATCAACCGGATCTTTCGGATTGCCCTCCCTCAAAGCTAAATCGGGGTAACAGTAGTTTGAAAATCGGTGATGTCGGACCCATGGGGCGGATCCTGATCCAGGGGGAAGCCGGTAATGCCATCATTCCTGAGCTGGCACCAGAACCGGGTGAAATCGTGATCCATAAACCAGGGAAAGGGGCCTTCTACCATACCTCCCTGGAAAGTGAATTGAAGAAACGGGGGATCACCCACCTAATATTTACAGGAGTTACGACGGAAGTTTGTGTGCAGACCACCATGCGGGAGGCCAATGATCGGGGGTATGAGTGCCTTGTGGTTGAGGAGGGGACTGCCAGCTATTTTCCTGAATTCAAGCAGGCGACTCTGCAGATGATCCGGGCTCAAGGGGGGATTGTGGGGTGGACAGCCCATGTTGAAGATATTGTAAATGAATTAGCAAGAGTGAGTGTTTAGTCTTCGGACCGATATGCAGGAATCATTTCTTCTAGCTGTCAACGGCACCCTGATGCGTGGTCTGGAACTGAATGGAAATATGCTTGCGGCAGGGGCTACGTTTATTCAAGAGACAACCACGGATCCTTCCTACCGACTGTGGTCGATTGGAGATCGCTATCCTGCGATGCAAAGAGCAGGCAGGGGAGGAGAGGCGATCACGCTGGAGATTTGGTCGGTGCCCGCGACGGGCTTGATCCAGATTTTGTTACAGGAACCGCCTGGGTTGTGCATCGGTAAGGTGAAACTGGTGGATGGATCGGAAGTTCTTGGGGTTCTAGGCGAGGCGATCACTTGTGAGGGGTGTAAAGAGATCACCGCATGGGGAGGATGGCGAGTCTATATGGATAGTTCAGCAAAGGCTTAATGATGGAGTAACCGCACACAAACGTTGATCAGTCGATTTGAGCTTGAAGAGCTACTACACTTTTGTAGCTGAAACTCTGTTGCCCTTGGATTTACCGTGATGCAGGGCTTGCAGGAACTCCGGTGAAGAGTCTGCAGAAATAACAGCAAAGCAATAGCCCACATTGCGCACAGTATGGATTAAGAGGGGTTCGCGAGGATCCGACTCAATTTTTTTACGGAGGGAGAGGATATGGGTGTCGACCGTGCGGGGATTGTCGATGCTTTCTGGCCAGGCCCGTTGTAGCAGCTCCGTACGAGAAAGCGGGGAGCCATCGGCCTGCACCAGGGCAAAAAGGAGACTGAATTCTTGGGGCGTGAGCTCCACCCCCTGATTGGCTAAGGTGACGCGCCGCTGCACCAGATCAATGCGGAGATCGCCGTACTGCAAAAAAGTAGGAGGTGTAGTGCGACACAGGCGGCGGGTTAGAGCCTGAATCCTGGCATCCAGTAATTGCATACTCAGGGGTTTCGTCAGATAGTCATCTGCCCCAGCAGTCAATCCAGCAATCACATCCTGCTCGGAAGTGCGGTTGGAAAGCAGCAAAATTAAGAGATCAAATTGCTGATGAACCCAACTACACAATTGCAGGCCAACCCGATTCGAGATATCAGCATCCAGGAGCATGAGGTTAAACCAGTCCTGCCGCAGCAATGCCTTTGCCTGACGAGTGCTGTCTGCCACCTGAACTTGATGTCCCGCCTGTTGCATGTGCCAGGCTAGGAGTGAACGCAGATGAGGATTTCCCTCAACAACTAAGATGTGCAATGGCTGCATAATGTCTCTCCACCTGACATGTGGCAACCCATTAGAATTTCAGGAGCTGCGTTGAACCAAGACACAAGCTGAACACATAGACAGGATGATGAGCAAGCGCAACTTTCATGACATGCCGTTATCATATCCATGTTGTTCTGAATTAAGCAAGGCAGGCTGAATATTGTTTTCTACACTACAAATGGACGGAGGTCTTGCCGAGTCAGACTGACTGATCACAGGAGTGATTTTCAGATTTAAGACCAATTCAATCGCAGAAACTTTGGATTAGAGTTTCATGATTTAGCTATTGAATAGATCGAAAAATATTGACAACTTAGATGCTTTTATGTGCCGAAAAATGATTTTAAGGGCCAGTAAATGTTGCAGTTCTTGGTATAGAAATCAGGTATGATTCATGAGGTCCAGGAGGTTACTCTTCTTGACATCGATCGGTGCTTGAATCCGCTTGTGTCTTCCCTTTGATGTCTGATTGCTGTATGGGTAATGATCTCCAGAAGTCTGCACCTATCTTAGCTACATCTATGAGTAGCAGCTCCAAGAACTAATCTGGATTCTGGAATTTACTTCAGATGTTGAGGCCGGATCTCGGGAGAGTAGGCATGAATTGTGGGTAGGATATGGTTGGGCACAACAATGGGCCGCTTACTGCGATCAATGCAGGCCACCTGAATTAATGCTTCGACCAGAGGTTTTGTTTCATTGCCTCGCCAGATACTCTGGAGAAAGGCTGCTCGCAAAGGGCTTTCCATCCAGGCGTAGGAGCGAACCTCTAATTTGTCTCCATGCACGGCAGGTCGTCGATAATTGGCCTCGATTCTGTAGACTACAAACCCGATCCCATGCGTATTGTAGAGGGATACTAGATCTTCAATCCCTAATAGGTGTTCTCGACCCCGCTCAAAATAGCGCAGATAATTGGCATGGTAGACAAACCCTGAGAAGTCTGTGTCTTCGTAGTAGATTTGCACAGCCAGGGTATGAGGGGTCACTATGGACATAGATTCACTGCTAACGGTGTTGCTTGATCTATGAAAGCCTTTGTTGCTGGATCCACAGGTGAGACGGGTCGCCGCATTGTTCAAGAGCTGATCCAGAGGCAGATCCCGGTCAAAGCCCTGGTTCGAAACCCCCAAACCGCCCTATCCATCCTACCTCCAGAGGTAGAGCAGGTGCAGGGGGATGTGACCCAGCCATCCTCGCTGCTGTCAGCAATGGCAGACTGCACTGTTGTCTTGTGTGCCACAGGGGCCCGGCCCAGCCTGGATCCCACCGGTCCCTATCTGGTGGATTGTGTCGGGACCAAACATCTGGTGGACTGTGCTAAACAGCTCTCCATTCAGCACTTTGTACTGGTGTCTTCCCTCTGCGTGTCTCAGTTTTTTCATCCCCTGAACCTGTTCTGGCTGGTCTTGTTCTGGAAACGGCAGGCGGAGATCTATCTGGAAAACAGTGGCCTGACCTATACCATCGTCCGACCTGGCGGCTTGCTCAATGACCCGGTGCCTGATCCCATTGATGTTGCGGGTGCAGACACGCTGTTTGAGGGACGGATTGCCCGTGCTCAGGTGGCGCAAGTGTGCGTAGAGGCCCTGTTTCAGCCTCAGGCCCGTTCAAAGATCCTCGAGATTGTGGCTCGTCCTGGCGCTGAGCCCATTCCGCTTCCAGATCTGTTTGCCAGGGTCTAACTCCCCATCCACAAGCCCTCGCGCCCGTGTTGTAAGATAGAAGGACTGTGTTCTACTTCGTTGGTGACTGCCGTTATGTTTTTTTGATCTATACCTTTCGATAACTAGGGTCGGGAGTGGGTGTGAGAGCAGTAAGCCAGGATGTCTGGGCTCTGCCTAAGGCGTAATCACCTGGACACTATCAAGATCACCTCCGAGACCTTATCCTGGATCTCCCAGGTCGAAAACCACGGTAAAACGGCGCGGTGGAATATGGATAAGGCTCTCGATTGAGAGTCTTTTTTATTTTTTGATCTTTCTGGCCTCATTAACAGTCTTGACGCCCCAGGTCCTTGCCCCACAAGCCAAAGACTCATATCCGACAAAAGAAGTCGGGTATGTTTGACAGGGGGTATGGCGGGTGTTACTATCTCCCCTAACTCCTGAATGAAACCTGTCTGCATCCTCTCCCCACTGTTACTTGATGAGGCCCTCCCATGACGCAAGCTCCCCCCCACATTTCTCTGTCTTCGATTCCCTCTGATGTCGCCTCAACCAAAGCGGCTGTTAGTCATCTGCGTTGCCGTGAGTGTGGTGCGGAGTATGAGCCCAAAGCGATCCATGTGTGTGAATTTTGCTTTGGACCCCTAGAAGTTGCCTATGATTACGACTGGCTGAAGCAGACAGTCACCCGCCAGAGTATCCAGCAGGGGCCTTTGTCGATCTGGCGTTACCGCCCCTTTCTGCCCGTGAATTCCACCACTCCCATTGATGTGGGCACAGGCATGACCCCTCTTCTCAAGGCAGATCGTCTGGGTCGGCGCCTGGGTCTGCAGAATCTTTACATCAAAAATGATGCTGTCAATATGCCCACCCTCAGCTTTAAGGATCGGGTGGTTTCGGTGGCCCTGACGCGGGCGCGGGAGCTCGGGTTCACAACAGTCTCCTGTGCCAGCACAGGAAATCTCGCCAACTCCACGGCTGCGATTGCGGCCCATGCGGGTCTGGAGTGTTACATCTTTATTCCTGCGGATCTGGAGGCGGGTAAAGTCCTGGGCTCACTGATCTACAACCCCACCGTGCTAGCGGTTGACGGAAACTACGATCAGGTCAACCGTCTTTGCTCTGAGGTGGCGGATCGTTACGGCTGGGGCTTTGTCAACATTAACCTTCGCCCTTACTATTCTGAAGGCTCCAAGACCCTGGCCTTTGAGGTGGCGGAACAACTGGGCTGGCAACTGCCGGATCAAATCGTGGCCCCTTTGGCCTCTGGATCCCTCTTCAGTAAGATCTACAAGGGCTTCCAGGAGTTCACGAAGGTGGGCCTGGTGCCTGAGCATGCGGTGCGGTTTAACGGTGCGCAGGCAGAAGGGTGCTCCCCTATTGCGCAGGCTTTCCGCGAAGGGCGGGATTTCGTCACCCCAGTGAAACCCAATACTGTGGCCAAGTCGATTGCGATTGGGAACCCTGCCGATGGCATTTACGCCCTGGATATTGCCCGCAAGACCGAGGGACGGATCGAAGCGGTCACCGATCCCGAAATTATCGAAGGGATCAAGCTGCTGGCGGAGACGGAAGGGGTGTTTACCGAAACTGCAGGTGGCACCACGATCGCTGTGCTTAAGAAGCTGGCGGAAGCTGGACGGATCCAGCCGGAGGAAGTCACCGTGGCCTACATCACTGGCAACGGCCTCAAGACCCAGGAAGCTGTGCAGCCCCATGTGGGACATCCACTGCAGATCTCTCCCAAAATTGATAGTTTTGAGCAGGCTTTGGAGCGGGCTCGCACCCTGGAGCGGCTGGATTGGCAAGAGGTTTCGATCTAAAGTCTGTTGCTCTGGTCTGACCTGAAACACCCCTATACCCCTTCACCCTCCCTCTTTTTGCACAGGAGCTATTCTTATGGCTGTCAAAGTACTGATCCCGACCCCCCTGCAAAAACTGACCCGTGATCAGGCGGTCCTTGATTGCGAAGCCGCCACCATCCAGGAGCTGATCAATTCGCTGGAAACATCCTGCCCAGGATTAAAAGCGCGGTTGTGTGATGAATCTGGTGAGCTGCGCCGCTTTGTCAATTTCTACGTCAATAGCGAGGATATTCGCTTTCTGGAGGGAGCCAATACCCCCCTCAGCGATGGCGATGAAGTCAGCATTGTTCCGGCGATTGCTGGGGGCTACTAGTTGCCACTGGAGGTGTGTTCTGGTGTAGATCCCAGATCTTCGGGCCCCGACTGGGGTCCTTTTGCTGCGGAGGGAAGCCGAAGCGGTATAGTTGGTGAGAATGTGTGAGGGAAGGATTGTGATCACTGGCGTTGCTCCATCAGGTACGGACCGAGTCCAGGGCGTGTCACCCGGATTTCTGCGCACCATCACCCTTAGTCTCCTGATCCTGGTGTCTGGAGGAGGGCTGGCCGCCTGTGGTGGTGGAGATGATACTCAACTGGAACCCATCTCCCTGGCCTTCATCGTCCCGCGCAACTACACAATAACTGGGTCACAAACCGTGGGCGAGACCAGTGGCTTTGTGGAATTTGATGTGGTGCGGGAACGGGATAATGAAGTGCTGACCAACCCGATCAATGTTCTGATGATCCCAGAAGAGACGTCTAGCCTGACGGATGAGCTGGGCAATACGGTCTTCCCGCAGCGATCTGTGGTGCTACTGGGCAATGGCCCCGACCCTGATGAGGATGGCGTTCCCGATCTTCCCCCTGATCGCGTTCCAGACACTCTGGATCCCCTGGCCCCCTACACCCCACCGGAGGAATGGCAGGCGCGCAGTGCCCTGGCCTATGTCCCCGGACAGACCAATATTCCCAATCGCTCCAGCCTCAATCGCTTTGGCATTGCCTTCTCTGCCATGCTGCCCACCAATGTGACGCTGCAGGGGCTGATCCGCGATGAATTGAACCAGGTGCTGTCCACCACCCTGGAATTCAGCCTGGATCCGGCCCCTACCCAGACTGTGTCGGTGTTTCTGGGCAATGCGGAAGCCAGTCAGGATCAGCCGGTTGTGATCGCCGTTTGCAATCAACTGAATGCAGCGGCCTACGTCGGCTTGAAAGGTGGGCTGTCCACGACGCTGGCGGTGCCTGCGCTACAGTCGACGCCCGATACCTCCCTGACGGATCCCACCGCCTATCGAGCCGAAGCTTACCAGTTTGACCGGGGGGGAACGGTGCTGCGAGTGTCCAGCAATCCCACCAGCCCCGATCAACTGTCGGTGCCCCTCCTGAGTGCTTCTATGCCCGAGGGCACAGCCACCTTAACGCTGGTGGATATCAGTGATGGGGGGGTCAACTCTTTTTCCTGTGCTCGGGATCGTCTGTCGGATCTGCAGAATCTCCTACCGGAGTTTTTTGAATAGCGCCCAAACAGATCTGCTACGATGAAAGGCTGCTGAATTTTCTGGAGCCTGATCATGCCTGGACAACCCAGCCGGTTTCTGCAAGGGCGCAAAATTGCTCCTACCCCTATTACTGCTGGGATCGGGGTGAAGGAGCTAATTGATCAAACCTTTGGCTCCTACAATGCGGGGCGATTACGGGAGGCATGCCAGTTACTCAGTCAGCGCATCCTGCAGCCAGATACCACGGTGGGCATGAGCTTGACCGGGGCCCTCACCCCCACAGGATTGGGGATTGCGGCTCTCATCCCCCTGATCAAGGCGGGTTTTGTCGATTGGATCGTTTCCACTGGCGCCAACCTCTACCATGACACTCACTTTGGCATCGGTCTGGATCTGCACCAGGGGCGTCCTGACATTAGCGATGTGGTGCTGCGGGAAGAAAATGTGGTCCGCATCTACGACATTTTTTTTGACTACGATGTGCTGCTGTCAACCGATGCCTTTTTTCGCCAGATCATGGCGCAACCCGAGTTTAATCGCCGCATGGGTACCGCAGAGTTTCATTACCTCTGTGGCAAGTACATCGCCGCGCGGGAAGAAGCCCTGGGGTTACAGGAGCAGTCCTTGCTGGCGGCAGCCTACCGGGCAGAAGTTCCCATTTACACCTCCAGTCCAGGGGACAGTTCCATTGGTATGAATGTGGCAGCGCTGGCCCTCCGGGATCTGGGCCCTCAGCTGGATGTGTCGCTGGATGTGAATGAAACAGCTGCCATTGTCCTGGATGCCAAACGATCGGGGGGCCAGAGTGCTGTCTGGATCCTGGGCGGTGGATCTCCCAAAAACTTCATGCTGCAGACGGAACCGCAAATTCAGGAGGTGCTGGGAATCGAGGAAAAAGGCCATGATTATTTTCTTCAGATCACGGATGCCCGACCCGATACCGGCGGACTCTCAGGGGCAACCCCATCGGAGGCGGTGTCCTGGGGCAAGGTGGATCCTGACAAACTTCCCGATACTGTCGTGGTCTATGCCGATACCACCATTGCTCTGCCGTTGCTGACCGCCTACGTGTTGACAGCCGTGCAGCCACGGCCCTGCAAACAGCTTTACCACCGTCGAGCCCAGTTACTGGAGGCTCTGCGCCAGGAGCACTTGCAGGCTGAATCCGCTTCCTAGATTTTCTCTAAGACCGAACGAACCAGACCGGATTCCGGCTGCAGGCTTCATCCTGCTAGCAGACTCGACTACAGTGGAATTATGAAGCCGTCTTAACCACCGTTAACCCTGTGCAAGAAGATTACAGACTTATTCTTGATCTCGTTGTTGTTATTGCTGCTGCCACCCTGGGGGGATTTCTCTCCTCCTGTTTACGCCAGCCTGTGCTGGTGGGCTATCTGCTGGCAGGCATCCTGGTGGGGCCAACGGGCCTGGGCCTGATTAAGGAAGTGATCCAGGTGGAGACCCTGGCCCAGTTTGGAGTGACCCTCCTGCTCTTCACCCTGGGGGTGGAGGTTTCGATTGCACAGCTGCGGCGGGTTCTGGGCATTGGCCTGGGAGGGGGGGGGCTGCAGATCCTGCTCACCATGAGTCTCACCACCGCCCTTGCTCTACTGACGGGGTGGGTAACCAGCTTTGCTCAGGGGATCCTGCTGGGGGCGATTCTCTCCCTCTCCTCAACCGCAGTGGTGATGAAGAGTCTGGCGGAACGGGATGAAACGGGTACTCCTCACGGACGGGCCATGCTGGGGATTTTAATTGTTCAGGATCTGGCGGTGGGGTTAATGCTGGCTCTCCTGCCTGCGCTGGGTAAACCTGTGCAGGAACTGGGGCAGGCACTGCTGCGCTCTACCCTGGAGATCGGTTTATTTAGCCTGGCTGCCTTGGTTACAGCGGTGTGGATCATTCCTCCCTTTTTACGATTGCTGGCTCAACGGGAGAGCCGCGAGCTCTTTCTGCTGGGGGTGATCAGTTTATGTGCCGGAATTGCCCTGCTCACCCATCGGCTGGGGATTTCCAGTGAGATCGGGGCCTTTGTGGCGGGGTTGATGGTCTCTGAGGTCGAGTACGCGGATCAAACCCTGGACTATGTCGAACCCCTGCGAGATCTGTTTGCGGCCCTCTTTTTTGCCGCCATTGGTATGCTGATCGATCCCAGTTTTATTGCTGCCCATATCACCTTGATCCTGTCCCTGGTGGGGCTGGTGATTTTGGGGAAGTGGCTGATTGTGGTCCCATTAACCCGCATGTTTCGTTACTCCTGGCAGGTGAGTATTCTGGTGGGGCTGGGGCTGGCCCAGATTGGTGAGTTTTCCTTTGTGCTGGCGAGTAAGGGACAGGCTCTGGGGCTGCTTTCCCGTCAACTCTATCTCTTGATTATCAGCACAACAGCGGTCACCCTGCTGGTGTCTCCCCTGCTGATGAAATTGGTGCCGTTGCTGTTTACGCGTCTGGAACAATCCCCTGGCTGGGGAAAGCAGCTGGCCACCGATTATCCCCGTGAAATTGCCACGTCTGCGCTGCAGGATCATGTGGTGATCTGTGGCTATGGGCAGGTGGGCTGGGACATGGTGCGTCTGCTGGAATCTCGCTGCACTCCCCTCCTGGTGATTGATCAGTCCGAACGGGTGATTCAACAACTCCGTCAACGGCAGGTCCCCTACGTTTATGGAAATGCCGCTAGTGCTCTGGTCCTGGAGCGAGCCCATCTGGAGGCTGCCCGTGCCATGGTGATTGCGCTTCCGGATCGAATGAGTACCCGCCTGTGTTTAAAGCGAAGCCTGGAACTGGCTCCTCAGCTCACCGTTGTGGTCCGGGCGCTTCATCGTGAAGATGTGGAACTGCTGTATCAGCTGGGGGCAGCAGAAGTGGTGCAACCGGAATGGGAAGCCAGTCTGGAATTGAGCAGCTATGTGCTGCAGACCCTAGGGGAACCCCTGGCCAAGATTCAGCAGGACATTATGGAGATCCGCCACAGCCATTATGCGGATCTGCGACCTCAACCGCCCAGTTGCTTGATCCGACCCCTACCCGTGGCAGAATCGGAATGGTTCACCTCCACCTCCTTGACCTCGCTGGCTTCTTTTGAGGAGGAGAGTTTGCCCCAGGATGAAGCCACGGATTCCCCCATCTGGACTGAGATCTGGTCTACGGGCTTGTCTCCTGATCCGCCTCAAGCCATGGATCAGTCTGTAGGCTAGCTGATGGAAGAGTTGTGATGGAAGGAGATCGGTGTATGGCACAACAGGAGCTGATTCTGGATCTGATCCGCCATGGAATTGCGGAAGAACGGGAGGCGGGCAAAGCTGATCACCTTCGCTTCCTGACCGAGTCGGGGCGACAGCGAACTCAACAGGTGGCAGCACGGCTACAGTCCTGGAAATGGGGCTGGCAGGTGATCCTATGCAGTCCGCTCCTGCGAGCACAGCAAACTGCTGAAATCCTGGTCGACACAGGACTGGCTCCGCAACTGGAACCCTTTGCGCCTCTGGCTCCTCAAGGATCCTTTGCCGAACTGGAGTCCTGGCATCAGAGGCACCCTCATATTCACCATCTGGCCGTGGTGGGTCATCAGCCGGATCTGGGGGAGTGGGTGGTGCAGGCCCTCTGGGGGGGGAGGAACGAGCCGCTCAGCTCCTCCGGCGAGGTGATCCAGCTCAAAAAGGTGGGAATCGCTCAGGTGGTATTTCCTGAGGGCCAACTGCAGGCCGGACACGGGATCCTGACGGCACTTCTGCGCCCGAAGTTTCTCCTCTAGCTAGCTCTGCAGGGCAGGGGCAATTTTGCTGATCAGGGCCTGCACCAGGTTCCAGCTCATCAACGAGACCCCCAGCAGCAGGATCATAAAGAGGGAAATACTGAGGAAGGAGCGCAATTTTGAGGGAGGGGTTGGATTCATAACCTTGAAGATCCAGAGGCTGTGGTTGACACCTCTCCAGTGTACCCTTCAGGCTGCGATCCCGTTTTCTGAAAGTGAATGTTGAACAAACTTGACTGCACCCCAGAGATTTAATCTGCTTGCTTGCGGCTTTTTCTCTTGACCTGAGTCTTAATTTGCGGAGAACTGCGCCCCAACCTGGCAACGTTACAGCTGTTTCGCCCAACCCGATCAGCGATAATGCCTAAAACAATCCTCCTTTTCGCCCTTGTCCCTGAGGAGACCGATTCTTCAGAATAATAGAATCTACCTAGTCAAGTGTGAGATATCTCACTGTATTCAGACTTCAGACTGAACGTGATGAACCAGTGTGATGGCTGTGGTTGAGTCCCCCTGTGCAGTCTGTTGCGTTCTTCTCTGCTTAGACCTATGGACAACCGTTCTCCTGTCTCAGACCAGATCACTGACGAAGATGAGACGACCATGATTCCGGAAGTGGCCTACTTGTCGGCACAGCAACTGCAACGGACACGTCCCTGCTTGATCACCTTGATGGGTTTTGAGATCGGTAAACTCTATCCTCTTCGCTCCAGTCTTGTAATCGGGAGAGGATCGGTAGCAGATCTGCGAGTGCAGGGAAGCGGTATTTCTCGGGAGCACTGCCGCATCCTGATGGAGGCTGAAGGGGTGATTCTGGAGGATCGCAATAGCAGCAACGGCACCTACTTAAATGGTCGGCGGATCTGGCGGGAAGTGTTAAAGGATGGAGACAAAATTCAACTGGGTCCCTCCACCCTCCTGAGATTTACCTATTGCGATGAGCTTGAGGAAAAGGTGGCGCGGCAGTTAGGCGATCTGGCACTGCGCGACTCCCTTACCAATGCGTACAGTAAGCAGTATTTCATGGATCGGTTAGACAGCGAAGTTCACTTTTCGCTCCGGCACCAGTCCTCTTTATCCCTGTTGCTTTTTGATCTGGATAATTTCAAGCAGATTAATGATCGCTATGGGCATCTGGCAGGAGATTGGGTGCTGGCCCAGTTTGCCGAGCGGGTGCAGATCAATATTCGCAATGAGGATATCTTTGCCCGTTATGGTGGGGAAGAGTTTGTGGTCCTCACCCGTGATGCTGAAGGTGATCTGGGTCTATCCCTGGCGAATCGACTGCGCTGCCAGGTGGAACGCTTAATCCTGGACTATAGAGGACAGCTCATTTCCTTGACCACCAGCATAGGACTCGCCAGTATGCCTTTGATGGAGATCACCTCCGCCAGCCATCTGATTGCTGCTGCCGATCAAGCCCTCTATTCTGCCAAGGCCATGGGGCGCAATTGCGTGATGGTGTATAACCCGGAGTTCCATGAGTTACCCGTGGAAGCCTGAACTCCAAAGACTGGAACAGGGCGCAGCAGAGACATCCCAAGCCCCCGAAAGTGAGTTAGTCTTTGTTTATCCAGATATTTCGCTGACGGGATCCGACCTGGGTCCCGTTTTCTCTCCCAGACTCTCGGCTGCTGTGATCCAGGGATAGAGGTGGGTTAGTCTAGATCCACCCTATGAATTGTCTGAATGTCTATGATGTCTTCCTCAGCATTGCGTCCCCAGGATGTGATTCATGCTGCTCCTGCTGCTGTTTATCGAGGAGAGGGGATTCTTGCCAGCGTACCTCTCCAGTTTGTGGGACCACGGGTACTGATCATGGGTGGACCCCGCAGTCTGACTTGTGTGCAGGAGCCTCTCCAACTTAATCTGCATCAACATGCTGTGCAGGAGGTGGAGTGGGCAACTTTTGGACGTGAATCTACCGAAGCGGAAGTGCAGCGGCTGGTGGATCTGGGGCGTTCGCTGACCATCACAGGGGTGATTGGGGTGGGTGGGGGAAAGGCGCTGGACAGTGCCAAACTGGTGGCCCACCACCTGCAGCGACCGATGCTGACGGTTCCCACTTCTGCAGCCACCTGCGCGGCCTGGAGTGCGCTCTCGAACCTCTATTCTCCTCAGGGGGCTTTTCTCCAGGATGTTCCTCTCAGCCAAACTCCCCAGGCAGTTGTGCTGGACTATGACATCTTGCGCACAGCTCCGATCGCCACATTGAGAGCCGGGATCGGCGATGCTCTGGCGAAATGGTACGAAGCTTCCATCAGCAGTGGTGCTTGCAAAGATGTTCTGATCATTGCTGCCTTGCAGCAGGCTCGGGTCTTGCGAGATCTCCTATTCCAGCATGCCGAGAGCGCCTTGCAGTTTCCGGGAAGTTCCGAGTGGTATCAGGTGGTGGATGCCTGTATTTGCTTGGCGGGGGTCGTTGGCGGGCTGGGGGGAGCTCAGTGTCGAACGGTTGCTGCCCATGCAGTTCACAATGGGCTTACCCACCTGATCCACCACCCTCAACATTTGCATGGAGACAAGGTGGCCTTTGGCATCCTGGTGCAGCTGCGGCTGGAAGAAATTCTGCAGGGCAGCCAGCTGGCGGTCATGGCTCGAAAACAGTTGATTGAGTTCTATCGCCGGGTTCAATTGCCTGTGACGCTTGCCGATCTGGGTCTGACCTCCCTCACCTCATTGGAATTAAGACAGGTGGCGGAAGTGGCCTGTGCCCCCGGCTCGGATATTCACCATCTGCCGTTTCCGGTGCTGGTGGAAGCACTGATGGTTGCGATGCAAACGACGGCACTGGAGGTCAACCACTCAACGCCTTTGCCAGCATTCAATCTCTAAGTTGTTCCCTGGGGCGGGTAACTATGGCTACTATGGAATTCAGGGGGGCCGATAAGATGCCTTATGTTTCCGAGTTTCTCAGGACATCAATGGTGAGAGTGGACAGCCTAACCCGACTGAAAGTGGGAGGTGCCTGTGACTCAAGCAAACTCTATCCAACCGCGCCATATTCTCGTGATCGATGACCAGCAGGGACGGCGGGCCGTGGGCTTAGAAGCCGCCACCTATTCATTAGGACGGGATCCCACCTGCGGGATTGTCCTGAATGGGTCCGGAGTATCTCGACAACACGCGATTCTGCTGCGAGTGCCCGTGCCGAGTGGCTACTCCTACCGGATCATTGATGGCAATGCCACAGGTAAACCCAGTCTGAATGGGATTCGTGTTAATGAGAAACGCTGTACTGTTGCTGACCTGAAAAACAAAGATCAAATCTTGTTTGGTGATGAGATTAAGGCTCAGTATTACATCATCGAGATGTCAATGGAGGAGTACACAAAATATACAAGTGCTGCTGGTTTTCGAAGCATTAAGACTGAAACCGTTGATATGCAGCAGACCCTGACTACTGAGTAGGTTTGGGGTTGTTCAGCAACCAAGCTTGCAAGCTGATTTGTGTGCTTAGATATATCTCTTGACTGCCTTTTCTGCTAGCACTCCGACCTCTTTGGCGCTAGTTTTGCGAAGAAAGATGTGGGGCAGGAAGATCTTTGACTTGCTTAGTATAATGAATGTCAATTTGGGCCGGGTTGAGGATTTAACCTGAGTTAACCTCTGTCAGTTCAGTGCGAGTCAGCCGATGAATTATACATTCGAAATTCTTGGTGTTTCTCCAATTCTCCACTTTTTTAAGCATCAACAACAGGCAACAGGACAGGGTTCCCCACGCCCTGCTGTGGCTTATGTCGGAGTCCACACCTGTACTCTGGATGCCTGTCTTACCTCCATTGAAACCTCATTGCCGCCCCAGGGATGGGATCTGGAGTCTCTGTTAGATGAGGTAGTCAAGTTTTGGATGACTCATCCTGACAGCATCGGTCATTGGAAACGGCGTTTGCAGGATGCTGGGGAGGACTCTCTGCTGGTGACTCGCGTTGGTACCTGGTCCCTAATGCGCTGGGAATTTGAGCGGCTGTTTCATCACCTGGCCTGAAGCCTCTTGCCACCTGCGTTGGAGATCCGTGCCGCAATGTAGGGTTTTCCGGTCAGACAGGTCTTGACAATTGCCGCTAAGGTGGAGCTAGTCAGTTGCCAGTGTCAGCCTCTCAGATCCTATGCAAGCTGAATCCCTGCAAAGGCTCCCCCATCCCCCTGGCTCTGGGACCATGATCGGTGGTCAGGACTTACCGTCGCTTTCTGCTGTCCTTTGGTCTCAACGGCCCTTGCCAGAATGGATCCCCGGTGCGGAGACCTCCACCTGGTTGCGGGTGATCACTGCCCTTTGTCAGCTTTGGTGCGAGACGGGACAACAGGGGATGGTGGCGAGTGGCCCCGAGATCTGGCTGCCCTATGAGACTTGGCCGGAACAGGTGCCCTTGCCGTTGGCCTTGCCTCCCGCCGATCAGACTCCTTCTCCTGTTCTAGGACAGGTTCTGCCCTGTCTATGGCTATTTGCCTCCGACAGCAAGGCCGTTAATTCCGCCAGCACTCAGCCGATCACCCTCTCTCTGCCTGCTCAGGATCCACTCCTGCAGGAACAATTTCTGTTACTGTTGACCCCTTTGTTTGCGGCTGTCGCTCTACAGGGTGTCCATCCCCGCACTGGCCAACCTGGGATGATGGTGTCCTTTGAACCTGAAGTCCTGGGGCGAGTGTGTTCCAGTTTGTCAACTCGCATTGGTCGAGTAGGGCCGGAGCGCCTGGCCGCCTGGGATCTGTTGCTCCACCACTTTCCCCCACGCCAGCCCCATTATCGGCTAGTAACACGCTACAGCAGTCTGTTGTTGCTGTCAGGATCTGCAGGGCTTGATGGTTCTCCTCCGGCCCAGCTGCCTGCTACCGTGGCCTGGTCAGAGGATCAGGCACCAACATCCCAGACGGTGATGTCTGCTTCAGAGCCCCCTTCAGCCCCGGAGCCCGTTCCTCCAGCCGAGCCAGAACAGCTGTCAGAAACTCGTTTATTGAGGGCCTTGATGCATGAGGTGCTCACCCCCCTGACGGTGATCCGAACCCATATTCATCGAGCCCTGAAGCAACCCGCGCTCCCTGCCAAGGCCAAAGAAAGTCTGGAACGGGCAGAGCGCGAGTGTAAAGAACAGATCAACCGCTTTAACCTCTTCTTTCAGGCCACCGAGCCCCACCCCAAGCGGCTCCATTTAGAACCTACAGCTCTGGTGGATCTGGTGCGGCAGAATTTACCCCAGTGGCAGGATCAGGTGCGCCGCCGCGGCTCCGAGTTGTCGGTGGATGTCCCCGATGACTTGCCGGATGTCGTCAGCGATCCCCAGACCCTGAACAATGTTCTGTTTGGGCTGATCGATCGAATTGCCCGTATTTCTCCACCTGGCAGTCAGATTCGGGCGCAACTGGTCAGTGCAGGTGAACAGGTCAAACTGCAATTCCATGTGGATAGTGCTGAGAGTAAGCCAGGCCAGACTCCAGCTACACTTTCACCCCTGCAGGCGATTGGCCAGCTCCTGGTGTTACAACCTGATACAGGGGCGATCAGTTTGAGTTTGCCTGTAACGCGCACCTTGTTTCGAGCTTTGGGGGGCCATCTCACCTTTCGACA
The DNA here is from genome assembly GCA_964392245.1 of uncultured bacterium. Lineage (GTDB taxonomy): Bacteria > Cyanobacteriota > Cyanobacteriia > Thermostichales > Thermostichaceae > JAAUUJ01. The sequence continues at coordinate 42,293 of CAYMOX010000040.1, forward strand.
GAAGGCGCAACAGGGAGAAACTTTTACCATTTACCTGCCAAGACAGCTGTAGCACCTGCCCTCGTTGTGATGTACCTAGGGTCAAGTAGCAAGGTTATGACAAGCGTTGACATCTCCAACCATAACTCTCCGATATCATGGGAAGGCTCTCAACGTTCTACCGTGGGGTCAGAGGATGCTGCTCCCGCCTGGATTCCGACCCAACAGGTCGCCACCTTGTTGCATGAGGTGCGTAATCCTCTGACGACCCTGAATACGCTGGCTCGTCTGCTGCAAAAACGACTGCCCCCCGAAGATCCCAATGCCTGGATTGGCAGGAGTATTGAACAGGAATGTCATCACCTGCAGGGCTTGCTACATCAGTTTGAACAGGAAACCTCCACCGCGTCTCCCCCTGCCCTGGTGTTGCAGTCACTGGCTCCAACAGCCTTTGTCGAAACTTTGATCCCGGTCTTCAGGGCTCTGGCGGAAGCTCAGCACCTCACCTTGCATCTGCATCTGGATCCCGACCCTACCGATCTGCCTCCCCTCTCCCTGGATCCGCTGGCCTTGCGGCAGGTGTTAGGTAATCTGGTGGATAATGCCTGCAAATACACACCGGCTGGGGGAGGTCTCTGGTTCTCGCTGTATCACCGCAATGAAGAGGTGATCATCGAAATTGCCGATTCAGGCTACGGAATTGCCCCAGAGAATCTGCAGCGCATCTTTGAGCCCTACTATCGTGCTCACCTTGGGCAACCCGGACATGGGCTGGGTCTAGCCATCAGTGCCAGCTTGGTCTACCGCATGGGGGGCAACATTGAAGTCTCCAGTACCCCAGGGCAGGGATCCTGCTTTCAACTGCACTTTCCCCGCCAGACTGTCAAGCTTTCGGAGGTTGAGCATGGATCCTAAATCCCCATCCCGTTCTGCCCATGTGTTGCTGGTGGATGATGAACCAGGGTTGCGAGAGGCGGTGCAAGCCTATCTCGAAGATCACGGTCTGGAAGTCACCACTGCAGCCAATGCTCAGCAAGCCTTTCAGGTGCTGGGGTCGATCCAGCCAGATCTGGTGATTTCCGACATCATGATGCCGGGTATGGATGGATATCAGTTTTTGCAGCAATTGCGTCAGATGGAGGCCTACAGTCACCTGCCTGTTATTTTTCTAACAGCCAAAGGCATGACTGCTGATCGGATTCAGGGCTACCGAGCAGGGGTGGATGCCTATCTGCCCAAGCCCTTTGATCCGGATGAACTGGTGGCGATGGTGGATAACCAGATACAGCGTTCCCGGTCGGTTTCCCTGCCTGCGGTGGTGGCCCGAGAACTGGATTCGATCCGGCAGACACTGGCGGAACTAACTCCTTCCTCCCAGTCCTCTGGAGCAGCGGGAACGCCAAAACTGGATTCTCAAGCATCCCTACCCCCTCCCATTCAGGTGGATTTAACCCAACGGCAACAGGAAGTTCTGGAAAAGGTGGCCGAGGGATTGATGAACAAAGAGATTGCCAAGCAATTAAATGTCAGTGTTCGCAATGTGGAGAAGATTGTGACCAGCTTGCTCAACAAAACCGGGACCAGTACCCGCACCGAGCTGGTCCGCTATGCTCTCACCTATGGTCTTATTGATCTTTAATCGTGGACCCCGTTTCCTCGCTCTGGGAAAGATCCTCTGACTGGGGGGGATCTGAGATCAGGGAGTGCCGCCCCTCTCTCTCTCGGGACTCAGAATCTGGTTGTGCTTGAGGGGAATGGGGAATCTGTTTCAAATCCGGCAGGGGCAGGGGGCTTCCCTCCAGGTCCGCCACGGCCTGTTGAGCCACAGCGAGGTTGGGATCCCAGTGCAAAGCCTGGCGAAAACTTTCCCG
>CAYMOX010000041.1:0-43987 GCA_964392245.1 uncultured bacterium
AGAGCAGACTCGGCAATATTATCAGCTAGCCTAGCTGCCCTGCGGAATGTGGGTTAAAGCTCACAGGTTACCACATTCCCAATGACGCAGATTAATTGGGTGATCTGGTGCAGCGGTCTGTTAGGTTATGTTGCTACTTGTTAAAGTGAAGACTCAGCCTACATTACGCTTAGTTGTCCGAGTCAAAGATGTGGATTTTGCCCAACGTCAACTGGCAATTCGCAATAGCAAAGGGATCGAAAGCCGATTAACAATGCTGCCAGAAACCTTAGTAGATCCGTTGCAAGAGCACTTGCGCTGGGTGAAGCGACAGCATCAGCAGGATTTGGAGCAGGGATACGGATCTGTTGATCTGCCCTTTGCTTTGGAGCGCAAGTATCCCGATGCGGAGCGGGAATGGATCTGGCAATATGTTTTTCCGGCAGAGCGATTATCTCAGGATCCTAGAACTGGCATCACCCGCCGTCATCACCTTCATGAATCCGGAGTACAACGGGCGATTAAGCAAGCTGCCCAAAAGACAGGAATCTCAAAACGGGTCAGTTGCCACACCTTTCGCCATAGCTTTGCCACTCATCTTTTGCAAAACGCCTATGACATCCGCACGGTGCAAGAGTTGCTGGGCCACAAGGATGTCAAAACCACCATGATCTATACTCAAGTGCTCAACAAAGGGGGTCGCAGGGTGAGAAGTCCATTGGATCCGTGACGGCGGTGACCAGCCCCCCAGGGATCCCTCTTTTTATCCGCAAGTCCAGAGTGAAGCTGGCAACATAACCCCAACATGAGTTGACTTAACTGGCTTCGGCAAGGGCGGGATAGCGTTTGAGCACCTGGCTGAGGTATTGGCCTGTGTAGGATCGGGGGTTGGCAGCCACCTGTTCTGGGGTGCCTTCAGCGATCACTTCTCCCCCACGGTGACCGCCTTCTGGCCCCAGATCAATGATCCAGTCAGCGCAGCGAATAATGTCCAGATTGTGCTCAATCACCACCACCGTATTGCCGGATTCCACCAGTCGCTGCAGCACGTTCAACAACTTATGCACATCGTAGAAAGAGAGTCCGGTGGAAGGTTCATCCAGAAGATAGAGGGTCTTGCCTGTGGATCGGCGGGCCAGCTCGGTAGCCAGTTTCACCCGTTGCGCTTCACCCCCGGAGAGGGTAGGGGCCGGTTGACCCAGTTGAATATAGTCCAGACCGACATCGCTCAGGGTTTGTAAGATCTTGGCGGCGGGGGCAATGCTGGCAAAGAAGTCGACCGCCTCCCCCACGGTCATGTGCAGCACCTCTGAGATAGTCTTGCCCCGGTATTTCACCTGCAGGGTGTCGCGACTGTACCGGGCCCCGCCACAGACTTCACAGTTGACGTACACGTCGGGGAGAAAATTCATTTCAATCACATTCACCCCCTGACCTTTGCAAGCCTCACAGCGGCCCCCCTTGACGTTGAAGGAGAAATGACCGGATTGATATCCCCGCGCCTTGGCATCCAGAGTTTGGGCAAAACACTGCCGGATCGGATCAAACACGCCGGTATAGGTGGCCGGATTGGAGCGGGGGGTCCGCCCGATGGGGGATTGATCGATAACCACCACCTTGTCGATGAACTGGACGCCCTTTAAGTCCCCCAGATCGCTGGGTTTGGGAACCTTATCCCCCCGGTAATGCCGCAGTGCAGGGTACAACAGCTCGTTCACCAGTGTAGATTTACCTGAGCCAGAGACTCCCGTCACGCAGATCAGTCTCCCCAGCGGGAAATGGACGGTAATGTGTTTGAGGTTGTTGTGGTGGGCGTCCTCCAGGATCAGGGATTGCCCTTTACCGGGACGACGCTCAGAGGGGGTAGCGATCTGCACTTTGCCCGACAGATATTGCCCGGTAATCGAGCGCTCGCAGGCCTCCAGATCCGCCACAGTCCCCTGAACAACCACCTCACCTCCATGCACCCCCGCCCCAGGCCCGATATCCACCACATGATCCGCAGTGCGGATAGTGTCTTCATCATGCTCCACCACGATCAGGGTGTTATCCAGATCCCGCAGGCGAAACAGGGTTTTGAGGAGACGATCATTGTCCCGCTGATGCAAACCGATAGAGGGCTCATCCAGCACGTATAGCACCCCCGTTAACCCTGAGCCGATCTGGGTGGCAAGACGGATCCGTTGCGCTTCCCCGCCCGAGAGGGTCATGGCCGGGCGCCCCAGCGTCAGGTAATCTAGCCCCACATCCAGCAGGAATTGCAAACGGGCCCGGATCTCCCGCAGCACCTGATCCCCAATTTGCGCCTGACGCGGGGTGAGCTGGAGGTGATCCAGATGGTGAAGACAGTCCTGCACAGAAGCATCGGTGAGATCCTGAATCGAGAAGCGATCCATGCGTACCGCCAGGGCTTCCGGACGCAGCCTTGCCCCCTGACAGGCGGAGCAGGGGTAGCTGGTCATGAAGGCACTCAGCTTCTGGCGATAAGTGTCAGAGGTGGTTTCGCGATAGTGACGGTCCAACTGGGGAATCACACCCTCGAAACGGCGGAAGTAGCCTTTGCCCTCACGGTAACGGGACTCGCCCTCAATGAAGATCTCCTGATCCGATCCGTAGAGAAGGATCTCCTGCAGGGCCGGGTTGAGGTCGTGCCAGCGATCACTGATCTCAAACCCAAACACCTTGGCTGCCCCCACCAGCACGGAGAGATAGTAGGGGTTATCCTTTTCCGCCCAGGGGGCAATGGCGGCATACACAGGCAGTGCAGGATCGGGCACAATCCGCTCGGGATTAAATTTGTGCTCCACCCCCAGGCCGTGACAGGTGGGACAGGCTCCGATGGGAGAATTGAAGGAAAACAGCCGCGGGGAAAGCTCGTCCATGACTGAACCATGTTCCGGGCAGGCAAATTTCTCGGAAAAAATCAGCTCTGTGGGTTTGCCGTTGATATATTGCCCAGCAGCTTCGGCTACCTTCTGGACCAGTTCTGACTCTTCTCCTTCTCGGGGCATTAACTCCACCACCGCCACCCCATCCGCCTGGCGTAAGCAAGTGGTCAGGGAATCCGCCAACCGTTCCTGAATATCCGGTCCTTTCACCAACCGATCCACCACCACGTCAATGCTGTGGCTTTTATTTTTAGGCAATTGGATCGACTCACTGAGATCCTTGACTTCTCCATCCACCCGTACCCGCACAAAGCCTTGCTGGGCCAGGCTCTGGAGCAACTTCACATGGGTACCTTTTTGCTGATTCACCACCGGGGCCAGAAGCTGAAACCGGGTACGATCCGGCAGGGCCATCACCTGATCCACGATCTGATCCACGGTCTGGGGCATGATCCGGCGTTGACAGTGGGGACAGTAGGGAACACCCGCCCGCCCAAAAAGGAGACGCAGGTAATCGTAGATCTCGGTAACGGTGCCGACGGTAGAGCGGGGATTATGGCTGGTGGATTTTTGATCAATAGAGATGGCCGGACTGAGTCCCTCGATCTGATCCACCTCAGGTTTATCCAGCTGTCCTAAAAACTGGCGGGCATAGGCACTCAGGGACTCGACATAACGCCGTTGCCCCTCAGCAAAAATGGTGTCAAAAGCCAGAGAGGATTTACCGGATCCGGAGACGCCTGTAAACACCACCAGTTGATTGCGGGGGATGGTCAGATCCACATTTTTCAGGTTGTGCTGTCGTGCTCCACGCACCTGGATCTGATTCTGATTGGACATGGATCACCTCACCCCCACCCTAGCTTTAGCGATTTTAACAATCTTTACCATTGGGGCAGAGAACAAAGGGTAGAGGCATGCCGATCCACTCAGCCAATAAAAAAACCGAGCTGAGCTCGGCCAAGGAAAAGGGTTGTTAAAACCCGAGGACTTACTTAAAGCCCACTGCGGCTTGCCAGACAAACGCCAGCAATAGGAAGAGCACAGGGATGATCGGCAGCAAATCAACAAGGGGATCAAAAATCTCAAAGCCTTCCGGCAGGGCTGCGAGTAGCATCATCAGAGGCATATCTAAAATCCTTATGGCTGAATCGCTCATTATCGAAACAGAGTTTAACATGGTGCGGTTCTTGCCTCTCAAAACATCAAGAAAGGTAAACCAAGGGGGGTAGGCACTGTCTTCATGAGCAAGTTTTGGACCCATATTCTTGAATTTAGTCAGCAGCTAGCCGATCAGGTGGGAGAACAACTGCTGCAGGACTTTGGTGGAGCACTGGCCCGTGAGAAGCAAGACGGCAGCCTGGTCACGGCCTCAGATCAGTGGGCGGATCAATACCTGCAAAAGGCTATCAGGACTGCATTTCCTGAGCATGGCTATCTCAGTGAAGAACTGCAGCATACCTTTCCGGATACCCCTTGGTGCTGGGTCGTGGATCCGCTGGATGGCACCACCAACTTTGCCCGTGGGATTCCGATCTGGGGTACGTCCATTGCCCTCCTGTACATGGGAATGCCTGTGTTTGGCCTAGTTCACTTGCCGCCGCTGCGCCAGACCTACTATGGTTTCTGGGGAGAGGTGATCATGGATCAGCAGCCCCACCCAGAGGGAGCATGGCGAAATCAGCAGCGGATTTCCACTAGTACAGCAGACCTGGGTCCCAACCAGCTGTTTAACTTCTGTTCGCGCAGTACCCACCGGATCACACCCCAGTTTCCCTGTAAGGTGAGAATGCTGGGAGGGGCGGCCTACAATATGCTTCTGGTGGCCTCGGGAACCTTTTTGGGGGCTGTGGAGCAAACTCCTAAGGTTTGGGATATTGCGGCGGTCTGGGTGATTGTGCAGGCGGCAGGGGGTGTCTGGATCCCGCTGGATGACCGGCCTCCCTTCCCGTTGCATCCAGGGCAAGACTATGGTCGGCAGTCTTTTCCCACCCTGATTTTGAGCCAGGAACGACACCGATCGGTGCTGCAGCCCTACATGATTTAACTGCTCATGCTTCCCATGGCACTTTGTTCCATCGTGGAGGCAAAGGAGCGATCCAGGTGTTGATAGCGTTTCATAAAAAAGTCCAGGGTTGCTTCACTCAGGATCTTTTCTTTGACCAGATTCAACCCAAAATAGATGCGGTTCCGCTTTTGCATTTGCAAGGCTGCATTCATCTGTTCTTCGGTGACCAGTCCAGCGGCTTTCAGGTATTCACCCAGAGGGGGTTTTCCAGCCCCCAAAGGCAGGGTAATCGTGTCGATCTGATCCATAAATTCCAGCGTCTGGGAAGAGAGAAATTTTTCTTGAACCAGCACTTCCCCCAGCAGGCAAGCACGCTCTTTCATCGTTGCTCGGGCCATTTGTAACTGGGCCAGAGAAATTAACCCCGCCTCCACCAGCAGATCGGCCAGAACCTCGTGGCGCTGCTGTTCAGAGGGTGTGGGCAGTCGCACCTCATGAAAGCTTAGAAATATCCGGTTGCCTAGCTGGATCCAGGCTGCATCCGCCAGTTGACAGGGCCATTGCAGGCGTTCCCCTTTGAGAAGGGTGCCGTTGGAGCTGGGTTTACTTTCCTGCAGATCCCCATCATGCAACCAGTAGACCACTCCCTGGGTGGCAGCCTCGCGCCAGATGGTGGCATGCACCCGCGAAATAAAACGCTCTTTGATCATCACCTGGCAGGTGGAGCTGCGGCCAATTGTGGTGTACTCATCTGTGATCAGCATCGCCTGGCTCGGAACATCCGGTTCCTCGGGTAAACCCTTGAGGGGATGAACCAGCAACAAACTCAGCCAATTCTGACCGATCACCGGAATCTTGGGCATAAGGGATTGGGTGTACTCAGGAGTATGCATGAGGGGTCGGATCTCCTTATCTGGGTTCTTAGGAAAAGGGAACTTATAACACCAGGATCAGGATCAGCCCCACCAGCAGACCACCCCCAACACTCAGCCAAACCAGTTGCTGCCGTTTGGAATGCTGATGCATCAGTGGAAGGGGAGGGGATGTGGGACGAATCACACGAGGACTTTCCGCATCGGGCATGTGAATGGTGGTGCCATCTCGATCCCGGAAATCCTCTGCCTCCAGCTTGGAGGTGACCTGCCATTCCCAATGGGTTTCACCGGAGACTCGCCCACAGACGTTGAGGGCCTCCACCTCCTCTAGATGCAGGGAGCGCAGAGAGGTGCGGATCAGGCGTAGCAGGGCGGGATAGTTCACAGAGATATGCTGGGGACGAATCAGGTGGACATGGAGGTGGCGGTGTTTCTGCTTGACAAAAACCCTGATTTTGAGACGGGAAAAGTCTCGCTGCAGAGCACGGGCAATGATGTGGTAGGAGTCCAGTTTGGAGGTGGTTGTCCATTCAAACTCGGTATTCCCCGCCACCCGCCCGTAATAGGTGATGGCATCGATCCCGCTCAAGAGCTTCTGAGTTTGCAGCTGCTCCTGGATCCGATCCACCAGCTCGGGGTAATAGGCTGGGATTCGTTCTGGACGAGAAAGGAGGATGTGCAGATGGCGAGCCTCACGCCGCACTAGCCCCTTCAGGTGCAGAGGCGATAGGTCCTGCTGAAGAATTTCAGTGAGGTGGGTATCGGTTTCACCAATACTCATGATCATCCCTCTCCGGACTGAGGCATTGCGACCTGAACAACCTTTACCATAGGCAAGGACTCCAGGTAAAAAAAGCTCGATTGATGTAGCAATGGTTGCGAAGATCGGCAGATTTCCCTTCCCGCTTGTGGTACTCCCGACCCAGCACTGGCTATGGTCTTTGTTAGGGCACACGGAGGCCATCTGGGTCAGGCGGGGATCGGCTGGGGTGTGGAGGGGAGAGGATAGCGTTCCATTAAGTAGCAGAGACAGTCCTGGCGGATGATGCGGCTATTGAGGGAAAGCATGCCGGGCATGACGGGGACCGCGGTCAGAACTCGATCAGATTGGGTGTAAAAGTAGCGCTGGCTAACTTCCTCCCCAGTTTCATCTCGCACATCCAGACGAAATCCACCGTTGATGCGTCCCAGCGGGGTATGGGGTGGAAGTTCCTGAAAGTTGAGATGATCCAGATCGGCGGGGAAAAGAATGTCGTAACTGCAGGTCTCGCTCTCCAGATCCCCAAATCCAAAATTCACTTCATGGGGGATCTTGACCACCGCCACAGTATGAAACAGATCGATATCCTGAGCTAGCACGGGTCGCTCGGGTAAGTGGGACAGGTGCAGACAGGCCTGTAAAAATTCGTAGGCATGGTCCGTCCCGTGGGGTTGATCCGGCAGACCACATTCCAGAACCACGGCAGGACAATAGTGCCCCATCGCCATGGTCTGAACACCCTCAGGTTTGGTGAAATAGAGAACTGTACGGCCAAATAAGGTCGCCAGATGCAGGTGGGCAGGATCGGTGCGGTTGACACAGGCGTAATGGGGGTTGCGACCGGAGTTGTTGTGCACATCCACACTGGCAAACAGGCCCCGTTGTTTCATTTCGGCAATCACCTGCTCAGCCATGCGATGCTCCGGGCGATCTCCTCCTGTCCAGATGCGGTTGAAGTCCGGTTGATGATCCAGGTGGCGTTGTCCCCAACGGGCTGCTTCGACATTTCCGATCAACACGGATAGGGCACGGGGAAGCGCTTTCTGCTGATAGTGTTGTAACAGCTTGCGTAACGCTAGCCAGCCTGTAATCTCATTGCCATGCAGAAGGACCGATACAAGTAAAGGCGGCTGCCGCCGTCCCGGCAAATGGATCAGGGTGGGGCCTGGCAAAATCTGATAGAGTTCGGAGGCCTGCCGCTGGAGTAGGCCTGTGGGCAGGGTATCCAATACCGTTAACATGCTAGTCAAGATTCCACGTGTGAACAGGCTGATCGCTTTGCTGGTGATGAAGATAAGCGCGGGTCAATTGTTGCATATCTTTTCCATGCTTTGCGACATAGGCCCGCTGCCAGACGGCTCCGGTTTGTCCTGTTTGCAGACGGGCGGCGATGATCCCCAAATAGTATTGGATATCTTCTAAAGCCAGATCCAGTCCGGTTAGCCCCTCATAAGCCAGAGGCAGAAGTTCCTGCTGCAACAGATCTCCCAGCCGGTAGGGGTGCTGATCCAGCCAGATCACCTCGGCCCCTAATCCTCGTTCTGCAGCTGCATAGAAATTGGCGCGAGCTAACTCAAAAGATAACCGTTCCTCAGGAGGCTGGGGCAGGGCCGCCAACCCATACACCAGACCGTAAAAGAGGGCCGCATTGGCAATCATATCGGTGACGGTGGGTCCTGCCGGAAAAACCCGTTGCTCGATCCGCAGATGGGGTTGGTGGTGGGCGTTAAATCCTATGAGGGGACGGTTCCAGCGCCAGATGGTGCCATTGTGCAGACGGAGATGCGCCAGATTGAAGGCATCCGTAGTCTGGATTACAGGGAGAAGCACGGGATAGTAGCTGAGATTCTCCAGAAAACATTCCAGCAGGGATTGGCTGACGTACCCCGATCCAAAAGTCACGCGATCCAGGTAACCCGCCTGAGGAGGAGCAATGCTTCCCAGTGCCTGTTCAAACAGGGGAATTCTCGTCTCCTGCCACAGATCCTGTTGAAAGAGAAACGGAGAGTTGCTGGCGATGCCCACCAGGGCTGCTGACACCAAGAGAGAGGCATTATAGAGACGGGCAGCTCGATCGGGAGAAACCTGGAGATGAACCTGAAACGAGGTAGTGGCGGACTCCAGCATGATGTCGGGGTGATCCACACAGAGATGGTCTCCACCTTTAATATTGAGGGGCATGCCAGCCTGACAGTGGCTGAGCACCTGCTCATTGAGGGCCTGATAGCGCTGCAGCGGCGACATATTGCCCAAATGTAGATCCTGTTGCTGAAGGGTGGGCAGGATCCCAATCATCACCAGATCAGCATCCAGACGCGAGGCGGTTTGACAGCAGTGGGTCCAGGTTTGACTGAGGGCCTGATGCATCTGATGGAGAGCCTTCCCCTTCAGTGGCTGGGGATCGGCGTTAATTTCTACATTGAAGCGGGCCAGTTCCGGAACCACCTGTGGATTCTGCACTTCCTGCAGATAGAGCTGGTTAATGGGATTGGGATTCACCTCTTGATCCACCAGCCACGCCTCCAGTTCAAAGCCCCCGAACCCCTCTTCTGGATCGAGATAGGCTTGCTGAAACCATTCCTGCAGTAACTCCGTTTCCTGACGCAGATGATCAGCAAACTCCACAAAGTCCTGGCGAAGAAAATGACTGGTGCTGACTTCCTGTCCCATTTACCTGTGCAGCCATGATCCTGATATCATACTTTCTCTACATCCACCTGCAAATCAAGGGGCCAGGATAATATCCACGCGGCGATTTTGTTGCCGACCCGATTCGGTCTTGTTACTGGCAATGGGTTGACTCGCCCCTAGCCCTGTTGCGGACCAGCTAAAATCTTCCTGTCGCTCGTCTGGCATGAGATCAATCAGGTAATCCTGCACCGCCGTTGCCCGCCGCAGCGAGAGCGCTAAGTTATACTCTTCTCCACCAATATTATCAGTGTGACCCGCCACCAGGATGCGTGCCCCAGGCATGTTCTCCAACTTGGTCGCCACAGTTTCGAGCAGATCTTCGGCCTCCGGTCGCAAGGTGGCTTGATCAAAATCAAAGAGGACATCTCCAGGCAGGCTGATCGTCTGGGTTCCCACCTGAAAAAAAGGCGTTTGCGAGGCGCTCGCGGGGGAGGATGTGGGGTCGGGACTGGCTGGGGGAGGGGATGGGGTAGCCACTTTCGCTTCGGTTTCAGCCTGTAGAACGGGCATGACCGGAGGAGAGGAGTTAAGAAGTTCTGCCTCCAGGGTTTGCAACCGCATCATGATCTGGAGCAGTTCTTGACGCAGAAAGTGAATCTCTGCCTGGATCTGGGCTGTATCTGCAGGGATCGGAGAGGGGGTGGCCACCGGGGAAGGAGCAGGTGTGGGGTATGGCGGGGTCGATGTGGGCTGTCCCTGTACGCCTGCAAACCCACCCATAAATGCCCCCAGACTCAAGGTTCCGATCACGATTGGTGCCCACACAGGTTTGTGATGTTGCATCTGAGACATAGTGTTCTCCCAAGTGCTCCCGATTGCCTCCCAGGACTGTTCCGATCCTAGCGATCCCGTGAAAGTTGCCAAGGCCGAAGGGTGTGATCTGCAGTTCCGCAAGCCGCATGATCGAGATCTTGCTCAGGTTGGATCCTGTCGATCAAAACGGTCGTAGGCTTCCACAATTCGCTGCACCAGAGAATGACGCACGACATCCCGTTGATCAAAGTAGCAGAAGGCAATGCCGTCAATGTTCCGCAGCACTTTCTCCGCCACCGCCAGGCCGGAAACACTGCGGCTGCCCAGATCGGTTTGGGTCAGATCCCCTGTCACCACCATGCAGGAATTTAACCCCAGGCGGGTTAGCACCATCTTCATCTGCTCAGGGGTTGTGTTCTGGGCTTCATCCATGATGATAAAGGCATTATTCAAAGTACGACCCCGCATATAAGCCAGAGGGGCGACCTCGATCACCCCTTGTTCCACATAGCGAGGAATCCGATCCGAGGGCAGCAATTCAAACAATGCGTCGTAAAGGGGGCGCAGGTAGGGATCGATCTTTTCCTGCAATGTGCCAGGTAGAAAGCCCAACTTTTCCCCAGCTTCCACCGCCGGTCGGGTGAGCAGTAACCGTTCAAATCGTCCAGCCTGCAACGCTGCCACCGCTGTCACCACCGCCAGATAGGTTTTGCCCGTGCCAGCAGGACCAATGCCAAATACCAGATCATGGGCAGCCATGGCCTGCACGTAGGTAAGTTGTCTAGGGGTCTTGGGACGGATCTGTTCACCCTTACGAGTCCGACCCAAAAGATGGGACTGAGCCTGACGCTGCTCGGCCACCTGTTCCTGCGCAATCGAGCGGTAGGCAGACTCGGCATCCACAAGGGATACAGCACTGCCCTGTTGCCAGAGGGGCTGAAGTAATTCCACCCATTGATGAATCAGCAAACGCTGCTCAGGGGTTCCCTGCACCCAGAGATCCTGACCCCGCAAGGTTAACTTTGCCCCTGTTAACTTCCCTAACAGCTTGAGATTGGCTTCATCTGATCCAACCAGACGCAGGGCCTGAGTCGGGCTTTCTAAGGGAATCGTAGCAACATCCGAGGGAAGATTCATAAATGGCCAAAGCCGCTGTGTTCCCAGCCAGCCTGATCGGCCAGAACATTCCCTGTCAGTAATGCTGGTAAATCTGAGGAGTACGCAGTGATCGGGTTAATCAATGACATCCGCTATCGTGTGAATTGTCGCTTGTGCTTGCGGGCTGCTGCCATTTTTCGTTTGTTTCGTAAACTGGGTTTCTCGTAGTGTTCGCGGCGTCTAACTTCGCTAATGATCCCTGCCTTCAGGATCTTTTTCTTGAATCGCCGCAGAGCAGACTCAATGGACTCCTGCTCACCCAAGAGAATCTGGGCCATATGTGTCGTGTTCCTCCCGAACTTACTGACAAAATCAAGGTATTGTTGCAGACAAGATTCTTCCTGATCTTACTCAGGCCCAAATTTTAGCAAAGAATCTCACCAAATTATCAATCCCTAGTCGGTGGACCTAACGTGACACGATTGCTTCTCGCCAGTGATAACCCGGGTAAGCTCAAAGAATTTGCCCACTTTTTTCAGACCCTGCCCGGATCCCATTGGGAGTTGCAGCTCAAACCTGCGGATCTGCAATTACAGGAAACCGGAGAAACCTTTGCTGCTAATGCTCAACAAAAGGCGGAGATCGTTGCACGTGCCACTGGATCCTGGTCGATTGCCGATGACTCGGGGCTGGAGGTGGAGGCTCTGGGGGGAGCGCCCGGGGTCTACTCTGCTCGTTATGCTGATACCGATCCTGCGCGGATGCAGCGGCTCTTGCAGGAATTGGCAGCTGAACTGCAACGACAGGGACAGGATCCCAATGATCTGAGTCAACGCACAGCGAGGTTTGCCTGTGCCATCGCCCTCTGTACCCCTGAAGCCAAAGTGGCGGTGGTGGTGGAAGGCTATTGTCAAGGACAGATCCTGCTTCAGCCTCAGGGCTCCGGCGGATTTGGGTATGATCCTCTCTTCTGGGTTCCTGCTCGAAAGCAAACGTTTGCCGAGATGAGTCCTGCCGAAAAGCAAGCGATCAGTCATCGGGGGCAGGCTTTAGCATTGTTGCGTACAAAGCTGCTGGAACTGGGCTAGGCTAGGGTGCAAGATGCGGCTTGAGTGAAATTAGGGACGGGCAATGGCAGAACGGGACGATTTTGATGAACAGGATCTGGCGGAGCTGGATGAGCTCAGAGATGCTGCCATGCGGGAGGATCGATCAGGTTCCCGACCTTCCTCCACTCGACGGGATCCTCGCTCCAGTTCCCTGACACCTCGGCGGGCACCGGACTCTACGGGCTATGGGCGTTCGGGATCCTCAGCAACCCGAGGTTCGGCTTATCCCACCTCACGATCCACAACAGCCAGTGGAGAATCTCAAGCTCGTCGGGAGTACCGCAGCTCTGGATACGGCAGTGCCTACCGATCTGCCTCCGATACGGGTTTCGGTGGTTCCCCCCCTCAGGATTCTGCCCCCCGCCGCTCCCAATGGCCCACGAACCTCACCGTCATTGCCCTGGTAGCGCTGATCTCATTCTTTGCTGGCTTTGCTTCCCGTAACACCTATGACAATGTCGGCGGGTTTGATGATGAACGCATCGTTACTGCGCAAGAGATCCCGATTGAGTTTCGCAACTTTTGTATCTCATACAATGGCCTACCCTCCTTTACCGTTGTCCAGCTCACCAGCGTATCAACCTTGTTAATGTCCTCTGTACCCATTATCAAGCTGGATACCTGTATGATCCCTGTAAACCAAACCGCGAACGCCCTGCAGGCCTTGGGGGTCCGCTCTCGTCAGGATACGATTGGGCCCCAGTTAGGTGGATCCAACCTTACCCTATTGAATTTCAAAATGACACGGCAGTTGGCGGAAGCGATTGTTGCTGACTTTCCCCAGCTGACTGCCTCACCCAGTGAGACGATGCGTGTAGAAGAGGAGATTGTCAGTGAAGTGGAGCGAATTATTGACGACAGCCTCACACAAGGGGTAGTGGGCCTTGATCTGCAGGGAATGGTCCGGACCAACATCAGTGGGGTTTATGTGGTGGTACCCGGCCACTCCTTTGAATTACAGCCCGATGTCCGTGGGTTTAGCAACCGAAAAAGATAGATGCAGCGAAGCCACCCAGGCCACTTGATCACGCTGGAAGGCGGAGAAGGCGCGGGGAAAACAACTCAACAGGGACTGCTGGTAGCAACCTTGTTGGCTCGGGGGTATCCCTGCTTAAGCACCCGTGAACCAGGAGGCACAGAGGTAGGGCGGGCATTACGACATCTTTTGCTGGAGGCTTTTCCCGGTGGCCTCTCGGTCCGGACTGAGTTATTCCTGTTCGCCGCCGATCGGGCTGAGCATGTGGAGACCGTGATCCGTCCAGCGTTGCAGCAGGGGAGGATTGTCATTTGTGATCGGTTTACCGATTCCACGCTGGTGTATCAGGGGATGGGACGTGGGATCGAGCCAGCGTTGATTAGACAGATTAACCAGATGGCCACGCAGGGGCTAGAACCGGATCTGACCTTGTGGCTGAATCTGCCCCCTGAAATCGGATTAGCTCGGGCACGGCAACGGCGGGGAAATCCAGATCAGATGGAACAGCAGGATTTTCAGTTTCACTACCGCTTACACCAGGGGTTTGCCCAACTGGCAGCCGCCGAACCGCTGCGGATCCGGGAGGTGGATGCCCTGCGTCCCATTGAGATGATCGCCGCAGAGATCGAGGAGATTGTCATCCGCTATCTTTTGAGCACAGATTGTGACAGTTCTGACAATGCTTGCTAAGCTTAAATCCACTCTGATTTCCCTGATTTCTCTTCTGTGCTGTGATACCCCTATCGATCCGTCCACCGATTATTGGGCTTACCACCCGCAACCGTGATCAATCTGGCGGCTTTCAACTCTCCGGTCTGTATCTGGATGCTGTACGGGACGCAGGCGGAGTGCCGATTCTGCTAACTCCCGGGGAAGCCCATGTGGATGTTTTGGTAAACATGCTGGATGGGTTAATTCTGACAGGGGGGGGAGACATCAGCCCGCAGACCTATGGAGGGGAAGATCATCCCTTACTTCATATTGTTTGTGCTGAACGGGATGCCTTTGAATGTGCGCTCGCCAAGGCTGTCCTGTGCCGTAATCTTCCCACGTTAGGTATTTGTAGGGGGATGCAGATCTTAAACGTGGTTTGTGGGGGACAATTGCATCCCCATGTGCCCGATAGGTTTGGACAAGTAGATCACTTTTGTCCCAAATACCGTCAACCAATTCGACATGATGTTTGCATTATGCCGGATACCCAACTTGCAGAGATCGTTCAGGAGTCTCCTTTATCAGTAGTGTCATGGCATCATCAGGCGATTTGTTCTGTGCCTCCGGGCTGGCGGATCGCGGCTCATTCCCACGATGATTTAATTGAGGCTATTGAACACCAGCAACATCCCTGGGCCATTGGTATTCAGTGGCACCCCGAATTTTCAGCGTCAGAACCAGGTCACCGTCGGTTATTTCAGGGATTTATCAACGCAGTTGTGGATCATCAACATCAACGGATCTTGCCCTGAGGGTTGCGGATCAAGCTTCTCTTGCTTGTCCTGTTGGGGTCTGACATAGACGGACAAGAATGTCATAGCGAAATGTGGAAGCTAGGGTCTGGAGTTCTGCAGCTAACAAGGCCTCAGACTCAGGGATCTGCTGGATTAGCTGATCCACACGGTTGTGATCGAGGTGTTCAGCAGCTTCCTGCAATTGCATGACCCATGTCAGGGGCATGACCGATAGATCCAGGGGCGGAAGCGGTTGCTCAGACTCTGGTAATACAGGTGGGGCGAGCTTTTCATATTCATATTCCACGCCCAGATACTCTGCCATCTTGCTGAAAATCACCTCCCGTCGAAACGGTTTACGCACAAAGTCATCACAACCCACAGAGAGGACCACTGCTTTTTCTTCATCAAAGGCACTGGCGGTCAGGGCAATGATCACTGTAGCCTGGCCTTTTAATTGTTTCTTGATCTGCTTAGTGGCTTCATACCCATTCAAGACAGGCATGCGCATATCCATCCAGATCAGGTGAGGATCCCACGCCTCCCAAATATCCAGGGCTTCCTGCCCATTTTCTGCCTCTCGGACAAGAAACCCGACATTCTCCAGCATCTGGGTCAGCAGCCAGCGGTTTTCCATCCGATCATCCACCACCAAGATCCGGTACTGCCGCTGTCCAGGGGCCAGTCTGACCACCTGGGGTTGTGGCTGCAGGAACTGGGCCTCCAATGGGGAGACAACCGCAACAGGAATGGCAAACCGGAAGCGCGAACCCTGACCAGGGGTACTTCGGACGGTCAACTCTCCCCCCATTAACTCCACAAATTGACGGCTGATGGGCAACCCCAGTCCGGTGCCCTGCACTGATCGCTGTCCCATAGTCGTTTGTACAAAAGGTTCAAAGATTTGCTGGATTTCGTCTTCAGCAATTCCTGGGCCAGTGTCTTCAACCTCTACGGTTAGGCAACCAGATGTATAGTCCAGGCGAACTGTCACCCCTCCGGTTTGTGTGAATTTGATGGCATTGCTGATCAGATTGATCAATACCTGTCTCAATTTGCGCTGATCAGCAGAAATAATGGCGGGGAGGGTGCTGGAATACTCAACCTCTAGGCTCAGGTCCTTCGCTTGAGCTTTGAGGTGAAACATTTCCTGGAGACCTTCAAAAAGTGAATTGACTTCAAAAGGCTGTTGATCGAGCAATACTCGACCCGCCTCAATTTTGGACATCTCCAATACATCATTGATCAAATCCAGCAGATGCTGACCACTGCGGTTAATGATCCGGAGATACTCTCGCTCTGCTCCAGCCAGGCAGGAGACCTGCTCCAGGAGCTGACTAAAACCCATAATCGCATTGAGAGGCGTGCGAAGCTCGTGGCTCATGTTGGCCAGAAACTGGCTTTTGGCCTGATTGGCTCTGTCCGCCAGATTTTTGGCCGTCTGTAATTGAAGTGTGCGTTCTTTCACGCGTTGTTCGAGCTTCTCATTTTGTTGATGAAGAGACAGGGCATAATGCTGAATAGCATCCACCATGCCGTTAAAGGTTTCCCCCAGCATTCCCAGTTCATCCTGGCTCTCGATCTGCACATGGGTTTGGTAATCTCCATCCCGAACCCGTTTTGCCCCTGCGTGCAGAATGGCGATGGGTCGGCTGAGCCAATGACTGAGCAGAGCAGAAACTGCCATCGAAATGAAAAGACTGCCAAGGATCACACTCCCACATAACCATTTCAGTCGTTGCACCTGATTAACTTCACTGCTGACATCGGCATCTAACCCTAACAGGGCAATGACCTTGCCATTTTCATTTTTGATCGGGGTAACGGAGGTAAACCAAGTTCCCCACTCATCAGTATAAAAAGTGTCGACTACCTGAGATTCACCCGTTACAAAAGCTCTGGCAAAAATCGGATCAGCAATGGCATAGAGATTGCCAATGGGATTGCCTGGCCAGGTATCCGTCGGTTCATGCAGTGATGAGGCCAGAGTCATGAGCAGATGATAATCTTTGTTTTCCGGCACCGGGACAAACAGATAACTGAAGATTTGTACAGGATCCTCAACCCCCTCACCAGCCTGGGGGATCAAATCTGATAAGGGGTAGATGGTTTGTTGACTGGAGCGATTGACCCGTCTAAGGATCTGGACTAAATTCTGATAATCATCTCTGGCCATCAGTGCCCTGGCCGCAGACTCTGGAATCCCCTCCCGAGCTTTTCCAGCGGGCATTTGCCGCAGGGTTGAAGTTAAAGGGATCAGCTCTTCATAGGCCTGTTCTGAAAGTTCCAGGATTTGCACTCGCGCCGTGTTGTCAAACAAAAAGGTTCCAGCATGGCCAAGATCCCTCAATCTGGCCGCCATCTGCTCGGTGAACACTTCGACCGTGTGGGAGTAAAAAATAAAAACACTGGTGCTGGTCAGACCAACAGACAAAAGTGAAAGTGTAAGTCCTAGCTTCAGGGGGAAGGAGAGTTTCACCAGTGCTTTCTCTAGGGATGAGGCAAGTGTACCGCTGCTCATATCCAGATCCCAAGCTTTGGAGGATACTTTCTCCTCGGGATGTGCTGTTTCCGGCCTCAGCAAAATTTAACTAGGGAGGTTTAAGCTAAGGGATGTGTCTCAGGGGGGGACCATGCTCTGGAAGATCTACACGCTCCAAAAACTTGGGGTCTATGTGCTGGTGGCCACCTCACTTGCAGCTCTCTGGCTTGGGGGAGCCTTTATTCCTCCGGTCTGGCTGGTCTGTGGGATGGCGATCATTGCGAGCTGGTTTTGTGAGCCTCCTCTGATCGATCCAGCTGTCTATGCCAACCTCTGGCGTCCTCTGACCCTGACGGTTCTGGGGCTATTGATCCTGGCGGCTTTACTGGGCTACATCGGTCCGTTTGATGCTGCCATTGGTCTGGTGCTGTATCTGACTGCCGCCAAATTGTTTCAACGAGAACGGGCGGCTGACTACATTCAGGCCATGGTGTTGTCATTCCTGCTCATGTCGATCTCCACGATTTTCAATGAAGATATTAGTTTTGGCTTTCTTTTTATTGTTTATGTCGTGGTAGGTCTAATTAGCCTGACCCTTTATCATCTCAGGATCCAGGTGGAGACTCATACCCAGTTATCGCCCCAAACCAGAATTGGAACACCTTTTCTGCTGAACCTAGCGGGTCTGGCGGTACTGGCGTTGACGATTTCGTTAGTGTTCTTTTTTGCGTTTCCCAGAATTGGTTTTGGCTTCCTGGCACAGCAATCTCGCACTGCTGAAGTCTTGACTGGGTTTAGTGAAGAGGTCAACCTGGGTAGCTTTGGCACCGTCAAGTCGGATCCGACCGTCGTGATGCGAGTGGAATTCACCGGATCGAGGCCCCAACGTCCTCAAAGTCTGTACTGGCACGGACTGACCTACGATGCCTATGACGGACGTTCCTGGACGCGAACACTCAACCAGGTGGATTTAGTCCCCACGAGTGATCGCCAATCTTACCCCTTACCAGAGTCTGTTCTTAGCCCAGCTGTCCAGGCTCTTCTCCAGGATCCCGCGAGTCCTCAGATTCAACAACAGATTTATCTAGAACCCATCAACTCCAGTACTCTGTTTAGCCTGCGCCCCCTGATCAGTCTGCGGTTGAGTAATCCCAACTCGGGGAATCCCTCCCGCCGCTCTCGCTCATTAATTGGTATCCGTGAAACGGGTGATGTAGCCCACCGCATGCTGGAACGGGTTTCCTATCAGTACGAGGCCACCAGTCTGGTCACCACCTGGAGTGGACCCGATCTGCAGCGGATCAGCCATGCACAGATCCTGAACAGTCTCACCCCAGCGCAACAACGGGCGTACCTGCAGCTGCCTGAAGATCTGAGTCAAGAGGTCCAGGACCTTGCTGTCGAGATTACCGAGGGAATTGAGGGTGACTACAACCGCGTGCAGGCTGTGCGAGATTATTTGCTGGCGAATTACCGCTATACCCTTGATCTGCCGGATCCGGGTCAACTTCCTCCCCTGGAAAGTTTTTTGTTTCAGAACCAACGAGGACATTGCGAATATTTTTCCACGGCCATGGCCATGTTACTGCGGACGATTGATATTCCCACCCGCTCTGTGAATGGGTTTATCGGCGGGCGTTGGAATGAAGCTGAACAGTATCTGGCGGTGCGCAATGCCGATGCTCACTCCTGGATTGAGGTTCCCTTTGGGGAATACGGCTGGGTGCGTTTTGATCCCACGCCTCCGGCAGCCAATGTCAGTCTGCAGCGGAGCTGGATGGATCCCTTCCGTAGTTTTTACGATGCCATGCAATTCCGCTGGGTGAAATATGTGCTGCAGTACGATCTGGACACCCAGGTGGAACTCCTCCAGCAGATCAGTTCAACCGTGGACCAGATGCGCAGTCCAGATCAAAAGTGGGGGGAGCGATTCAGGGCAGTCTGGCCACAACTGCAAGCGGGTCTACAGCAAAATGTGATCCCCACCCTGGGCATGATCTTCAGTACCGTGGTCGCAGGCTGGCAGGGAGGGCGACGGCGATGGCAACGGCTGCTATGGCGTGATCTAATGATCATGGTAGTTCTATCGCTTCTGAGTCTGGGGATTGTCTATTTTCTCTGGACGCCTTCGGCCCATGGTTTATTGCTGGTGAGTGCAGGGATCGCTCCAGGACTTGCCTTCGCCTGGTTCCATTGGAGTGCTCGTGTGCCTCGTTCCCCTCGGCGAGCTGAGGTGTTGGGGATTTCCAGGTTTTACCTGCAATTACGCCAGGTCCTGGCTGAGGCTGGGGTTGTGATTCCTCGACATCAAGGTCCGGCTGCCCTGATGGAGGCGGTGCGAGCCCATCCCCAATTGCCTGACTCGGATCGGGTGCTGAGGATGATTCAGCGGTATATGCAGGTTCGCTTTGGCCAGGAATCCCTGACGTCTGCTGAATTAAAAGCTCTGTGGAAAGAACTCAGGGATCTGCAAAAGCAATGGAAACACAATCGGACTTTTGCATCTGAGGCTGAGCCCCTGGAAGTCGGAGCCCACCGATCTGCCTCTCCCTTTCCTTAACCGCAGGTAGGACGGAACCAAGCTATCCTACTCAATTCAGAAGCAGAACCCTAGATCTGGTTAGATCAGCAGTACTCCTGAAATGGAGATTGAACTTCCGAAGATGGGCTACCGTACTTTTACGGGTGTGGAGTTGTAGTAGTCACGGAGCCTTCCTGTTGAAGTAACGCACGCTTGCGATCCACTCCCCAGCGATAACCACTTAATTTTCCGCCTTTTCGTACCACCCGATGGCAGGGGATCGCTACGGCTAGAGGGTTGGCAGCACAAGCCTGAGCAACTGCACGTGCGGCCCTGGGTTGACCAATCTGAGACGCCAGTTGCGCATAGGTGATGGTTGTTCCAGGTTCCACCTGTGTCAAGGCGGACCAGACCCGTTGTTGAAAGGCCGTGCCCTGAATATCCAAGGGTAGGTCCAGGCTTTTCTCGGGGGCTTTGATGTGGTTGATCACGGCTTGCACTTGATCGGCAAAGTCATCCCCTGCCGAACGCAACTCAGCCTGAGGAAAATGCTGGCGGAGCAGGGCTTCGGGGCATTGCAATTCATCCACAAACTCGATGGCACAGACTCCCTTTTGGGAAAAGGCAATCACCACCTGTCCTAAGTAAGTCTCGGCAAGTGTGTGGTGAATGATCATTCCCGGTCCCCCCTGCTGATACTGGGAAGGGTCCATCCCCAGAGGATCATTCCCTTTCTTATACACACGACTGCTGGAGCTAAAGCCCGCCTCATAGATCGCCAGGGTAACGGATTCCTGTTGCTTGAGTTCAATCCGCAGCCGATGTTGACGGTGAGTAAGGGCATATTGTTTTGGGGTGATCCCCACACAGGACTTAAAAACACGGTGAAAATGATAGGGACTCAACCCTGCTTCTGCCGCCAGTTGCTCCAGGGTGGGGGGCTCAGGAGCGGACTCAATCCAACGGCAGGCATGAGCAATAAGCTCTCGATAAGGATCTTGAGCTTGAGCAAGGTGAGGCTGACAGCGCTTGCATGGTCGATACCCTGCCTGCTCAGCAGCCTGCCCATTTTCAAAAAATTCCACATTTTCCCGTTTCGGGAGTCGGGAGGCACAGCCAATTTGACAATAGATGCGGGTGGTTTTAACCGCATAGACAAACAGGAGATCGGGTTGGGGATGACGAGAGCACAGGAGTTGCCAACGGTCACCATTCAGATCGGGTGGGGCATTATCTGGGGCGATAGGGGATACGAGGGAGTCGTGGCAACCTGAAAACTCCAGGGAATTCATGGGAACCTCTCATGGATTGTAAGTTTTATGTCTTGAGTGTGGGCAGAAAAGAACTATTGAGCACTCCGTTTCTTGCGCTCTTATTTTCAGCTGATCTCGCCATTACTCCAGACCGTAGAGGTGAATGATTAACCAGGGGGTAAACAACGTCAGGAAGAAGCTCAGGGGAGCACCGACCCGCGTGAAATCTAGAAATTTATATCCTCCGGGTCCGTAGACCATCGTATTCGTCTGATAACCAATCGGAGTCATAAAACTATTGGAGGCAGCAAAGGTAACGGTATACATTACCGCCAATGGGTTCAGGCCCAAGGTTTTGGCAACCTCCACCGCAACCGGAATCATCAAAACCACCGTGGCATTGTTGGAGAGGATCTCCGTCAGCAACGAGGTGATGAGATAGAAAGAGGTGAGGATCCAATACCCTGGGAGAGCCCCTCCAATCGCCACCAATTGCTCCGACAACCAGGTGGTCGTCCCAGATTTTTCCATGGCAATCCCCAGAGGAATCAACCCCGCCAGCAGAAAAATCACATCCCAGCGCACAGCCCCATAGATCTCTCCCGGACGCAGGCATCCAGTGATCACCATTAAGATCACGCCAACCAATGCAGCAACCAAAATCGGCATCCAATCTAAAGCCGCCACGACTACCACACCCAGAACAATGGCCACCGCAACCCAGGCCCTCTCCTGCCGGAGATTTTCCACTTCCCGTTGACTGAGGACCAGCAGCTCTCGACTGGTTTGCAAACCGATCAGACTCTGACGAGGAGCCTGCACCAGCAGCAGATCCCCAAACTTAAGGCGGACTCGCCCCAGACGTTCGCGGATCAATTCTTCCCCTCGCCGAATGGCTAGAACGGTAGCATTGTATCGCTGGCGAAAGCGAAGCTCCTTCAGGGTGGTGCCAATTAATCGAGAATTGGACAGGATCAAGACCTCAGCCACCCCTTCCTCCTCCGAAGTTAAGTCTTCTTCCGGGGATTTCGTAGAGAATTTGACATCTGAGAGAATATCCAGGCCACGTTCTTCTCTGATCTTAAGCAGATCTTCACGACTGCCCCTCACCAACAGGATATCTCCAGACTTGAGAACCTTATCGGCAACAGGTTGTGGAAAATGATTTCCTTCCCGAATCACTTCCAGAACGTCAATATCAAATAAACGTTGCAGAGCACTACTTTGCAGAGTTTGACCAATCAGACTGGATGTGGGAGAGATAATAACTTCACTGACAAAATCCTTAAGTTGATAGTCCTGATTTAACTGGCTTTCTGGAGATCTGCGATCCGGCAGTAAAAATGGGGCGAGAAAGGCCAGATAAAAGAGTCCCAGACTAAACGTGACTATTCCTAAGGCAGTAAATTGAAAGAGCTGAAATTCTCCGTATCCCAACTGCTGAGAAAGGCTACTGGCTAGGACATTGGTTGAGGTGCCAATCACGGTTAACATGCCCCCCAACACTGTAATGTGGGAGAGGGGCATCAGCAGTTTTGAGGGTGAAATGCCCCGTTTACGACACCATTCCTCCACAATGGGAAGAAACACGGCCACAACCGCAGTGTTATTGATAAATCCAGTGATCGGTCCCACAATCAGGCCCATCGTCACGATCTGACGGGAGAGATTACGACCCCCAAATTGCAGCAACCAGTTGCGGGCCTGGCGAACCGCTCCGGTGCGGGCAATCCCTGCACTCAAGATAAACATGGCAACCACAGTCACAGTTGCCGAATTGCTAAATCCAGAGATTCCTTCCTCAGGAGTGATCAGTCCTAACAGAATTAAAACCAGGGCTGTGATGATCGCAGTAATATCTGCCGGAACCCATTCAATTACAAAACCAATCAGGGTTAAGCAAATAACAATCAGGGTTAGCAAGATTGGACTGATCAAGTGAGTCATAAAGACAGGAAAGAGAAAGAAGGATCGACTGAATCTCCCACAGAACCGCCATGATGGATAAGCAGTGATCACTGTGGTGGAGTCAAGGCTCAGCTTTGTATTGTATTCCTTTGTTTTCTCCAGTCCACATCCCTGATGGTCAACCGATCCCCTTTTTGGGGAATGCATCCTCTTGTTGGGGAGAAGGAGTTACGCTGCTGGATATCTGCTGTTCTGCCCAGACATGGCTCCATTGTCTTCCTCCCATCGCATTGCGATCCTCTGTCACCAGGGTCTAACCGGTCCCTCCGGAAAAACAGGGCTCTCGCTTCTCAGATATGGTCCCTACCCAGTGGTGGCGGTGATTGATCAGGATTGTGCAGGGCAATCTCTGGCTGAAGTGACAGGGATCTTGAGAGACGTGCCAATTGTGGCATCGGTCAACGCTGCTCTGACGTATCAGCCAGAGGTACTGGTGATTGGGATTGCTCCCTCAGGGGGTGAACTCCCTGATCCCTGGAAAGTTGAAATTGCCGAAGCGCTGGCGGCGGGTCTCTCCCTGGTCAATGGACTGCACACCCCCTTAGGACAGGATCCCCTACTGCAAGCACAGCTCCAGCAACAGCAATGGATCTGGGATGTTCGCCAGGAACCCAGGAATCTCCAGATCGGTCAGGCCAGGGCCCAGAGTCTTGCCTGTCGACGGGTGCTGACGGTAGGCACCGATATGAGTGTGGGCAAAATGTCCACCAGTCTGGAACTGCATCGATGGTGTCAACAACAGGGATGGCGATCCCGGTTCCTGGCAACGGGGCAAACAGGACTGATGTTGCTGCATGAGGGCATTGCACTGGATGCAGTGCGGGTTGATTTCGCGGCGGGTGCGGTGGAAGCCATGGTGATCCAGGCTGGATCTGCCCAGGATGTGATCTTTGTGGAGGGGCAGGGATCATTGCTGCATCCCGGTTCGACGGCCACCCTACCCCTGTTGCGGGGGACCCAACCCACTCACCTGGTGCTGGTGCATCGGGCGAGACAAACCCACATCCATCATGCCCCTCACATTTCTATCCCCCCTCTTCCTCAGGTGATCCATCTTTATGAACAGGTGGCGAGTGCTGGGGGCGCTTTTGCTGAGGTAAAGGTGGTGGGAATTGCTTTGAATACCAGACATCTATCGGAGCCGGAAGCACGGGAAGCTATGGATCGGGTGGCGCAGATAACCGGACTACCCTGTACGGATCCGATCCGCTTTGATGTGGGGGTGCTTGGGGCTGCCATCATGGCCTGAGCCTGTGCTTCACTGGTGGAAAGAGAGTCCGCTTGTTCTACTCATCTGCCTGCGGCAGGCTATGCACCTTCGACAACATTTCATCCCCAATATGAGTGAGGAGCAACTGCGTCGGCTCTCGCCAGCAGCCTTGGCCTACATTGGAGATGCTCTCTATGAGTTGCATGTCCGTCAGATCTATCTGTACCCCCCCTTGCGTCAGGATACCTATCATCGTCGGGTGGTGGAACGGGTCAAAGGGACAGCACAGGCAGCACTTCTGGATCAACTTAAACCCCATCTGCGTCCTGAGGAAGCGGCGATTGTGCGCTGGGGACGGAATGGTTCTGGAAAAGGGCCCCGGCATCTGTCTGCAGAGATCTATCGACAAGCGAGTGGCTTTGAGACCCTTTTGGGTTATCTGCACTTCTCTAACCCAGAGCGTTTGCATGGTCTTCTCAACCTCTGTGATCAGCTGGTGCTGCAAAATTCTGATAGCATACCCTCTGACCCTGCCTGAAGGGATGCCTGTCCCATGCTGATCCGTGGTACTACCCAACTGCTGGGACTGATTGGCGATCCGGTTGCCCACAGCCTGTCTCCAGTGATGCACAATGCTGCGCTGCAAACCATTGGACAGGATTGGGTCTATCTTCCCTTTCCGGTGAAGGCTGAGCATCTCAAAGAGGCATTGGCTGGCTTGTGGGTCCTGGGGGTGCAGGGAGTCAATGTGACGATCCCCCACAAACAGGCGGTGATCCCCCACTTGCAGGAAGTGGCTGATGATGCCCGTGCGATCGGGGCAGTGAATACCCTGTTTCGAACTGAGAAGGGGTGGGGAGGAGCGAACACCGATGTGCTGGGATTTATGGCCCCACTCCAGAAGTTACGGCGGGAGAGGGCTGGCGAGACTGCAACCATTCTGGGATCGGGGGGATCGGCCAGAGCAGTGATCCAGGGATGCTCTCACCTGGGGTTCACTCGAATCCAGGTGGTGGGACGATCAGCCCCTAAGCTTACGGACCTGCAGGTGACCTGGCCTGACATACAGACTTACGCTTGGCAGCAACTGGATCTGATTCTCCCCAAAACTGATCTGCTGGTGAACACCACCCCGGTGGGAATGCATCAACAACCCCACGAGCAACCGCTTTCCCCCCTCACCTCTGAGCAGATCCAGCTCCTACCCGCCCATGCTATCGTTTATGACCTGATCTATACCCCCAATCCCACTGAGTTAGTCCGCCGTAGCCGAGAGCGGCACCTGATCGGGCTGGATGGATTGGAGATGTTGATCCAGCAGGGAGCTGCGTCCCTTGGGATCTGGTTGCAAACTGCTTTGATTCCTGTGGAGAAGATGCGTCAGGCGGCTCGTCAGCAGCTGGGGTTAGCGGAATAACGGGAGTTACTTCCCTGCAAGACCATCCATTTGTTTGGCTAAATTAAAATCCATTTCTGTAATGCCGCCAGCATCATGACTGACCAGGTTCACATGCACACGGTTGTAGACATTGGTCCATTCGGGATGATGCCCCATGGTTTCAGCAACCAGAGCAGCACTCGTCATCCAACCGAAGGCACTGACAAAAGAATCAAATTGAAACTGCTTGTGTAACTTTCCGTCCTCAACAGACCAGCCAGCCAGTTGGTTGAGCTTTGATTGGATCTCTGCTTCTGTCAATTTTACTGGGCTAGACATCAGAACCTCCGGTCTACAACTTCTCCCCATTGTAATTGCCAATCTGATGCGCGTTCTTTGCTTGTCCCTATAGATCCCGAAAGGAGGAGGGGCAGGGGATGCCCAACTCTTAGATTGACAGCCGAGAAAATGGCACACCCTGCCCTTGTTGCGATCTGATTTCTGACTAGACTGATTTGATGTGAATGCACCGAAACTCATGCAAACCGCTCAACCTCCCCTGAAGTTTATCTCGCCAAGTTTTCAGCCCTGGCTGCTCAGACCTGTACAAGTCTTTTCACGGATCTGGTTGTCCCAGTGGCGTCATATTCAAGATATTCAAGTGGATCATCTGCAGATCCTGGCGGACCTCTACCAGCAGTTTCAACAGGGTCAAACACGTTTTTTGATGGCCTTCCGTCATCCCACCATTGAAGATCCTATTTGCCTGGAACAGATTCTGGCAGCCCACCTCCCTCGAGCAGCAGCTCAGGCGAAGATGCCACTGCTACAGCCGCTGCATGCCCACTTCATTTATGACCGTGGGATCCCCCTCTGGGCAGGTGCACTGGTGGGATGGTTACTACCGCGAGTGGGAGCGATTCCCCTGTATCGGGGCAAGCTAGACCGAAAGGGCTTGCGG
Source organism: uncultured bacterium (assembly GCA_964392245.1). Taxonomy (GTDB): domain Bacteria; phylum Cyanobacteriota; class Cyanobacteriia; order Thermostichales; family Thermostichaceae; genus JAAUUJ01. The sequence continues at coordinate 26,359 of CAYMOX010000041.1, forward strand.
GTTGCGCGGCAACTGTTCTCCAACGGTCAGTTTCCTCTGGCCATTGCCCCGGAAGGAGCCATTAATGGTCACAGCCGCATCATTAACCCTCTGGAGCCAGGAGCCGCTCAACTGGCCTTCTGGTGCCGAGAGGATCGACCAGACCAGCAGGTGGTCATCCTGCCCATTGGCATTCAGTACCACTATCTTCAAGATCCCATCCCTGCGATTCAAAAGATCCTAACTCAGTTGGAAACGGCTACAGGGATCACCTCACCCTCTGGGCCAGTAGTCTCACCCGCAGAGAGGATTTTTACCTTGTCACAGCATCTATTGACCAAGATGGAAGCCTACTATCAAACCTTTCATCAAGGGGCCTGGCAGGCTTCATCCCTGAAGCAGGAATCAGCGTCTGAGCACGGGGAAACCTTCTCCTACACAGATCCGGTAATTCAAGGACGGTTACATCGCTTACTGGAATCTGCGCTCCAGGTGGCTGAAGCTGATTTTCAACTGGCAGATCGGGGTGATCTGATGAGCCGCTGTCATGCCATTGAACAGGCAGCCTGGGAACGGATTTATCGGGATGACCTGGAGATCAGTCAGCTGTCCGCAGTGGATCGGGCCTTGGCAGATCGCATCGCTCGGGAGGCCAGTTCAACCCTCTGGCATTTACGTTTAGTGGAGATCTTTATTGGAGTGCAGGGGCGGAATCTGGGTCAGGGGGTAACCGTGGACCGACTAGCGGAGACTGTACTGCATCTCTGGGACGTCGTTAGTCGGATGCAGAATGAGACCTGCCTGCCCAAAGGATCACCGCAATTGGGTCCCCGTTGTGCTCAGATTCGGATAGGTCAGCCCCTCTCCGTAGACGATTATTGGCCGCAGTATCAACAGCAGCGCCGCCTAGCTGTGCAAAACTTAACGACGGACCTGCAAAAGGCTCTGGAAGCCCTCCTGGTGTAAATGCAACGGAACAGGAAGAGCTTAAGGTTTTTATAATCTTCTATAATCACGGTATAAGAAGCAGTACGAGCAGACTCTGCCAGCAAGAGGACTTTCTCTTCACCTATGTCGTCTTCTCTAAACCCACCCACGACTCAACTCTCGATCAAACTGCTGCTGTTCGTGGTCAGTCGATCCCAATCGGATGAGTTAGCCAGGCAAATCCAGGCCCACATGAATCACCTCAGGGGGGATTACCCCTCGCAGCTTGAGGTGTTGGAGATTGGAGAACGGGCCTATCTGGCAGAACATTACAAGCTGGTGGCCACCCCAGCACTAGTGAAAACGTTTCCAGGGCCGCCTCAAGTCTTGGCCGGGGAAGATCTGACCACCCAGTTGGAAGTGTGGTGGACCCGCTGGCAACGGCAGATGGCCCTGGTGGCGCAACAGGAGGAAGCTGCTGGGGATCTGCAGACCAGTCTCTCTGCGTCTTCAACCGAATTGCAACTGTCTGAGGAGTTGTTTCTCCTGCGACAGGAATGCAGCCAACTGCAGGAACAGCTTTATTTTAAAGACCGGATCCTGGCCATGCTGGTGCACGATCTGCGCACTCCCCTGACCGCTACATCACTGGTGGTGGAAACGTTGCAGCAACAGGAGTCTTTGGGGCCGCAACTGACGGAACAACTGCTGGAACAGGCACGCCAGCAGATCCGGAAAATGGACAGTATGATTGCCGATATTTTGGAGGCGGCCCACGGAACCGCGGCGTCGCTTGTGATCCGTGCCACAGAAATGCGGGTGGCGGATTTGATGGAATCGGTCATTGCTGACTTTCAATCTCGCTGTCAGATCAAGCAATTGATCCTCAGCACCGAGATCCCGGCCAACCTACCGCATGTGCATGCGGATCCAGACAAAATTCGTCAGGTGCTGGGAAATTTGATAGACAACGCAATTAAATACACTCCCATGGGGGGGCATGTCTGGGTTAAGGCCCTGCACCGTACCACCCAAAAAGTGCAGATCACGGTCAGTGACAATGGCCCCGGTATTCCGGACGAGGATCAGGAGAAGATCTTCAGTGATTCTGTGCGCCTGGTCCGGGACCAAAACCAGGAAGGGTATGGGATCGGGCTATCCCTCTGTCGACGCATTGTCCGCGCCCATTATGGCCAGATCTGGGTGGATTCCAAGCCAGGACAGGGTAGTAATTTTCACTTCAGCCTACCCGTCTACCGTGCCTGGTGAGTCCCAACCCCAGTCCGAAAGCGGTTCTGAACCTGAAGTTTGCAGGCTGATGCGCTGGGGATCACGTTGATCCACAGGTTTGAGTAACTCACGCGCTGAGAGACCTCGGACGAGGATGTCGTCCCCCTGCCAGCGGGCTTCCACGATGCCGGTATCCGCCCATTGTTGCCAACGGGGATCGGCGGTGATCGCAGCAGGTAGCAGGACCTGAACAGCAGGAGGTCCTTGCCTACTCAGCCGTTGCGCTTCTCCAGGTTGAATCACTTCCCCCTCGTAACAGATATCGGCTGGGGGCAGGCTCTGATCCTCAATCTGCAACTGACTCTTGGGCAGTTCTAGGATCTGTCCTGGGGAAGGGGAGTGAACATGATAGCGGCTGCATAATTGTGGCAGGTTAGCCAGGTCGGCCAGGTCAGTCGGGGAGGCATGACTCAGCACCAGATGTTGGGGCCGCAGGGTATGAATAATCTGGATCAAGCTCTGGCTATCACAATGACTATGCCAGGGTAATCTCTCCACCTGAACCTGATCCTGTAATGCGGTCGGCCACCGCTGCAGAGGAACATCTAAATCCACTTCCGGAAAGTGTAGAAGATGAAGCGGGCGATCCCACCCCTGAGATTGAAAAAGATCCCAATAGGGCTGCCATTGATGGGACGCGGTCCTGGCATCACAAAACAGAATGGCGGGTCGAGCGGCGAGCAACCCTAGATCCTTGATGGGGGGGAGGGGCTGAACCTGAGGAAAGAGACGGGTTTCCCAGAAGAGGGCCTGATATTGGGCAAAATTTTGCACTGGTTTGGGAAACTCAAGCAGCAATTCCGTGTAGGTTTGACAGGCCTGCGCCAGCGTAGGATCCACCCAGAGGATCCATTCTGCTCCCGATTGTGTGAACCGATGGTGAGTTTTCAGGATAAACAAGAGTTCCTGACCCAATCCCAGTGACGGGACAGGCAACACCACCAGGCCACCCTGTTCCAGGATCTGGGCCAGTCGTTCCACCAAACGGTGTTCCTGATGACGGCGGGCGGGAAACCGAGTGGTTCCCAGAGTCCCCTCCAGAAGCAGGACATCCGGTTGCCAGTGGCGCAAAGAATCCAGATCCAATCCTTCACAAAAGCGAGTGGATCCCAGAGAACAGTCGCCGGTATACATCAAGGTCTGGGGGAGGTCGGTCACCCTAGAGTGCAGAACCGTCACCGCAGCACCCGGCAGATGCCCGGCCCGAAAGAAACTGAGACTCAGATCCGGTTTCACCACAACGGAACGGTTGAAGGGGAGGCAATGCATGGGGGGCAATCCCAGCGGTTCCCGCCAGCTTCCCGCCAATAGCCGATAGGTGAGAAGGGTACTGTAGATGGGGATGTGGGGATACTGTTGATGAAATTGGGGCAGTGCAGAAAGATGATCCCAATGGCCATGACTGCAGATCACAAGATCGGGAGGACGCGGGATCGCTTCAAGCTTTTCTAGCTGACGCAAGCCACAGTCCAGGAGAACAGCATACCCACCGATCTCCACCCAATAACTACAGCCCTGCTGGCATGGATCACTGGCCAGGGGAATCAGAGTGATCGACTCAGAGGGGGGATCGGAGGACCTGGACAAGAGCTTTACCGACATTGCTGGAAGGTCAGTACATTCAGCTTACTCTACCTGCTTTAGCAGCCATCAAAGGTGCCAGATTGGCGTTGTTCCACTCAGGACCATGGCCAGAGGCAGAGCCGGGAGTAGGTTGCCTACACGCATAGGTTTTAAGTTCAAGAGATTGATGCCCACCCCCATAATCAGAATGCCGCCAGCAGCCGTCAGGGCTGCGATCACATCCTCGTTCAAGAGAGCGCTCAGGGATTGACCCAGCAGGGTGATCAGGCCTTGGTAAACGAGGACGGGACCGGCAGAGAACATGACGCCGATCCCCAGACTGGTGGTAAATGCCACGGAGGCGATGCCATCCAGGGCCGCTTTGATCACCAGCAACGAAGGATCGTTTTCCAGTCCATCCTGCAGGGCACCCAGGATCGCCAGCGGTCCAACCAGATAAACAATGCTAGCCGTCATAAAGGCGTGGGTAATCGGACTGGGTCCCCAATAGCGATTCACCTGCCGCTCGATCCATTCGCCCAAATGACGCAGATGCTTTTCAATGTCAATGGTTTCCCCGATCAGGGCTCCGCTCACTAATGCCAGTAGGATCACCACCGCCTGAGCAGCCGTTTCCGCAGCCAGGGACATCTGCACCCCAATGCCGATCACCAAAAGGCCCATCACCTGCAGCATCGTTTCACTCATGCGCGGAGGTAAGCGCTGACCCAGAAGCAAGCCCACACCACTGCCCAGCACGATCGTGCCGACATTAATTAACGTGCCAATCCCTGCAAACAGCATGATTCAATTCCTTGTCTCTCAAGCTACCATGAGCATGCAGGAGCGCCCCCACCACCACTGTGACTTCTTCTCCCCCCGATCCAATTGCTTCCACTGATCCAGACGCCCACTCCCTGGATTTTCCGCCTCTTCCGCCCAAACCCAGCCCCCTGTACCTAGTGGAGTCGGCTTTTCTGTCCAGCACCGCTGTCTTGGTGTGGCTCCTGAGTTATACCCCGCTCATGCCGGTGGCGCGGTTATTTTTTTCGCTGCCGGTGGCTCTGGCGATTATGCGCTGGAATTTTCGGACGGGGGGACTGACGCTCGTAGTTTCTGCGCTCCTACTGACCATTTTGCTGGGGCCGACTCGCAGCATTCTTTATGTGATTCCCTATGGCTTGCTGGGATACTGGTGTGGCCGCCTCTGGAAGCGGGGATCCTCCTGGTATTTATCCATTCTCACAGGCAGCCTGATCAGCACGTTTGGGTTGGTGTTTCAATTCCTGCTCTCCTCGATTCTGGTGGGGGAAAATCTCTGGACCTATCTGATGATCCAGCTAACGGGGTTGAGTAACTGGCTCCTGGATGTTACCCTCAGCGGCTTTGGCATCTATCTGACTGCGACTCCCCTGATCATCCAGATGGTGGTGGTAGGTTTTGTTGCAGTGAATTCTTTAGTTTACGTGTTCACGGTTCACCTGGTGGCCGCCCTGGTTCTGGAGCGATTGCGCTGTCCTCTACCAGACCCCCCTCGCTGGGTGCAGTTTCTGCTGGAGTGAGGGCTGATCCTTTTGAACTTCGGGTAGGCTGAGAGGGGCGATCCATCCGGAGTGGTTCAATGGCGGTATCCAGTTCTGATCAGGATTCTCAGGCGTCAACTCACAGACGACGGCTTCTCAAAGGGGCAATCATCGGGGCTGGTCAAGTGGGAATGGCCTGTGCCTATTCGATGCTGATTCAAAACACCCTGGACGAGCTGGTGCTCACGGACATCAATCGCGAGAAACTGGAAGGGGAAGTGATGGATCTGGTGCATGGCATTCCCTTTGTGGCTCCAACGCTGGTGAAGGCTGGATCTCTAGAAGACTGTGCCCATGCGGATATTGTGGTGATCACCGCCGGGGCCAAACAGCACCCTGGAGAAACCCGCCTTGATCTGGTCCAGCGCAATGTCGAGATTTTTCGGGGCTTAATTCGCGATCTGGTGCACTACTGTCCAGAGGCCATTTTTTTAGTGGTCAGTAACCCGGTGGACATTATGACCTACCTGACGCTGAAACTGTCTGGATTTCCCGCAGGGCGGGTGATCGGCTCCGGTACGGTTCTGGATACAGCTCGCTTCCGGTATCTGTTGGCCGAGCGGTTAAACCTCGATCCCCGCAGTCTGCACGCCTATATCCTGGGGGAACATGGTGACAGTGAGGTAGCTGTCTGGAGCAAGGTGAATGTCGCGGGTAGCAATATTACTGAGATTTTTCCAGAACTCAATCATCCGGAAGACCCCGATCAATTGGGTCGCATTTTTGAACAAGTCCGAAATGCAGCCTACGAAATCATTAAACGCAAAGGGGCCACCAGTTACGCGATTGGACTGGGAGTCACTCAAATTGTCCAGGCGATCCTGCGCAACCAGAATCGAGTCCTCACCATCAGTAGTTTGCTGACCGGGGAGTATGGATTGTCAGAGGTCTGTCTCAGCTTGCCTGCTGTGGTTGGGCGTGAAGGGGTCTCCCGTGTTTTCGAACTGGCCCTGACACCGACCGAAATATCGCAGTTGCAGCATTCAGGGCAGGTTCTACACCAAGTTTTACAGAATATTAATCTTTAGCTGTGCCCTTCGGCAGAGAGGTCTGGAGAGGAATGGATCCTGCTTCTAACTTGTGAGGTCCCCCCCCAATGGAGGACACTTTTTGACTTAAAATTAAGCATTGCTACATTCTCGGGAACAGATTTCCTGGTAACAGCTTTTTAGTATAAAGTATGTTAAATAAATCTGAATTCTGGTCAAGTTGAGGGTCCCCATCTCCTCTGGAGAGCCAAGATCTTATGTCTTTGGATGAAATAAGCTTCGGTATCCCCAAGGAGTGCTACATTGCTTAACAATGGTTTGGATCAAACTTCATGAAGTTGGTTGTGATCTGTGTCCCTGTCCTGCGTGATCAACGCTCTTAACCCCTGTGGGGCTGCCTCGATTTGAGTGTGATCAACAGCTGAGATTTCTGAAGGCATTGGTGTTGCACTGGAAGGAGTTAAACAACTTTGGAAGCACAGCGAAAAGAGAGAATCCTGGTGGTGGATGACGAAGCCAGTATTCGCCGGATTCTGGAAACACGGTTGTCGATGATTGGCTATGACGTGGTGACGGCTTCAGATGGGGAAGAGGCCCTGAATGTTTTTCATCAAGAGCACCCCGATCTGGTGGTTCTGGATGTGATGATGCCCAAGCTGGATGGGTATGGCGTCTGTCAGGAGCTGCGCAAGGAATCGGATATTCCTATCATCATGCTCACGGCCCTGGGGGATGTGGCGGATCGGATCACCGGTCTGGAACTGGGGGCGGATGATTATGTGGTCAAGCCCTTTTCTCCGAAAGAACTGGAAGCCCGCATTCGCTCCGTATTACGGCGGGTCAGTCGGGGTGTGCACGAAGGCATCCCCAGTTCCGGAGTGATCCAGGTGGGGGATATCCGCATCGATACCAACAAGCGTCAGGTTTATAAGCGGGATGATCGGGTGCGCCTGACGGGGATGGAATTCAGTCTGCTGGAACTTTTGGTCAGTCGCTCTGGGGAGCCCTTCTCCCGCTCTGAGATCCTGCAGGAAGTGTGGGGCTACACCCCAGAACGGCACGTGGATACGCGGGTGGTGGATGTGCATATTTCTCGACTGCGGGCCAAGCTGGAAGATGATCCCAGCAATCCTGAGTTGATCCTGACCGCCCGAGGCACGGGATACCTGTTCCAGCGGATTATCCAGGATGACGAGCGGGTCTGAGCTGCAGAGGCTCACTCATTCACCCGTTTGAGAGAGGACTCCAGGCAGGGTGGGAGAGCAATCTGGCCAGCACCTGAACCCCTCGCAGCTGGTTGGAAAGGGGCAGGTGACCCTTAGGGGCCGAGAGATCCCAGATAAATTCATCGGGATAGCGGGTCCAGTGATTCCCTTCCTTCCACCCAATCAGAGGCCAGAGCCGGTCCCAATCCCGTTTGACCCCTAACCACAACTGCCGCTGCACCGAATAGCCAAACTTGCCCTGGGAAGCCGTTAGCCAGAGCTGATCCAGAGTTTGCAATTCCTCTACGGGCAGCCGATCCACCTCGGTGAAATAAATCCATCCGCGCTTGGCCGCTGCGGGTCCTGCCAGCTGACAGAGCAGTTTCAGGGTAAGCCTGTCCGCCGTTTGAAAATCGGGTTGGCTCAGTGCGGCTTGCAAAGGCTGAAAATCAATCCCCTGAGTGGATAACTTCGAGACACCCGCGAGATTGGAAAGATTGGACTCAGACATAAAAGAATCAAAGAAAAAGAGCTGATGGATGAATTATTTTGCCTGTGCTGGAGATCACTGGGTCGCGGTTACAGAAGGGGCCGATCTGGTTTAATCATAGGATTGTCGTCGGTTAGGCGTTCCCACTGTGCGCCGGTAGCCCAGATAGCCGACCGCTAAAACACCCGCCACAAGCCAAAGGAAGACTGTAATCGGGAGGTAAGAGAAAAAGACGATGCGCACCCGATTGCCCAGCCAGGCCAAAAACAGATAGGCCCCGATCATAATGGCCAGCCCCTGCAGGGTACGACAAGCAGGAATTTGGGAAAGGGGCATTCGCTGGCGAGCCACCCAGAGGGACATCAGGATGTAATAGGGGGGCACCAGGAGTAGCAGAGCATCAGCCTCTTTGATCACTTTTTCCCAGCCAGCGGTGTTGGTGGCATACCCGAGATAACCGGCCCACAAAGCCAGGCAAAAAACGGCAAGACCGATATTAACGCTGAGAACAAAGGACTCTTCTTTTTGGCCGGGAATCAAATCACAGAAGACCCAGATCAGCCAGGGGGCAGCGAGAATCGCCAGACTCACTAGCAGGCTGTGTTGGTTCAGCCCAATGAAAACCTGTTCCAGAGTCATAGAGGTTAATCCGTCTACCTGACATTAAGACTACCGCATGGACATGATCCCATCCCAGAGGCATTGCTGTGTTTCCCTTACCGAAAGCATCCTGGAACCTAGCTCACCCCGCTTCTGTGGATAATGGCCGCCACCAGATTACTGCCAGGGGCACCTTGATGTTCATACCCCGCCGAGGCCAGGATCATGGGATCACCCACGACGGAGGCTACTACTGCATTCGCCACGGTCTTGGCCATGATTCCGGCATAGCCTGCTAAAAAATCACTGTGGATCGTGTGGCGACGTCCCCTGACCGAGGATTGGGCATCGGCACCACAATTAATCAACATCTGGGTGATCTGCTGTTGCTGGTCAGCGGTGAGGGGGAGAGAACAGGAGAGTCCGGCGCTGTTGAGAGCTGTGATCACACCCTGCAGATCCAGCTGATCCTGCATGATGCCATGGCCGATGCGATAGGGACTGAGGGAGTGGTTGGCATTGCCCATGACCAGAACTCGACAGGCCGACTGCTCTCCTCCAGCAGAAACCGATCCGCGGTTAGTGTAGAGATCACGGTTGTGATTGATGGCTGTCGCCTGGATGCTGTCAGGGGATACTTCTCCTAACGCCACCCCAATCCCCAGAGCTGAAGCGGCCTTGGAAAAGGAGGAAGCCTGTCCCAAATTCGTGCTGATCACAGTGGCCCCTCGTGATGTGGCGTCCAAAAGGCGATTGGGGGTCATGGCCGGACATTTGATCTCGACACAGTGGACATCCTCAAGGTCGGTAATCCCAGCATCCGAGATCGCCGCCCGCACCGCGTCCGCCACCCATTGCACCTGCAGAGGAGTGCCGTATTCTTCGGGTAACAGATCGCGGGTATTGGCAACTCCAACCGTTAGTCGCTTTTCATCGGGTGGAGAGGCAGGAGCTGCTACAGTCCGGCGTGTAAATACGGTGTAATGGGGACTCATTAACCCTCCGCAGAGGCCGATCATCATCAGGGGGATGCGGGCAAACACCTCCTCAGGAGAGCAGTGGAGGTATCGAGACAGCAGGAGTTGCAGGCAAAGGGACGTATATCCACGGGCATAACCTGTTCCCTCCGTTTGGGCGATGATCCCAACGATCGTATCGGCCTGGATGGCCTGGGCCTGCAGAAGGTTTTCCAGCTCACTGACATCATCAGGAGATTGCATCGGTAAGCGGTGGACACCCACATCGATCCATGGGGAAGCGAGATCTTTCATTGACCTGAAGCTTTAAAGCCCTACGATTATCCGTGAAAATGGAAATGCAGACTGCATAAACTCGAGCATCATGCCAGAAAGGATCGCAGCCTTGGGTCTGGATGTGGGTAACCGTCGCATTGGGGTGGCGGGTTGTGATGGCACAGGCTTGCTGGCCACAGGGTTGGGGGTGATCCGGCGTCAGTCGCTGCGGCAGGATATTGAGGCCCTGCGGGGCTGGATTGACGAACGGCAAGCTCAGATCCTGGTGGTAGGATTACCTCTACTGGCGGATGGCAGCATCGGATCCCAGGCGAAGCGGGTGCAGCGGTTTGTGCGGGCGGTGGAGCAACAGATTTCGATCCCTATTGAGTACATGGATGAGCGTCTGACCACGGTGCAGGCAGAGTGGGATCTGCAGCAGGCGGGTATCGGTAGCCACCAGCAGAAAGGGTTGATTGATCAGCAAGCGGCAGCCGTGATTCTACAGGAATGGCTGGATCAGCGGCGATCTCCCCGCAAAACTCAGACCCCCATACCGGAGGGTTGATCACTCAGCAACGTAAGATAGAAGGACTATTGGGCGAGTCGTTCGGAATTGTGACTGCTGTGGACTATAAAAGTACTCTCAACCTGCCTCAAACTGAATTTCCGATGCGGGCGGATGCGGCCAAACGGGAACCTGCGATCCAGACGTTCTGGCAGGAGCAACAGATTTACGAGCGGCTCTCTGAACGAAATCCCGACAACCCTTTCACCCTGCATGATGGCCCCCCCTACGCCAATGGCGATATTCATATGGGGACCACCCTCAACAAAATTCTCAAGGACATTATCAACAAATATCAGATGTTGCAGGGCCGACAGGTACGCTATGTGCCAGGCTGGGATTGCCACGGTTTGCCGATCGAGCTGAAGGTGCTGCAGGGGATGTCGGCAGAGGAACGGCAACACCTGACGTCACTGGATCTGCGCCACAAGGCGGAAGCGTTTGCCCACGATGCCATTGCCCGCCAGAGGCAGAGTTTTCAGCGGCTGGGGGTGTGGGGCGACTGGCAGCATCCCTATCTGACCCTCAATCCCGAGTATGAGGCCGCCCAGATCCGGGTGTTTGGTGACATGGCCATGAAGGGGTACATCTACCGCGGATTGAAGGCCGTACACTGGAGCCCAAGTTCCCGGACAGCCTTGGCGGAAGCGGAACTGGAGTATCCCGAGGGTCATACCTCCCGCAGTATTTACGTAGCTTTCCCTCTCACCTCCTTAAGTGCTTCAGCACAGCCCTTGCTGCAGGACTATTTACCCGATCTGAAAGTCGCCATCTGGACCACCACCCCCTGGACAATCCCAGCCAACCTGGCCCTCTGCTTCAATCCGGATCTCACCTATGCCGTAGTCCGGTCGGATCAGTTCGGGCTACTTTTAATCGCCGCTGATCTGCGGGAGCGTTTGCAAGAGATCTTGCACACCCATTTTGAAATGATCACCACCCTGCCCGGCAAAAGCATGGAGCATTCGGTGGCCCGCCATCCCCTCTATGATCGCAACAGTCTCTGTGTCATGGGCGACTATGTCACCACGGAATCGGGAACTGGCATTGTGCATACGGCTCCAGGGCATGGGGAAGACGACTTCAAAACCGGACAAAAATATCAACTCCCGATTCTCAGTCCGGTGGATGAAGCTGGGGATTTTACAGAAGAAGCCGGACCAGAATTTGCAGGCCTGAATGTGTTAGCTAAAGAGCCGGAGAAGAGTGGCAATGAAGCGGTGATCCGCGCCCTGGAGAAGGTGGGAGCCCTGCTGCTGGAATCGGCATACGTCCACAAATATCCCTACGACTGGCGCACCAAAAAGCCGACGATCTTTCGGGCTACGACCCAGTGGTTTGCTTCTGTGGCGGGTTTCCGCGAGGCAGCTCTGGAGGCCATTGCGTCAGTAACCTGGATCCCGGCGATTGGTCGGAACCGCATCACTCCCATGGTGCAGGAGCGCAGTGACTGGTGTATTTCCCGCCAACGGGTCTGGGGAGTGCCGATCCCGGTGTTCTACGACGAGGAAACGGATGAACCGCTGTTGACGGCTGAGACGATTGCCCATGTGGAAACCCTCTTCCGCCAGGAAGGATCGAATGCCTGGTGGGAACGCCCCGTGGAGGATCTGCTACCGCCTGAGTATTTACAGAATGGCAAACGCTACCGCAAGGGCATGGACATCATGGATGTCTGGTTTGACTCCGGATCGTCCTGGGCGGCGGTGTGTGAGGAGCGGCAACTGGGGTATCCGGTCGATCTGTATCTGGAAGGATCGGATCAGCACCGGGGCTGGTTTCAATCTTCACTACTCACTTCTGTTGCCGTTCATGGCCAAGCTCCTTACAAAGCAGTGCTGACTCACGGGTTTGTTCTGGATGAAAAGGGACAAAAGATGAGCAAATCGCTGGGGAATGTAGTAGATCCCATGACCCTGGTGAATGGGGGCAGCAATCTGCAAAAGGATCCTGCCTATGGGGCGGATGTGGTGCGCCTCTGGGTAGCCAGTGTGGATTACAGCAATGATGTGCCGCTGGGCAAAACCATTCTGGGGCAAATGGCGGAAATCTACCGTAAGATCCGCAACACGGCCCGCTTTTTGATCAGCAATCTCTATGATTTTCAACCCGAAGTCGCGATCCCCTATGCTGAATTAACAGAACTGGATCGCTATATTTTGCACCGAATGTACGAGGTGGGAGTTGAAGTTACTGCCGCATACGAGAGCTATCAGTTCTTCAGGTTTTTTCAGACAATCCAGAACTTCTGTGTGGTAGATCTGTCCAATTTTTATCTGGATATCTGTAAGGATCGGCTCTACATTAGCCACGCAAGTGCCCCTCGCCGTCGTCAGGCCCAGTCGGTGATGGCATTGCTGCTGGACAATATCGCTAAAGGGATCGCGCCCGTTCTCTCACATATGGCCGAGGAGATCTGGAGTCACATTCCCTATGCTCAACCCACAGAGTCCATTTTTGAGGCGGGCTGGATGCAGTTACCGCAGGAGTGGTCAGATCCCGCCCTGGGCGCACGCTGGGATCAGCTGAGACGGGTACGCTTTGAAGTGAATAAGTCGCTGGAGGAGGCTCGTTCTCAAAAACTGATCGGGGCTTCGCTGGAGGCCAAGGTGGTGTTGGAGGTGGGAGATCCTGATTTGCGGGCCATTCTGGAATCTTATGCTGCCGAGTTGCGCTATCTGTTCATCACTTCAGAGGTGGAGCTGCAGGCGGGTGAGGATCCCCTCAAGATCCGGATCGAGGAAGCTGCGGGTGAAAAGTGTGTACGTTGCTGGAACTATTCCACCCATGTGGGGGAATCGGCAGAGCATCCAGAATTGTGTGAACGCTGCGTCGCTGCCTTGGCTGGATCCTAGGGGATCCTTTCGTTCGCCTGTTTTCACCATCTGTTCGAGTTCTTGTCGTTCTGCTGCGCTTAAGCTTACGATGTGCTTTTTGATCATGTCAGGACCTTGATTGCAGCACTGACTTCATCTTACTCATTTACTCGTCATCCTTTTATTGACTGAACACTAGTGAATCTGCCTACGATAACTTTATTCCTGCATTGAGTTCATTGGAATGAGGAGCATGAAGAAGTGTTAGCTGATCAAAGTCAACTGTTTTCCTTGACGATTAGATCTGCCCTGCCCGTCCTCAGCCTTAGTTGTGTGATTTCTGCAGGGAATAGGATACCTGTGTGGGCTCAATTGAGCAACTGGATGAGATTACAGAATTTGCTGATCGAGTGGGAGACAGCGTCACTCTGACCAAACTGTTAGAAATTGTCTTAAAGATTACGCAAACCTATGTGGAAGATAGCTACCTCACCATCAGTGCTGGCGACAAAACCTATGAGACTTCACCTTTGTGAATTGACTTACAATCCTGACATTTTGACCTGATAAGAGAATTCTTCGACAGGTAAATTATTGCAGTCCCAGTCATCGTAGAACAGCTGCAACCGCTGCTCACGGGCGTATTCGACTAACTTCCCGCCATACTTCTGTGCCTCTGTTCCTAAACTCTGGATCCGGATCTGACCATTGAAAACAGTGGCCCGAGCCAGATAAATTACCAGATCATCACGAGAGGGTCGATTGACAGTTGTACTCGCAGTCAGGTGAGCTACTCCCCGCTCATCTAATTCCTCAGAAAGAGCAAATGCTGTGTTCCGGACTCCTTGAATTGCCACAATACAGGCAGCAACAGCCATCGTGATATCAACGCCATCCTGGGTGTAGATCGATTGATTTGCCAGAAATTGAAAATTTGCTTCCCCCAGATCATTGCGTATGCGGCGATGGATTAAATTATCGGAATGGTAGTGGGTAAGCGCCCCAACGATTGCTCCGCAGGCAGCTCGGGGTTCACGCCAGGGAGACTCACGAGTTTTGCCATAAATGTGCTTCCCATGTTCACTCAAGCGCCCAACATGGGTTTTAAGATCGATAGCTACCAGGGAGATAGATTGGGAATTTCCTGCATAAACTCGCCGTTTCAGAGCCTCATCTAACTCATGGGCAACCGTGACATGGGCTAAAGTTTCCGCATTATCGGCACCACCGCCAGCTGGGAAAAAGGCTTCCAACTTGAGCTCACCAATTTCAGAGAGTGTCGCGAAGCGAGATGCAACGACGTCTCGATAACGTTTTGTAGCTTCCCCTTGGTGGATGCGATCACCGCAGTTGGTATATGCCAGAGTCGTCACTACACTGGGCAAACTCATATCGGCGCCACAAGCTTTCATATCGGTATCACATTCTGCCGCAAACTGTAGCTCATCCCGGAGGATCTGGAACCCGTTGATTAAAGTATAGCGATCACTCACAATTTCGTTCAGGTAATTGTGATAAGCATTACGCTCCATCCCAAAGCTGGCCGAGAGCTGCCAAAATTTATCAATTCGAGCTTGGGCGGGCGTCACATCAAAGGCTATAGTCATAGACTTTCAGAATAAAGATTATTGATTCCGTTAACGGCTAGGTGTTCCTTTCCCCGATATCTAAAATATATACAGGCTTTGGGTTTGTTGAGATGTGTTTGACGATGTGATTTTCTTTGAAATATTCTGGCAAACGGGCTTGTTCAGCCCAGCAGGTTAGATCCCATCAGCTTCGTGAGCAAGCATAACTAATTTATGAAAATTGTTTCGAGTCATATACATCCTGAGAACGATACATCAATCCCCGATTACGACCCCTGGCTTGGCAAAATAGATTGGATATTCAAATCTGTTGTTACAAGATATGAGTTAGGGTTAGTTTGCAGGCTTTGGCTGAAAAATCATCCAGTTGTTGCATTATCAAGATTTGCTTTTCTAAAAATAGACTCGGTATAAAACAATGCTTGCGAGGATAATTAATATTACTGCTACTGTTGCTCCTAAAGAACGGCGAGGAGTATAGGTATAGTCTGGTTCTTCTAGTTTTTTAATTTCACGCCAGTATTCAATCGCTGCTGCAGAGACCGCATAGGTTCCAAGGGCAACCATCACTAAGCCTGAGAAGTAGGCTAGCCGAACCAGACGATCAGGGAGACTCAACTCCCCTACAATAGTGTTGACAATCTCAGAAGTACCAAAACCCAGGCCGATCAAGGTCAAGCTTTGTCGGATCCAGGTAAGCAGGGTTCGCTCAGCTGCGATGCGGTTGCGTCCTTTGGCTAACTCAACTTGAGGGTCAATAGGTTGGCGAGAAAGAGGGCTACTCATAAATATGACCGGGATGAAGACCAACTCAATCTGTCATAGACAATTTGACGACCTGTTTCTCTAACAATGGAGGGAAGATGGAGATAGATTTTTAAGCTTTTCTAGATACTCAAGCAGCTGTGACTTAAGGACTTTTTGATTTTCAATATCTTTCTCGGATTCAATGATATAGGTAAGTCCCTGGACGATCCCATTTAGTTGATTCAATTGAGCTGATGATCTCAATACACTCACTTGTTGAGACAACATATTCACGGCCTGTTCCTGAACCTGTGTATACATAGAGAGGACCTCAATTTGTTGGCTCATCATGAGGTGGTATTGTTCCTGAGCCGTCGCCGATCGGGCGAGTTCCTCTCGCGTCTCGTGTAACTCCTGTCTCTGCAACTCCAACTGCAGCTGCTGCAGGATCAAAGCCACAATGACTCCAACCAGACTCAGGCCTGAGAAGAGTGATTCCACAACATTGAACATATCACCAAAGGCACCCCGAGAGGGCCAGTCAGGCAACATGTGAATAACTAGAAAGCCTGCAAGTACCCATGTCGCAAGGATCCCCAAGACAAAGATAATAAAAACTGTCGCCACATAACGCCATATGCCTTTCGTTTCACTCAGGAGTGTCTGCATGGATCTTTCTATCACATGATGTTCCCCCCTCTAGTGTATGAGTCCAATGACGCAACTCAAGGATGATTTTTTACTTTCGTAGACTCCTGGGGGACGAGGATACTTTGTTCTTCCGGCGACCTTGTGTACACTGAGCTGATATAAACAAGCACTGATCATGAACAGACTCTTTAGCTCTACCCTCAGTACTGGCATAATTCTATTGGTTACAGTACATGCTCCGGCTGCATTAGCTGAGCGCTGGATCCCAGTTTCCACAGGAGACGAGGATGTACGCCATTTCATTGATCTGGACTCCATTCGTCGCCGAGATAATTTTGTGGATTTTTGGGTGGAGACGATCGGCTATTCGGAGGAGGGGCTCCCCCAATTCCAGACCCGATCTCTTATTGCAGCTGATTGTGTGCAGAAAGTCTGGCGTTTTCAGGAGCAGTACAAAGCCCAAGATGGGGAGATGATCACCATCCACCAGGAGGGGGAAGAAGGACCCATTAACATCCTGACCCCGAACAATCCCAGGTATGCGGTGCTGGACTACATCTGCAATGGTCCCACCTTGGATGCAAAGCTGGAGGTCAACATGGAAGCGGATCCTCCCAGTGAACGGCTGATGGCTGCGGAACCGAACTATAGCTGTTCTGACTTTGGCAATGCCGAAAGGGCTAACGCTGCCCTGAATCTTCGTGCTGCTTCCAGTGATGCCTTGCCCCCCAATCAGCCGGATAGGGGCTGCACCGCGATCATTGAATGGTGATTCACAAGCAAGGAGAAAGGGAGTTGACATCAGATCAGGGCAGGACTGTCTGCAGACTCAGTGTGCAATTAGGTTGAAGGTTGAGAAAGAGCTGGAGGATCAATACAATTGATATCACAATGATCAAAATCTTTACTATTACCCGCCTTCGTTACTCTATGTATTATTTAAGGGCGGTGCTATAGCAGGTGTGGCATCAAAGGCTAGAATCCATTGATATCTTGTTTTAAATGAGGAGTTGGCGAAAGATGCTTGCTTCCCTACAGTTCTCGAGACTATCGATAACTCTAATGGTCCTATTTAGTCTGATCCCGCCAGCTTTTGCCCATGAATCTCAAGAAGTGCGAGTTCAAGACCAGCCTCAAACCAGCAGTCCTGATGCCGATCCCTTGCCCAAAGGTAAAGCTGCAGATCTCTTAATCCTTTCTTCAGGTGCATCTCAAAGCTCAATTGAGCTTAACCCAGTGTCCACAGATTCCTTAACCCCCTCTGTCGATCTTGTTGCTCAAACTGAGGCTGCCGATGAGTCAGAAACTGCGACCGATGAGTTGGCAAAACAATCCCAGAATCCTATTGCCAATCTAGTTAGTTTCCCGTTTCAGGTCAACACCAATTTTGGGGCAGGGCA
>CAYMOX010000042.1:0-35997 GCA_964392245.1 uncultured bacterium
CATCATCTCTTCAATTTTACCAAAAAACTCCCATTATCAATTAATCGAAGTCCCCATAGATATGAGTTGAGAAGTCAGCTGGAAGCATATAAAAAACTTCTCGTATATTTTCTGCAAACTGTCGGAATTTAATCTCGCTTTCCAAGAGTGCACTTTCTGCCAGTTGTCGTTCTGTAACATCCAGAACAAAGGTTAAGATCGAAACAATTTCATGATTATCATTGAATAACGTTGATCCCCTCCATTCACAATATATAATTCCTCCATCTTTGGTTAGGTTTCTGTTGCTTAAAATATGACTCTGCTGGTCTTTGACTAGAAATGAATAAATAACCTCATGAACTTTTTCCAAATCCTCAGGATAGACCAACCAGCTTCCATAGGTCCGTCCTATCACCTCCTCAGCTTTCCACCCAAAGATCTCTTCAGCCCGTTTTGACCACTGAATAATCCGAAATTGTGGATCCCATTCGATCACCCCTAAAGGTGTGTTATTGATATGGAAATTAAGACGCTGGAGATTCTCCCGTAGTCCAGATTGGAATTCTTTCCTTTGGAGAGATACATCGTTTTGGAATAAGCTTTTGACCGTACTGGCTTCCTCATCCTCTTTTTCCTGTCTCGCTGTTTCACCCGTCAGAGATCGCTGGTGTGCTATCGGCCAAGTGTGGAGGTTTTCGCTATTTGTTGATAGATGATCCTCTTGATCCTCTGTGTTTTGAGAAATGTTCTCTACAACTCCCTTGAGCATCTGCAAGCCGATCTGAAAATGATCATGAGCTGCCTGCAAGAGTCTAATTAGATCAGGTGAGAGATGGTCAACGGAATCCTGAAAGTTAGAGATGATCTTAATCTGCTGTTGAAGCAATTCCAGGTCTGGTAGGTTCACGGCATCAGGATCCATAGGGAGTTCTTCGGGTAGGTAAGGTTCAGATTATCGCGAGTGCAAACATCTCAGGATGCGTACAACTAGTTCTTCCATATGGACTGGCTCCGTAACAAAATCTTGGGCTCCAATAGCGAAGCCCTTCTCAATCAAATCTCTCTTGGGGTTTGAGATGATCGCAAGTATGGGCAAGGGTGGAAAATGCAGATGAATTTCATTGCAGAAATGCAAAGCTGAAAGCTCGTGCTCTGCAACACAGTCTCTTTCCTCAATCGTAAGCACTATCACTTGTGGCTTGATCATTTCTATGCAAGACAGGTCAACCTTTCGCGGGAAACAGCTGTAGACCTGAATCCCTTCCGATTGGAGTAGTGTCCAAAGCTGCTGGTATCGACCTGGATCAGGATCAATGATGACAACTGTCCAATCCTCCCGTCCTGGGGGTTGAATCAAGTGAGGCGTTTCATCTCTGGGCAGATCTTGATCCCGTTGTAACTGGACAACCAGCCATTTTAAATGTCTATAGACTTTCAGAGCAGAAATACTTTCCAATTGCTCTGGATCCCTGAGCAGCTGAAGCAAGTCCTGAAGAAAATGAGAAGCATGAATGAATCCATAACTTCCCAGCAACCCCTTCAGTTGATGTCCATCAGCTTCGGCCTGTTTCTGGGCAGAGGTCGTGATTTTTACTTCTGGCCAGGATCTCAAGATCTGGGCTAACCGATTGAGCTGATCCAGGGTGAAATCCTTATGTTGCTCCCAGGCTCTTTTCAAGAGTAATCCTGTTTCCTGCGCAGCATCAGAGTCATGCGAGATTGGGTAGGGAGGAGTGGGATCATTATCCGCGATGATCGGAGGCTGATCTATCATGGGACCACCTCTCTGAGCAGGCGTTGACCCCAAGCGATAGCCAATGCCATACACAGTCTCAACCAGATCTTCAGGAGCCCCAGCCTTTTTTAACTTATGGCGCAGACCTTTGATGTGCATGCGTACTGCTCGATCCCCAGGCGCATCCTCAAAGGACCAGAGTTGTTCCAATAATGTCGAGATACTGAAAACCCGCCCAGGGCTGCGCATGAATAGCTCCAGTAACCCATATTCTTTGGGTGTCAATCGGATCAATTCCTCAGCGTATGTGACCTCGCAGCTAATGGGATCCAACCGTAGGGCACCCCAATCCAGCACTGGGTTAGAAACCCCTCCTTTGCGGCGCAGCAGGGCTCGGATCCTCGCCTGTAATTCCTCCAGATCAAAAGGTTTGACGACATAATCATCGGCACCTGCATCCAGACCCTGCACTTTGTCAGTTTGATGATCACGGGCCGTTAAGAGCAGAATCGGAACTGAATACCCTAAAGAGCGCAATTCTCGGCAGACCTCGATCCCATCTGAGCTGGGCAAGACCACATCCAGAATTAACAGGTCATAGTTGCCAGTTTCGACGTAATCTTTAACCAGACAACCATCGGATACCCAGTCAACAAGATGATTCTGCCGCCTGAGAGCAGTCTGCAGTAAGACTGCCAGCCTCTGATCATCTTCCACAAGTAACATTTTCATAGGACTATACCGTGGACGCCCGAGACCTGTGTAACATCTTTACTGCTTTTCCCCAGATTGATGCGTACCTTGAGCTACCAGAACCCCCAGTAAATCCCTAGAAACAGAGAGCTAGGAAGTGAAACTGGTCGATCTTCACAAAGACTTACCTCTATCCTTACTGTTGCCATTTGTAGTTCTGGATACCAACCCTGAAGATAGCCTACGCAAAAAATACATATAACTTGACAAGTTCTTTACCTTTGTATTCTAACGTTGTACAGAGATTGTTAACTGCTCCTCTGGTGAATCCTTAACAGATGTTCAGGTTAAGGGGATTTTGCTACACCTTTCAGCCTGATATGGATAGAAACCTGTACCTGCAGAACCGTCTATCTCCATCCTCGATAACGATGTTTTTGTTCAAGGCTGTTGGTAATTCAGCCTGTTTTGCATTTAGATCTTCACAAGATTACAAATACGCGATCTTGCTTATTTTCAATGCTGTGGTTCTTGGGTTACTCTTTTGATGGTTCTTATTCTATTGCTAGTGCCTATCCTTGAGTTGTCCCTACCTGATAACACCAGAGTGTGTGGATTGCCTATCCAAGGTTCGCGGAGTTCTCTTTATGCCTGGCTACGATTTCCCTCATTATTTACTTAGTAATGTCAGTTTGGCAATCAATAGGCATCGTCCTAAAATTAATAGCCACGCTAGATCGTCATATCCTTATTCTGGGGTAGGAATGTTTTCAGGCCCAAAATTCGCTGCTCCTATCTCAAATCAAAAAGATCGTTTACCAGTCTCTCCTCTCGGCATAACAACCGTTCTAGATAAAGACAGCCTGGTGCAGGAATTAGCTACCGCTATTGAACAGGGTGAATTACAGCTTCACTATCAACCTATTGTCTGCTTAGGCTCTTATCGAGTGATCGGGTTTGAGGCTCTGACTCGCTGGTTTCACCCCCATTGGGGTTGGGTTGCTCCCAGTCAGTTTATTCCTCTGGCTGAGGAAACAGGTTTGATCCATTCATTAGGGGAATGGGTTCTGCAAACCGCCTGCACTCAACTGCATCAATGGCAACACCAGGGACAGAATCCCGATCTAAAGATGAGCATCAATCTTTCTGCCAAACAGCTAGGATATGAGGGATTTGTACAATTAATCTCAGTGATTTTGGGCGAGACAGGATGTCAAGTTCGGAATCTATGCTTTGAGATCACTGAAAGCTATCGAACCGAAGATGACCTGATCGTGCATTCTAATATTTCCTACCTCAAATCATTAGGAGCACAGATTCATTTGGATGATTTTGGTGCTGGATATTCAAATCTGATCCGTCTCACTCAACTCCCTATCGACACCTTAAAAATTGGCCGTACCTTTGTTCATTGCCAGGAATGGGAGATCATCTCGTTTATGGTGAATCTAGCAGAACGATTGGGGATGGATCTGACCATTGAGGGGATTGAAACCAAGCAAGAACTTGAACATATTAAGGCCTTGGGATGTCAACTGGCTCAGGGTTATTTCTTTTCTCCAGCGCTGCCAGCCGAACAAGCCCGTCATCTGGTTGAAGATCTACCTCATCCACTCAAAGTTATTGAATAAGGGATTTGCTATGACAACACATCATCCACCCCTCATGTCTTCCGCTTCCCAAACTGTGCAGGTAGCCACCCCTGATCTGCATACCCACTTTGCTCTGCACAAGTTTACTGACCTCATGAACTGTTTAGAACATCTATGCCGACTTCGGGTGACTTGCCGAGTGCAGTTTAGGGGGGCCCAGGGTTTTGGATGGAGCTTATACCTATGTTTAGGTCGTCTGGTATGGGCAGGAGAAGGGATCCAGCCTCAACACCGCTGGTACCGGATCCTGAATCGACACTGCCCTGGGCTAGATCCTGTCGAGATAGAGTTCCTGACTGAGGGAGCAAAGGGAGATGTGCCAGAGTACAGCATTTTGACACACCTGCTAGAACGTCGCACGATTAAGCGGGAACAGATGGTGGCAGTCATTGAGGAGGTGATCACCGAAGTCCTATTTGATCTGCGACACTATCTGGAGGATCTGCAGTCTCCAGACCACCCTGAGCATCGCCTGCTGGCATGGGTCGAACGAGATCGATCTCTGGATACTCCCCTAACCCTGATCCGGAGTGAGCAAGCCCTGGATCAAGTCAGACAGACATGGGAGGCGTGGCAAAAGACGGGGCTGGCCGCCTATTCTCCATCGGATGCAGTTGCGATTCGTCGTCTCCAGGTGTTAAAAGAGCAAGCTTCTCCCGCAACCCTTGAGATTTTGCAACATTATCTGGATGGGACTCAATCTTTACGAAGTATGGCTGCAGTTCTAGATCAGGATCTGACTGAGCTTGCAACTTTGCTATTTCCCCTGGTGGCTTGCGGTACTCTTGCGATCGTCAAGCCTGCTCTTGAAAAAGATACCCTGACAACCCAAGCTGCCCTTCCTATCCAGCCCTTACCTTCTTCCGGCCAAAAAAACCATTCCCCAAAACAAGAGCATCAACCCGTCATTGTTTGCATTGATGATAGCCCGATGGTGGCAAAACAACTGGAATTGCTGCTCTCTCCGCATGGATTCAAGCTCCTTTACGAGCAAAACCCGCTTCAGGCTATTCCCACTCTGCTCAAGCAAAACCCTACACTGATCCTTCTTGATCTTGTCATGCCAGTCTCCAATGGTTATGAGGTCTGTGCTCAGATCCGAAGAGTTTCTCGGTTAAAAGATATTCCAGTGGTGATCCTCACGGGGAGTGATGGCATTGTGGACCGGGTGAGAGCCAAAATGGTGGGAGCAGATGGTTTCCTTTCCAAGCCTGTGGATCACGAAAAGCTAATTGAGACGGTTAAGAACTTGGTTGTCCAAAAATAAACCTGATCCTTGGCTCCCAGACAGAAAGCAACTTAGAGCATTTCCCAGTCTCTTACAGTACGACCTCTGGATCCAGACTTGCTTCATCAATGGGTTAACTGTCCTTTACCAGGTTGGAAAACGCTATGTTCACGAGTTCAAATCTAATGAAGTTTGAAAAAGCTGCTTTACAAGATCCCAACGAGAGCAGGTCCAGTAATCAATATGAGACTGGATCAAGCCCTGAGCGTTGAGTTGCATTTCTGTCCAGCCACGAACCTGTAGCCTGGGCTTCCAGGGAAGAGGGGCCGTCCAGCTGAGTGTCCATTCAGTCCGGATCTCGTCTCCCTGTTGCTGAATCTCGTGGAGATCCATGTGGATATCGACAAACCATTTCTCCATCCAGTGGATCATGTTCTGGTACTTTGACCGACCTCGAAAAGAATTTAAGGGATCTTGAAAATAAACATCTTCCGCATAGAGGCTGTAGGTTTGATCTGCTGGGAAGCGAGCATAGTCTTGACGTAGGGTGTTGAGGAGATCCATTTGTTTTCTTTAGTAATGTCTGGCCATGAGGGCTGCTACACTGTGAGCTTGCACCGCATAAGAATCTGTTGAGATGAAAACCGCTTTCTCGGGAGGGCACAGATCTTGAGGCGGGGGTAGGGATGTATCCAGGATTCGGCCCCAAGCCTGTCCCTGGGGAAGGGAGGGGATTTCAAAAATAAGGGGCTCCCAGAAGGCGTTCAACATCACATGTAAATGATCTCCCTCCAATGGATCACGAATGGTAAAGGCAAGACTGTGGGAGTTGTGGCCCCAATCCGGTTGATGTAAGTGAATTCCGTGCCAGAGAATATAGGGTTCATGTTCCTGTTCATGATTTTTTAATAGCTGCTCCTGCTTAAATATGGAGTGAGATTGAATAAAGTGGATCAGCTTCTGGGTAAAGTGGAGGAGATCGATGTGCTCAGTCACCAGGTCCCAGTTAAACCAGCTTCGCGGATTGTCCTGACAGTAAGCATTGTTATTGCCCTGCTGAGATCGCCGTACCTCATCCCCCATCAACAACATCGGGGTGCCCTGGGAAAGGAAGAGCAGAGATAAAAAGTTCTTGATTTGGCGAAGCCGTAATGCCTCAATCTCTGGATCCTGAGTAGGGCCTTCCACTCCACAGTTCCAGCTGAAATTGTCATTGGCTCCATCGCGGTTATGTTCTCCGTTCGCCTCATTGTGCTTATGATCATAGGTAACCAGATCCGCCAGGGTAAAGCCGTCGTGACAGGTGATTAGGTGGATACTGCGGTTGGGTTCTCGATCCGGAGCGGTGTAAAGATCAGGGCTACCCACAATTCTTGCCGCCAGACGGCTGATCATGCCTTCATCCCCTCGGAGAAAGCGCCGCACATCATCACGAAACTGTCCATTCCACTCCGCAAACCGATCGCCGATAAACGTTCCCACTTGATATAGTCCAGCTGCATCCCAGGCTTCGGCAATGATCTTGGTGCTGGCCAAGGCTGGATCCGATTCAATCGCCCAGAGAATGGGAGGATTTTCTATAGGATGTCCTGCCTCATCTCTAGCCATCACGGAAGCCAGATCAAAGCGGAAGCCATCCACATGCATTTCATGCACCCAGTAATCCAGGCAATCGATGATCATGCGTCGCACAATCGAGTTATTGGCCTTAAGCGTATTGCCACAGCCTGTAAAGTCGGCATACTCAGCGGGGTTGTCTTTGAGGATGTAGTAGGAGGCGTTTTCTAACCCTCGCATGGATAAGGTTGGTCCGTGTTCATCGGCTTCAGCAGTGTGGTTAAAGACTACATCCAGGATCACCTCAATACCTGCACGATGCAGAGCCTTGACCATATCCCGAAATTCATCCACCGGACCTAGGGGATCTTGACGGGAACTATAACCAGCGTGAGGCGCAAAAAAGGCAATAGGACTGTAGCCCCAATAGTTTGTTAGTCCTTGAGGAACATCCTGTGGATCAAACTGCTGTACAGGTAGGAGTTCCACTGCTGTTACTCCCAGATCTTGCAAGTAGGGGATTTTGGCAATGAGACCCGCATAGGTGCCCCGTTCATGAGGGGGAAGTCCGGAACTGGGATCACGCGTGAATCCACCCACATGCAGCTCGTAGATAATCGTGCGGGAGTAGGGAATCTTGGGGTGCTGATCACCTTCCCAATTATAGGTGTGGGGATCAACAACAACTCCCCTCAAGGCATGCGCACAGTTGTCACCTGCAGCAATAGCTGACTCCCGTCGATAGCCAGGTCCCCAGACCACCCCCTTGGTGTAGGGATCCAATAGCACCTTGGCTCCATCAAAGCGATGGCCATTTTCGGGGGCAAAAGGACCGTAGGCACGGTAAGCATAGATCTGACCGGCTCCAATCCCCGTTACAAATACATGCCAGTAATAAAAGGTTTTGTGATGGAGGGGATCTAAGTGCACCACATGAGCTGGAGCAGGATCTTGAGGATCATCAAACAGCAGAAGTTCCAGGGCTTTACAGTTTTTGGAATAGATACAAAAATTCACGCCTGTAGGATAGACAGTGGCCCCTAAAGGATAAGTTTGTCCAGGTAAAACATGAAAACTCATAGGATGATCCCTGTCTAATTCCAATCGATGAGGGTGATTGATCCTATCGCAAGTGGTACAGGCATGCCTAAAGTTTGGAGAAGATCTTTACAGAGAATCACCAGATCCCTGGGATCAGTCGATATTTGACTCGCAACATGTATTCTCGATATCCGGCCAGCGTCTTGCTCAACATATCTTCTTCCACAAAGATCCGGGCAAGCAGTATCAAGATAATTAAAGGCAATAAGATTACATTCACATAGCTTTCTAACCAAAGCGCCATACCCAACAAAAACAAAATAAATCCGAGATAAAAGGGATGACGCACCAGACGATAGATCCCCCGATCAATTAATACCTGACCTCGCTCTGGCTGGCTTTTGACAATCGGGAGCATAAACTCATTTTGGAATAACGACCAAGTAACAAGGCTGTATCCTAAAATGCTTGTTATCGCTCCAGAGATGGAAATCAGTAGTGAAGGCTTGGGAAAAAGCTTTAGGTGAAAAACTTCGATGGGAATGAAGATAAACCAGAAAAACAAGCCAAAGAAAAGCAATGTTGTGATCACCTGATCCGCCTTAGGTTGGCCCACCGCAACCAGGGGTTGAAGTCGGGCTTCTAAACTGCTGGGGGCAAACTGAGCCAGGGCTGCAATCGTGGTCATGAGGAGCAAACTATAGGCTAAGAGAAATTGGATCCCACGCGGCCAATCTAGAGTTCCTGCCGGAAGAAAGAGCAATATTGCAAAGCCGATCACTTGAACCAAGCCAGCGAGCAGTCCCTTGACCAACAGCACTTGACTTACACTCACCGTAGGATTCACCTTCACATTTTGTATCGCAGTCTAGATCATACAGGATGCATCGATTTTGAAAGCGAGGACGATAGGGTGATTAGGGATTCCTGCTGTTGCAAGTGCACGAGTAATCCTGTCTTCAGTTCCATGATGCTGGATCCAGACCTGGGGGATCACCAGATTAGGGAGGATAATAGGGAGAAGCTTGTGGTGCTCACCAGATCACGAGCCTTGCACTTGGAGCCCAAAGGGAGACGCCGATGACCGCAGCAGAGATAACCACCCATCTCAACGCCCGCGAACTGTTTAAGTCCGCCTATGAAAACCGCTATACCTGGCGCTCCGGATTTCCCGGTTACACCGCAGACTTCCAACTCAAGATCCAATACGACACCAGCGTTGGGCGCAGTGGTGATCGCATCCTGCCCGCAGGCACCTACACCGGCCATGTTTCTGTTCCTGCCGATCTGACCAACCTGAACGAGATCAAGGTTACGGGAGTGGAGGATGAACTGGCAGCGGAATGGATCACCAACCAGATTAAAGATGTGATCACCCATCGCAAGCACAGCGATTTTGAAAGTGCTCACAGCAAGCACACCTTTCAGCTTGATGGCGAACCCGATACCACGGGAGCTGTACCGATTGCGGTCTCTGGGGATGCGATGGGATCTCACTACAAAGTTCGGGATCGGCAGATTGCCCAGGTGTCACGGGTGATGGGTCGCATGGCTTTTACCATCAACCATCTGGATAAACTGGATACACCGGATGGCTACCTTTCCACCCATTACACCGCTGTGTTCACCGATCCTCAGGATGGCAAGGTGCTCAGTCAGCTCAATTTCACGGATGACTACGAGGAGTTTGGTGGTTTCTATCTGATGACTCGTCAGCAGGTTGTGGGGCAATCCCAGGGACAGCCCACTGACACTGAGGTCACCTTCTCCAATATCCAGATGGGAAATGTCTAGAGTCCTGATTGGGATTCGGCTACCCGCTTGAGTCGCTGCAGCTGATCCTGCATATCCCGTTGGGTCAGTTGCTCCGCCACCAGGCGATAGCCCCAGGCAATCAAAGGGTTGGGGATCTCAAAATCAAAACAGTTGTTCAGCAGGGTGCCGTCCTCCTCAGCCTCACACTCCCAACGATCCTGACCCCGAAAGAATCCCTGAAAGGACCACTCAACTAATCCCTCCCGCCGCTCACTCACAACACACTCCAGGGCGGGTTGCAGAAGTGGGATCTGAAGGAGGAAGCGAAAGCGGCTGCCAACTGTCAGGGACCAGGGACCGACGGACTCACATTTAAGCAAAGGGTTGAGCCACTGGTGCATGAGTACCGGATCCGTCACGCAGTGATCCACCACCGGGGGGGCAGCAGCAATCCAGATTGATTGGGAGTAAACAGGCATCGTTCCCCCCTGCCTACTCGGATTCCATGGGGGTTGCCTGCACGTCGATCACACTGTCTGGTTTTGGACCCGTACCAGGCGCTGAGGAAGGGTCGGTGGCAGGTCGCAGTAAGTTCTCCCACCAGATCATGATCAGCTCGCGCACGACAAGACCCACCAGCAGCAGATCATCCACTTCCCCCAGACCTGGCAGAAACGAGGGGAGTAGATCAAAAGGACTGAGCAGGTAGGCAAACAGACCCAGCAGGATCCAGGGGCGGATCTGAGGGTTGCGTAACCCCTGTTGAAAGCCACGGTAAATAAAATAACCAGGGAATTTCATGCTCTAAGCAGACTTACTGGGCTAATTCCCATCCTAAACAATCTCGCATCACCTGACCGATGAGGTAGAGAGATCCACACAGGACCGCACCCGGCGTCGGATCGGGATGGGGGGGCCAGCTCTGTAATAAACGCTGCCAGGCCTGGAGACTTTCCAGAGGCTGAGTCAGGGCCAGTTGGGGTTGGATCTGCTGGGCCAGGGTGGCCAGATCTTTAGGATCCAGTGCCACATGATCCTGAATTGGCAAAGTGTAAAGGTGATCTCCGGGACGGAGCAAGGCTCTGAGAATCCCTTCTCTATCTTTGGTTTCCAGCAGGCCCATGAACCAGGTGGTGGGAGCAGGAAGATATTGATCCACATAATGGCGCAGGGCTGCCGCCGCTGGTTGATTGTGAGCCCCATCCAGCAGGAGCGTATGACCTGCAACCGTGACTCGCTGGAGTCGACCCGGCCAGTGGGTTTGCTGCAGTCCGGTCCTGATCGCCTCGTCTGTGATCCGCCAACCCCGATCCCTGAGCTCCTCCACGGCTGTCAACACCAAAGAAATATTGATCAGTTGCACATCCCCCTGCAGAGGTAAAGGATACTCTTGCCCTTGCCAGAGGAATGCCTGATCCGAGGTTCTTTGCACAGGGTTCACAGGCCGAAATGGAGCCCCCAACTGGATGGCGTGGCGCAGCAAAACCTCTTCCACTGCTGGCACCTGAGCGGCTGGAGTAATCACCGGAATTCCAGGTTTGCAGATCCCGGCTTTCTCGCGGGCAATATCCGCCAGGGTGGGACCTAAGCGTTGCCAGTGATCCCAGCCAATTGAGGTAATGAGGGTGAGGATCGGATCAATCTCGGCATTGGTGGCATCCAGACGCCCCCCCAACCCCACTTCCAGAACCACACAATCCACCTGTTGTTGACGGAAGTAGAGCCAGGCGGCAGCGGTGACCACCTCAAACTGAGTCGGATGCTCATGTGCTTCTGGAGCTTTTTGCAGCATTTCGGCTACCCTCCCCAGGACCGCGGCCCAATCGGATTCAGAAATCCAGGATCCACATATCCAGATCCGTTCCCGCCAGCTGACCAGATGCGGTGAGGTATAGCGTCCAACTCGATACCCGGCGGCCAGCAAGATCTGACTGAGCATGGCACACACCGATCCTTTGCCATTGGTCCCGGCCACATGAATAACCGGAATCCCGCGCTGGGGATGATTGAGCTGCTTGAGAAGGTGACTCATGCGTTCCAGACTTAGCTGCACTCCAAATCGCCCTAACGATGCCAAGAAGCCCTGCCAGTCCCAGAGTTCAGCCTTCAACTGTTCCCCGTCTTGTGTTTTCAATGTCTCGAAATTTCGCGATTCTGACAATGGATCTGTCCTCCAACATCAAGTTCTGGGCAGCACGGTGGGATAATTCCCTGCAGGTTCTCGACCCGCATGCCAGGCTAAGAAGTAATTCTCTTTGGACATTTTTGTGAGTTCACCCTCTGATCTCCCAACACTGACCCGGCAGCAGGTATTGGTGGCCATGGCCCTGACGGCATCTCTACTGATTGGACTCTCAATGGTCTGGCTTTGGTGGGGACAGGTTACTCTACCCCCCTGGTCACTGAATCTCTTTTCCATCCTGCAGGCTGGTCTGCTGAGTTTAGGAATTCTCAGTCTGAGTCAAATTCTCTACCGTTGCTGGCCCTCCTATCGGAGCTATGCCGACACCTACATGCAGCTGGTGGTGACGCCGCTCTCCTGGCCGGATCTGATGCTACTGGGCATTTTACCAGGGTTATCAGAAGAACTATTATTTCGGGGTGTGATCCTCTCGGCCCTGGGTATGACCTGGCCAGTGATTCTGATTTCTAATCTCCTGTTTGGAGGCTTGCACCTGCTGGAGTGGCGATCCTGGCCCTATGGGGTCTGGGCAATGGGGGTAGGAATGCTCATGGCTCTGGGACTGATATTGACAGGCAATCTGGCCGTTCCGGTCCTGGCTCATATGTGCACGAATACCTGTTCCAGCCTGCTTTGGAAATGGGATCGGGTCCGGCAGCAGCAGTAGAGGGTTATTCTGGTTTCAGCATGCGTTCCATCAGGGCTTCCAGAGCCACACTGGCGGTGATCTGTCCCTGAACCAGTCGATGCACCTGCTCTGTGATGGGCAGATCCAGGTGATGGTGCTGGGCGATCTGCATGAGCACGGCTGCTGTGTTGATTCCCTCAGCAGTTCCCTCTAAAGATTCAAGGATCTGGGGTAAGGGAGATCCCTGGGCCAGACCATAGCCCACCTGGTAATTGCGGCTCAAGGGGCTGGTACAGGTGGCCAGCAGATCTCCAAGTCCTGAGAGACCCACAAAGGTTTCCGGTTGGGCTCCCCAGTAGTGACCGCAGCGAATGATTTCCTTCAACCCACGGGTGATTAAAGCGGCTCGCGCATTGCTGCCCAGGTGCAACCCATCACAGACCCCCACGGCAATCGCAATCACATTTTTTAGCGTTCCCCCCAGTTCCACCCCCAGCGGATCAGAGCTGGTGTAGATCCGAAAACGCTCGGATGAGAGGGCCAGCTGTACCTGTTGAGCAGCAAATGGGTCATGACTGGCCGCAACCGATGCCGTGGGTAGCCCCTGCCGGATCTCTTTGGAAAGGTTAGGGCCAGATAGCACCACCAGAGGGTGAGCGGGAAAAGCCTGGGTCCATAGTTGGGAGGGGGTTTGACAACTGTCCGGATCCAGCCCTTTCGTGGCACTGATAAGAATGGTTCCCGGGGGAGGCCCGACCTGTTGCAGTTGTTGGGTGATAGGAACCACTCCAGGCATTGAGACAGCTGAAAGAATCAGATCTGCATCTGCGATCACCTGCGCTAGAGAGAGAGCGCTGCGCCGCCCCCACACCTGCACCTGATGCTCCCGAGCTCGGGCCAGATCCGCCAGGGTGGTTCCCCAGACCCCCGTCCCCAGGATTGTGATCTTAAATTTTGGCTGAAAGGCTGCAACCATAAGGCTAGACTGAACCACACAGATAGAAGTTAGGCAGGCTTTGCGATTGTTGCAAGAAACGTCTGCAGGTGGACTGAAGTTAGTATAGGTAAATACCATTCCCTTTGATCATGGCTGATTCCAACGCTGCTTCCGAGCCGTCTCCCCACCAATCACGACTGGGTCCCTGGCGACATGGTTATGCCCGCACGAATGGGATTCAGTTGCATTACGTCACTCAGGGGGAAGGGCCCCTGGTTCTGTTGTTACATGGATTTCCTGAGTTCTGGTACTCCTGGCGGCACCAGATCCCGGCCCTGGCCCATAAATTTCAGGTGGTGGCTCCGGATCTGCGCGGATACAACGACTCCGATAAACCTGCTTCCGGCTACGATATCGAAACCTTAACCCAGGATATGCAGGGTCTGATCCAGCACTTTCAAGCGGACAAAGTCTCGGTGGTGGCCCATGACTGGGGGGGAGCCATTGCCTGGCACTGGGCCCAAACCTATCCCGACCAGATTCATAAACTGGCAGTGCTGAATTCTCCGCATCCTGCCTGCTTTCGGCGCGAATTTCTCACCAACCTGGATCAGTTTCGCCGCAGCTGGTACATGATTTTCTTTCAGCTCCCCTATGTGCCGGAGTGGTTGCTGCAGAGGGATCTGCATGGGTGGGTGCGGCGTATTTTTCAGGATACTTCGGTGCGCAAGAGCGCTTTTACCAGCCGTGTTCTCAAGATCTATGAAGAAGCGTTGTCCAAACCGGGGGTTCTGACGGCTGCCATTAACTATTATCGGCAGTTGAATGTCAAAACCCTGCAGTCTCTGTTTCTAGAACCCATCCGCCAGATCATGGCCCCCACCTTGTTGATCTGGGGTGAAGAAGATTTTGCTCTCAGCCGCAGCCTGACTGAGAATATGGATGACTTTTTTCTGGGGGGAATCCAAAAAGCTTTCATTCCTGAGTGTGGTCACTGGGCTCAACAGGAAGCACCTCTCACGGTCAACCGCCTTCTGAGTGAGTTTCTCAGTGCCTGACCCGCTAGCCCAGAGTTCCCTAACCTCAGCCTCCCCGCGCATCTTAATGGATCGGGGATTCATCTCTTGGCTACAACAACAGCAGATCAGTCTGGCCTTTACCACCTATCAAACCAACTGGTTAGCTCTTCTGGGGGTGGACGACCAGGGACAGATTTCGGCCTTTCAACGGCAATTTGCCCGTGCCATGGGGCTGTTTACCAGTAGCGAGCGCCTTTACCTGACCACCCGCTACCAGATCTGGCAACTGGATAATGCGCTGCAACCGGGGGATAACTATCAGGGGTATGACAAGCTCTATATTCCCCGGATTGCCTACACCACAGGAGATCTGGACACCCATGATGTCGTAGTTGATGCTCAAGGCCGAATCCTGTTTATCAGCACGCTTCTCAACTGTCTGGCCACCGTGAGTCCTCGCAACAGTTGTACGCCCCTCTGGCATCCCCCCTTTATTTCTCGGGTGGTGAATGAAGATCGCTGCCACCTGAATGGTCTGGCCATGGTTGCGGGTCAACCCCAGTATGTTACGGCCTGCAGTCAGTCGGATGTCATTGATGGCTGGCGGGATCGGCGAGTGAATGGGGGGTGTGTACTGGCGATCCCTTCTGGTGAAGTGGTGCTGCAGGGGCTATCCATGCCCCATTCCCCCAGGTTTTATCAGGGCAGGCTCTGGTTATTAAACTCTGGCACGGGTGAATTTGGCTTTGTGGATCTAGCACGAGGACAGTTTGAAGCCGTGACCTTTTGTCCGGGGTATGGACGGGGACTAGCGTTTTGGGATCGGTTTGCGGTGGTGGGCCTCTCTCACCCGCGGGATCGCACCTTCTCAGGTCTGCCCCTGGAAGCAAAGTTGCAGGAGAAAGACAGTGAAGCCCGTTGCGGACTCCTGATCATCGATCTGCACAAAGGCAGCATCATTCACTGGTTACGGATTGAGGGAACCATTACCGAACTGTATGATGTTGGCGTTTTACCTGGGGTAAGGCGTCCCATGGCGCTTGGATTTCAAACCGATGAAATTGCTCAGCTGCTGACACTGGATCCCCTTTCACCCCTGGATGGAGAGCAGTTTTGATCCTGTGTGCGTATGTGGCTTAACCTTTCTCGCGGATGCGTGGGACTGTGTTAACTGGCCTTGGTCAGGCGGTCGATCAAGGTCAACACATCGTGGCGGCTGAGTTTTTCTTTCCCCAGAGAAAGGGCATCCAGGGTGGCCTGCGCCAGAGTGAGAGGGATCTGGCAAAAATCTAACGCGGGTCCTGAAGCCAGGTCTCGAATGTAGGCATCTGCCAGAGAGAGGTTGTAGCGCGCATAATCTTGCATGTCCTCGGCGGTCCAGCCTGCTGGAAAGAAATCCACGCCCCGAGCCCGATCTTCCCCCCGATTACGCAGGATATTTACCGACTGCAGACCACGTCCAAACCCAACCGCATAGGCCCGATTCGTTTGCGTCCCGTCGTACCAGGTCCAGAGTTCTGAGAGCATCAGTCCCACTGATCCGGCCACGCTAAAGGTGTAGCGATCCAGATCTGAACGCGTTTGAATCATCCAGTTGCATTCCGCCCAGTAGGCCATCCGATCCGCCATGGCCGCAGTGGCATCCCAGATTCGCGGGGCAATCGTTGCCGGTGCCAGGAGCGCCCAATCTCCCACCCGTAAAGTCACTTCCTCCAGATTTTCTTGATGAATTTCTAAGCCCCGAGAGAAGTCATTAGCAGTGACATGTTCAGCAGCAGCCTGCAAGTTCAGACTAATCGTGCGCAGGAGCTTGACCTTGGTGGCATTATCCAGGTGAGGATGATCCTCAATTTGATCAATGGCGCGCAAACAGAGGTAGGCTGAAGAAACGGCCTCTTGGAGTCCCGCAGGCAACCGCATGATCGGAATGGCAAACGTGCGGCTGGTGTCCTGAAGAACCTTTAGCGCTTCACTACGAAGATCCATTGATTGACTCCTCACCCAAGAGTTAACTCACACAGATACACATATACCCTGATCCGGTGGACAGGAGTAGTTCATTTGCTCCTAGCAACCCCAAGTCCAAAACCCTACTATGTGCTATCCAGGGTATCTGCAGCGGGGATCAAGTAAATGAGTAACGGCTGAAAATAGCACTTGTAACTACGGAAAAGAGACGATAGGAGCTTTACAGATGCCGAATTGAGCGGCTCAACCCTTGATAGCGACCTAGAGCCAGCAGCGGAAAGTATTGCTGGTAAAGATGATATTTCAGATAGAAATGACGCGGAAATCCAGTTCCTGTAAAAGCAGCCTCATCCCAGGCCCCATCAGGTTGTTGTGTCTTGAGCAGATAATCAATCCCTCGCTGTAAAGAATCCTGAGCTGCCCTCCCTGTCGCCTCAGCTGCAGCCATTAGCCCGATCAAGGCCCAGGCGGTTTGACTGGCGGTGCTTTCTCCCCTCCCTCTGAGGGCCGGATCCTCGTAGCTGCGGCAGCTTTCTCCCCAGCCCCCATCCTCGTTCTGACAGGAGAGCAGCCAGGCTGCCCCCTTCTGGATTTGCGGTGCTGCTGTTTGCGGAGCCACCTGGGCCAGAGCCGAAAGGGCCCCGCTGGTGCCGTAGATGTAATTCACCCCCCAGCGTCCAAACCAGCATCCCTCCGGTTCCTGTTCCCCGTAAAGATAGGTGAGAGCCTCCTCCACCCGAGACTTGGGGAGCGATCCCGTGCCTGGTTGCAGATAACCCACCATTTCCAGCACGCGGGCTGTGACATCGGCGGTGTTGGGATCAATCATGGCTTTGAGGTCCCCATAGGGGATGGCATTCAGCCACTCCTGATCATTGTTGATGTCAAAGGCTGCCCATCCGCCGGTGGAGCACTGCATGGAGGCGATCCAGTCTGTGGCCCGTTCTACCGCTGAGCGTTTCTGGGCTTCATTGGGCAGGTGCAGTTGCTGCAGAGCCATCACCACCACAGCCGTATCATCCACATCCGGATAAAAGCGGTTATCAAATTCAAAAGCCCATCCCCCTGGCTTGCCCTTGGGGTTCTTGAGGATCCAGTCGCCGTAATCCAGGATCTGTTTGCTCAGCAGCCATTCTCCCCCTTGGGTCAGCGCTGGATGATCGGGAGCTAGACCTGACTCCACCAGCGCTCGTAATGCCCAGGCAGTATCCCACACTGGAGAAATACAGGGTTGCACCCAGTATTCTGTTTCCGTCTCCAGAGCGAAACGATCCACGGCTTCCATGCCTCGCACCACCACCGGATCGGTTACCGCATACCCCAGGCAACGCAGAGCCAGCAGCGAATTTAGCATGGCCGGAATGATCCCCGCCCAGTCGCCTGTAGCCTCTTGCCGCTCCAGGATCCACTTCTCAGCAGCCTGCAATCCCTCGTCTCGGAAGGGCACCAGATCCAGATCTTCGGCCCACTTGAAGGCTTGATCTAGATAGAGAAAAATATCGGTCCAGTCATTCTGGGCAGGCAGATCAATATGGGCCTGTGCATACCCCTCTGTGTAAAGCTCCTCAAGACTGAGGGCGGGATCCATCTTGAAGACAGGCTTGCGGTCAAAAACAATCAGGAGCGGAACCGTACTTCCCCGTGCCCAGCTGGACATTTCATAAATACTGAAGGGAAACGGGGGGGCAAAGAACATGATCCAGGGGGGAAGCGAGGGAATCCCCCGCCAGGGGAAGCACCCAATTAAGGCCAAATGCAGTTTCGTGAAGATGCGGCTTTTGCTGATCCCCCCTTTTTTCAGGATCAAATCTCGGGCTTGCAGCAGTGCCGGATCCGTAGCAGCAACTCCCAGGAGACGCAGGGCCATGTAGGCTTCGATGGAGGTGTTCAGATCCCCCCCATCCCCGTAGTACAATTCCCAACCCCCATGCTCGCGCTGTTGCCCCCATAGATAGGTTTCCGCTTTGGACAAGGGACGCGTCTGATCCGTTCCCCAGATCTTGTGGAGCAGAACCACTTCTGCCGTGATGGTGACATTCGATTCCAGCTCAGCCCACCAGTAACCCTCGGGATATTGAAGGGAGAGCAAATGATCCTGACTGGCGGCAATGGCTGCAGCAAGTGTTGACTCTGACATACATGCAATCCTTACACCTGATCTGGCACAGTCCGGTCGAAGACTGTAAGGTCACTCTAGTGGATCTTGGGGGGTGAGGGATGATGGAATGTGCCTTGATCCTGGTTCTCCTGAGTCTGGGGATCTGGGTGGGGCTGCTGCTGGGACGAGGGCAGTTCTGGCGAGCGGATCAAAGGTTAAGGACTGAACGGGTGCATCTGGATCCCTGGCCGTCTGTGCAAGTGGTGATCCCAGCCCGCAATGAGGCGGAGATGCTGCCCCTCACCCTGCCGACGCTGCTAGAACAGGATTATCCTGGTCCCCTGCAGATCCTGGTGGTGGATGATCACAGTAGTGACGGTACGGCGGAGATCGTTAAGGAATTCCAGCAGAGTGACTCCACTCAACCCCTGCACCTGATCATGGCAGCGCCTTTGCCCTCAGGTTGGACAGGCAAGCTCTGGGCTGTGGATCAGGGGATCCAGGGTTTTCCTGCCCCAGTATCCGACTATGTGCTCCTGACGGATGCCGATATCGCTCATGATCGCTCTTCCGTCTGGCAGCTGGTGCAAAAAGCCGAGCTAGAACAGCTGGATCTGGTTTCGTTAATGGTGCGCTTGCGCTGTCAAAGTCTCTGGGAACGGTTGCTGATCCCGGCCTTTGTCTTCTTCTTTCAAAAGCTGTATCCGTTTGCCTGGGTTAATGATCCCTCCCACCCTACGGCAGCAGCAGCAGGAGGCTGTCTGTTGATTCATCGTGCTGCTCTGGAACGGATCGGGGGCATCCAGGCGGTGCGACAGGCCCTGATCGATGACTGTGCCCTGGCCGAGGCCGTGAAACAAAGTTCTCAGGGCGATAACCGTCGGGGCATCTGGTTGGGACTGACAGAAACCACCTGCAGTCTGCGCCCCTATGAAACCCTGGAGACAATCTGGGCCATGGTGGCTCGGAGTGCCTACACACAGCTGCATTATTCCCCCTTGAACCTGCTGGGTACCGTGATCGGCATGCTGTTGATCTATCTGGTGCCTGTCGTGGGAACTGGCCTGGGCTTGCTGTCCTCGAATATCTGGCTCCTGCTCCCCGCGCTCCTGAGCTGGATCCTCATGGTGATCGCCTACTGGCCAACCCTGTCGATCTACCGTCAGCCTTTCTGGCTCAGTTTTTGCCTACCTGTGATTGCCTTGCTCTACACCCTAATGACAATTGATTCAGCGCGGCTACACTTACTGAGGCAAGGGGGCTCGTGGAAAGGCCGCGTCTACGAATCGTAGATCTTGCGCTTTTGCATGAGTCCAATGCGAGATTTGGCGGATCCGATTTACTCAAGTGAAATTAGATACTGAATACATACTGATTCATCTAACAAAGGCTATGGTTCAGGTAAAGTCTACAGATTTAAGTCAATGTGATTGGGTGGGAAAACGCAAGGCTGCCTCCTACCGCAACCAGATCTTCTATTTCCAAACCACCTACGAAACGCTCCAGGATGCAGTTCTGGCCTGCCGAAGAGCACTGGATGAGGGTAACATGGCGATCCTGGTGGAAAACATGCACGGCTATAGCATCTGGAGCCATCAAGGGTAGGTTACATTACGGAGAGATCTCCTGGCTCCACCCATGCAGATTTCTGGCATCTGGCTAAACCTTGCTTTCACCCTACCCTTCCTGCTGCTTTCTGGAACAGAATTTTGGACAGCTTTTCATCTTCAGACCCCTCATCAACATCCTCTTGACCCCATTGGGCATCTGATCGCTGCAAGCTTCTACGTGTTGATCGCAATTCGGCTACTGCAAAGATCAGTTCAGGAATTCAGAGAGCCAGCCCTGGACCCCCTGAACCTACAAACGATCATTCCAGCAACCGTACAGATCGTTAAATCGCAATGGTCAAGGAAATGGATTCTCGGAGTCTACGGTCTACTCATGGCCTTGCTACTCATAACGGTTGGGTTGGGTTTGCAAAGCGGTCCTCTCTCAAACCCCTTTGGATCTGGCCGCGCTTAGTGCTCTCCATCCTGCTTATATTCCAGCTTTAATTCTGACGATGCAGTTAAGCCCAGAGAATTTCCAAACTTGGGTCGTGCTACCAGGCATTTTCTTCGACATTTTTCTGCACGATGTGCTCCCATAATTACCAGCTGGCCAGGTAAAACAGATCCAGAGACGGAGAGAGGGTTTCACTGGTGAAGGGAGGCTGGGAGGCAAAAGGAGATACGGGAGCTTGAGGACGGGATCGCTGGGATCGCACCTCCAGAGGTACTTCCAGGCTCAGATCGAGAGAGTCTTCAGCGAAACGATCCTCTCTTAATTCCATGCTGAGGGACACCTGAGATAATGCTTCAACCCTAGGGAGAGATTGCAGCGCAACCACTGTTTCCTGAGACTGGGCTTGAACGGGACTTCCCCAACCCATGAACAAAGCAGCAGAGACAGCAAGTCCAACCGGCACAGACATAGTACGCATAACGGCCTCTCCTTCAACTGTTCTATAGGTTCAGTCTAAAGGATCGAATGTTCGTATGCAGACAATCTCAGGGAGAACTTATCTAACGGGTGGGAGGCTAAGGCTGATCTCAGAAAAAGATCAGGGGGATTCCTTTGCCAGCTGAAACGGACCACTGAAGGCAATACAGATCCCTGCTGCCAGAAAAGCCGCCGCCCCCGCGATCGCCCCGGTGGATGCTGCCATCGCCTCCGGCTGACTCACCAACGATCCAAACAGACTGGACGCCAGGGCCCCACCACTAAAAAAGATGCCAGTCCCTAACCCCGCTCGACTCTGAGACACCATCGTCAGGGCAAAGGGGATCGTGCCGTTGGACACGAGACTGAAAGAGGCCCCCAACCCCACCGCGATCAGAGCAGCAGCAAAAGGATGAGTCACATACAAGGTAAACCCCAGCAATCCTGCCATCAACACCAGCCCCAGGAGCATGGCCAGGGTATTTCCCAGGTAAGAGGCCACCCAGCCCGAAGGAACGGCAGTTAAGGCCAGCGAAAGAAAAATCCCGCCCAGGATCAGGCTTGTGGGGGCCCCAACCACCTGGGTTTCCAAAATCTGCGGAAAGCTCTGCATCAGCAAGCGAAAGCCCAGAGCGATGCCCACCCCTGATCCGAATACCAGCCCCAGCCCTGGCCAGGAGATCGCAGCAGTTTGTGACGAGGGCGAAAACCCGTTTTGTTCGTAGGGTTGAGGGGCAGTTACCTGCTGCTGAGGCCCGACAGCGCGCAATATTTGAGCGGCGACCAGGAGCACAATTGCCCCGAGCGTAAAGGTGGCGAAGGCTCCCATCCCCAGGATCACCTGACTTGCCATAGGCCCCAGCGCTCCCGCAAGCCCGCCCACCAGGGTTAAGATACTGGCCGCTTGTGGCATTTGAGTGGCAAAGGCATAGCGCCCCAGCAGTGACAGCGCCGGACTGCGAAAAACAGTCATGGCTAGAGCCCAGGCCACCAGCACCAGCACGAACAGCCACTTCAGGGATTGAAGTAACCCCGACTGGATCTGATCCTGAGGTAATGCCAGCACAAGAGCAGACACAATCGGGATCAGCAGAAAAAGCACCGATGCCAGAATGATCCCCAGGGCAATGAAGGGAAACCGACTGCCAACCCATTGCTGGGTGCGATCGGAGAAACTGCCCATCAGGGGTTCCATCACAATACCAATCCCGTTTTCTAGGATTAATAAGCCCGTGGCCAAACTTGCAGCCAGCCCCAGATTGGTGAGCAGACCCGGCAGATAAAGGTTATAGATTACCCAGGTGAGAGCAATCGATCCCTGTACTGCTGCCAATCCCCACACCTGGGGCCAGAGCACTTTGGGAGAAGGCGCTATTGCATCCGGCGTTGAATCCATGATCCTGTGCTAGAAGCGGTTACTCCATTCCACCGAGGCACTGCTATTCCCTTCCAGATCGGTGGTTACCCGTAAAAGGGTGTTGTGATTGAGGCGATAGCGGGTACTATAGCGTGTCGGTTGAAATCCATCTGTGAGGTTTTGTTGCGCAGAGACCGAGATGGAGCGGCCCAGATCTTTGGCTACCTCTAAACCGAGGCCAATGCTGGAACGGCTGACGGCATCGCTGGAGACCTGGGGAATCGGTCCGATCCGCACCTCATCCAGTCCCACTGTATCTGCCAGGGTGTCTAACAGCTGCTGACTGGCCAGGAAACTTGCTAGCCCTGCGCCGGATCCCAGGGATGCCACCACATTGCCCCCCAGCAGTGCAAAGATTTCTTCCTCAGTTCGGGGGGGGGTACTGCTCAGTTCCAGAATCCGAGATTGGGGTTCACTTAAGCTCAGCTGGCTGGCCCGCCCGGAGACGGTGGCTGTGATGTCGATGGTCTGCTGTTCACCCACCAGATCCCGATTGGCATCCGAGAGGCCCAGGGTTTGAGGATTGCGGAACACCTCTGAAGTGCGGGTAAACAGGTTCAGATCGAGCATGGGATCTAGACCACTGTTAGGGTCAAAGGTGACGGTATTGGGGAGAGATCGATCCAGACGGAAATTGGCCAGGGGTAAATTGATCTCCCCTTCCCGTAAAGATAGCGAACCAGCTAATCGCGGATCCTGGGGATTGCCAGTCAATTCCAGACTACCTGCTGTTACAAAATTAAAGAGTTGACCACGGGTCACACTGATCTTGTCCCCAAAGTCTACCCGCAAATCTTGGAACGCAAGCGGAAACCCTTGCTCCGCCTCTGGAGTGGGCTGGGGGAGAAGGGTCTCTTCCCCTCCATTCCGGCCTAATTTGATCTGGCCCTGCGAAAGGGTGATCTGCCCCTGGAGATTGGGTTCTAATAACAGTCCTCCCACTAGCACAGAGCCATTCACCTGGCCCTCATAGCGTTCTGGAATTTTCAGAGACAACTGATCCAGAATCACCGTCAGGGGGTTGGACTCAGCCTTGCCACTCGCACCCCGGGAGTTGATGGGTAGAGTCCCCCGAGCGCTGATGATCCCTCCCCCATACACCCCACTCAGCTGATTCACATCCACCTGATCCACGTTAAAGTTAATTCGCCCGTAGAGTTCCCGAATCGGCTCCGGCAGGGCCTGCACCCTCAAGACCCCATTGTCAATGGTCAGATTTCCATCCAGCTGGGGTTCCTGCAAGGTTCCGGTCACATTCAGGGCCAGCTGGCTGTCCCCAGATTCCCAGCTCACCTGATCCGACATGACGTTGATCAGTTGCAGACCGTGAGAAGGTACCTGCAGGCGCAGATCGATCTCGGGGGTCGTAGCCTTAACCTCGGCAAAGGGAAGCGTGTAGGGGACTGTGCCAGCAATCAGGATCGGATCGGACTCGGGTTGGGCCGCCACCAGTTGACTGTCCAGTTGCAATAGCCCGGCCCCGTAATTAAACTCGGCAGTGGCAGATGGCAACGGGATGCTATTAATCTGGCCCGCAGTTAAGCTTAGCTGTCCCTGGGCCTGAGGATCCGCCAGGTTTCCTGCCAGATCCACGGTGCCATTGAGATCCCCTTGTAGTCGCAGTCGATCGGGTAAAAACCGCTGCAGGCTTTCCATCGGCA
Organism: uncultured bacterium; assembly: GCA_964392245.1. Lineage (GTDB taxonomy): Bacteria > Cyanobacteriota > Cyanobacteriia > Thermostichales > Thermostichaceae > JAAUUJ01. Next base: position 24,038 of record CAYMOX010000042.1, read on the forward strand.
GGTTCTGGATCTGTAACTGTCCCTGCTGCTCGTCCCGACCGATTCGACCTGTAAAGGAGGTTTGCCGTTCTCCCGTCTGCAGAGCCAGGGACTGGATTTCAATCTCACCCTGTTGCAACTGCCCGTGAGCCTGGACGGATTCCAGGTAAAACTCTTCTAAGGCCCACTCCTGGCCCTCGATCTGGTAGGAAAGGCTGGGTTGGTTGAGGGGCCCTGCGACATTGAGACTGGCCTGCAGGCTGCCCGTGAGACTGGTGAGAGGAGGGAGAAGTTCGGGTTCCTGACCATTGATCTCGGCCTCATGGGTTTTCACCAGATCCAGCCATGCCTGCAGTTGTTCTACCAGAGAGGCAGCGGGATCACCCAGAGCATTCACATCTAGTAACGAGGCTGGCCCAAAAGGAGGGAGCGAGAACCCACGGGCGGCAATGTCTGACCAATCATTCCATTTAAAAGCAGCCACCACATCCTCCAGGCGACTGCGATGGGTGCGTAGACTCAGGTTAATCTGGGGTGTTCCAGACTGGCCTTGTTCAGGAAATGTGAGGGTCCCATCCGCCTCCAGCAGGCTATCAAACACTTGCAGACTGGCTTCAGGAATCGAAATCTGCCCAGGTTGATAAGCAAAAGCCACCTGCAGTTGACGAGCTTCCCAATCCGCAAGCGTCAGAGCCTCTACCGCAGCCTGGCCTTCGGCAGTGCGGCTTTCCAGATCCAGTTGCAGAGAGCCATTCAATTGGCCGTCAAGGCCCTGGACAGGCGAGGATCCCAGCGAAGCCAGCAGCGACAGCGGCACCTGCTTGGCTTCCACCTCTACCTGATTCTCCTGTCGGGAAAGCCTGGCCTGCAGATCTGCCTGCTTGATCTCCAGCGATAAGGTCTGGTAATCGGGACTGGCCAGCAGCGCCACCCGATCCTCAGCTCCGGCTAACTCCACCTGCAATCCTGTAGCGGCGGGATCCCAGCGAACCGTGCCCGCCAGGGGTGAGAAGGCCAGACCATTCACCTGCGGTTGCTGCAGTTGCACCTCCCCCTGCAGATCCAGGGCTGTGAGTGGACCGGTTAAGCGGGCCTGCAGGGATCCCTGCCCCTGAACTTGTAACTGACTGGGCAGATTGGGTAAAGACTCCAGAGGCACATTCTGGGCTGCCAGACTGAGATCCAGGTTGCCCACCTGGCGAGTGATGGGATCGACAGGGATACTGCCCTGAACCGTGACCCAATCCAGCACGGTGGCCTGCGCCAGCTGCAGTTGTTGTCCATCCCAGGAGGCTTCTGCCCGGATCGGGCCCGGAATTTGAGCCAGTCCCTCTGAGAACAGCAGTTCCCCTTCACCCCGCAACCCTGCCAGGTTGGGCTGATCCAGGGGCACTTGTAAGGCCAGAGTACCCGTGAGAGTTCCGCGTAAGTTATCCCCAAAGGTGGCCAGGGGGACCTGATCCGGACGCACATTGGCCTCGATTTTGCCCTCCACCAAACTGGCACTGGCCAGAACTTGCCCGGAGCCCACCTGCAAAATCGCCTCGGGAACCTGCAAACGGCCATTCTCCAGAGCCACCTGCCCCTGCCCCGAGATCTCTCCTCCCTGCCACTGTAGTTGAGCCAGGAGCTGAGGTTGACCTGCATCGATCTTGAGATCCACCTGGCCCCGGATCAGTCCCAGATCGTAGGGGAGCGGGCTGCCGTAGGTCTGCAGCAGAGTGTTTGCACCTGCCCCCTCCACCTGAAATTGCAGCTGCGTGGTAGGGTTGGCTCCTAACTGAATGGCTCCACTGCCCAGGGCTTGACCTTGGGTTGCCTGTAACTGGATTTGATCAAACGCCAGAGTCTGCCCCTGCAATGTAAAGTTCAGCCCGTAATTCTGAAGGGGAACGCGATCCAGGCTTCCGGGGCCTGCGGCCTGAAGAGAGCCGGAGAGGATTGGTTGCTGCAGGGGTCCCTGCAGTTGCAGTTGGCCAGATGTGGAGCCCTGGACCGGGAAGGGAAGCTCCAGCCCAAAGCTATCCTGAACCTTTGCCAGATCGAGAGGAGATACCTCGGCCTCTAACTGATAGCCAGCCTCCGGACCCTGCAACCGGATCGGACCCTTGACCTGCAGTGGGATCTGCCCATAGGTGCTTTGGACCTGATCCAGGACCAGCGTATTGTCTTCTAGCTGCAAGCGTCCGGACACATTTTCCAGCAGCTTTGGGACCGGATCAATGCCCAGAGTGCCCTGAGACACCTCCAGATCCAGCGCAACCTCCAGGGGCGTATTCGGCTGCCAGGTCAGATCCAGGTCCAGATCCCCCGTTCCGGTAATGGAGTGCAGAGGTAACCGCGGAAAAAGACTGGTGACCATATCCAACGGCAGTGCCTGCCCCTGAAGCTCCATCTGCACCTGTCGGCTCACCAGATCGGCATTGGCTTGCAGATCCAGGGGCTGATCCTGCAAACGGGCTTGTAATCTAAAACGAGCATCTGTATCAAGGTCTGCATCTGGGTTGATCAGCCGGGTGAGATTGATGTCGCCGCTGCCCTCCACCTGAGTAAACAGGCGGCGTTCTCCCACTTGCGGTACCGCAGTCAGCTGTCCACGACTGAGTTGCAATTGCACGCTGGAAACCGGCAGTCCCCCTCCCTCAGTGCCAGGATCGATCCGCAGATCTAGCCAGCCCCGGTCCAGGGTTTGCATCAGCAAGATGTGGGGTTGATCCAGCTGAACCGTTACCGCCAGGTCGCGAGTCAGCAGCCACTGCCATAGATCGGCGGAGAGGGTAATCGATTGGGCCGTGAGCAGGTTCTCGATTTCACTGGGGCCTAACTGGATCTGCCAGGGCCAGAGGTAACTGGGGGTTCCCAGACTCACCCTGCGGTTCAGACGATCCTCCAGCTGGCTTTCCACCTCAGGTAGGAGCTGGTAGCGAACATAGGAGCGCGCACCCCAGGCCACCCCCAAAGAGGCTGCTGTCAGACTGATGCCGATCCCGATCCCCCAGCGACCCATTCCCCACAGCCGTTGCCAAAGCTGACTCTTGTCAGAAGGCAGATCATCCCTGAGCAGATCAATCTCTCCGGTCAGGGCAGCCGGATCTGAATGGTCAGCATCATTGACTGACCCATCCACTTGCGGGAGAGCTCCGGAGTTGTCTGGTTTTCGCAACTGTATCCAGACCATGACCTTGCCTGCGTGTGGGGTTGCCCCCCATCTGTGACTGGAACGGAGATGAAAATGTCAACTCAGGATGCTAAGCTAACTCCACATTAGTAAACCACATCCCTTTTTGTGGGAGTTGAGTCAAGGGCTACTTCTCAAGTCCTGAGACTATTAATCCTCCGTTGTACCCGTTAGGAGACGAGCCATTTCCGAACCCCTCTCACTTACCGTCAGCTTACGCGGTAGTCAGGAGCTGATCAATAACTGTCGGGTTTTTCACCTGACAGGGCTTCTGGATGCCTTTTCTGAGCCCGTTTTTCGTAAGGTGGTGAGTAAATATATTGAGGAAGGTCCTCCTCATGTGATCCTGGATCTGACGGGCATTGATTTTGTCGATAGCTCTGGCGTGGGTGCCCTGGTGCAACTGGCCAAGCAGGTGCAAGGGCAATCGGGAAGCCTGCAGACCGTTAGCAATGCACGGGTAACTCAAACAGTCAAGCTGGTGCGGCTGGAAAAATTTCTGTCTCTGCGCCAGTCTGTGGAAGAAGCTCTCAATCATGTTCCTCCAGCCACTGGATCTGCCTCGGAGGCAGGATTCTCTGAATCAACTTGATGCATCTAGATCGCTGAACCCATGACGATGGATCTCGGCACCTTCTGGGGGATCAGTGCGGGCGCGGGATCTCCTAACTGGCTGACCCTGGAGGGGGTGCAGAGACTGCAGGCATCCGAGGTGGTGGCCTTTCCCCAGAATCGGGCGGGGAACCCTGGGTTGGCCTACCAGATAGTGCAGGCTTACCTGCGGCCTGAGCAAACCCTTCTGGCCCTGAACCTCCCCTTTGACCAGGATCTGATCAAGCTCGAGGCGGCCTGGCGGCGGGCGGCGGATCAAATCCATCATTACTTACGGCAGGGACAATCTGTAGCGTTTGTCTCTGAGGGGGATGTCAGCCTCTACAGTACCTTTACCTATCTAGCCTATGCTCTCCAGGATCTGGATCCCAGGATTCCCATCCAGGGGGTTCCTGGTGTGTGTTCCCCTCTCGCGGCGGCAGCGGCCCTGCAGGTTCCCTTAGCGATTGGATCCGAAAAATTGGCCGTGCTTCCAGCCATGTACACCCTGCAGGAGCTGGATCAGGTGACCGCATGGGCGGATGTCGTGGTTTTGCTCAAAGTGGCTCCCGTCTTTCAAGAGGTTTGGCGGTGGCTGCAGCAACGGGGATGGCTGGGTCAGGCCTGTCTGGTGGAATGGGTGGGACATCCTCACCAGCAACTCTTCACAAATTTAAATGAGTTGGAGGATCACCAGCCTCCTTATTTCTCTCTGCTGATTCTCCGGCTTGTTAGACTCGAGGACAAAACTCCCTTTAGTCGCTTGCGCACTTCTGATCATGTTTGACACCTGGCAGCTCTGGCTTTATCACCTGGAGACTTTGTCCACTCAGTGGGTTGAGACCCAACTGCAGCATCTTTCCCTGCTTAGCCTGGGGATTGTCTGGACGGCGGGGTTACTCACCAGTCTCTCCCCCTGCACCCTATCGATGCTGCCGATCACGGTGGGATATATCGGTGGTTATGCGGAGCGCCGCTCTCAGGCCCTGCAACAGTCTCTGGTGTTTGCGGCAGGAGTCGCGCTGACCTTAACAGGGTTGGGGGTGACGGCAGCCCTGCTGGGCCGGATCTATGGTCAGGTGGGCTGGATCGGGTCCCTGGTGGTGGGAGTCATTGCCATTGTCATGGGCTTAAATTTGCTGCAGGTGTTGCCCCTTCGCTTTCCCGATCCGGTGGCGCGTCTGGAGATCCCCGCTCAACTTCCCCCTTTATTCCGTTCCTTTCTGGTGGGACTCACCTTTGGTCTGGTGGCCTCTCCCTGCAGCACTCCAGTATTGATCGCGCTCCTGGGATGGGTTTCTACCACCGGGCAACCCTGGGTAGGATCCGCACTCCTCTTTGTCTACGCCGCCGGGTTAGTCACTCCCTTGGTCCTGGCAGGGGTCTTTACGGTTGTGATCAAGCAGCTTCTGTCGATGCGGCGCTGGTCCCGCTGGATTACCTATGCCAGTGGTTTAGTGCTGGTGGCCTTTGGATCGCTCTCCATTTTGGCCCGGATTGCCTGAGAACAGCTTAATTGTAGTCAATGTTACTATCAAGCCCCGATAGGGTGATTAACCTACTCATGAATTCCTAGAGAGTATGCATGTCAGAACAGGCCTGGGATCCGCAACCCTATATGCAGGCGACAGCAGACCTGCTGCAGTTGACCATTCCCTCCGCAGCGGAAGTCGGGGTACAGGAGAACCTGATCCGGATGTCCGACATGGCCAGACTGGTGATGGAGTTTCCCCTGGCGGATACGTGTGAAGCTGCCCCCACCTTTCACCCATGATCTCTACTGACCTGCTGCCCCAGGCGGATGCCATAACCCTTGCCACTGCCGTCCGCAGCGGAGAACTCAAAGCCACCACAGTGATCGAGTCGGCACTGGCCCAGATCAGCCACCGAGATCCGCAACTGAATTGTTTCACCTCCGTTCTGGGGGAAGCAGCCTTGGCCCAGGCCGCCGAGATTGATCAATCTGTGCAGGCCGGTCAGGATCCTGGCCCGCTGGCAGGGGTTCCCTTCGCAGTGAAAAACCTGTTGGATATTCAGGGGGTGGTAACGCTAGCTGGATCGGTGATCAACCGCGAAAACCCTCCCGCCGAGAAGGATGCCACTGCAATTGCCCGCTGGCGTCAGGCCGGAGCGATCCTGATGGGGGGTCTGAATATGGATGAGTATGCCTATGGGTTTACCACCGAGAATCACCATTACGGTCCCGTCCACAATCCGCATCGGTTGGGTCATATGGCGGGGGGATCGTCCGGAGGGTCGGCAGCGGCTGTGGCGGCGGGATTGGTGCCCCTGACCCTGGGCTCCGATACCAATGGATCCATCCGTGTTCCGGCCTCCCTCTGTGGAGTGTTGGGTCTCAAGCCTACCTACGGTCGCGTGTCTCGGGCAGGTGCTGTCCTCTTTGCCAGTAGCTTTGATCATATTGGTCCTTTTGCCCGTTCTGTCCGAGATCTGGCCCTCAGCTTTGATCTCTTGCAGGGAAGCGATCCTCGTGATCCGGTCTGTACAGAGCGCCCCCCCGAACTCACCTCTCCTCAGTTGTCTGAGGGCATTGAGGGGCTCAGGATCGCGGTGGCAGGGGGATATTTTGCTCAGGGCGCGGATCCTCAGGTTCTGGAAGCCGTTCAGCAGGTGGCCCAGTCCCTGAGTGCCGTTCAGCAGGTGGAGTTACCCGAGCCCCAGCGAGCTCGAGCCGCAGCCTATCTGATCACCGCCAGTGAAGGGGCCAATCACCATCTGCAGCGCTTGCGCACTCGTCCTCAGGACTTTGATCCGGCAACACGCGATCGGTTTCTGGCTGGGGTGTTAATGCCCGCCCAATGGGTGCTCCAGGCCCAACGGTTTCGCCGCTGGTATCGTCAGCAGATGCAACAGGTCTTGACCGAGTGGGATGTGCTCATTGCTCCCACCACCCCCTGTGCCGCTCCCCCGATCGGGCAAACCACCATGACCCTGGGTGGTCAGGAAGTCCTCACCCGACCCAATATGGGGGTATACACTCAACCCTTATCTTTCATTGGGTTGCCGGTTATTTCTGTACCCGTTCATCACCCCCATCAACTTCCTGTGGGAGTGCAATTGGTTGCTGCCCCCTATCAGGAAGCTTGTCTATTGAGGGCCGCCGCCTGGCTGGAGTCTGCTGGAGTGGTCCGGGCTCCTGTGGCTTAAGGCGAATCAGGCGTACTGGACCTGTAGAAGCGCATCCGCGCTGCCGATATTCAGCCGCTGCACCGCCGAAACCGTCCGTTTGACCAGACCCGTGAGCACAGCTCCAGGACCGATCTCCCAGACACTGGTGACTCCATGGTCTGCCATATTCATGACGATATGGCGCCAGCGAACCGGGGAAGTGATCTGATCGGCCAGCAGGGCTTTCATTTCCTGCGGATCTCGGACAGGGGCGGCAGTGACATTGCTGTAAATGGGAATCCGAGGTGCCTGAAATTCGACATCCTCAAGAATGGCTCGAAAAGTGTTAGCTGCTTCTGCCATCAGGGGAGAGTGAAAGGCCCCACTCACCTGTAAAGGAACCGCTCGCCTTGCTTTTAGCTGCTCTGTGACCAGTTTAACGGCCTCAACAGTACCCGAGATCACCACCTGATCGGGGCTATTGTCATTGGCTATGGTCACCCCCGGGGTAGAAGCACATAACTGCTCCAACCGCTCCCGATCAAAACCCATTACAGCTGCCATCGTGCCCTGGCCGACCTTATCCATCAGGGCTGCCCGCTGCTTCACCAATTTCAACCCGGTGGCAAAATCAAAAACCCCTGCGGCATAGAGGGCGCTGTATTCACCGAGGCTGTGTCCGGCTACGCAATCTGGGTGAAATCCCATCCGCCACAATTGGTCGGTAAACAAGGCGGAGGCAAGGAAAAGAGCGGGTTGCGTATACAGAGTCCGACAGATCTGCTCAGCCGTCAGATCCAATAACGACCATCCCAGGATCTCGTGCGCATTGTCCAGGCGTTCCCGCACACCGGGGAGTTCCACAAGATCATGGCCCATACCGTGGGTCTGCGACCCTTGACCGGGATAAATCCAGGCTACTGTCATTCGTCACCACTGAATGAAGCTTCGGGATCTCAGTGTAGGGCCGAATGGAGCATCCAGGTAGACATGAGTGTGTAGGGATATATTGCAGAGATAATCCAGGATTTAGCTCAAGCCTAAGAAGAGGTTAACAAGCGATACTCAGTTTATCGGGTGGAAGGGAGTTGGCGGGGGATTGCAATTAAACTAGACCCGGATGACAACAGGAGAAATTTGAGTGATCCCTCTACCCCTGGCCTATTGCATTTCCATGGCTCTGATCGGTTTGCTATTTTGGGAAATCGGAACGCTGGTGAGGAGTGTCCTGCAAAGCGCGCAGCGTATGCACCAGATCCCCTGTCATCAATGCAGGTATTGTGCTAGTCAATCTCCGCTCAAGTGTGCGGTGCATCCCCAGAGGGCACTCACGGAACATGCCATCGGATGTCAGGATTTTTACCCCATGATCACCTCTTGACAGGGGATGGGGGCAATCTGAGGATAGGGTCGGTTTCCCCCTGAACTCAACCTATGAAATCTCCCCTGTTCCTGAGAACCCATCGGCGCTCCTTTCTTACCCTGGCTGCAGCATTGACCTCGGCGCTGGTGGCCTGTCAATCCAAAACCTCCAACTCCTCTGAGCAGAAAACCTCTGGGACAGAGTCAGCTCCTGCCCCAACCGATCCGGTAGTTCTCAACGGGGCCGGGGCCACTTTTCCTGCTTTGCTGTATTACCGCTGGTTCGCTGATTATCAGACCCTCAATCCCCATGTTCAGATCAATTATCAGTCGGTGGGAAGTGCCGCCGGGATCCAGCAAATCCTGGATGGCACCGTCGATTTTGGGGCCAGTGACATTGCGATGTCCGATCCTGAGATGGATGAGGTGGAAGCCGGGGTGATTTTAATTCCCATGACGGCGGGCAGTGTGGTGGTGGCCTACAACCTGCCAGGAGTGAAGAGCGGTTTGCGCCTGGATCGGTCCACCCTGGTGGATATCTTTTTGGGGGAGATCAGCCGCTGGAATGATGCCCGGATTGCAGCCACCAACCCAGATGTGACTCTCCCTGATCTGGAGATTGTGGTGGTGTACCGTGCCGATGGCAGTGGAACGACGGCCACCTTTACTCAGCACTTAAGTGCGATCAGTTCCCGCTGGCAAGAGCAGGTCGGTGCAGGGGTGGCAGTGAACTGGCCCGTGGGTGCCGGAGCCAAAGGCAATGAAGGCGTGAGTGCCCAGGTGCAATTGGTGGAAGGCGTGATCGCCTACGTTGAATATGCCTACGCGAATGAGTTGGGGCTGCAGGTGGCTGCGCTTGAAAACCAGGCGGGGAACTTTATCCTGCCCACCCCTGAGGCAGCAGCCATTGCCCTGGCAGAAATTGAGTTGCCGGAAAATCTGCGTGGGTTTCAACCGGATCCGGTCAGCGCAGAGGCCTATCCCATCGTCACCTACACCTGGATCCTGGCTTACGGGACCTACCCAGAATCTCAGAAAGCAATCGCTCTAAAACAGGCTCTCTCCTGGGCCTTGACCGAAGGACAATCCAGCAGTGCTGAGCTGGGCTACCTACCCCTACCTCAGTCTGTGGTGGATCGAGCTCTGGCTGCTATTGAAAAGATCTCAAGTCCGTGACCCATCCTCGGGAACGGAGGCAGAACACAACTGACTTCATATTCATGCTTCTGTAGGCCACTATGACTATCATCAGAGCCGATCCCCACTTCAAAAAACTGGTCCTGCTCCTGCTGCTGGGGATGACTCTGGCTGCCCTTGGATTTCAGTTCTGGGGAGTTCCCCTCTTGTGGGCATTTCTCAAGGATCAAGATCCGGCGGAAATCATTCTAACCTTGCAACTCCTTTTGTTCACCGCTGCTTCACCTTTACTGTTTGGGGCTTTGGGGGTGGTGAGAATGGCGTGGATGACCTTAAAAACCCACCAATTTCCTCCTCCGGGTACAAAAGTGTTGAGGGACACTGTAGTTAAAGAAGGGATCGCGGCCCACCGTCAGGCTTACCTGATCATGATCGCGGCGGGCTTGGTCTTCGGCTGCTATGGGGTTGCCGCAGTCTGGATCCCTCTGCAACTGGGTGAACTCCTGCTCTCTTTGGTCCAAACCCCACCCTCAGGGCCGTAGTTTAAGGGCCTCTTCAAGCAGGAATCAAGGCATCAGGCTTCTGCATCTGAGACCAGAATTGCCCCCTCTTCCACCTTGAGGACGTAACCAGGCAGATCCTTACGGGCTGGTCCTTTGGTGACTTTGCCCTCCAGATCAAAGCGAGATCCATGGCAGGTGCAGACCAGCTCACCCTCTTCCAACTCCCAATTTTCGAAGCAGTTGGCGTGGGTGCATTTGGCATTCAGGGCCACCAGGGTTTCTGACTCCGCATCCGGCTGCACGATCAGGAGCGGTCCTGGCTCAAACCCTTCTGTTACCAATAGCCAACCGTTTTCCAGATCCTCAACTTTGGCCACTTCTTTAAATGATTCAGGGGGTAAGGAAGGAGTTGGGGAGGGCGTTTGGGAGAACACTTGAGCCGATCGTCTCCGGCCCAGAGCAGGCCATACTCCCAGAATCATTCCGGCGCTTGCAACAATCCAGCGCAGCAGGTGGCGACGATTTTTCACAGCAATCACTCCCAGGTCTCAAGACCTTCATAGTTTACAAAAAAAAAGGGATGCAGACTGTGATTTTTGTGGAGCTCTTGCGCAATCCTGCCTTCCATCTTTAGCGTTGCATGGGTAGAGGAACTTGCAGAACTGTTTCTACCTGCAGCTGAAATTGTTGTTCTAGAACGGACTTCTTATTGTCCAGGCTCCACAGCTCAAGGGCACAATCATCCTCGGCTCGACTAGCCTGCAAAAGTAAGCGCAGGTGGGTAGTTTTTTTGCCATCGGGAATAAATTCACAGTGAATGCCCTGAATGGCATGAATGCGGCGACGATCCAGGGCGGTGGCCAGACGCAATAGCGGACTCAGTTCTAGAACCACCTGCTGATGTTCATCACTGGCCAGACGTTGAAAGCTTTCGTGCCGCTTTTTGGGGACAGATTTGCGGTGGTAACGGGCCAAGTTGGCAATCAACTCCATCTCTTCTTCAGTAAATCCCAGCAGATCCCCATACCGGATCAGGTAGTAGGAGTGCTTATGGTGGGCAGAGTGGCTGACAAAGTGACCGCAGTTGTGCAGAATGGCAGCGACCCAGAGGTATTCCCGCTCTTGATCCCCCCAGTGGTGCAACATTCCACGGGTTTGATCAAACAAACTGAGGGCAAAATCAGCCACCCTCTCGGCGTAGGGCATCTCCACCTGATATTTATGGGCCAGCTTCAAAACATTTCGCTGCCGCACCGAGCTTTGATAGCGGAGGCGATCCTCAATCAGTCCCTGGGTAAGCATCCAGTCGACGATCAGACCCTCTCGCAAAGAGCGACTGCAGAAGCTGATCTGTTTCGCCCCCAGATGCTCCATAATCTCCTGCAGGATCAGGGCTCCCGCCAAAATGATCTCGGCCCGACGTTCCACCAACCCTGGAATCTTAAGCCGTTCTGCCAGGGGCAAAGTGCAGATTTTTTCTGTGAACTCTTGCAGTCCCTTGAGGGAAAGCTGTAATCCGTGGGGGCGCTGTTGGGAAGAGGTCTGTTCCCGGCGGTTGGTCAGCACTGCCAGCGTCTCAATCGTGCCGGAAGTACCGATCATCTGCACTGGCGCAGCTCCCAACAGGTGTTTAATTTGCTCAATCGGGGCCTCGATCATCCCCTGAATGTAAGCCCTTAGAGCCTGAACTTCGGCTGCAGATGGGGGATCCGTATGCAGAAATTGCTGCGTCAACCGCACGGCTCCAATTTTGATGCTGCGCAGAAACAGGGGTTCCCGTCCATCCCCCAGGATCAGCTCGGTCGATCCTCCGCCGATATCCACCATCACATGGGGCTGTCCCTGCAGTTCTACGGCAGAAATCACACCCAGATAAATGCGGCGAGCCTCCTCCTGACCCGAGATCAGATCAATGGTCAGCCCCAATCCCTCCTGCACCCAGGTGAGAAACTCCTGGCCGTTGGGAGCCTCCCGCACCGCACTGGTGGCCACCGCAATCACGGATTCCACATCATGCGTCCGAGCTAGAGTCAGGAAGCGGGCCAGGGTGTTATAACCCCGTTGCATGGCTTCTCGCGTCA
>CAYMOX010000042.1:36097-38297 GCA_964392245.1 uncultured bacterium
AGAGTCAGGAAGCGGGCCAGGGTGTTATAACCCCGTTGCATGGCTTCTCGCGTCAGGGCCCCCGTCTGATTGCAATACTCCCCCAGCCGTACCGTTTCTTTTTCGCGGTCAATAATGACAAAGCTGGGAATCAGGGGATTGATGCGCACGATCACCATATGGATGGAATTGGTGCCAACATCAATGGCCGCCAGGATCCGGTCTCCACCCGACCGCGTGACCACAGAAATCGAGGGACTGCTTAGAGACGAGGAAGGCATAGCACTACAGGAACACAGGGTTATCTGTCCACCAGAATACGGTAGATCGTTTCCTGTCGTCCGCCTGCAGCGGGGCTTTTCCCAGACCAGGGAGGCGAGGCTCATGTAGCGATTTGTCACACAGGGTTGACGGATCTCACTCCCCCTGTCTTTAGTGGTCATCACCCCTATGCTCAGATTGTGCTATGGACAACCTTTTCTTGAGCCAGGATGACTGGACCCCCATTCTGCAGGCTCAGACCGAGCGCTTTAACCGGGAAACCGATATCCAACTGGGGTTACAACCCCCCTGGGAACTCCCGACCGATCTTCTGGCTCTCTCCTTCTGGCAAGCCTGTCAGCTGGATCATCTCCAGGATCGGCTGGCGGTTCCGTTTTTTCATCTGAGAACGCCACAAAAGCGAGAGCAATGCCTGGATATTGGCTGTGGAGTTAGTTTTTTCCTCTATCCCTGGAGTCAATGGGATGCCTCGTTTTTTGGACATGAGCTCAGTCCGCAGGTGGTCAAACTACTGCAGTCTCGGGCTCCGCAGTTGAATTCGAAGTTGTTTAAATCCATCCGGCAGGGAACAGCCCATCAGCTCTCCGCCTACGAAGACAGGCAGTTTGATCAGGTGATTGCCACCGGATTTTTGGCCTATTATCCCCTGGAGTACCTGGCTGCCATCTGGCCGCAGATCCGGCGGGTGCTCAAGCCTGGAGCCCTTGTGATCATCGATTGGGTGAGGGCAGAGTCCCCTTGGGCAGAAGAGTGGGGCTTAATTGAGTTATTCAAGGGCACCGAACCCTTTCTCATCCCCACAGATCAGTGGGAAACAACCATCCGACGCCTGGGGGGCAAAATTCTCAAGATTGCCAACGGCGAACTGTTGACCACGGCGCTAATTCAGCCTTAGCCAGCTGTCCCCAGAGCCTCCCAACCCCAGGGTAAATCCTGGTAAAGTAGGCGCATCCTCTTGCCACCGATCCATGACCTGCACCTTCTTGCTGGAAGGGGTAAGAACCTATCGACGGCTTCGCTCTCAATGGACACGTAGCATGCGGGCGCAGGTGGCTTTTCTGATCGCCTGCCTCTCTTTTGTGCCTAACCTGGCCCTGATCATGGCAACTTTCTGGTTGTCACCTCCGGATGTCCCCCTCACCTGGATTGTGGGCATTATTGCCTGGGTGGTCATTTTAGGCTTTTCATCGGCAGCTGTGGGCTATCTCTCTGCCCATTACATGTTGCGTCCGCTTACCCGTCTGGCGGGAGAACTCAGTTATCTGGAAAATGTCCTGCAACAACCCCAAGCCTGGACCCTGATCCCCCGACCCGAGGATCCCACTGAGGCCCTGATCCTCCGCCAGGCTTTTGCCCAGCTGTTAAAGCAACTGCGTCTGGAACAAGAAACTCGCAACGCCTTTACAGCCACCCTGATGCATGATCTCAAAACCCCGTTGATCGCCTTCAATCATTTACTGGCGACCCTGCGAGACCAGCCAGGTATTCCTCGGGATCAGCAGGAAGAGATCCTGACGCAACTTCTGCAAGAGAGTGAGCGTATCCTCTCACTGGTGCAAAAACTGGTGGAGGTGCACCGTCTGGAACGAGGAGATCTCCAACTCCAACTCCAACCCTGTGACCTGGGAGAGATGGCCCAAAACCTGGTGCAGAGACTCCTTCCCCTTGCTCAACAACGCCATCTACAGCTCTTTGCCCAGGGCCAGGCGACTGCCTATGTGGATCCCTCCGAATTGGAACGAGCCCTATACAATCTGGTGGACAATGGCCTGCGATATGCCCGTCAACAGGTTCTGGTTCATGTTTCTCCTGGCGAAATACGAGTATGTGATGATGGACCAGGTTTACCTGCCCCTTTAGAAGATCTGGCTCAACCCTTTGGATCTGAATCCTTTGAGATTGCCGGACAGCGCTATACCTCCCGGACAAGTGGCCTGGG
>CAYMOX010000042.1:38397-43935 GCA_964392245.1 uncultured bacterium
CGCGTGCTCATCGCTGATGACCATCCCCTCTTCCGGTTGGGATTGAAGTATGCTCTGCAGGCCCAGGGGTTCCTAGTGGTGGCAGAGGCCGATACGGGTAACCTGGCCATTGCGGTATGTGCTTCTCATCCCGTTGATGTCGCTATTCTGGATGTCAAGATGACGGATGGAGATGGATTGCAGGCCTGCCAGGTATTGGTGGAGCGCGATCCTAAATTGGTGGTTGTCCTGCTCACCACATTTCAAGAACCGGCCCTGATCCAGGCCGCCCGACAGGCGGGAGCGAGGGGTTTTCTCTCCAAGGAAACGGATCCTGCTTATCTGGCAGATACGATCCACCGGATTATTCAGCAACCCGAGCAGGATTGGCTACCAGTGGGGGTGGACCTGCCGCGACTGACTCCACGAGAATTGAGTGTGCTCCAGCTGATGATGCAGGGACTGGCCAACAAACAAATTGCTCGTCGGTTGGGGATCAGCATTGAGACGGTTAAAGAATATGCCAGCGCCATCTACCGCAAGCTGGGGGTCAGTGATCGGGTCACGGCGGTGTTTAAGGCACAGGAATTAGGGCTGCTATCTTAGGGGCGATTTACCCCCCAGAGGTGGGGATGCAGAGAAAGACCCTGACCCGCATACTATTGTTATGAAAACTGCAGATCTGAGGGCGTGTTTACCTCCGGTTCTGACAGGATCAAGGCAAGCTTTTGTGATAGACATCACATGCTCTGAATAGAAGTTTAAAGCTGTTCAGGGATTGCCGTTCACCATCGCTTATCCGTTGTGTTTTGCCTGGGGTGCCTGGTTCCTCTGTGGACGCCTACCCTTTTTAAATGTAACCTTCTCGGGGTTTCAACATGCCTGCAGATCCTCGTCCTCAACCTCCCTTAGTGATCAAGTTGGCCCTCGGCCTGTTTTCTTCCCTGCGTCCCAGCTTGTTGAGACGGCAGTACCGCCGCAAGGGGTTTGTCCTGCCTGTGGCGATCTTGATCGTCTTGGTGTTGTCTGTTACCACGGTAGGCTTGCTGAACCGTTCTGGTGACCGTACCCGCCAAACCAGCCAGGAGCGAGCCAGCCAGCTGACCAATCGGCAACTAAACTCAGCTTTGGACCGGATCCGAGCCAAGATACAAACCCTTGTTGAGGACAACCGTCTACCTCGGAGTGCGCCGAATGACGGAGCATTTCAGCAGGCAGTTTTGGATACCTTAGCGCCAACCTTTGCAAGTCAGGGACTGACCAGTCCCTATCTTCTCCCTGACGAGCGGCTCTTCACCATCACCTCCTCACTGGATCCAAATGTGCAGGCACCTGGCTGGTGGTATCCAATAGATCTAAACAATGATGGTACCGATGATGCCATCACTGCCTACATGCTAGTGTTTAACCGTTCTGTGACCAATCCTGGAACAGGGGACATAGTCACGCTTGAGGATCCAGCCCTTAACGATTCCTTAAAAGCTGACTACCTGCTAGCACGTAATGGCCCTCTACGTGGGGTAGGGCAAGAGGGCTGTGCTGATGTCTCTGCACTCACGGTCCTACCAGATCAAGGAAGCTGGTTCCAGGTGGGATCCTCAAGTTTCAAGCCTTTTCAGGGCTACGCTGTTACTATTCCCCTGATTACAGGAGACTCAACAACCGACGCGGTCGCTGCCCTGCAATATCAACAGGATCGCCGTCGTGATCTCCTCAACCGCTGGGGTGCATTTGGTCGAACTGACTTAGAACTGTTTAATACGCCTCAGCTTAACTGGAATGGTGCCATGTACGCTGGGGGTAGCTTTTTCTTCGATCAGTTCAATGCCAGTGCTGGGGTAGGGGGTGGCTTCCATGCCTATCTGATCAGTGACCCAGACTCCTGTTTCTATATTCCTGAGTCCAACTCAGAGATCAAGGCTCGTTTTGATCTGGTGGCTGGAGCCATTGGCCGCAACCAATTCTTCACCACATCCAATGGAACTTTTGTATTCGATAACCACCCTGGAGATCAGGGTATTATTCCCAGCGTAACCACCGCCGTCTATAACCTCAACGACTCGACTGATGATGGGGCAGCTGGGGGTGAGCCTGCCAACATAGCCATTGATCCTCTGCAGTTAGTTGTTGCCGATAATGTGGTTCAACGAAATTACGCTGCTTTGCCGGGCAGCGGACCTGGCTGGGATGGTTCTCCACTCAATAGTGAAAATGATGGGCGTATTGAGGTAGGTGCAGAAGAATGCCCTCCTTATGTGGATGATGTTTATCGTTCGGATGGGAGGTTTGGACCTAAGCCTTCTTATGATCGTCCGCCGTTGCGCCCACGTGAGCCTGGAGATCCTTCGGGGCCAGCAGGATGTGGGGTGCGCCAGTTTAATGATGCCGGAGTTGGAGGGGCTGGGACTGTCAATGGCGATCTCATTACTAACCCTTCACTTGACAATAATACAAATGAATTGTTGCTAACCCCTTCCTCTCCAGTTCCTGATGCACAAACCCCTGCCAGTGACTTTGGTCTGGATGGCTACTGGGAAAATCGTGCCACCTATCAGGGTTTGAAGGTGATCGTGGGGCAGCGCCTGGAGCTGCTCTCCACCGACTCGATTCCTGTGGCCAGTGACGCCACCTTCGGGATCCTGCCCGGAGATGCTATCACCCCTAACGCAGATGACCTGCAGATCCAGCCGCTACTACTCTCTAACGAAGCACGGCAGCGCTTGACGATGCGAGATAATCTGGCGGCGGTTCAGGCAACGGCGGTCTACCACTACAGGGCTAACAGTGGTTTGACTCCAGTTGCGTGTCTGGCCACGACGGTTCACCCCGGATCCCCCGGATCTTTGCAGCGCTCCTCTACATTCGGGAACGGCGCGGATAGCATCAACTTTTTCACTGGTACAGGAACCAACGTCTGGGAATTTGCCCCCCCCCCTACGAATGGATCTGACTATGAATCTGGACCCTGGCATGATGCCCTAAGCAACCTGGCCAACTTTGCCGGTGATCCCGATGGGTCCTATCCTCCCCTACAAGAAGATGGAGTCATCCATCCCGATCCCTTTATGACGCGCTTCGGTAACTTCTCGGAGTTACGCCGGGTGATGGATCGGTTGGACGGTGGTACTGCCTATGGGGCTCTGAGTATTGCCGAGCGTACCACCCTTCAAACCTCAGCCTGTATGGTGGGGATGCTGGCCTGGAACATTGAGGACCTGGCACTGGGTAACCGCCCTACAGCTGTTCCTGGAAGTGTAGATGAGGCGATCAAAGAGGATATTGACGATATTCGCGACCGTGGCCCTCTCGGTAACTGGCTCAACAATCCAACCACAGTTCCCAATCGTGTTCGTCAGGCTTATCTGCCACTGGCCTACATCTTTCCTGCAAGTAGTTTTACTGATGCTGCGGCCAATCCTGGTCGGGTTGCGCTGATGCAGCGGGCCCAGGCGGGTGATACTACCCCCTCTTATGATCCTGCTGATACCTACACCGCTGTGGCTCCTAGTGCCGTTGTCCTTGCTCCCAGGACGAACACCAGTAGCTGGCTCACTCCTACGACAGGGGGAACCTGTACAACAGGCGGACCCAACAGCAATGATTTTGACATGATCCAGGAGGGTGGTGCCTGTGTTCGAGTGGCCTTCAAAGATTCAGCCTTCTACGATGGCCGCGAAGTTATGGCAGTCAGAGCCTTGAACATCGATCTGGAGCTGCTGACAACCGAAACCGTAGACAATGACACCTGGTTACCCAGTGGACTGGTGAATAACCTGGTAGAAGGTGGCATTTTCTATGCCTTCCGTGAAGATGCTGTACGGGAGGATGCGATTGCCCGTCCAGAACTTGAGGCTTGGAACAATTATCTCAATGCCTGGAATGCTTCCGCAGCCGACTTAAATGGCTGTACTGGAAACAATAGCCGCATCATGAATGCGGGTCAACCTGTACAGATTCCAGAAACCAGCAGTTGCCAGGACAACGACGACCGCTCGGTCCGCGGAATCGGTGCTAGCATTGGTGATCCACCCCTGGATGACAATCTCCAGATCAGTCCTAAATCTGTGGACTATTATGCTGATCCCGACCGTCGCCCCTATGGTTTCCGCCTGCGCCGCGGAGAAGTGATCCAGCGTGGTGGTAGTTTCGCAAATGGTGTTTACGGACTGTCCTTCGTAACAGATAGCGCAGCTTACATTCAAGGGGACTTTAACCTGCACAGTAGAATTGGGACAGGAGCAGCTCTTGAAGAGTTTGATGACCCCGTAATCTACGCAGGAGATGGTAGCTATGCTAACTTCTACACTCGCGCTGGGGGAACAGGGGGCCGAAGTGACTTCTTCGCTCGCGCTCTGGAAGATAGCTGGCGCCCAAGTGATATCCTGGCGGACTCTGTAAATATCCTCTCTGAGGATTTTTGCGATGGTAGTGTTTGGGACAGCCTATTCCAGGATAATGAATTTGAAGGTGGAGGGAACGAGTACACTCCTCTGACCCGCAATCCGTTGTATGGTTGCGGTGGCGGAGTGAATACCTCCTTCGTCAACCAGTCCCTTGCTCAACGGGTGAGTGGCCACTGGCCTAGCGACGATGCCGATGTGGTGCCTATTCAGGCAAATGGTAGTCAGCCACTAGATATCGCTGGGAACGGGAAGGATCTCAACTTTGCTCGCGAGCCATTCCGTGACGATGATGGCAGCTTCCTGCAGCCTCCTGATCCGCGAGATCCTGCTAGTGACTTGCCAGGTTTTGGAGATCTTCCCCCTCGCATCTCTGCTCAAGGTAACCCTGTTACAGATACCACCTCCTGGAAATTCATTGGTCGTGTTCTGCAGAAGTGTGATCCGCCTAACCCTCCGGGGACAGGTTTGCGAGGTGAATATTTCTCCTGTGTGGGGAATACCAACATTGGCAACGTCTGGGACGGAGCTGGACCAGGCATTTTTACAGCACTGCCAGGGGGTACGGCTCAACGAGTTTACGTCAGCCCGTTTCAATTGGTTAATTTTCCTGCAAGCAACAATAACAATGATCAATGGCCTGCCAACCTGCTTCCAGTAGGTTTCTTTGGACCGGCGGCCTCCCCACCTGGTGTACCCAACACCGCTACGGCTGCTCAAGCTGCCACAAGGGACTGGTTTGGTGCCCGCTGGACGGGAACCCTTTACCCTATGTATCCCAATTTAGTTACCTATCGATTCAGGACCAACGATGGCAACCGCATGCGAATCAATGGGGGTGCTGCTGGTGACACCTTTGTTACAGCTAACTGGTTTTCAAATGGTGGCGATATCCAATCCAACATCGATAGGGCTGACGCTTGTGGAACGCCTTTAGAGATCACTCTGGACATGCGTGAGAATACTGACAGTCAAAAGGCTCGATTTTTCGTTAATGTCCCTGGGTTGGGTCAGACTGCCTATGAAGTGCAGTACCTGGTCCCCCCCACAACAGGTTTGCCAGGGATAGCAGGCTGCTCCGTTGGTACAGCTCCGGCACCACCGGGACCACCGGGACCCCCGCCGCCGCCCCCACCGCCGCCGCCGCCGCCCCCACCAC
>CAYMOX010000043.1:0-43898 GCA_964392245.1 uncultured bacterium
TGACGCGGGCTTCCCTGCGCTGGACCCAGTTCAATGATGCGCTCCTGCGGGGGACGGTGCTCCGTTCAGCCCATATGCAGCACACCGATCTCAGTGGCGCTGATCTGGTGGGCACGGATCTGACCCAGGCCAATCTCTTTCGCGCCGATCTATGCGGGGCGTTTGTAGCGGAAGCGCGGCTAGATCAAGCGGATATGCGCCGCTCCAACTGGTACCGCTCCCTGGTGCGCAGCAGTCAATTTCAGCAGGGCAACCTGCGCTGGGCTAATTTCAGGGGAGCAGAACTCCAGTTATGTAACTTTCAACAGGCCTCCATGCAGCGGTGTGATTTGAGAGGAGCTCGGCTGACGCAGGTGGATCTGAGAGGGAGCTGGCTACAACAGGCCAATCTGGAAGGCGCAGAGCTGCACAGCTGCCTGCTGGAGGGAGCCAGAGTCGAGGGAAGCCACTTTCAGGGGGTCAAGGGTTTAACGGAGCAGCAATTGCAGGAACTGCAAGCCAAGGGAGCCCTGATCTCGATCCCTACCAGCGCAAAAGATTAAAGCTCTCCATATCAATAGTTGAGCGGTTGCGATAAATACCAAGAACAATGGCCAGCCCGACGGCGGCTTCGGCGGCGGCGACGGTAATCACAAACACCGAAAAAACCTGACCACGCACAGCGGCTGAATCGAGAAAGTTAGAAAAAGCAATCAGGTTGAGGTTAACAGCATTTAACATTAATTCCACTGACATCAACACCCGAATCGCATTGCGGCTGACAATGAGGCCAAAGATGCCGATGCAGAAGAGAACCGCGGCCACCAGCAAGAAGAATTGAAGTTGCAGCATAATCTGCGTTTCCCATATCTAGTAGAGAGGTGAGCTGTTTCAGCGTTGAGCAACGGTTTGAGTTTCTGGATCAGAAGCTGTGGGGATGAGAGGACGAGGGCGCTCTAACAAATTAAAATCACCCTCAACTGTAACGCCACCCTCCTCCACAAGTGGGGCGGAAACCATGTCGCGGCGCGCCAGGACAATCGCTCCGATCAAGGCCATCAGGAGCAGCACCGATGCGACTTCAAAAGGCAAGAGATAATCGCTGAAAAAGTGCCCCCCAATCAAGAGGATGCTGTTGACAGGCACAATCACCTGTTGGGGCCAGGGGGTCTGGAGAATCACTGTGCTCAGCAGCAGAAACAAGCCCAGACAAACCACCGCCGTCACCGCGTTGCGCAGCCAGCCCCATTTGATCGGAGTAAAAATGTAGCTGCGGTTCACCAGCATAATGGCAAACAGGATCAAGACGTTGATCGCCCCCACGTAGATCAACACCTGGGCTGCAGCAACAAAGTCGGCATTGAGTAAAAGGTACAGCCCTGCCATGCTTAGGAAGACCCCCCCCAGCAGAAAGCCAGAGTAGACGATGTTTGGGGTCAGGACCACGCCCAGGGCAAAGGCAATGGCCAGCCCGGCCAAGACCGCAAAACTAAGAAATTGGATGGACTCAGCCATGGTTGTCGGCACTCCTTCTCTCTGCACCTTCTTCTAATCTCACGCACAGCACCACCGGGCCAGCAAAAGTGTACCTCAAGATGAGGATGCTTCTGGGGATTTTGTGGCCTTCGCCGCCCGCAATTCTTCCAGGATCTGCTCAGGTCGCTTGCCGGCGCGCTGGCTGCCTGCAGGTAGTTCATGCGGATCCATCACCCCTTGGGGAAGGTAGGCAAATCCACGCAACGGTGTCACCATCGGGTCTTCCGTGACCTTGTAGGGAAGCCGACCCAGGGCCTGCTGATCATAATTCAGCTCATGCCGATCATAGGCGGCGAGTTCATAGTCCTCTGTCATAGAGAGGCAATTGGTAGGACAAAATTCCACACAGTTACCGCAGAAAATACAGACCCCAAAATCAATGCTGTAGTGGAATAATTCCTTCTTTTTAAGATCAGGATTGAAGGCCCAGTCCACTACGGGCAGGTCAATGGGGCAGACCCGTACACAGATTTCGCAGGCAATACATTTGTCAAATTCGAAGTGAATGCGACCCCGAAAACGCTCAGAAGGGATCAGCTTCTCATAGGGGTATTGCACGGTTACTGGCCGCCGCCCCATATGGCTGAAGACGACACCAAATCCCTGGCCAATATACTTGGCAGAGCTAATGGCATCACTGACATAGTCACTAACTTTTTTCAGGAAAGTCATGGGCTCACGTGTTGAGTGACATCATTAAGGCAAGAGAGATTAACCACCAAACAAAGCAGGGAAAGCCAGCTTTAAAGCAGCCGTCAATAGCAGGTTAACAAACGAGATCGGCAGGAGAAACTTCCATCCCAGATCCAGCAACTGGTCTATTCTCACCCTTGGAACCGTCCAGCGGATCGTAATGGCGAGAAAGATAAAGATAAAGGCCTTCACCAGGGTCATGATAATCCCCAGAGCTGCCGCTCCAATCTGGAAAAAGGGATTGTTGAGAGAGAGGTTAAACAGACCGGCCAGTATTTCCACGGGCACGACAAAAGACCACCCCCCCAGATAGATCACTGCCGCCAGCAGAGAGGCAAGCAGAAGATTGGCATAGGATCCCAGATAAAACAGGGCAAACTTCATGCCGCCATACTCGGTCTGATAGCCCGCCACCAGTTCTTCCTCAGCCTCAGGTAGATCAAAGGGAATGCGTTCACATTCCGCCAGAGCTGAGATCAAAAAGATGATAAAGCCCACCGGCTGTCGCCAGACATACCAGGAGGCAATTCCTAAGCTGCTTTGCTTTTCCACAATGCCAACCGTATCCAGGCCGTTACTCATCAGGGCAATGGCCAGCACCGACAGGGCCAGCGGTAATTCATAGCTGATCGATTGAGCCGCAGCTCGCAAGCCCCCCAGCAGGGAATACTTGTTGTTCGAGGCATATCCTGACATCAACAGGCCAATGGGTTGGATGCTGGAGGTGGCAATCAAGAAGAAGACCCCGATCCCCAAATTCGAGAGAATCAGATTTTCTCCGAGCGGCACCACCAGATAGCCCAGGAAAACTGGTAAAAACACCAGCACGGGACCCAATGTAAACAGCACGGGATCCGCCAGTGCGGGCAGGACATCCTCTTTGGTCAGGAGTTTGATCCCATCCGCCACTGGCAATAAAAATCCCTGCGGACCGGCCATGTTCGGCCCAACTCGTTGCTGCGCCGCTGCTGAGATTTTGCGTTCCAGCCAGGTTAGCACCATCACACCCAGAGTTGCGGCTGTTACCAGCAGCAGCATGGGGAGCGGTAACCACATGAGGCGAGCCAGATCTGCAGGTAAGCCCAGTCCGACCAAGCCCTCCACAAAACTTTGTTCTAGATTAATGCCTGTACCCATTGTGAATTCACCTGCGCAAGAACTTGTTCCTAACCCTAACGTTCACCTTCACTCGCATTGGAAGCCGGGACAAGCCCGGCTCAACAAAAAAACTTCTGCCGAGAGACTTCCCAAATTGTTCTCCTGCCAGACATCACCACCTCAGCTATCTCTGCTCGTGACGATTACTTCTTCCTGCCAGGGGGATTTCCTTTCATCATGGTGATCTCCCGTTCAAGTAGCATCTTAAATTTTTCCTCCTGGCGTCGATCCTGTTGCGTGGGTCCATCTAATCTCAAGGATCGGCGAATCCACAAAACACCGCCTATAGCTGCCCCAATCAAAACAAACGTTGCAAAAAGTGTCCAGACAATGACTAAGGGATCCATTGCTCAGACCTCAATTTGAGCTCCAGGTACACTCTAACGATCCACCTCTCCCATAATGATGTCAATGCTTCCCAAGATTGCAATCATGTCGGCAATTTTCATGCCACGAATCAGCTGAGGCAACACCTGCAAATTGATAAATCCCGGTGGACGAATCTTCCAGCGCCAGGGTGAGGGACCGTCATTGCCCACCAGATAGATACCCAGTTCTCCCTTTGCACTCTCTACCCGTACATAGGTTTCACCCGTAGGGAGTTTAAAGTTGGGAGAAGACTTCTTGCTGATGAACTGATATTCCGATCCATTCCATTCAGATTTGGGCCCCTCCAGCATGCGCTGAGCCTCTAGGTTTTCAAAGGGGCCCCCAGGCAGCTTTTGCAGGGCTTGTTTCACGATCTTGCAGGATTCCCGCATTTCCTGAATGCGGACCCGGTAGCGAGCCAGACAGTCACAACCCGGATCGGTGGCCACCTCAAAATCAAAATCGTCGTAGCACTCGTAATGATCCACCCGTCGGAGATCCCAATTCACCCCACTTGCCCGCAGCATCGGACCCGACAGTCCCCAGTTGATGGCATCTTGAGGACTGATCACGCCAATGCCGTCGAGGCGGTTACGAAAGATGGGATTGTTGGTAATCAGGCGCTCGTACTCATCCACCTTGGGGGGGAAGTAATCACAAAAATCCAGGGCTTTATCCACCCAGCCATAGGGCAGATCCACCGTGACACCACCGACCCGGAAGTAATTGTTGTTGATCAGGCGCATGCCCGTGACAGCTTCGAACAGGTCCAGGATCATCTCCCGTTCCCGTAATGCGTAAAAGAAAGGGGTTTGTGCGCCCAGATCAGCCAGGAAAGGTCCCAACCAGAGTAAATGATTAATGATCCGCGTCAGCTCAAGCATGATCACCCGCAGGTAACTGGCTCGGCGGGGCACCGATACATCCGCCAGCTTTTCCGCAGCATTCACTGTGATCGCTTCGTTGAACATGCCAGCCCCATAATCCCAGCGTGAGACATAGGGCAAGTACTGGATGACGCTGCGATTCTCCGCGATTTTTTCCATGCCACGATGCAGGTAGCCAATCACCGGCTCGCAATCAACAATATTTTCGCCGTCCAGGGTTACCAGCAGGCGCAAAACTCCATGCATAGAGGGATGGTGAGGTCCAAAATTCAGGACCATCCGCTCAGCACGGGTCTCAATCGTCGGCATGGTGGACGCCTCCGAATCTTAAGGTTTGCAACATCTAGCAGTATAACTGCATTTACGATCCCAAGTAGAATGAGCATTTCTGATGCTCACAATAGACAGGGCCCAGATCAATAAAGGGCCAAAAACCATGCCACAGTGCGATCCCATTTACTAGGTACCAACCTCTTATGGATCTCCAGCATCCTCAGTACGCCAAAGATCGACAACTCCTCTCGGAACTGCTGAGTCGGGTGGAGGAGCAGCCCGTTGCGGATTGGGTGCTAGCGGAAATCGCCCGGTTGCGGATTCGCTACATGGGGTTCCCAGGAGCTCAGGATATGCAACAGGATCTGGATAAAACACTTAAGCGCTGGCAAATCAGTGAAGCAGAGCTATTCGCCCGCACTCGCCTGATTCACCAGCGCCTGGATCTTTACCGAGAGTCATTTAGCAATCGAGATGACTGGGCCTGAAATACTTAGCCCTGACGTGCCCGTTCAGCGCGAGTTTTTTGATTGAGATCTGCAGCCATCTCTAAAAAAGCCCGAGGATTGCCCGCCGCATTGTAAGCTCCTCTATCCTTAATGGCCTTGCCACGCCCCTGTTGTGAACGCAGATTCACCAACTCGCTGGCCATCTCCAGAAACTGACTGGAATTGCCCCCGGCTGTGGTCCGAAAACGATCAGCCATGCCCCTCTCCCTTCTCAGAAATGTAAGATTTGTTTAGATTATGACATGGGGGAATAATCCTATTCATGATTCTTTACTCTTTGTGGGCAGCCTTAGACTGGGGAGGTATGGAAGGGTGAAGGCGCGGAGGCAATCCCCAATTGGGCGAGCAGTTGCGCAGCGGCATCATGGCCTGAGATCCAGGCTCCCTCCAACTTTCCACCGCCACACCAATCGCCAGCACAGATCAGAAAATGTTGGGGATCCGGTGAACTATTCAAGCTAAAGCGGGTTGCGACACTGGCCAAGCCCACAGTTTCACTGGGGAGGGCATACCGCCAGCGGTGGACCTGCATCCAGACAGGCTCTGCAATCCAGGGCCCCAATCGCTGGGCTGCATAGGTGAGCAGTTGCCGTCCAGCTTGATCTAACTGCTGAGCCTCCACATGGAGATGCTCTGTTGACCAGAGGGCATTGGCATGCAGCACCAGCACGAGCGGATGAGGAGGGGGACGCTTGCTACTGTCGACCCCAATCCAGTCCAAATAGGGATCATCGATGCCTTTGATCCCTTTCCACTCAGGCACAGGGGTGTCAAAACCGTATCCCGCCAGAACTGTCAGGCAAGGATGGTAAAGGGCTGACTCCAGGGTGCTGAGCAGGGGAGATGTTTCTACCAACACCTCCTGTAAAAGCTGCAGAATTTGCGGAGCAGGCAAGGCCAAGACCAGATGCGCAGCTTCATAGATGTGCTCATCTTCCGTGGAGAGTTTCCAGCCCTGCTGTGTCAGCAACACCTGGGAGACATGAACCAGGGTACGAATATTTAAAGACTCGCCTAGAAACTTGGCCAGGGCGGTCATGCCCTGAGGACAAATGTAGTGGGGATGCTGATCATCAACGTCACCAAGCTCTAACCCAGTGGCGGTGAGTTTATGGAGCGATCGTGTCCATTCCACCAACAGACCCAGACCCAAAAGCTCACGAATAAGGCGGTACAGTCTATCCGTATCCGCTGTAATATATTGAGCACCATGATCGACAAGGATGGCAGGATCCCCCGGATGGGGGACTACCCGTCGGGTGGCCATTCGACCTCCCAGCCCCGCTGACTTTTCCAGAACCAGGACATCCAAGCCCGCTCGTTGCAACTGACGAGCACAGGTTAGCCCGGCCATACCAGCTCCAACCACAATCACATCATGCATAGTGTTTCCCTGTGTTGCGGAGACCGAGGGCAGAACCCTTTCCGCAATTATGTCAACAAAACTGCAGAAAACGTAGTCGCACCCCCCTGAATCCCAGGGCAGGGTTTGATAATTCTCGGTCAAACCATTTCAGTGGTACTGGACTCCTTTGAGGATCGCGCAAAAAACCTGGCCTGACGATCCCTGAGTTACGCTGAAAATGCTTTAAGGTCAGACTGATTGCATCGTCCTCTCAGGTTCTCGTCATGATCTGGTTTTACATTCTGGTTGGGGGTCTTCTCGCCAATGCGGTGGCGATCTTCGCAGCCCAGAATCCTGCAGGAGTTGTTCTCCAGTTTCTGGCTCTGCGATCTGTAGAGCTGCCGTTAGGCCTAGTGATCAGCCTGGCTGCCACCCTGGGCGCACTCTCTGTGGCTCTTGTTGCGACTTTTTGGCCCCGATCCCGAGCCTTTTCCTGGTCTGCCCGTCAACTGCAGGCCCGATTAAAGGAGCTGGAGGCTAAGAAGCCCCTGGCTTGAACGATCCAGTTTGGATCTCATCCCGAGCCTAACCTCAGGACGTTAGACTAGGAGCTACCCAAAGCAGAGGCTGACTGTGCTGCTATCCAAAGGCTTCGAGGTGGAAATGTTCACCGGCACCCTCGCTGGGGATGTGGTGGGGCTTTCTGATCTGATTGCGCAAACCCTGCCTGGATTCATGCGGGAGCCCGATCGACGCAATGTCGAGTACACCACCGCCCCCCTTTATCGCTACGAACGCTTACTCTGTGGCTTACTGGACCCTCGTATCCTGCTGCGCCGATTCCTCAAGGAGCTGGGGCCCTACACGCTTTTGCCAGGGAGCACGCTGATCTTGGCAACTCCGGATCGGTTTGAACGATCGGATCCTGGAAATCCTTACCACGACTTTATTGAGCACACCTATGGGACCAGTGTTGTCACTGCCAGTATTCACATCAACATTGGGTTGCCCTCAGCAGCATTGATCTTTCAGGCCTGCCGCTTACTGCGTGCTGAGGCTCCTCTCTATCTCGCCCTGAGCGCCTCCTCGCCTTTTCTCAATGGCAGGGTTACCGGTTCTCACTCCACTCGCTGGCAGGTTTTTCCCAAAACACCAGCGCAGGTCCCCTTCTTCCGGGATCAGGCGCACTATATCAGCTGGACGCAAGAACAACTGGCGCAGGGAACAATGCAAAACATTCGTCATCTCTGGTCTTCAGTTCGTCCCAACGGTCCCGCCCGCCCCTTTGATTTGAACCGAGTGGAACTCCGCATCTGTGACCTAGTCGCTGATCCGCTGGTGATCCTGGCCATTACTGCGTTGCTAGAAGCTAGACTGAACCTGATGCTGAAGCAGCCTGAGCGTCTGGATCCCCTCAAGCAAAGTCGGTTTACCCCCACTGAACTGGAGAGCCTTTGTGATCAGAATGAGGCTGCCGCCGCCCGTGATTCCCTTCAAGCCCAGCTCATTCACTGGCAAACTGGCGAATCCATTCAAGCCGCCGCCTGGATTGAACAACTGATGGCCGAGGCCTGGATTGAAGCCTATCCGTTGGGATTCAGTTGCTTTCTCGCCCCCCTCCAGCGGGTTCTTCAGGAAGGTAATGAGGCGCAACGATGGTTACGTCAGATTGATCAGGGGCAGTCTCTGGTCAGTAGTTATCAAACCTCGATCCAGGAGCTTGAACAATTGGAAGAAGACCTGCTGACCACCATTTGTCAACAGGCTCTGGTGCCCTAATCGCGGTGGCTTGATCGCATGGCCCGCTGGTGATGGTCACTTTCCTATGGAGAAAGCTGGCAGATATTCCACCGCCAGCGATATAGTGTTCCCTGTTAGTGAGCTGACACCGTTACCAGTCGACAACGAATTCAACCCTGCTAGTAGTTTGGCGCCTGCCGAGTCAGGCTCCTGTGATATCTGTCACTGATCATTTGTGATCAAGATCACAAAGTAAACCTGGACACGGGGTGAGTACCTATCCGGTCTGACGATCTGGACTTCTGTCTCATGTCTGATTTCTGATTATTTACTGAGAAGGACGGTTTCCTTAAATGGGTTGGTGAACCTGAGGATCTTCGCTAGCATTGGTACTTGAGATTTCATGGCCGTAGGATGGGTTGCGGATCCGCTAATATCAATCAAAGGATGTTCACAGTACAGTCGTTGAGGTCGGAGTGTTAGGGTGATGAATCCAGAGGGCATCCATGTTGCCGATACAATCCAGTCGCCCACCTTTCATGCTGTATTGAGGGAGTTTTAGCGTGCTGTATCTAGCTGAGCTTAACAGGCCCATCGTTGGCAACCCAAACCTACAATTGTTGGCAAAGATGCAGCAAGATAGCTGGCAAGCTGTCAACGAGGAACCGATTCCTGTGGATCGTGGCACCGCTGGCAATCTCAGGGATGGTGTTCTGGTATTAGCGGAAATTGGTGCTGGCCGAAAAGTTAGCCGTGTGAATGAGGCGGCTCGCCAGCTGGTTACCTATCTGCAAAACTACAGTCGTCTGCAGGATAAGTCCCGCTCCCAGGAAGAAGAAATTGAAACCTGGAAAAAATCTCTCACCTTTCAAAGCCAGGAGCTCAATCGGCGGGAAATGGAGCTGGAATCTCAGGAGGAGGAAATCCAGCGGCTTTTCGAAGAATATAAGCGTGTCGAGGAAGATCGGAAAAACCTCGAGATCAAGCAGGAAGAGATCGCCGCTCTGGAAGCCAATCTGGTGGAACAGCAACGGGCGATGGGCAAGCAGCGCGAGGAAATCCAACAGCAGCAGCACGCTTTACAGGCCCTTCTGACGGAATCTCAGCGTAGCCGCCTCAGTGAAGCGGAAGCCCAACAGCTCCAGACTTTGTTTGAGCAGCTGCATCACAAGGTAGAGCAGTTTTCTGATCCTCAAACTCGCCTCCAGCCCTTACAGGATCAAGTCTCTCAACAGCAACAGCAGTTCCAGGCAGCAGAGGAAAAACTGGCTCAAGATCGCCAGCTGGCTCAGCAGCAACAGGAGGAAGTGGAGCACGCTTTAGCAGAATGGCAACGGCGACGGCAGCACTGGCTCAACTCTCTGGCTGCTCTTGATCAGGCTCGGGCAGAAATCAGGGCTCAGGAAATTTCCCTGTCCCTACGGCAAGGACAACTGGACCAGATCCTGGGACAACTCCAACTGCAGGATCAGATTAATCAGATGACCCACAACCTGGTTGGGGAATATGAGTTTATCGTTGCCAGTGGAGTGGAGGCAAAGCCGCAAGAGCCGGAAATGTCTCTGGCAGAATTGCAGGCTTACGTGAATACCCTGCGCCAGAAGTATGAGCAGCGATCGGGTCAGGTTAATCAGCAGCTGGCGGAACTGGAACAAAATCGTCAAACCTTGAGGGAACTGCAGGAACGATTGCCCACTGTTTCTCTGGATGAGCGCATGGATATCGAAATGGATATCGACTATGCTCAGTCGGCCTGTCAGGCATTGGAGCAAACGGTTCTGCCTCAGCAGGAAAATATTCAACGGGAGTACGAAGAACTGATGCGGGAAGAGGCTCGCCTGGCCAGAATGCTGGGTGAGGATCGGGGAGATACCCCTTCTTTGCCCACGGTTGATATCGGGCCGATCCTGGCTCAGTTGGAAGAGCAGTGGCAGCGATTGGATCAGGAAAAGCAGCGGCTTGAGGTAGACCAAGAACAACTTAACGCTCACCTGCAAGCGCAACAGGAAGCTCTGCAAAGGCAGCAGCAGGAGAGTGAGCAACAGTGGAGACAGTTGCTGGAAGAGGAAACCAGTCTGAAAAGTCGGTTACAGGCAACGGCAGAAGCCTGGGGACGGATCCATCAACACCAGGACCAACTGCAGCAGGCTCAAGCCCAGTGGCAGCAGATTCATCAGTATTTGGAACAGGCAATGCAAGAGCTGGCTTCTCTGACCGAGGTCGTAACTGGCAGTCAAGCCCTTCTGGGTGAGTTGCAGGCCATTGTCGATCGCCTGAATGAACCTGCTCACACCGATTCCACCGCAGCCGTGATGCTGTCCACAGAGTCTGAGGAAATTCGATCGGAAGTGGGAGCTGAGGCCGTTTAAGGTTTCCCTCCCCCCATGAGGTAGAGCAGCGCCATGCGAACCGCCACCCCATTGGTAACCTGCTGATCAATAAGATTCAGATTGGGATCCTCCATGATCTCAGAGGTTAGTTCCACACCGCGATTGACCGGACCGGGATGGAGAAGGCGAACCTGGGGTTGACAAAGGGCAAGCCGTTGGCGGGTCAGACCATACAAGCGATGGTAGTCCCGCAGACTAGGGATTAAATGCTGACTCATGCGTTCCTGTTGCAGACGCAGCGCGATGATGAAGTCGGCACTTTCTAAGGCTGGCTCTAGCTGCCAGTGGATCTGCACACCCCAGTCCAACAACAACCTTGGCACCAGAGTCGGGGGGCCAGCCAAATGAACCTCTGCTCCTGCCGCCTGCAGCCCCCAGATATTGGATCGAGCCACCCGTGAATGCAGAATATCTCCGACAATGGTGACTTTTTTCCCCTGGAGGAGGGTGGGGTGGGGATGACCGGGATCCAGGTGAGAGCAAAGGGTGAAAAGATCAAGTAATCCCTGGGTGGGATGCTCATGCTGTCCATCTCCGGCATTGAGAACACCCGTGGAGGATCCGAGGCGATCAATTTCACGGATCAGCATCTGTGGCACTCCCGCCTCAGCATGCCGCACCACCAAAATATTGGCTCCCATGGCCAGGAAAGTGCGCACTGTATCCAGAATTGATTCCCCTTTGCTCAGGGAGGAGGTCCCAGGGGAAAAGTTTAAGACATCGGCAGAGAGGCGCTTGGCTGCCAGTTCAAAGCTATTGCGGGTGCGGGTGGAGGGTTCAAAAAATAGATTTGCTACCACCTTTCCCTGGAGAGTAGGCACTTTGGGGAGCTGACGGGAGAGCACTTCGCGAAAACTGGCAGCGGTCTGGAGTACAAGACAATACTCCTGAAAGGTGAAGTCCGCCAGGCCTACCACATGTCTTCTTTGCCAGGAATCGATCATGCCCTTCTCCTCCCCGATGCCCAACAATCCTCCCACACCTGCTGGATCCTGGAGGACTAAAGGTAAGTCTTAGGTCTAAACTCCTGAGTCTCTCCAAAGCAAAGAGGGTTGTTGGATAGTTGAATGGCAATACCAGGCTTGAAGAGTTGCTGATCAATCCCTAGCTTTTGTACTTGACGGTGCAGCCGTAGGGTTGTGTGGCTGGGTTACTCACAGCTTCTCCGGCCTCCAGTTCTTGCAGTGCAGTACGAACATAGTTCTCAGCAGTCTCAAGATCGGAAATCTGAGCCGAGGGGATACTGTCAATCGCGCCCATATACTGGAGTGTGCCTTCCTCATCGATGATGTACAGGTGAGGAGTGGTGCGAGCTGCGTAAAGCCGGCCGATCTCGCCTTCCGGATCCAGGATCACCGCCGTAGGAGCAGCATCTCTGGACTTAGTCAGTTCATTGGCTTCCGCGGCAGTGACGTATCCCTGTTCACCTGGAGCAGAGGAAATGATCGATAACCAGACCACACCCTCAGCCGTTGTGTCCTTTTGCAAACTCTGCATGTTGCCGGAACTGTAGTGTTTTCCCACAAAGGGACATTGATGATTTGTCCATTCCAAGATCACTTTCTGCCCCGCAAGATCACTGAGGGTAATTGTCTCCCCATTGGTATTTTTTGCCGTGAAATCAGGAGCGGGTTGCCCAATTTGCGGTGCTGCCAGGCTAACTGAGGCAGCCATTCCCCAAATGATCCCACTGATCAGTCCCAGGTGCAGTCGCATTTCCGATCCTCTTGTGATGAAGTTGAACAAATGAGCCAGCGGGGACAATCCTTTATCAATCTTTATGACGAAGCCGTAATCGTCTGCAAGGAATCTAACACAATCCCTGGAGTGAGGAGCTGCGGCAAAATGACCGGATCCCGAGTGCCCCCGGGGTAAAGGATGTACAGGGGTACTCCACTGCGACCAAAGGTTTGCAGTGATGCAGTGATCTGAGCATCGTAGTTGGTCCAATCTGCCTTGAAGAGGGCAACCTCATGGTGGTGAAAGGCTTCGGCAATGGCGGGCTGACTGAAGACAACGCGGTCATTGACCAGGCAGGTAATGCACCAGGCGGCGGAATAGTTGACAAACACCGGGGTTCCGGTTCGCTGCAGCTGGCTGATTTGATCTGGACTGAAGTCTGCCCAGGCCAGTTGACTCTGCTGGATCTGAGGGTTTGAACTGGAGGCAGGAGTTAACGGAGAAGAGGTGCCCTCTGGCAGCCCCTGCATCAGAAAGACTGTGCTGAGCAGGACAAGAACCGCAGCGGTTTGCCCCAAACGTTGCCAGCGCAGGGGTGCCCCCTGGATCTTTTGCAACAGCCAGATGGAAAAGGTGAGCAGAATCAGTCCCGAGGAGGCCACCGCCAACCCCTGTGTTCCCGTCTGCAATACCAGGACCCAGACCAGCCAGGCCACCGTTGCATACACCGGAAAGGCCAGCAGCTGCTGCAGGGTTTCCATCCACATCCCAGGTTTGGGTAACCGTTGATACACCGCGGGGATCAGAGTCAGCAGGATATACGGAAACGCCAGACCCAGACCCAGCATCTGTAGAATCCCAAGCAAGATCAGCGGGGGCTGGGTGAGGGCTGCGCCCACTGCTGTGGCCATGAAGGGTGCTGTACAGGGCGTCGCCACCACCGTGGCCAGAACCCCAGTGAAGAACTCCCCGCGATAACCCCGCTGATCCGTCAGACTCTGCCCAATGCCCATCCAGGAAGCTCCGATGGTGAACATGCCCGAGAGACTCAATCCCACCGCAAACAGCAGGTAGGCCAGACAGAGCACGAAGACAGGTGACTGCAGTTGAAAGCCCCATCCCACCTGTTGGCCCAGGGCTTTTAATCCGATCAGAGCCACGCCTAAGGCTGCGACACTGGTGAGGATCCCAGCGGTAAACACGAGGGATTGCAGCCGCACTTGAACAGGACTCACTTGGGCTTTGCGGGCAATACTGAGGGCCTTGAGGGAGAGGATGGGGAAAACACAGGGCATCAGGTTCAGGGTCAGCCCTCCCAAAAAAGCAAGCAGCAGAATCTGCGCCAGTGGCAGGCCTGAACTAACGGCAGGTGGGGCTGCCTGGGTAACAGTTGCCGGAGCAACGGGAGTGGTGGCAACCATCATCTCTGCATCAGGCCCGATCTGGAACGCCTGGACCAGCCTGTCTTCCTCCTGTTGTTCCTCGATCACAATTACCCCGGACACCTCCTCCCCATTGGGTAAATAACCCCGTTCCAACTGGATCTCAATCCCTTCTTCAGAAAGCGTCCAGGGCTGCGGGGCCGCATTGGTAATCAGTCCGTCTTGAGCTGGGAAAAAGTGAATCTCTTCGATTAAATTGCCGGAAAGATCGGGGGTGTTGAGTTGTAAAACAATCTGGCTATCACTGACAGCTGTATTGAAAGGCCAGGGAGAGGCAATCGGCAGTTTCTGGCGGGTGGCTTCAAATTGGGATCTCCATTCCGGATCCGGAAGCACATTGCCATAAAAGACTGGTAAATCCAATTGCAGGGAGGCGCTTTCTGGAATGCAGGCTTCTTCACACACCAGCCAGTGTGCTTCTGCTTGCAGTGAAACCTCCGGGTCACTGATCTCTTCAGGCGGGGTGATTTGTGTCAAAAGCAGGACTCGATCCTTGTAGCCAAAATTGACCAGTGGCCCAACGGGAAATCGCTCAGGATAAGGCCAGTGGATCTCCCCCGCTTCAAACCCAGGAGGCAGAGACCAGGCAATGCGGGTGGGAGCCCCTGAATCACCGGGGTTTTGCCAGTAGGTGTGCCAGCCTTCCTGAATCTGCATGTCCAGTCCTACCCAAAAAGGTTCGCCAGGCTGGATCGCACTAAATTCACTCACTAACTGGGTCTGAACCCTCTGATTGGGAACAGGAGCGAGGGATTGAGTAGACGCAGGCAAGCTTCTCAACCCCAGGGTCATCAGCATCAGGACCAGAGGCACCATCCAGCCCACGGTTCGTTTCAGCACCTGACCTCCTCCAGAATTTACTTAGCCACTCCACTCGCTGTTTTAACTCAGAATCTTCTACCTCTGTCATCATGCCTCTGCAGCCTTAATGGCAGATGAGATCTAGAAGTTGCTAGAGAGAAACCTGAGAGGAGACTTCAATCTCCTGTAGAGATAAAAAAGGGGAGGCCGAATCAGTGGGATTACGATGTTCAATGATTGATGAAATTGATAGCGTAATGCTGAAATGATTGGAATTTTTCCGCGTGGGTTGAACGATCATGTCCGCCGAATGGACCTTTGCGCTTCATGCCCTGAAGAAATACTGGGGCTATCCCGCCTTCAGGCCCCCCCAGGATCAGGTGGTCAAGGCCCTGATTGCCAAACAGGACACCTTTGTCTTTTTGCCCACGGGATATGGCAAATCTGTGTGCTTTCAAGTGCCTGCCCTCTTGGGATCAGGGGTAACCCTGGTGATTTCACCTTTAATTGCCTTGATGGAAGATCAGGTACAGGATTTGCAAACCCGTGAGATTGCTGCTGCCGCCCTGCATGGAGAGTTGTCAAAGCTTGAACGGAAACAAGTGCTCACCAACCTGGAAAGAAACCGACTGCGGCTGCTGTACCTGGCTCCCGAGACCTTATTCAGTGCAGCGGTCTGGACTCGTCTCCAGGATCCGCGAGTGGTGATCAATGCCCTCATGATCGATGAGGCTCATACGCTGGTGCACTGGGGGGATTCTTTTCGCCCGGATTACCGTCGTCTGGGTGCAGTTCGAGCCGGGTTACAAAAGCATTTCCCAGTGGCGGCATTTACAGCCACCGCTGATCCCTATACCCGCCAGGTGCTACAGCAGGTCCTGCAATTGCACCATCCACAGATCATTCAGGTGGATCCGTTGCGGGCCAATTTGCATCTGCGGATAGCCACCACCTGCACGCCAGCGGATCGGAAACGACGTTTAATTGATTATCTGCGGCAGCAACCGGGAACGACTGGACTGATCTATGTACGCACGCGGGTGGATGCCCGATCCCTGCATAGCTGGTTACAACAGCAGGGGTTTCAGACCGCTTCCTACCATGGAGGGTTAGCTTCGGAAAAACGGCGTGAACTTGAACAGGCCTGGCTGGTGGGGGAGTGTAAGTTTTTGATCTGCACCAATGCGTTTGGCATGGGCATCAACAAGTCAGATGTGCGCTGGGTTGCCCATTATCAGGCCCCCATGAGTGTGACGGATTACATTCAAGAGGTGGGACGTGGAGGCAGGGATGGCAAGGTATCCACAGCCCTGATGCTGGTGTCAGAGCCTACGGGCTGGCTGGATCCTGGGGATCGGCAACGGCAAGCGTTTTTTCTCTCTCAAAAGCAGAAAATTCAGCACAAAGCCTCGCGGTTGCTTCAACATCTCCCCGAGTGCGGTCAACTGGATGAGTTAGTGGCGGACCAGGGACGGGAGGTGAAAGTCGCGTTGGCGCTTCTGCATCAAGCAGGCTGTTTGCAGTGGCAGGATCCGTTTCATTTCCAACTCACGCAACGTCCTCAACGTCTACCTGATCTACGGCCCAAGCCTATGGATCGTCTCTTTGCAGATCCTCTTTATGCCATGGAGCAATTTAT
Source organism: uncultured bacterium (assembly GCA_964392245.1). Lineage (GTDB taxonomy): Bacteria > Cyanobacteriota > Cyanobacteriia > Thermostichales > Thermostichaceae > JAAUUJ01. The sequence goes on from CAYMOX010000043.1 coordinate 16,442, forward strand.
CCAAACACGCGAGTGTCGCTGGCAGGCTTTGTTGCGTTGTTTTGGCTGTGAGGCTGGAGATCCCTGTGGAAACTGTGATAACTGTCAGAAAACTGCTAATTCCCATCCTCGACTTAGACGATTTTGGCTCTTTCGAATCTCAAATCCCTAGTGCCACACCGGGGATGCTCTAGCATTTCCGTGTCTCTTCGGGTAAAACTTCAAGATCGGGAGGCTGGGGATACCTGGGTTGGCTATCGTTCTCTTAGTTCACTAGATTGGGAGAGGCCCACGGGTCAAGATATGCAGATCACATCGGAACAAGTAGCCGCAGGGCAGGCCATCTACACCAGACCCGTGCTCTGGGTTTACGATCTTGTCGTGTTAGGACTTTCAAACTCCTGGATCTGGCGGTGTCCCACCCCATGCTTGCGGGATCATTACAATGCCTACCTCACTGCTAACCACCTGGATGTGGGGGTCGGTACGGGGTATTTCCTGGATCAATGCAAGTTTCCCACCCCTACACCTCGGATTCTGCTCATGGATCTCAACCGGAATACACTGGAGGTGGCGGCGCAACGCATTTTCAGATATCACCCACACACCTATCTCCACAATGTGCTGGATCCGCTGCCAACATTGGATCAAAAGGTCGACTCTGTGGGGCTCAATTATTTGCTTCACTGTTTGCCAGGATCCATGGCCAGCAAAGCCCAGGTTTTTGATCACCTTCGGGAGTGGATGAATCCTGGAGCGATCCTGTTTGGCTCCACCCTGTTGTATAGCGGAGTACCTCGGAATCCGATCGCAACAGCACTGATGAAGGTTTACAACAGCAGAGGTATTTTCTCTAACCAGGAGGATGATCTGCAGCAATTGCAGGGTGAACTTAAACGGCGCTTCCGCGAGGTTTCGATCCAGGTTATGGGGTCCGCCGCCCTCTTTGCAGGTCAAATTTAGAAGCAAGCTCCCGATCGGGGAATTTCTTCTTGACCCTGACGCAACGTCAGGCTTCTACTATGGATTCACGCATGAGATGAAATGTTTTCAAAGAGAGGATCATATGGAGTCTGCAGGCATCAAAGTGGGAGAGTTGGTGCAACGGATCGGGATCTCGGTACGAACCCTGCACTACTACCATGAAATTGGCCTGCTTTCTCCTTTGCAGCGAACCGTGAGTGGGTATCGGTTGTATGGGGAACCGGATTTGGGAGCAGCAACAACTCTGTCCGCAGCTGGAGTCGATTGCGCAACGCCTCTCGGTTCAGGAAGCAGTCACTCTACAGGAATTGATTCAATTAATCGAGGTCACGATCATGATCGAAAAATACTATACCCCCGAACAGCTGGACCAGTTGGCCACGCGAAGGGCAGAACTGGGTCAGGAAAGGATCCGGGAGGTTGAAGTCGAGTGGCAACACCTGATTGAGCAGGTGCGCATTGAGATGGTGGCGGGCCAGGATCCCAGCAGCGAATCTGTTCAGCTCCTGGCACAGCACTGGTTATCTCTGATTCAGGAATTTACGGGAGGTGATGCTGGGATCTGGAAGTCATTGCAAACCATGTACCAGCAAGAAGGAGCTCCCCAAGCCAGCCAAGGCATGTTGGATCCTGAGGTAATGGAGTTTATGGGCAAAGCGTTGGCGGTATTGCAGTCCCGCTCTCAATCTTGAGCGTTGGTCATGAGAGTCCAGGGGCAAAGTTCATCGGGAGAACGCATCCGTTGAGAGTCATAAAGGATCAGATCTCGCGTATCCAGGAAGGCACGAGAAAGCATCACCCAGTCATAACCCGTTTCCGGATCAGATAGCAGCTGACTCTCTCTACTGCTGAGCCAGAGGTACTCTTCCTGATCCCAGTAAAATTCCGACTCAGAAGTGCCGATGTAGGTGGATCCCATGACTACCGGCGATGCCGCTACACCGATGATGGCGTTGTCCTGCACCTGTCCCTGCAGGCAAATAAGACAGTCTGAATGGGGATAACCGTAGTAACCCTGGATTTGGGATCCCTGCTTGCGCATGGCCAGACAGACCCCTTCTCCGTCTCGCCAATCCTGGGGATCCGGTTGGCTACACAGCTGATAATTTCCATCCTGAAGTTCGGATAAGGTAATGGAAGCAGGGATAGTCTCAGGATGTGGATTCTGCGGTTGGGCTTGCGCCTCAAGAGTCGTCGCAACTGCAATCATGAGTCCAAGGGAAATCAAATTTGCAGGGTTGCGCAGTGACAGAACAGCCATTGTCGCTAACCTCCCTCATTTCAATAATGGCTGGAACGATTCATTTACCTGATCCAGCCCCACACTGATCCGAATAACAGTGTTTTCACTCCCCTAATCACAGTGTAGCGAATCAGGGAGGCACTCAAAAGGTAACTGTGGTTATGGGCAATCCCTGCTGAAGACTTGAACCCTATCTCCTCCCGATCAATTTCCAGGTGCAGAGCCTGACAAAGCCAGTGAATCCATGTAACGAAATTTCTCTGCTTGTGCTCAGGAAGTTGCAAATCCTTACCAAGCCCACAAAGAATTGGTGGAGGTGAGGATACTGGAAAAAAGAACGTCATCTATTGGCAAGGAGACAGGTCAATGGAATCTCGTTTGTTGGATCCCCAGAGGTATGCCGAAAAGATCATGGCCCTCTGGTTTGCATTTCTCCTGGGAATCTTATTTCACACCCAACTGGCTCTCATGCCGCTGTTTCACGGTGTTGATGTGACTGAATCGCATACCCACAGTTACATTGATCTGGATATCATTTTCTGGTTGATGTTGATTTTCTTTACTGTGCCCATGCTTGCCGTCTTTGGGGCGTTTTTTACTCCTACGTTGCGCTTTCGGCAGGTTCACTTGGGGCTTACACTCCTTTACACGGTGCTAAATCTGGCCCATTTAATCTCAGATATCGTCGTTGAAACGCCCCCCTATCAGATCACTCTGATGGTATTTCTCTTGATGATTGGGCTGGTATTGAATGTAGTCACTTACCAATGGATGAAAGCTGGATCCAGGCATGCTAATGCCCATCCCCCTATACAGTCGTCTACAGCTGAGACTTTCAGCCCTTAATCCCGTCAACTTTTCATAATTTATAACCAATTTGACGCAAAAAGGTGTGGCGGCTCTGCTTATCTGCATCGGTTTCTACACCTCGGGGTGAAAAGCCATCAATGACCCCCAGAATTCCCCGTCCCTGTTCAGTTTCCGCAACGATGACCTGCAGGGGATTGGCGGTAGCACAGTATATTCTGCAAACTTCTGGACATTGCTTAATCCCGTTCAGGATCTGAATTGGGTAAGCATTTTGGAGGAGCACGATAAAACTATGTCCGGCGGCAATAGCCTGCGCATGAGCGCCCACTGCATCTTGAAGCAAAGAATCATTTCCAGCAACACGAATCAGGCAGGGACCAGAGGCTTCACAAAAAGCAAGACCAAATTTTGCCTGGGGAGCGATGCCCACCATAAGCTCGTAAAGATCTTCAACTGTTTTGATAAAATGAGCCTGCCCCAGAATTAGGTTCGTCTCTGCAGGCAGGGGGATCGGGATCACATGCAGTTCCATGATTTTTCTGCAGCTTTTTGGTCAGATGATCTTCATCGTACGGTCTCCTTGCCCTCAATACGGGTACTGTTTCCGTAAATTCATGATGTGGATCAATAAAAAATCCCTCCCGCTGGGTCGATGAGACAGGAGGGACTGAGGTTATGGATTTAGGAGATTAACGAGTGGTCAGAGTGTAGGAGCCTGTTTCTCTGGAAGCGTAACTGGTAACTCGTACCAGATAAGATACTCCCGATTGCACTGTGAAGGTGATCCGGGAATTGCTGCCACTAAAATCATCATTGGCAGTGATCACAGCTCCTGTGCTGGCATTCACCAGCTGTAAATAAGCATCAAAAGCAGAACTGGTCAGATCAATTTGGACTGAACGGCCTGCAGAAACCCCTGTCAGTCGATAGTCATCGCGATAAGCACCGGAGCGGGTGGAATTGTTGGGATCTGTGCTACTCAGGGTTCCACTTATTGACTGAGGAACGGCAATGGTGGGGCTGGTGGGAGTTGGGGTGGGAGTTGGGGTAGGGGTAGAGCCTCCCAACCGCTGACTGGCCACAGTGTAGGATCCGGTGGCATTGGTGGCGTAGCTGGTGACCCGTACGATGTAACTCACCCCGGATTGTACGGTGAAGGTAATCCGAGAATTGGTGCCACTGAAGTCATCATTGGAGGCAATGACAGCTCCGGTGGAAGCATTGACCAACTCAAGAAACGTATCAAAACCTGCGCTAGTCAGATCCAGCTGAATTTGTTGTCCAGCGGAAATGCCAGTGAGACGATAGTCATCCCGATAACGACCTGAGCGGGTAGGGTTGGTGGGATCACTGCTACTGAGGGTGCCGTTGATGCTCTGGGGCACGTTGAGGGTAGCAGATCCTGAAGGGCTGGAGGTTGGTGAGGGTGTGGGGCTGGGAGCCGGAGTAGGCGTGGCCCCCCCAGTCAACCGGAAAGCAGCCACACTGGGATCATGATCACTGACCTGGGTTGCGAATTCAGCATTGACATGAACAGTGTCGTAAGCTACCAAGTTGTTGCGGAGATTGTTACTCACCAGCACATGATCCAGAGCCTGAGCATTGCCTTCAAAGTTATAGGTATAGCGTTCGGCTTCTGGTAGGGTTTCAATCAGGGCATGCAGTCCCGCGCTCTTGAGCGTATTGACGGGATTGGAGAACTGGAAGTCGTTGATATCCCCTAACACCATGACATTGGCATTGGGATCAATACTCAGGATCTGCTGTGCAAGCGAGCGGACAGCTGAAGCCTGCTGGTTCCGCTGGGTTTCGCTGCTGAGGACCGGAGGTTGAAACTTACCCATGAGGGGTTGATCTCCGCCCTTGGAGTTAAAGTGAACCCCAACCAGAAACACCTTACGACCATTGAAAACAAACTCTCCCACCAGGGGTTTGCGGCTACTACTAAAGGCGCTGCTGTTGGGATCCACGCGACCGGGGTTGACTGAGAGCTGGGGGCTACCACTGACATTGCTAACAGAAACAGCGGTGGTTGCTGATCCGCCTGGACGATCTGTAAAGGAAACGCGGGCAGGATTGAAAAGGAAGCCCACGCGGATATTTCCACCGGGCTGGCCGCCATCTTGATCATCTGCAGGGTTGATCTGACGGAACTGATAGGTGGGCCCGCCGCGAGCGCTGATGCGACTGATCAGGGTATTGAAGGTGGTGGAGGCATCCACGGTGCTGCTGTTGGTGGCCCCATCGTTGTCCTGGATTTCTTCCAGCACGATGATGTCAGGAGAACGCAGGTTATTGACGATTACGTTGGCACGGCTATCAAAGGCTGAAGTGCTGGCGTTCCCTCCCAGGTTCTCGACATTGAAGGTGGCAACCGTAAGGGTATCAGAGGCAGCAGTAATCGTTGTGGTTTCTGGGGTAGTACCCCCTGATCCGTTGATGGAAGCAGTGGACAGGACTTCGAAGCTCTTGAAGCTATAACTCATGACCCCAGTGATTGTGCCCAGGTTTGCTCCCACATTGACTGTGGGGGTGGTCACTCCCGGTAAACCATCCTCGATCTGGATCCGTTCAGGGTTGAAGTCATTTGCACTGATGGTTAAAGAGCCCCGGCTACTATAGCCACTGGCATTGCTACCCCCATCTCCCACAACCCAGATTTCTCCATATTGAGTGCGAGGGCTAATGGCGACGGCATTATTCACCTGGACCCGCATTCCCTCCAGGCTTTCATAAAAATCCAGGCCATCCTGGTTGGGATCAAAGAGAGTGCCGCTGTTCTCCACGTTTCCTCCGGCAGCGTCATTGCTAATGATCTGGTTGGGGGGGATCCGACCACCACTGCCCAGGATCGTGGCTGCAGGGATGGGATTGTTGCTGGAGATGACTGTAACTGAGGGATTCTGGATCTGGGTAACGGTTAGGTTAACCGCATCTTCATCCCCACTACAGGCAAAGTTACTGCAACCAGAACGAAACTCACCCACCTGACCACTGACCCGCACCATCTGCCCTACACTTCGTCCGGGGGCTGAACTGGTGAATACGAAAATCCCATCTGAGGTACTAACACTGTTATCTGGAGCAGGATCCTGCATGTAAAAGCCATTGGAGGCCACAGCCGTAACTACACCCTGAATGTTGGAGACGCTAGACCCTGTGCCAGAACTGGGGTTGAACAGTGGAGAAATGTGGCTGGATCCCTGAATCGTACAGATTTTGATCGTGGCGGATCCTGGAGCCGGACAGGGACTAGCCGACAGTGAAAGCCCAGCCTCTTCAGCCATTAATGCGGGATCGTCCAGATTAAGACCAGGCTCTAGATCTTTAGGAGGTGCATCGACTTCAGCGGCAATCCCAGCACCCGTATCCTCCACCGGAGGCACGATCGCAGTGGGAGAGGACCCGGAGGAGCAAGCTCCCATGAACAGAAGCAATAGGACGGACAGAGGGCGCAACCGAGAGATTAACGAAGGGTTAAGAGACGCCATGATAAAACTCCTCCTGATGGCTAAAGGCGAAGGGGTGATGTGGTCGCTGGACATGAAGAACGGGATGACCTCGCCGGTCGATCTCGGGGGCTAAACCAGAGTCAACGGGGATCTGACCTGGCTTAATCCCTACCGGGACAGGGCCTACACTGGCAAATGAAGACCTTGGACTGGGGTTAAGGCGCGGTAAAGCTTGGATGAAAGTATCCTAACGGATCTTTCTCTTAACCGTGTGTTAACCGGAATACATCGGACAAACATTTTCTTGGCTGCTCGATCCTGTACCTCTGGGCCTAAGGTGGAATAGTGTCAGATCTTATTCATGGGAAATGACCTCACGGTTGTTCCTCAGAGGCCCTGACTGAATAATTGGACAAATAACTTCTTCAGCTTGAACGGTCGATTCTTGTTTCTCTCGTACCAAAGATAAGAGCTGGCTTTTGAGAAGTTGCAAATGATGGATCTGCTGATCAATGTGCTCCACCTTTTGTTGGATCTGGGCTCTGACCTCGGCACAGGGAAGTTCTCCATGATCATGGATTGAGAGGATGTGCTTGATCTCCTCCAGGCTAAAGCCCAGGCTTTGGGCACGTTTAATAAAGGCTAGTCGTGGAAGCATGTCAGGAGCAAACAGGCGAAATCCTCCAGTGGTACGACTATGGGATTTGATCAGGCCCATATCTTCGTAGTAGCGAATTGTTTTCACAGGAACACCGCTCTGAGCAAAGAGTTCCCCAATTTTCATCATGTGCGTCGGAGAGGAAAACATAAATGGCTCCTGAGAGGTTGTTTTTCTGCCTCAAGCTAGCAGGAGCTGGATTCTAGGGGCTTCTCCCTGCCAAGACCCATTCAAGGATCCCAACCTAACCTTGTTCAAGAAACACAGTCGATGAGTTTTTCCTCAGGCATGGCAAGCGCCTCTGCCAGATGAACCGGATCAACTCCACTGCTGCCCCTCTGCTTCTCCAGCGTGAGGGCTGCTTGACTGTGCCACCAGGCTCCTAAGCAGGCTGAGCCCACCCCTGAAACCCCCTGTGCCAACAACCCACCCATTAATCCCGTCAGGACATCTCCTGATCCTCCCCGTGCTAAGGCCGGAGTACTGCTGGGATTGACCCACATCTGCCCCATGGGATCCGCAATCAGGGTTTTAGCCCCTTTCAGTAAGACTGTCACCTGAGCCTGCTGGGCCGCGATCTGGACTGCCGCAATCCGATCATGGATGGGGATCTCTGGAAAAAGCCGCTGAAACTCCCCCAGATGGGGGGTCAGAACCGTCGGGGCAGATCTCTGCCGTAAAATGGCCGTCCCCAGGCGGGCCAGACTATTGAGACCATCGGCATCCAGTACCCAGGGAATGGCCAAATCCAACTCACAAAGATGTCGGAACAGCGGAAGACAATCTTGTGTCATGCCAGGACCCAGGGCTAGAGCTGAGTAACGGTTCAGGTCCAGAGACTCTAGGGAAGCGATCCCACCTGTTTCCGTTTCCGGACAGCCCACAATCAGCGCTTCCGGTACCCATTGGAGTAGGAGCGGCTTAATCGACTGAGGCACCGCTACCGATACCATCCCCACCCCACTCCCCCGCGCTCCCAGGGCCGTTAGGACAGCAGCCCCAGCAAAGGTGGTGGATCCACAGATCAAAAGCAGGTGTCCCTGACGGTATTTGTAGGTGGTCAGGGGCCGCTGAGGGAAATGAGCGCGGAGAAATGAACTTGAGATCAGTTGCGGCACCGATTCCCGTAGAAGAACCTGCTCATAGGCAAAGGTGGGAATGCCGAAATCAACGCGCTCTAGATTTCCCAGCCAATCCAGCCCTGGATCCTGCCATAACCCTCGTTTCCACAGACCCAAACAATAGGTGGTGTGGGCCCGAATGCAGACTTCTCCCAGGGCTCCCCCCCGATCGGTATCAAACCCGGAGGGAACATCAACGCTGATCACGGGTAAACCAGAGGTATTCACCCACTGAACGGCTGTTGCCCAGGGATCTTCTAGAGGCCGACTCAGGCCAATCCCAAACATGCCATCAATGAGAAGATCGGACTCCGCCAGGTCTTCCACCTGATCCACCCATTCCACTCCCAAGTGATCCAGGTAGCGGGCATGATCCGCAGGTAAAGGCTTCAGATCCGGTTGCCCTAACCACACCTGCAGCGTTCTGCCTTGCAGACGCAACTCTCGTGCAATCACCAGAGCATCCCCGCCATTGTGCCCGGCCCCGATCAACAGCCCAACCTTGGGGAAAAGAGTCATGGGGAAGGCAAGCTTGATCCGGATCGCTGTCTGTACCGCCACGTTTTCCATTAAGGCGGCAACGGGCATCCCTGCTGCAAACAGACACTGTTCAATCGCCTGCATCTGGGCCACAGATACTAGCAGCGTATCCGGATCCCACAACGGACTAGACATTGCGCTCCTATAAAAAAGGGACAAGCTTACACCTGTCCCCATCCGTCAGAATTAACCTAACACTATCGTTTAGAGGGCCAGATTAAACCCACTTAGCACCAGCTCAGAATTGGCCAACAGCAGGTAAGCCACCACAGCTCCGCCAACACCCCCGATCAGGAAGCCGCCCGCAAAAGCACTCCAGCCTTCCGAGTCACCTACGGGGGTATCCTTCAACTCTGTAACGTAACCGTAGATCTGCAGAGCCATCGTCATCAGCAGCACAATCGCACAGGCGGCCAGCAGGCCAGTGACCTGACCGACGGCTTCAGCGCGCAGGGGACCCAGCTTGGTAAATGGACCCACCAGCCAGTAGCCGTGAGCCATGCCCACTTCCAGACCTCGAGTAATGGGGGCCACCCCAGGACGATTGATCGGCAACCAGTTGATAAACAGCTTGATCGCAGGGGTATCGGTGATCGGAGTCATCAGATCCCCCACCTGGGGATCCCCATCCCGTGGGGCTACATAGGTGGTTTGCTCAGCACTTTGAACCATGGGTATTGATTCCTTCAAAGCAACAGTTGTTAAAAGGTAATGAGTTGAGGGGATGAGCCCATCCTTTTGGTGGCAGCACTAACAAAACTAGAAACTCACCCCATCCAATGCCTGGGATCTTGGTCTAGGGAAGAACGAGAATATCGGGGAAAAAGCGGTTGATCTCGATGAAGATTCCAACCACCAGCACAGAGAAAAGAACCAGAGCTACGGGAGCAGTAGAGAGGTACTTGAGAAAGTCAGTCATAGTGTCCCTTTCTGATCAAATGTTTGTTGACAGTACCAAAAAGCTGGAGAGGTTGATCGGTAGAAACTGATGGCTACCCGCCAATTTAGCGAGGAGAAATGGGTACAGCTTCTTCCTTCTCACGGATCTCGCCACTGGCAATTTCCTTAAAGGCTACGGCAGGCCAAGCGAGAGCGGCGATAAAACACTTAATGGCAAGCTGCAGATCGATATTGCTCTCTTTCATCTCAGGATCGCGCTCCTCGCGGACAGTCATCAGGTAGCTGCGACCCGCCCAGCCCAGCCAGCCCGCTAGGTACAGGAAGAGGAGTCCAGGGATCAAAAATTCACTCGCGTGGTTGAGGCGCCCATCGGTCACCAGGTGAGGCAGACCTTCTTCCCCGCAGAGGAGAGAGCTGTAGCGATTAAACCGTTTGGTGGTCTGGTTAAGGGTGCGCTGGTATTGGGCAGCCTGGGCACTTCCTGGCTCAGCCGCTCTTACCTTATTCTCAAGAGCACTCAAGCGCTCTTCCTTGCGTTGCTGAAATGCAGGCACCTCGCGACAGGGCTGAAGCCCGATCAGTGCTTCCGCATGGGCAACCGTCACTAAACTCAGTGCAATAACACACGCCAAGATCAGGCTCAGAAGTTTTCGCATAGGACTTGTCCTTGACACCAATGTTTCAAAACGGCTTCTATCAAATCCCTTTGTTAAGGATCTCTGGAGACAATGAAAGTAAGTGGGCTGCTGTTCCGCTTACTGGAAAGGTTTCTACCATGTTCGCGACCTCTTGAGGGTCCCTGGGGAAACAAATCTTAAGGGAAAGCCTTTACACTGGGATTATGCCTAATATTCTCGCTATAGAGTCCAGTTGCGATGAAACCGCTGCAGCAATCGTAATAAATCGATATGTTGTCAGTTCTGTCGTCGCCTCCCAAATTGATCAGCACAGTCAGTATGGGGGTGTGGTCCCAGAATTGGCCTCCCGCTGCCATGTGGAAACGATGCAGACGGTGATCGAAGAGGCTTTGCAAGGGGCTAAGTTGACCCCTTCAGACTTAGATGCTGTGGCCGTGACTTCAGCGCCCGGACTGATGGGATCCCTACTGGTCGGGCTCATGGCTGCAAAAACCTTTGCGTTGATTCACGGCAAACCCCTGGTGGGAATCCATCATCTGGAGGGGCACATTTTCAGTGGGGTGCTCACGGATCCCGAGCTAGACCCCCCCTGTCTTTGTCTGCTGGTGTCGGGAGGGCATACCAGTCTGGTACGAGTCCAGGCTTGGGGCCAGTATGAAACCGTCGGTCAAACCCGGGATGATGCCGCGGGAGAGGCCTTTGATAAGGTGGCCAGGCTATTGGGCTTGGGTTATCCTGGTGGCCCTCTGATCGATAAGCTGGCTGCTCAAGGAGATCCGCAGCGGTTCAGTTTGCCCGAAGGTCGGCTGGATACCCCCTATGACTTTAGCTTCAGTGGGGTCAAGACGGCGGTTCTACGTCTGGTGGAAAAACTGAAGCAAGAGGTCGGAGATCAACTGCCCTTGGCCGATCTGGCTGCTAGCTTTCAAGCCACGGTCACCCGCGTGTTGATCAACAAAACCCTGGCCTGTGCTCTGGATTTGGGTCTCGATCAGATCATTCTGACCGGAGGGGTGGCGGCAAATCGGGAGCTACGGCAGCGACTGATCTCTGCGGGAGAAACCCATGGCTTGCGGGTGATTGTGCCTCCCCTATCGCTGTGTACTGACAATGCTGCCATGATTGCTGCGGCTGCCGAGTTTCACTGGCAACAGGGTCATACCTCATCCCTGAGCCTGGGAGCTTACTCTCGTCTTCCTCTGGAAGCGATCTCAGCACTCTACACCGACCAGGATGTTTCCCCACAAGCATAATCGGCTACTCCAGTCTGGACTGGCTGTGTTGGAGGGTGAAAGTTATTGGATAATAGATCGGTTTCGGGGGGATCCTGCGAAAGTGTCTTCTTTGACGCTGACCGCTGGTCTGCTCTGGTATTGAATGGACTCCTGACGCATAGAGGTAGAGAACGGTGACCTATCGTGTGACTCTGATCCCTGGAGATGGAATTGGACCTGAGGTAGCCCAGGCGGCAAGGACGGTGATCGAGTCCACCGGAGTGGCTATTGAATGGACTGAAGTGGAGGCGGGTGTGGATGTTATCGAAAAATATGGCACTCCCCTGCCGCCTCAGGTTCTCGATTCGATCCGGGAGACCAAGGTGGCCCTGAAAGGACCGATCGGGACGCCTATCGGCACAGGGTTTCGTTCAGTGAATGTGGCGATCCGCAAAGAACTGGATCTTTACGCCAATTTACGTCCAGCTCGCTCTTTGGTGGGGGTCAAGAGTGCTTTTGAGCATGTGGATCTGATCGTGGTGCGCGAGAACACTGAGGATCTTTACGCCGGGATTGAATTTGAGCCCGGATCCCCCGAAGCCAATCAGGTGCGGGACTTATTGATGCAGCTGTCTCATAAACCCATCGTCGAGGGATCCGCTATTGGGATCAAACCGATCTCACAGTTGGGTAGTCACCGCATTGCCAAATTTGCCTTTGATTATGCCCGGGCAAACCAGCGGCGCAAGGTAACAGCGGTCCACAAAGCCAACATCATGAAGTTTACGGATGGCCTGTTTCTGGAGGTAGCTCGGGAAGTTGCCCAGGCCTATCCTGACATTGAATTTGAAGATCGGATTGTTGACAACATGTGCATGCAGTTAATGCAGAAGCCAGAGCAATACGATGTGCTGGTGATGCCCAATCTCTACGGAGACATCCTGTCCGATCTCTGTGCAGGGATGATTGGGGGTTTGGGGGTGGCTCCAGGGGCCAATATCGGCAAAGAGATCGCCGTATTTGAGGCTATTCACGGATCGGCTCCCAAGTATGCAGGCCAAAATCGGGTGAATCCTGTAGCCCTGATCCTGTCAGGAGCATTGATGTTAAGACACCTGGGAGAACAGGAGGCCGCGATCAAGGTGGAGAAAGCAGTCCAGATCGTGATCGAGGAAGGCAAGAATGTTACTTATGATCTGGCTCGAGGAGAGCCTGTAGGCACTCAGGAAATGGCGGTGGCTATTGCCGATCAGGTTGGGAAGTTAGGATGATATCTGGTTGAGCTTTATTCATTCAAAACATCTAGAAACGGCGCATTCTATCTTGGTCTAGTCCTGGTGATTTAAAATTGAGGGGGCTAATATCCCTCTTTTGTCACTCTAGGCCGGAGAGACTGGATTTGTATCGATATCGTTGGCCTTCCATATAGATTTAGTCTCTGGATCAATTAGGATAAACCTATTGATAATTCGGTAGTGCATCAAACTAATGTGGGATAGGTAGCCAAGTCTTGCCAGCTCCAAGGACGACTAGCGATTCCTGCGCTTTCTGCTGCTGTTGTCTTTTTACGACTGTGCCTCCAGATCCAATTGAAATAGCTCACGACTAATCGAGCTGTCACCTTCGTTTGCTCCCACACTTTCCCAAACTTATTTTGCCTCCGATGCCATCGACCTGTCTGTTGACGAATAATTCCATTTGTCCTCTCTATCCTTTGGGTCTTTTCTTTCCCAATATGATGCTCCTTTTCAGAGGTCAAAACACGCTCATATCCTCTCCAATTATCCGTGTTCCATTCCTGACAAGCTGTCTTTCCTTCTGTGCTGACCACCAACTCTTCCATGAGCTCATCGGTGTGTTTTCCCACACGAGCTGATAGGATCAACCCACTGCCCTCTGCCAGACTTACCCCAATCCAACAGTCTCCTACTTCGAGCTTCTCGGGTAAACATTGCTTCTGTTTTTTTCGACGAAAGATCACATTTCATCCCCACTGACTGTCTCTAAGGAGCTGACCCGCCCCAGACTGATCTGGCAGCTGGCTTTTGCACTTGTCTGCCTCTACTAGTTGCTGTATGGAGTTTGCTATTTCAGTTGCCATTCTCTTCTTTTGGGTATGTTTTGGAGATCTCTTTCCTGGTCCTTTTTGCCTCCTTGCTTCCTCATAGTTTCAAGCGGCAAGGATCGTCTTGATCAGGTAACAACTGTAATCCCCTTTTCAGATCCAGGTGAAAAATTCCATGGGGAAAGAAAGGAAAGCTCTTGCTCCTGCTGGAAATAGACTGCAGCATTCAATACCTTTCACTCCAAAAAAATCCATATAATCTGGGTATTCAGTCTTTTCGCACAATCGGATCAAATCTATGATCAGTATGATCAGCCTTCTCTTCAGGAGGTGGGGGCGTTGGCTTTGGACAGGCGGGCTTGTAGTCCTGCTCACCATAGCCGTCACCCTTATCGGTAATGTGCAGCATTCCCACTCTCAACCCACTCTCGGTCACCCTCTGGATCCTTTAACTGCCCAGGAAATTTCAAAAGCAGTTTCTGTCATCCGCCAGTCCCAAAGTCTGAGTGAGGCCGCTCTCTTTCCTCAAATTGCTCTCAAGGAACCTGACAAGGAAATGGTTCTTAATTTCCAGTCCGGGGATCCTGTTCCTCGCTCGGTACTGGCGATTGTCTATGAGCGGGAAAAGAACCTTACCTTTGAGGCAGAGGTGGATCTAGCATCTGCCAAGTTGACCTCCTGGCAAGAGATTCCAGATGCACATCCAGCATTGGTAAGCCAGGAATTTGAGCTGGCTGGCGAGGTGGTAAAAGCAGATCCCCGCTGGCAAGCTGCCATGAAAAAACGAGGGTTGAGCACCTTTGACGATCTGGAAATCTCGGCCTGGGCACCCGGATTGCTTTCAGAAACAGAACGGGAGGCAGGATCTCGAATCGTTCGGGCGCTCACCTACTACAAAGGGAAGGACTTTCACTACTATGGCCGTCCTGTAGAAGGAGTTGTCGCGATTGTCAATTTGAATGAGGCCAAGGTTCTTGAGTTGATCGACAGAGGTGCAGTTGCTCTTTCTCGAGAGGATTGGGATTACGATCTTGAGACGCTGGGAACTCTACGGAGCGCTCCTCGGCCCCTGCGCATTAGCCAACCTGAGGGAGTTAGTTTTCAGCTGCAGGGGAATCAGGTTACCTGGCAGGGCTGGAGTTTTCGCTACTTCATGCACCCGCGTGATGGCTTGATCCTTTACGAGATCACCTATGACGACGGCGACGCGGTTCGTCCTGTCATGTACCGGGCCAGCCTTTCGGAAATGGTTGTTCCCTACAGTGATCCCGCTCCCCATTGGTCTTTTCGCAATGCCTTTGATGTGGGGGAATATAACTTTGGGGTTCTCTCCAGTGCGATGGAATTGGGGAAAGATATTCCTGAGAATGGCGTCTTGATCGATGCTGTCTTCGCAGATGATACCGGAGAGCCCTACACGATGCCGAGTGTGATTGGTCTGTACGAAAGGGACCGTGGCATTCTTTGGAAACACTACGACTATGTAACAGACAAAACCTACGTTCGTCGCGATCGAGATCTGGTGGTTGCCGTCACGGGAGCAATTGATAACTATGACTACGGCATCAACTGGATCTTTCACCAGGATGGATCGATTGAGGTGGAAACCGATTTGACTGGCATTATCTTGATTCAGGGTACAGATGCAGAAAGTATGGCATCGGAGGTGACTCGTTACGGCACACTGGTTGCCAAGCATATGGTGGGGGTTACCCATCAGCATTTCTTTGGTTTCCGCCTGGATCTGGATGTGGATGGGCAGGCCAACTCAGCGATGCAAATGGATTTAAAACAGTTCCCGGTCACCAGCAGTAATCCCGTTGGCAATGCCTTCTGGTCTGAATACACCATGCTGGAATCAGAATCGCAAGCGGTCAGGGATGTCAACCTGGTCTCCAGCCGTGAATGGATGATTACCAGCTCTGATCACAACAACTCCCTGGAGGCTCCCACCAGTTACATGCTGATGCCTATGTCGAATGCAGCTTTTGCCCCCGGTCTTGACGCAGAGATCAGTCATAAGGCGGGGTTTGCCACTCACCACTTCTGGGTCACTCAGTACGACCCCGATCAGTTGTATGCCGCTGGTAACTATCCCAACCAGGGACAGGCGGAGCAAGGCTTACCCACCTATGTGGCAGATAATCAACCCTTAGTGGATCAAGATCTGGTGGTCTGGTATACCCTGGGAGTTTCTCATGTTACTCGTCCAGAAGATTGGCCTGTCATGCCCGTGCACCGAGCCGGATTCAAACTCATCCCTCGTGGTTTCTTCAGCCGCAATCCTGCCATCAACCTACCTGAGGAGCCAACAGTGATCCAGGCTCAGGGAATCGCTCCTCTACCATAAGCGTTGCGGAAGCCAAGCGGTGGTGCAGGTCGTGGGTGCTCAGGGAGATATTCTGGCGGCGGAGAAAGGGCGGGTGGGTGAAGGCTACATTCAATCAGCTAGCAACATGGCTTACGAACTTGTCCCCTCCACCCGGATCCCGTCTTCCACCTGCTCCGAGGGATATAAAATCACAGTTTCTCCAGCCGTTAACCCCTCTAAGACCACAGCTTCCCGATCATTGCGAGGTCCCAGCTGGAGTAATTGCTGTTTGGCTCTCCCCTCGTTGACTTTGAAGACACACCACGCCATCTCACAACGAAAAAGGGCACTGGTGGGCACCTTCAGCACTGCCTCTTCCTCCAGGATCCCGATCTGAACATCGACCCGGTATCCATCTCCCCAGGCCAGGGGAATGTCTGACAGCGACACCAGATCTGCAATCACATTCACTCGTTGTTCCTCCACCCCTAGGGCCGATACCTTGGTAAAGGCGGAGGGCTCCACTCGACTGACCTGAGCAATCTGGATCGGCTGACCGGGTTCTAACTCCATCCACACCGGATCACCGGGTTCAATTTGCAATGCATCCTGAGATAAGACATCCACCACCAGCTCCAGATCCTGAGGATCTCCAATTTCGAGCAGCGTCGTTCCCTCGGTGACCACCTGAGCACTCTCCTGCATTACATTCAGGATCTGACCCCTAACCGGAGAGCGGATATCGGTACGGGCAGCATCATCCTGGAGGCGAGTTAGTTCGGCTTCAATCGCCTCAATGCGGGATCCGTACACCTCGAGAAGGTAATCAGGATCGGTTTGCTCGGCCTGGAGCACCTCCAGATCTGCCTGGGCCACCGCGACATCGGTTTCCGCCACCTGGAACTGCTGTTGGGCTCTTTCCAGTTCCTTTTGCCGGGTGGTCTCCGTGAGCTCCGCCAACTCCCGCTCCTCCCGCGATAACACTCCTGCCTCCTCCAGCTCCTGTGATCGTTCCCGTTCCCGTTGAGCTTGTTCCAGGGCGGCGCTTGCCTGTTCCACTTCTGCTTCTCGGGCTTGCAAGAGGGACTGAGCTGCCGTAATGCGGGTTTGAGCTTGTTGCAGAGTTTCCGGTTTCGGGCGGAGCGTCTCCACCCCCCGTTGCTGGGCTTGAAATTCCTGTAACTGGGCCTGCAGGCTCTGGATCGAGGTATTGAAGGGCAGGGGATCCAGTTGAGCCAGCAGATCTCCCACTTCCACCTGATCCCCGGGGTCCCATTCGATCCGTTGCAGTCGGCCTGAGACCGGAGCCGAGATGATGAAGCGCTCCCTGACTCGTGTGCGGCCTTCTTCATCCACCGTCACCCGCAACGGTCCCTGATCCACTGCCGCTACTTCGACTGGAATCGGGGAGGGTTGCAGTGAGAGCACCGTCAGGCCCACCAGCACCAGTCCCCCCCCCCAGAAGGCTAGAGGCTTCAGCCAGGATCCGCTTTTTTGACGAGCGGTCGAGGACACCTGCGCAGGGGGATGGGGAGCCTCAGTCACCTGTTTCTGATCCTGTTTAGCAGCGGTTTTCATCAGGGTTTACTCCCGAGTTTTGAGAACGGCGATTAAATCCAGTTGGTTGAGTTGCTGGCGGATCATCCAGCCGGATACCACAGCGGCAGCAGCCACCACTCCACTGGCCAGCATATAGGCCTCTGGGGTGATGATCAGGGGTAGGCGGTACAGCTCAGATCTATAGGCCTGGGTTAGCAGGGCAGAGAGACCGTAGCCCAGACCAAACCCGACCGGTAAGGCCATCAGGATCAATAAAGTCTGCTCTCCTAGCAGGATCATGGTTACCTCTGCCCGGGTGAACCCCATGATCCTGAGGGTGGCCAGTTCTCGGCCCCGTTCTGAAAGGGCGATGCGGGCAGCATTGTAGATCACCCCAAACGTGATAATGGCCGCAAAGGTGATCAGAACTCCTGTAAAAATGCCCATGCTGGTAGCCACCGTATCTTCAAAACTCTGGATCACCGCCTGTCGCAGGGCAACCCCGGTAACGGCTGGAGTTTCCTTCAAGAGCTGATAGAGCTCCTGCACCTGCTGGCTGTCTGCACTGAGGTAGGCTCCCGAGATTGCGTCACCCTCCTGCATTAAGCGGTTCAGTGCCCGCCGATCCATGTAGGCCGAAACCCCGATCAGATCATCCAACAGGCCCGCCACCGGGATCCGCAATCGGGGACGTTCCCCCTCTAAGACCTCCACCCAGAGATCATCCCCTGCCTTGACTCCCAGAATCTGGGCCAACTGCTGGCTGAGAACCACCCCCTCCGGTGGCAACTTAACCTGACGAAGCTGCTGATCGATCAAGCGCCGGAGTTCCCCATCCGGATCCAATCCTGTCAGGGCAGTCTGGTAGGAACGGTGTTGAAAGCGTAGCCGCGCCGGAACTGCACGAAAGGTCTCCGATCGGATCACCCCGGGTAGGCGACGAACTTCATAGCGGGCCTGGGCAGAAAGGGGTTCATTAAATACAATCGTCACATCTTCCCGCTGTACATGTTCAAACTGCACCTCCACCAGATATTCCGCCGCCCCCACCAGGTAGCGCCCCACAATTAACAGGGAAATGGCGAGAGCGATCCCCAGCATCGAGAAGAAGGCATTCAGGGGTTTCCGCTCCAGATTGCGCAGGATCATGCGTCCCACCACGGGAAAGGACTGTTGCAATCCCCACTGCTCCAGAAGGGTGGGTCGGTAGCGGGCGGGGGGTTCTGGACGCATGGCCTCGGCAGGAGGCAGGATCACAGCTCGGCGGAGGGCGGTCGCGGTTCCCAGTAGAGAGGCGCCGGCACTGACGGCAATGGCGATGAAGAGAAGACTGTTGCTGGCTTCATAGCGCAGTAAGGGAAAATGGTAAAACTCCGCGTAGGTGCGAGTGATCCCGGATCCCATGTACAGGCCTAAGCAGGTGCCCGCCACCGCCCCGATTGCCACGATGATTACAGCAAACTTGAGGTAGTGGATGCCCAGGCTGAGGTTGGTGTAGCCAAACGCTTTGAGCACAGCAATCTGCTCCCGCTGGGTGCTGATCAGGCGGGCCATGAGGATATTGAGGAGAAAGGCCGCTACCCCTAGAAAAACCGCTGGGACCAGAGTGGCTGTCCCCTGCAATCCCGCCAGCTCTTCGGATAGAAAACGGTGGGATATCTGATCCTGACGCCCATAAGCCCCCAGACCGCCGTAGGGTTCAAACAATCGATCCAGTTCATCAATCACAACCGCTTGCGAGGCTCCAGGCAGCAGGGTGAGAGACAGATCATTGAAGGCCCCATCCAGATCAAAAGCGGTGGCCAGGGCTTCCCGCTCCATCCAGATCACTCCGAAACGGCGGTTATCAGGAAAAATATCTCCAGCCCCACGGATCTCATAAACGTACTCTGGAGACAGGGCCAGACCCACAATCTGTAACTCCTGCCAGCGGCCATTGATCACAGCCCCAAAAGAATCCCCTAGCTGCAAAGCATTGGCCTGGGCAAAGGTTTCACTGACTAAAACCTCTTCGGGATGACCCGGCTCCAGATAACGCCCTCGTTGCAGATGCAGATCATTTAACGTCGGTCGTGGGAATTCTGGAATTGAGATCAGGCGTCCTGTGGCAGGCTCCTGTAAGCCGGGAACATTGAGGGTGACATCCACCACAACACGGGTACGCACCTGGTTGACCCCAGGGATCTGCTCCACCTTTACTTGCAGGGATTCCGGTGCTCGCTTCAAGGAGAGAAACACATCGGCAAAACGGTACTCGCGGTAGTAGGCAGACTGGGTGATATAGAGAGACTGGTAGGCACTCAGCATCGTCACCAGGCTGGCAATTCCACAGGCCACCACCAACGCAATCGCCAGGGACTGCCCCCACCAGTGCCACAGATCCCGAAAGAGTTTCCGATCCAGAGCCGCCAGAGTGAGCATATTCACCACTCCAGCTCCTCGGGAGCAACCTTGTGGTCATTGGTGTAGATCTCATGGATCTGACCACTTCCCATGTGGATGACGCGGTCTGCCATGGCAGCAATTCCAGCATTGTGGGTGATCACAGCGGTGGTGGTTCCCAGATCCTGATTTACCTGTAGCAGCGCCTCCAGCACCTTAATCCCCGTCTGCACATCCAGCGCCCCCGTGGGTTCATCACAGAGCAACACCTGTGGTCGTTTGGCAATGGCACGGGCAATCGCCACCCGCTGCTGTTCTCCCCCCGAAAGCTGAGCTGGAAAGTGATCCAGTCGATGTCCCAATCCTACCCGTTCTAAGGCTTCTTCCGGTGTGAGCGGATCCCTGGCAATCTCTGTTACCAGTGCCACATTTTCGCGGGCGGTCAAACTGGGGATGAGATTATAGAACTGAAAGACAAATCCCACCGCATCGCGACGATAGTGGGTCAACACCTGATCCGAAACCTGGGTCAGATCCTGGTCTCGAAAATGGATTTCTCCTCCAGAAGGACGATCTAGCCCCCCCATAATGTTTAGAAGTGTTGATTTGCCACTACCGGAAGGCCCCAGCAGGACCACAAACTCCCTTTCGTAGAGGTCGAGATCCACCTTCTCCAGGGCGTGAACTTCCACCTCCCCCATCAGATAGGTTTTCGAAATATTACGAAGGCGAAAAAGTGGGGCACGCACCGACGGGGCTACAGCTGTAAGCTCTAGTGCGGGATCCCTGGACATAGGTGTCGGTGTGGGTTGAGAAGAACTACCCACTATGCTGGCATACTTACAACCCTGCTACCTTTCCTTCTTTGGCGGTCAGATGAAAGCCGTCTTGGCAGTTTACCAATGAGCTATTGCAGATCGATCTGATACTGCTTGCTTCATATCTGAAATCACACCTGGCACCCATAATGAATCTCGCAGAATCAGCCAAGAGACTGTCCTGTCAGATCCATTTTGATAGGGTCTAGTTGGCGCTCGTTTAGGTGACAGCCATCCCATCCTCTGGATCAAACGGTCGGCCCGTGTTGAGAGTGCCATAGACCCGATGCGCCAGTTTGCGTATGGCCGCTGCTATCACCTGCATTTTCCGTTTCCGCTGCTTCTTCAAGCGAGCGCAGAAAGCTTTAATCAAAGTGAGGGCGATGTCCCCCTTTAGATAACGCAAGTGATCCTGGATAGAGTTCCCTGGGCTCTCTCCTGGCGGTTCCGTTCCATGCGATACATCTGCTGCAGAGCACCGAGACGCCGTACCAGGGCCTGCAACTGCTTGAGTTCTGGAGCAAACCCAGGAGAATCAGTTTAAAGAACTCGAAACTCCTGACTTCTGGAAAGAGTAAACGGTAAGCTTCACAGTAGTCATCAATGACTTGGAGGGTAGGAAGCTCTGGACGAGGTAGCGTTATGGCCAGTTGAGGGGTCTAGCGTACTACATCGATCCTATCCTACTGAAACTGACGAAAGAGGGCTAATTGTATGGAAGGGGCTGCAATGAGAAAACCTATCTCATTTTACTTGTTGTTTTTAAAGACTTGGCACTAAATCTTTCTCGCTAAAGATTCTGAGATGATGTGAATATCGATCTCCTGGAGGCTCAAGATTAGCTGTTGAGTTATGGAAGGATGAAATAGACCCTTCCAAAAAGATCGCTTTTCTCTTCCTATTACAACCTGTGTGATTTTGAGTTCCTTTGATACTTGTGTAATAGAATCGACAACATCTTGATTCTTGACCCTCAAAAACTCCCCACCAAACTCTCGGAAGAGTCTTTCACAAGTTTCTAAGTGCAAACTCTCCTCCATGGTGACGAAACGAGTGGGATCAGCAACATAAAGACCATACAATTTGGCATTCAGATAGCTGGCAAGCCTCGCGCCGCGGCGCACTAAATGAAGGGAATTAGGATAGGTGGAAATGCATACAAGCAGCCGCTCTTGAATGCCGAGTTGGAAACTTGTCGAAGTCTCAGAACTAATGTCCTCCTCGATGTTATCAGCCACCTCCCTTAGGGATAACTCTCGTAAGGCAATCAGATTGCGACGCTGAAAGAAGTTGCCCAGTGCCTGATCCACCTTGTTGAGGGCGTAGACCTTCCCGTCTCGTAACCGCTCCTCCAGCGTTTCAGGCGTAACATCCACCACCACCACTTCGTCGGCATCCTCAAACACTTTGTCAGGGATCCGTTCCCGTACAACCACACCTGTGATGCGAGCAACTAGATCATTGAGGCTTTCCAGGTGCTGAATGTTGACGGTGGAGTGAACATCAATACCCGCATTTAGGATTACCTCTACATCCTGATAGCGTTTCTCGAGAGCGGATCCAGGCACATTGGTGTGAGCCAGTTCATCGATCAGGACTAACTGAGGTTGACGAGTGAGAATGGCTAAGGTGTCCATTTCTGACATGGTCACCCCCTGCACAGATACCTGCTGTCGGGGGATCTGTTCCAGTCCTTCGGCTTGGGCAGCGGTTTCCTCCCGCCCATGAGTTTCTAGCACCCCAATCACTACGTCAATTCCATCAGCTTTTAGGGCTTGGGCTTCGGAGAGCATCCGGTAGGTTTTTCCTACCCCCGGAGCCATGCCGATAAAGATCTTGTGCTTACCGCGACGGTAGGGTTTGATCTCCATCTGAGATGAATCAGTCTCTCCCTGGCCTGAGCAAGCCAAAGGAGCGTTAATCCCAAGAATTTGACCTGGATCGTACATAGTGAAACAAAAAAAGTAAAGTGGATTAGAGTTGATCCAATGTCAGATTTAGCCGCAACACATTGACGCCAGGCTCTCCAAAAATCCCCAAGAAACGGTGATCGGTGGCCCTGTCAATCAGCGGAATGATGCTTTCAGGATCCAGATTTCTGGCTGCTGCCACCCGTTCCAGTTGAGCCTGTGCCGAGGCGAGGGAAATGTGAGGATCCAGTCCGGACCCGGACGTGTAGACCAGATCCGCAGGGATCTCCTCTATCTCCGCTGCTCGTAAGCTGGCCCTGCGCTCTTCCACAAACTCCATCAGGGCTGGATTGGAGGGAGCATAGTTACTGACCCCCGACACCCCTGTTTTCAAGATGCTATTCGGATCATCCTCTGGATCAGCGCTGCTGTAGTTAACGACGCTAGGGCGACTCCAGAAGTACTGATCTTCTGAGAACGGTTGGCCAATTAAAGCGGATCCCACAGCTGCTGACGGATCCTGCGTGAAGTTACCCTGGGCATCGATCAGACTGCCACTGGCCTGCACGGGAACGATCAATCCCACCCCCAACAGCAGCGCGGGGTAAAGAACTGCGGTCAGAACAAACAGGCTCAAGGTGGAGAGAATGGCGGTTCTCATTTCTCGGATCATGTGAATTCCTCTAGAAACGCTCTGGCTGAAAGATGACAACAAACAAATAAATGGACAGAAGGAAGGTGAGTAACCCCAGCAGACCCAAAGCCCAGGCCTGACCCAGAGAAAGCGATCCCCCACTTTGGGCCATCGCCGGAGCCAGGAGCAGGGTGTCAGCCATGATCATCCCTACACCCCAGGGCAGCAGGCGGCGGAGCCAGGGTTGCTTGCGGCGGGTTAGAAAATCCTGATATTGCATGTCAAAACCCCTTGTCATCAAGTTCTTGTGCTCTAAGCCAGCCCGACGGATCCAATCACCAGATCAATAATCTTGATCGCGATAAATGGAGCCACCACTCCCCCGAGACCATAAATCAAAATATTCCGTCCTAGCAATTCATTGGCCGTTAGTGGCCGAAACTCAACCCCCCGGAGAGCGAGTGGAATTAGAGCCGGAATGATCAGGGCGTTGTAGATCAAAGCTGAGAGAATCGCTGACTGGGGGCTGGCCAACCCCATGAGATTTAGCCGTGCCAATCCAATCGTGGGGAATAAAGCTGGAATAATTGCAAAATACTTAGCCACATCATTGGCGATCGAGAAGGTGGTCAGTGCGCCTCGTGTGATCAAAAGTTGTTTGCCAATCGTCACGATATCGATCAGCTTGGTGGGATCCGAGTCCAGATCCACCATATTGGCTGCTTCTTTGGCCGCCTGGGTCCCAGAGTTCATGGCCACCCCCACATTGGCCTGGGCTAGAGCAGGGGCATCATTGGTCCCATCCCCGGTCATGGCCACCAGTTTGCCACGGGCCTGCTCCTCTTGAATCACCCGGATCTTGTCTTCGGGGGTGGCTTCGGCAATGTAGTCATCTACCCCTGCCTCCTGAGCGATCACCTGAGCTGTAATGCGGTTATCCCCGGTGAGCATGATCGTACGGATGCCCATGCGCCGCAGCTGATCAAAGCGTTCGCGGATACCCGGCTTGATGATGTCCTTGAGATAGATCACCCCAAAAACCTCCCCCCCTTTACAAACAGCCAGGGGAGTTCCCCCCAGACGGGAGACACGCTCAAAGGCTGTATCCAGATCTGCCGTCAGGGTGCCTTGACGAGAGCGGACAAATCCCTTGATTGCATCCACTGCTCCCTTACGGTATTCAGTCCCATCTTCAAGACTGGTGCCACTCATGCGGGTTTTGGCAGAGAATTCCACCCCTTCTGCCCGAGAGAGATCAAACGTGTGTGTTACCTCCATTTTTGCCGCCAGGCGCAGAATTGACTTGCCTTCAGGGGTGGTATCAAAAACGCTGGCGATCAGGGCAACTTCTGCCACCTCCTGGGGCGTATGACCGTTGACAGCAATAAATTCTTCCGCCAGTCGGTTGCCCAGGGTAATCGTTCCGGTTTTGTCCAGGATCAGGGTGCTGACATCACCACAAGCTTCCACGGCCCGACCGGAGGTGGCAATCACATTAAACTGGGAGACGCGATCCATTCCCGCAATGCCAATGGCACTCAGCAAACCGCCGATGGTGGTGGGGATCAGAGCCACTAGCAGGGCCACCAAAACCGCAATCTCGACGGGGCTTTCCACATAACCGGCAAAGGGAAGCAGGGTGACCACCACCACCAGAAACACCTGGGTGAGCACCGCCAGTAAGACCGTTAGGGCAATTTCATTGGGGGTTTTGGACCGTTCTGCCCCTTCCACCAGAGCGATCATTCGATCAATGAAGCCCTTGCCAGGATCCGCTGTGACTCGAATCGTTAATTCATCGGATAGGACACGGGTGCCCCCCGTTACGGAGCTGGCTACATCCGATCCGGGTTCCTTAAGCACAGGGGCCGACTCACCAGTAATCGCGGATTCATCCACAGAAGCCACCCCCTTAAGCACCTCCCCATCCGCCGGAATGATCTCTCCGGCCACCACCTTAATCACATCTCCCCGCTGCAGTTGGGTAGAAGAGACTTCCTGGGTGGATCCGTCTGGCAGGATCTTGTGGGCAAGCGTATCGGACTGGATGGACCGCAGAGAATCCGCCTGCGCCTTACCCCGTCCCTCGGCCACGGCCTCCGCAAAGTTAGCGAAGAGAACCGTAACCAATAACAGGAAGGTGATCAAAACATTCAGCAACCGAGGATTGTCACCTGTGGCTGGACCAAACAGCTCTGGATTCAGGCTGAGCAGGAAGGTGATCCCTGTACCCACCCACACCAGAAACATGACGGGATTGCGGATCATGATGCGCGGATCCAGTTTGCGGAAAGCCTGCAGTACCGCCCGTTGATAAAGTCCCTCTGTTTGAACTTTGGGGGTATGTCGTCGTTGTCCCCGTGGCCCCCCCGGTTGGCGACGCAGTTTTACGGCACCGTTCGTCGAAGTCATTCGTCTTTCTCCCCTTTTGGAAAATCATGAGCGCCTGTTGATCATCCGCCGGTCAGCTGCAGCGCTTCGGCAATCGGACCCAGGACCAGAACGGGTAAAAAGGTCAGCATTCCCAGGATCACGATCACTCCTGCCGTGACTCCGGTGAATAAACCAGTATCGGTGCGTAGGGTGCCAGAGGTTTCCGGAACAGGCTGTTTCCGACTCATGCTGTCCGCCAGCAGTAACAGCGCCAGGATAGGCACATAGCGCCCCAGGGCCATCACCACCCCTGCACTCAGATTCCACCAGAGGGTTTTGTCCCCCAGCCCCTCAAACCCGGAACCATTATTGGCGGCAGCCGAGGCATACTCATAAACCACCTGGGAGAGCCCATGGAAGCCAGGGTTAGAAATCCCTGACAGATCAGGAATCATCAGCGTGATGGCACTGGGGATGAGAATCACCAGCGGGTGGACCAGGAGAATCACACTGGCAAGCACAATCTCTTGCTTCTCGATCTTGCGACCCAGAAATTCAGGAGTGCGTCCTACCATTAAGCCGGTCAAAAACACCGTCAGGATCAGAAAAATAAAGAGATAGGCGGTTCCGGTGCCCTGTCCTCCCCAGACGATCTGCAAAAACAGATTCAGCAGGGTTGAAAATCCCCCATTCGGCATCAAGGAATCATGCATGCCATTGACGGCTCCACACATAGTGGCGGTGGTGGTAATAGCCCAGAGGGCTGTCTGGGCCCAGCCAAAGCGGATCTCTTTTCCCTCCAGATTGGGGGCCGCTGTTCCCAGTAGATCGTTCACCAGTGGATTCCCCTGATACTCTCCGATGGCAGTGATCACAACCAGAACCCCAAAGAGACCAAAGACCATGCCAAATAACAACCAGGCCTGTTTAAGGTTGTTGGCAAAATATCCAAACGTCAGGATCAAGCTGGTGGGAATGGCCAGCATCGCCAGTGTCTCGATCAGATTGGTCAGGCTATTGGGGTTTTCTAAAGGATGGGCAGAGTTGATGCCAAAAAAACCGCCGCCATTTTCGCCTAACTCCTTGATGATCTCAAAATGAGCGACCGGACCACGGGCAATCGCCTGGGTCGATCCCTCCAGGGTTTGAACTAGGGCCGGACCTGCCAGAGTTTCCGGCACCCCAAGCAGCAGCAGGGCCACTCCCCCCAGGATTGAAATCGGCAGCAGAATTCGGGTGATCGCCTGGATTAAATCCTGATAGAAATTCCCCAACGGGCGGCCTGTTAACCCACGGATAAAGGCCATAGCGACAGCAATCCCGGTGGCAGCCGAGGTAAACATCATGAATCCCAGGGCTGTGATCTGTGTGAAATAGGAATAGGTGGTTTCGCCTGAGTAGTGTTGCTGATTGGTATTTGTAACAAATGAGACAGCAGTATGGAAAGCCAGGTGCCAGCTGGGAGCAGGCAGTTCAGTGGGATTAAGGGGTAACAGATCCTGAAACATCTGGATCAGGAAAACACTCAAGAACATCCAGATATTGGAGAATAAAACCGCTCTGGCATATCTCCACCCCCCCATGGCTTCTTCCAGAAAAATACTGCAGATCCGGTAAAGCTGTCGTTCTAACGGTAGGCAGACTGGATCAAGAACTGTCTTTTCCTGCAGAAAAACTTTAGCCATATACCGTCCCAGAAAAAAGACGGTTGGCAGGATTAAGAGTAATGTAATTCCAATCTGGAATAAGCCTTGAATCATGGTGATTTCTAGCTCAATAAGCAACGATCATGGGTTTGTACTCGGTTCAGTATCACCTCAAGGAGAGGAGTATATAGCAATCGCAGATGATGTATGAGAGACTGGTCTGTAGTGTCAACTTAACCT
>CAYMOX010000044.1:0-8790 GCA_964392245.1 uncultured bacterium
GGCCAACGATATGGATACAAATCTAGTCTCTCCGGCCTAGAGTGACAAAAGAGGGGTAGGCCGACTGAGTTGCCGCAAACCCAGCACGGTAGACCCCATTGTTGATGGGCTGATAAATGGCATCCAGAGTCTGCTCGATCACAGGTTGTAAAGGATCTGGATAGAAGTGGTCCTGGCGGGTGGCGAGAGCGTGAAACTCAACATCCAGCATGCGAATGATCTGGCGCGACTCATTGTTGACAATCGTGCGGGTCTGTTGGTCCCAGAGTACCGGCACTGTCACTCGCCCGGTGTAGTGGGGATCAGCCTGTAGATAAATCTCGCGCAGGTACTGGGCCTGGTTGACCGTGTCCGGGATCGAGCCTGGAAAGGGAGAGAAAACCCAGCCGTCTTCACTGATCACAGGATCCACGATCGATAAACCCACGACCTCCTGCAAGCCTTTCAGCTCCCGCATAATTACAGTGCGGTGAGCCCAAGGACACCCCAGAGATACATAGAGGTGATATCGTCCCGCCTCCACAGGAAATCCACTGGAGCCATCTGCTGTGATCTGATGGTGAAAGCGAGTGGGCATCCGCTGAAAACGCCCCTCCTGATCCTGTTCTGTCCAGTTCTTCACCCATTGACCGTTCACAAGTTGCCCAAGTGTCATGATCTTGCTCCTGTTAGAGATGAGGTAGATCAGCCATGCGAAATAAACAGACTGGAAAACCCCTGAGACATCAGTGCCATAGCCGTAAACGTGGATTGGCTGACCCTTACAGAATAAACACAGACTGTTTGAGGGTCAACTGTTTGCAGAGAGATGGTTTCAGGTATTTAAGTGGGCTAGAGATGGTTTTGCTGAGGTAGTGCCTCGCTCAAAGTTGTCGGGTAGAGTTGGCTGTAGGACATGCTGGGAACCACAGATCATGAAAAGAACATTGAGGAAAGTGTTCGGGCTCAGTCTGCTCACCGGGCTCTGCAGCTGGGGATTGCCTGTAGTGGCTCAAGATCCCTCTCTCCCCCTGCCCCCACCCTCCGCAGAACAACCTCTGATCATTCCTCCTGCTGTTCAGGACCGGGTCAACGAAGAACTGGTGGTGATCTGCGGGGAGCAACGGTGCGTGGATTACCGCCGCGAGGTGCGGGTCCCGATCCTGACCGGAGACTCGATTGAGGATGTACAGCAACGGCTCTCCGAGGCGGTCCTGAAGGAAATTGATCAATCTTTTCAGAGTCAACCCTTGATCGAACGGGTGATTGTGGATGGGTATGTCTATCGCGGCACCACCACTTTTGCAACGCTGGAAGTCCCCCTGTTAACGGTATTTGTGCCTCGTCACCGCTGGTTGGTGGGTCGCTATGGCATTGAGAATGATGGCATTCTTTACTCCATGATCCAGCCCCAGGTGGAAGCTCTGCTGACGCCTCCGGTCGAGGATGAAAATGGGGAGGCTGAAGCGCCAGCTGAGGAAGGGGATGATCTGAATCTGCCGACGCTGCCTCCCCCAGAAGAGGAAGATGAAGCAGCAGCGAATGGAGATGAGCCTGAAGCAGATGAAGCACCAGCCAATGGAGATGAGCCTGAAGAATCGGATACACCCGAAGGCACAATCCAACGGGAACCTATCGAACTTTAAGTTCCTGGATGCTTTAACCTGGAAGATTTCTCTCAGCCAGGGCTCATGTTCTTCTGGATATGATGAGGCAGATCGGAATTCTTCCTCTCCCTTTCAAAATCTTTAGGGATTGGGAGTTGCTCATTCCCCAGCAGATATGAGTTCTCGCAGGAAAAAAGACAATTTCGGCCCTTATCCAAAGGTCTCTGACCCATCCCAGAGTGATCGGCCCATTGTGATTCTGGCTGGATGCGGCTATGGCACGATTGCTTCGATCCAGGCACTCCATGGGCTGGCCAGGGTAATTGCAATTAACCCGTATCCTTATCAGGTCAACTCCGGCATGACCACTCGCCTTTTGAGTGGACGCTTCAGTCCAGAGATGGTGCAGATCCCACTCCTACCGCATTTCCAAGAGATGGGTGTGCATTACCTGCAGGGCAAGGTCACTCAGGTGTTTCCAGACCGCAAACAACTGCAGGTGGATACGGATCAGGAATTACAACTTCTCAGCTATGACATAGTGTTGCTCAATGTGGGCCGCCAGGTGGCAGATCATGGGGTGCCAGGAGTAGAGCATGCTTTTACGGTTAGACCCATGCAACAGCTGGTCCAGGCCCGGCACCAGATTGAATCCTGCTGGCAGCGGGCGGGAAAGGGAGAAACCACCTCTGGGCTTTTGACCTTCACGGTTGTGGGCGGCGGGTTTTCGGGAGTGGAGCTGATGGGGGAACTTTACGATCTCTGTCAGAACCTGAGTCAGCAAACGGGCGTACCTCTAACCTCTGCCCGCCTGATCCTGGTGAGTAGTCGTGAACCTGGGGTAGAAACCTCTGCCCGATTCAGCCAGCTGGTCCAGAAATCACTAGAAAAATTGGGGGTAGAACTTCTCTATCCGGCTCGAGCTACGCAGATCACACCCACCTCGGTTACGGTACAGTCCCAGAATCATTCTGATCCCCTGAAGATTGACTGTCAGACGACCCTCTGGTGTGCAGGACTGCAGGTGCCCGCCTGGTTGGGAGAAAGTGGTCTGCCCACAGGACCGGATGGATCGGTGCGGGTGGATCCGTGTTTGCGCGTGCAGGGATATGATTCCATTCTGGCCATGGGAGACTGTGCCTATTTTGAGCGTGCTTCAGGAGAGCCCCTGCCCAAAGTGGGAGTCTATGCTGTGCGTGCGGGTCCGGTGGCGGCCAAGAACCTGGCCCATCTGGTGAAGGGAGAACCGCTGCAGCCCTTTGAACCCCAGAAAACCGTCTTTATCAGTGTGACTGTAGGTAATCGGGTGGCGGTAATGCAAAAGGGACCTCTGATTTTCAGGGGCTTTCTTGCCACGGTTCTGAAAAATCTGTTTGACTGGCTCTACATGAGGCAGGTGAAATCCGTGCACTGGGGAGATTTCTTCTACTGATCCAGACTTGCATCCACAAAAACCTCTCCAGATCTGTGGTATAAACCCGGCATCGTCATGTGAGGGTGTGACCATGTCCCTGCAAATTCCGCGGCAGCAGTACGTCAACACCTATGGACCCACGGTCGGGGATCGGATTCGACTGGCGGATACCTCTCTGCTGATCGAGGTGGAAAAGGACTACACCACCTATGGTGAAGAGGTGAAATTTGGGGGGGGCAAAACTCTGCGAGATGGCATGGGACAGTCTCCGACCGGCACACGGCAGCGGGGAGCCCTGGATCTGGTGATTACCAATGCCGTGATCCTGGATTGGTGGGGCATTGTCAAGGCGGATATTGGCATTCGAGATGGCAGGATTGTGGGCATCGGCAAGGCAGGCAATCCCAATATTCAATCCGGCGTCACCCCTGGGATGGTGGTGGGTCCTGGCACCGAAGCCATTGCTGGGGAAAAAATGATCGTGACCGCAGGGGGGATCGATGCCCATGTGCATTTCATCTGTCCGCAACTGTGTGAGTTTGCCATTGCCTCCGGTTTGACCACCCTCATGGGCGGGGGCACAGGGCCAGCCACGGGAACGAATGCGACCACCTGTACTCCTGGATCCTGGTATCTGGGGAAGATGCTGCAAGCTGCCGAAGCCTTTCCGCTGAATTTGGGCTTTTTTGGCAAGGGCAACAGTTCTCAACCCCGAGGGCTGCAGGAGCAGGTGGAAGCTGGAGCCTGTGGTCTGAAGATGCACGAAGACTGGGGATCCACTCCAGCTGTGATTGACACCTGTCTCTCCATCTGTGACGACTACGATATCCAGGCCCTGATCCACACCGATACGTTGAATGAGTCGGCTTTTGTGGAGGACACCATCGCCGCGATTAATGGCCGCACGATCCATACCTTTCATACCGAGGGAGCCGGAGGCGGTCATGCCCCAGATATTTTGCGCCTGGCGGGGGAGCCGAATGTCCTGCCCAGTTCCACGAATCCCACCCGCCCCTTTACTCAAAACACGATCGAAGAACACCTGGACATGCTCATGGTCTGCCACCATCTCAGTAAAGATGTACCGGAGGATGTGGCGTTCGCCGAATCACGGATCCGGCCCCAAACGATTGCGGCAGAAGATATCCTCCACGATCTGGGGGTGCTCAGCATTATTTCTTCGGACTCCCAGGCCATGGGCCGCGTTGGGGAAGTGATCATTCGCACCTGGCAGACCGCCCACAAGATGAAGGAGCAACGGGGACCTCTGCCGCAGGACTCCGATCGCAATGACAATTTCCGTGCCAAGCGTTATGTAGCCAAATACACCATCTGTCCGGCCCTGGCCCAGGGTGTGGGGCATGTGATCGGCTCGGTGGAGGTGGGGAAGCTAGCGGATCTCTGTCTCTGGAAGCCCGCCTTTTTTGGGGTGAAGCCGGAGCTAGTACTCAAAGGGGGAATGATTGCCTATGCCCAGATGGGGGATCCAAATGCCTCTATTCCCACCCCTCAGCCCGTCTGGTCGCGGCCCATGTTTGCCAGTTATGGTCAGGCGTTGCACCACACCAGTCTTCTCTTCACCTCCCAGGCGGCCATTGACAGGGGAGTTCCAGAGTCCCTCGGTCTGACCCGATCGGTGGTGGGGGTGAAGCAATGCCGTGAGATTAGCAAAGCCGATCTGCCCCTGAACAATAGCACGCCCCATCTGGAGGTGGATCCCGAGACCTACGAGGTGCGAGCGGATGGAGAACTCTTGACCTGTGAACCAGCTTCTGTGTTACCTATGGCTCAGCGCTATTTTCTCTTCTAAGCCCTGATGAAAACCCTGGTCAAATGGACTTTGGCGGACTATCACACCCTGATCGAGACAGGAGTTCTCAATCACCGGAATGCCGAATTGCTGAATGGGGACATTGTTGAAATTCCTGCTGAAGGCCCTTTGCATACAGGTCGAGTTGATATTGTCACCTCGTATCTTCGCCAACACCTGCAGGAGAGAGCTTTAGTGCGGGAAGGGAGACCGATTACACTTCCTCCCAACCATGAACCGCAGCCAGATCTGGCCGTTGTCCGCCCCCAAGCCTATCTGGATCATCACCCAGGAGTGGAGGAGATTTACTGGTTGATTGAGGTTTCTAAATCGACCCTTGTTGATGATCAGCTGGAGAAAGCTCCCGTCTATGCTCAGGCAGGGGTTCCAGAACTCTGGATCATTGATGTTCTTAAGGCAAAGCTATGGCGGTATTCTGATCCCCTGCAGGGACAGTATCAGATCTGCCTTGCACTCACCGAGGGACCTTTGAGTCCAAAGTTGTTTCCTGATTTGAATCTGCAGGTTGAGAAGCTACTGCGCCATTAGCGAGAGATTGATCCCTGGATCCTCTGGGTAGCCAAATTAACTGCCAGTAAGATGGGGGTGGATAAGTGTCAGGATCCCCTGTCATGTCACAACCCCGTCGTGTTCCCCCAATTGTCTATATTCTGCTGGTGCTCGGTCTTGGCTTTGGTGGCTATCGCTACTGGATCAGCCAGCCCCAGAATCCTCTGGTTAGTAAGTTTCAATCGTTGCCGCAAGCTGTTCCGGACCAGACCGGCGATCTAAAACTGCTGGGGGATACGTTCAGTGGCTACAGTACCTTCCGCAACCCAGAATTCCTGGCATCTCTGAAAGATCTGGATCTGACCCTGCAATACGAAGACGAATTCGATCAGGCAAAACGAGCCGAACGATTAAACCAGGGGGAGGCAGATCTGCTGGTCACCAGCCTGGATCAGTTTCTGCAACAGCAACCCGAAGGCCGGATCATTGCCCTCATCGACCGGACGGTGGGCGCGGATGCCGTTGTTCTTAACACCCCCAAATATCCAGGGCTGACCTCGCTACTGATCCTGAACAAATTGGTGGCAACGCAGCAGGCCCAGGGAAATCAGTTGATCGCCACCTTTGCCGGAGATACTCCTAGTGAGTACCTGGCCCTAGTCTTGGATACGAAGTTTGAAGCTTTTAACCTGGGAGACTTTGAAGTCGTCAGGGTGGGGGATGCCTCAGAGTCGTGGGCAATGTTGCAGGATCGAGCTCAACCCGTGGCCCTGGCGGTGATCTGGGAACCGTTTATCACCCAGGCGCGACAACAGGGGTACACTGTGGTCCTTTCCAGCCGTGATACCCCAGGAACCATTGTCGATGTGCTGGTGGCCAGTGAGCGGTTGATTTCCTCCAAGCCGGATCAGCTCACGGATCTGGTGGAGGCTTACTATCGCCACATCGATGCCAATGTGCGGGATGCCTCACAACTGCAAACCCAGATCGCTGAAGATGGGGGCTTGTCTGCTGCGGATGCGGCTGCAGTGTTAGAGGGGATTGAATTTTTCACGGCGGTGGAAGCCGAACAGTGGTTCACCGATGGCACATTGGAACGGCGGATCCAGGCCACAGCAGCCGTTCTGGCTCTGGCGGGAAGACTGGCTGAGGTTCCAGAAGCCACGGAGAATTTGTTTACCTCCGACTTTATTGCTGAAGCAGCCCGCAATAACCTGGCCCTGATCGAACTGGTGCGTGCCGACAATCCTGAACTTGCAGATCGGCTGGCAGGACGCACACGCGCTATTACGCCCACTCTGACCGCCACAGAGATCCAGACGGCACCGGATATCGGTAATCTCCAAGTGCGGGGAGAAGTGAACTTTGCTACTGGATCGGCTCAACTCAGCGGGGAAAGTCAGGCCACACTCAACCAGTTGACCCGCGAGATCAATGAGTTTAGTCCCCAAACTGTGGCGGTGCGGATCATTGGACACACCTCGCGCACAGGCGCTGCCGACCTGAACCAGACCCTGAGCTTACAGCGGGCCCAGGTGGTGGTGGACTATCTGAAAGCGCAGGGGCTCAATCATAACTTTTTGGCTGTGGGCAAAGGCTTCTCTGAGCCTCTGGAGAACATGGATCCTGCGGATGCCCGCAATCAACGCACTGAGATCCGGCTGGTGCGGGTGAATACCCCTTCCTGAGGACTAGAACTGTCTGAGGAAACGCAGATCACTGCGGTAGAGGGCGCGAATATCCTCAATCTGGTGCAGGAGTAGGGCGATCCGTTCCACCCCAATGCCCGCCGCAAACCCTGTATAGCGCTCAGGATTGTAACCCACTGCCTGAAAGACATTGGGATCCACCATGCCACAGCCGAAGATCTCTAGCCATTTGTGGCCAAACCGCACATCCATTTCTGCCGAGGGTTCCGTGAACGGAAAGTAACTGGGTCGGAAGCGGGTTTCCCGTTCCCCCAGAAGCCGGCTGATGAACTCCCGCAAGGTTCCCTTGAGATCGGAGAAGGTGAGATTTTCACTTACCGCCAGGATCTCGATCTGGTGAAAGACGGGGGAATGGGTGGCATCCACCGTATCTCGACGAGCCACTCGCCCTGCATGGACAATGCGCAGTGGGGGCTGGTGGTTTTGCATGTAGCGCACCTGTACCGAAGAGGTTTGGGTCCGGATCAGGTAGCCATTGTCTAGATAAAGGGTATCCTGCATATCACGGGCCGGGTGATCCGCAGGTGTATTCAGGGCCTCAAAGTTGAAGTACTCAGTTTCAATCTCGGGACCATGCACCACGGTGTAGCCCATGCCCACAAAAATATCCAGGATCCGATCGGTGGTGGCCTGTAAAGGATGGGCTCGACCCAGGGGAATGTAGGGACCGGGCATGGTCACATCCAGTCGCTCGGCCTGCAATTGAGCCTCTAGCTGTGCAGTTTCCAGAGCTTCTTTGCGCTCAGTCAGGGCATCCTGCAGCTGTTCTTTAACCTGGTTGGCCAGAGCACCGATGCGAGGGCGTTCTTCGGCAGATAGCTTTCCCATCCCCCCCAGGATCCTGGAGAGTTTCCCCTTCTTACCGAGAAAATCAATCCGGATCTGTTCAAGATCCTCCAGTGTTTGGGTCCCCTGGACAGCTGCCAGTGCATCCTGGCTCATGGCGGTAAGTTGATCTTCCATAACAGGCAAAAGGGATGAAAGGGGAATATAAAGTCTGCCCCCCAACCTTATCACGGGGGTCGGTCGCTGCGGTCACCCAGGTTTATCCCCTGCAGAAGTCAACTTTTCTGGGATCGGTGTGCAGAGCCTTCCGACTCACATGCGGTTCGGAAACAAAAGTCATGACAGAAACCACCACACCTGACATCAGAGATCTAATCCTATTATGGCTGCATACACTACAGCCTCTCTGATTTTTTACTTGGAATAGCCTAGATCTTTTTGAGACAAGATAACATCATAAGCCTACTCAAGATCATGTCGATCTCGGGGCAGAAGTCAGTAGGGACAACACTGGATGATTGGGTCCGGATCAGGTGGTTACAGCCATGAGGGTGATCCGGATCTAATTGAGCTAAGCCAGAGAACTCAGGGGATATGTCAAACTGGAATCCAGGGAGGAAGAAAATATGACTGAAGAAGAACTCAACTTACGATTTGCTCAGATGGCAGAGGCTGTTGCCCACACGTCTAACAAAGTGGATCAAGTAGCAGACACAGTCTTCCGCCTTGCGGAGTCCACCAATGCACAACTCCTCCACCTAGATAACAATGTGGATCAAGTAGCAGACACAGTCTTCCGCCTTGCGGAGTCCACCAATGCACAACTCCTCCACCTAGATAACAAAGTGGATCAAGTAGCAGACACAGTCTTCCGCCTTGCGGAGTCCACCAATGCACAACTCCTCCACCTAGATAACAATGTGGATCAGGTAGCAGACACAGTCTTCCGCCTTGCGGAGTCCACCAATGCACAAC
>CAYMOX010000044.1:8890-43089 GCA_964392245.1 uncultured bacterium
CACAACTCCTCCACCTAGATAACAAAGTGGATCAGGTAGCAGACACAGTCTTCCGCCTTGCGGAGTCCACCAATGCACAACTCCTCCACCTAGATAACAAAGTGGATCAGGTAGCAGACACAGTCTTCCGTTTAGCAGAGTCTACCGATGCGCGAATCCAGGAGTTGAGAGAGAACGACAAACTGATTGCGAAAAAGCTAGATAAGCTTGTTGATGGCTACCTTGGCCTACAGCAGAATTTGGGTACAACTTCAGAACTTCTTCGGCAAGTGATCCGTGAGAATCAGGAGAAAAAGATTGAGCAAGAGAGAATCAATGAGGAATTTCGACAAAAGCATGCTGAAAGTGACCAGCGCTTTAATGTCCTGCTCGAAGAGATCCGGTTCTTGATCCGGCACCAGAACAGAAACATGGAATAAATCTTAGATCAGCCCAAGTCAAGAAAGTAACTCGCGACTAATAATGGTCCAGGAGATCTGGGGGCATAGATCTTTGGGGAGGTTGCTACATGATTTGGAAGTGGGACCGGAAGGTGGTCACAGCTGTAAAGGTGATCGAGATCTGAGCCTCATGAATACGGTGCTGTTAAACTCAACATCGTTGAGGATATCTTTCAAATTAAGCTCCCTGAGCGGATGGAGGTTTTGAATCTGGTAAGCAGTCAATAACCAGATAAGGAAAGGTTCGGGTATTGTAATCCTGCGGGGGCCCTCTGGATCGAGGTAGTGTAGCGACCGTCCGGATATAGCCACAGTTGGCGGAAGCCAGGGGGAATCAGATCCAGGCGAAAGGTATCGCTCGCCGGTTTGAATTGGAAGCAGGTGGAAGGGCAGGAGAGATAATCCACCCCATGACGCTGGCAATAGTAATCCTGATGAATATGCCCACAAAGGACCAGGCGAATGTGATCGAACTGATCCAGGATCTGGAAAAAGGCTTCCGGCTGTTGTAAAGCCGTTTGATCGAGCCAGGCGGATCCCACGTGAAAGGGAGGATGATGAAGGCTGATCAGGACATGGGTTCCCAGAGCTTTGGCTTCTTGAAGATGAGAATGCAGCATCTGCAACGCTTCAGGACTGAGACAACCCCACTCGCGTCCGGGTTGCAAGGTATTCATCAGAATAAAGGTCCAGTTCTGGCGGTTGAAGACTTTCTCCGAATTAAGACCTGATCCCTGTAGCTCCACAATCATCGGATCCAGCTGATCATGGTTCCCCGCAATCCAATAAGCCTCGATCGATAAGGGGCTGAGATGTTCCCGTAAACGTGCATAGGACCGGGGGCTACCATCCTGAGAGAGATCGCCCGTAAGCAGAATAAAGTCAAGATCATGGAGATAGGAGTGTGTCTCTGCCAGAACCGAACAAAATGTCTCCTCAGTGGCAACCCCTAATAACTGCCCCTCCGGCTGAGCAAAGAGATGCAAATCACTGAGCTGAATCAGATGCAGTTGACTGGAGCTGGATCCATCCTCTGAATTCGCCCAGGCACTCACCTCTAGTTGTTGACTGTATCTCTGTTTGGATAGTGTCATGATCCCTGGAGTGACTGTAAGGGTAGGGCAGGGCTGGCCAGTGAAGACTACCGCTACCTTTGTTCTTTATGCTACACGAAGAGATTGAGCAACAGTATAAAATGTATCTTTCATTTGGGGCCAGCGGCTGTCACTGGTGGAAGCGGTGAGGGTGTAGAGCTGATCATGCTTGATGGTGACGGTCACCATATCGTGGCGGGGAACCCCTGCAATGAAGGTATTGAACTCCAGCAGGTAATAGGTGGTATTGTTCGTTTGCAACTGTCCGGCATTGAGCAGCGTAGCCTCACGGTTAGAGCCCTCAGGTGCCAGGATGTGCTCTTTAACCCGTTGCCCTACTTCAGTGGGAGATCCCATTGCTTCAATGCTTTCGACCTGGGCATAGGGAGAGACCATTAAACTTACCGTTTCAGCATTGTTTACCAGATCTGTGAGCACCACTTTGGCTTCAGAGAGGGAAGGGCTGTCCACCGCCACCATTCCGTTCGGGTAGGAAAACGAAATCAACCCCTCGGAGTCCTTGTAAGTACGGAGCCCAACAGAGCTACCACAGCTGCTCAATACTAGTGTCAACCCCATCAGGAGGCAGAGAAAAAGCTGCTGCCACTGACTGATCTTGCTTTTCCCTAATCGGCAAGTCATTCGTTCTACCCCTCGCTTTGGATGTCTGTCTCCCCTATTGTGACATTTGACGACGGATGTGAGAGGGAGGGATTTCGTCGTTCAGCCGACTCCCATCTGGTGATCTGAGCGCAGAGAGAGGACATCCGACAGCTGCCGCAGTTGACTGAATATCAGGTTCAGTTGAGTTTTGGAATGAATGTCAATGCAAAGTTCAATCATGGCGGTGCGATTGGCAAAGGTGCGCACCTGAGCATGACGCACGTTGATATCCCGATCGGAAAGTCGCATCAAGACATCCTTCAAGACTCCGACGCGGTCAATCACCTCTAGCTGCAACGTTACAGGATAGGTTTGAGAGCTCTGCTTCTGATTCCACTGCACCGGGATCAAGCGATCTCCAGAAATA
This sequence comes from uncultured bacterium, assembly GCA_964392245.1. Taxonomy (GTDB): domain Bacteria; phylum Cyanobacteriota; class Cyanobacteriia; order Thermostichales; family Thermostichaceae; genus JAAUUJ01. The sequence goes on from CAYMOX010000044.1 coordinate 11,455, forward strand.
CTGGACAAATTCGGGCAGCTTTGATGATGAATCGAGATGCCACGGTGCAGGCGCGTGACCACTCCAATAATCGGATCCCCAGGCAGAGGGTTGCAGCATTTGGCCAGATGATATTTGAGTCCCTCTACACCCAGAATGGGGGAATCAAGCTTATTGGGAGCGGGAGGAGCAGTTGCTGCAGGAGAAGCAGGCAATCTGGTGGGGAAGGATAGAGCTGGAGCCTCCAGTTTTGTTCCCTCCTGCAGACGGTTGACCACCTGTGTGACCGTGGTTTCCCCATGACCAAGTCCGGCCAGCAGATCATCAACGGCAGGGTAGTTGAGGCGTTCTGCTACCTTGTGCATGCGATCTGATTTCAGCAGTGCATCCAGGCCTGATTTACCCAGCTCGCGTTCCAGCAATTGCCGTCCCCGTTGCATGTTCTCTTCGCGATGAGAGCGCTTATACCACTGACGGATCCGGTTACGGGCAGAGCTGGTAGCGACAAAGGTGATCCAGTCGAGGCTGGGGTGAGCCTGCTTTTGGGTGATGATCTGGACAATATCGCCGTTGTGCAGCCGCGTTTCCAGAGGCACCATTTTGTTATTGACCAGAGATCCGGCACAGTGATCGCCCACCTCCGAGTGGATACGATAGGCAAAATCCACTGGACAGGAACCCTGAGGCAGAGCCAGCAGATCCCCCTTGGGGGTGAAGACATACACTTCACTTTCGAAAAGATTTTCCCGTAGAGTATCCAGAAATTCTTTGTCGTCCTGCAGGTCCTTTTGCCACTCCAGCAGTTGCCGTAACCAGGTGAATTTCTCCTCTTCAGTGCGCGGTGTTCTGCTACCCCCCATCTCTTTATATTTCCAATGGGCGGCGATCCCGTATTCCGCCACATGATGCATTTCATAGGTTCGGATCTGAACCTCCACGGGTTTACCGCCAGGACCTATCACCGTAGTATGCAGCGATTGATACTGGTTAGGCTTAGGTAGACCAATATAATCTTTAAAACGCCCAGGCACTGGACGAAAATTCCCATGTAAAACAGCAAGGACGCGATAACATTCGCTATTGGAATTGACAATCACCCGCACCGCAGACAGATCATAGATTTCATGAAATTCCTTGTTCTGATTCACCATCTTGCGGTAGATGCTGTAAAGATGTTTGGGCCGACCGCTGATCTCAAAATCCTCCAGACCTGATTGATGGAGCTCTTCCCGCAGCGTGGCAATAAATTGTTTGATTTCTTCTTCTCGTTCCACTCGTTTGGATCGGACCAATTCTCGAATATGACGGTAGGAGTCCTGATCCAGATATTTGAAGGAAAGATCCTCTAACTCCCATTTGAAGTGCCAGATCCCGAGACGATTGGCCAGTGGTGCAAAAATCTCCATGGTTTCCTGGGCAATCTGGATCTGCTTTGCCTCGGGCAGAAATTCCAGAGTGCGCATATTGTGCAGACGATCCGCAAGCTTGACAACGATGACACGAATATCGCGAGCCATGGCCAGGAACATGCGGCGAAAGTTCTCAGCTTGCTGTTCTGTGCGACTGGAGAAATTGTACTTAGAGAGTTTAGTGACCCCCTCCACCAGGTAACGAACATCCTCGCCGAATTCTGCTTCCAGCTGTTCTCCTGTGATATCAGTGTCTTCAATCACATCATGTAGGAAGCCAGCTGCAACCGTTTCAGCATCTCCTCCCAACTCATGCAGGAGAGTGGCAACGGCGATCGGGTGGGCAATGTAGGGTTCACCAGATTTGCGCAGCTGGCCCTCATGGAGCTGATAGGCAAAATGAAAGGATCGACAGATCAGATCTGCTTCTGGCTGGGAATACGTGCGGACAGGATCCTCATCCTGACCATGGTTCTCGATAATCTGTTTCTGCCCAGCAGCTTGCTGACAACATCCCTGCAGCCACTGGGGAACTGCAACTTGAGTAATATCGGGAACTTTTTCTTCGCTTGCGAGGAGAGCGGGCTGGCCCATATCAAGCTTGCCTGGAAACTCAAACTGATATGGGTCCAGTGTAGGCTGAAACACCAGGTTTGTGTCAGAGGAATCTCCGCATTCGCAAGAAAATTGATCACCTCGACGCGGAACCGTCATCCCCCCTACGCAAGGGAGCAGGTTTTAGTCTTCACTCCATTCCTCAGCATGACCGATCAGATCCCCGATGCGGTCAGAAAACTGATAATCCTGAAACTGCAGCTCCTTGGCTACACCCTGCCACTCCCTCTCGGGGAAAAAGGGGCGCAGATGAGCTATTTCTTCGGAGCGCATCACAACTCCATTGCGGACCAGGCGACGAACTTCATCCCGGATCGCTTCAACTGCATAGCCGGTGGGAGAAAGTAAAGGCATGAGGCTTCCTTGAAGGCAAGACTGAACGAAACAACCGACAGAAGAGACTCGGTGACTGCTCGAGCAAACGCTGGCTGGACGATTCACTAAGCCAGATTACTTGCTCTTGCAGAACCATCATAAATCCTTCTTTGTTTTCGTAGCAACTGCTACAAATAATCTCTGGCTGAATGCCTTGCCTGATCAGGGTTTGGGCAGATCATCTCCTGAGGAATCCGAAAGATGAACCTGGGAGGGTGAGCAGGATGATCTAATGTTTTAGATGAACCTTTTGAGAGTAATCACGGCTACTTTTCCAAGGGCAAATACTGAATTTATCGCCAGGATCCTGCACCTGATCTGGTGAAGCAGAGATAGATTAGGGAAGCAGTTTTGGATGCCTGGGATTGGAGCAGCTTCCCCTACCGTTGGCGGATCCGGAGATCCTGCAGCAGGCTGAGTGGCTGGAGGTTTGGGTGGATGCCCCTCGCAGCAGTGGCTCCTACACCTACCGTGTTCCCGCTGGGATACAGGTGCAGGCGGGAGATATTGTGGCGGTTCCCTTTGGCCCCCAGCTTGTGAATGGCCTGGTCCTTGGGATGCAAGCTTCCCTACCTGAGTCACTGGAGCAAGCCAGGATCCGTCCTGTGGCCGAAGTGGTGGCTCAAGGCATGTTGCCTCCCCAATTTTGGCCCTTGCTGCAACAGGTGTCGGCCTACTACCTGACGCCCCTGACACAGGTGTTAAGAGGGATCCTGCCCCCAGGGTTGCTCAGCCGCCGTCAGCGTCGTTTTCAGCTGATCGCCAGTGAGATGCCTCCATCCTCAAGTTTGTCGACTTCCGCGCAGGAGATTGTGCAGTTGTTGCAGAGCAGGGGTGGAGATCTGGCGTGGCTTTTTATTAAGCGTCAACTGCCCCAGGCGGAGCAGGGACTTAAGGAATTGCAGCGGCAGGGGTACATCCACAGTTATTGGCGAGAGCAGGCTTCTCCCCAACCGAAACGCCAGCAGGTGGTGATCCTGAGGGATCCGAGTCTGGAAGGGTTAAGTCCCCAGCAACGGGAGGTGCTGCTGCAGTTACAGCGTCAGGGAGGAGGGCAGCGATTCACGGACTTGCTTCACCAGACTGGCTGCAGTCGCAGTGTGATCCAGGCGCTGGCTCGCAAAGGCCATGTGCTGATTCAGGAGCAGGAGCAGATGCGCACCCTGAGCAGTCCTGAGGTTTTACCGGATCAGGCCAGGATCTTGACGCGAGAGCAACAGCAGGCGGTGGAGCAGATCTCAGCCTGTTTGGGCCAAAGTCAGACCTTTTTATTGTTTGGAGTAACGGGGTCTGGGAAAACGGAAGTCTATCTGCAAACGATTGCTCGAGTGCTGGAGAAAGGACAATCGGCGCTGGTGCTGGTGCCAGAGATCGGTCTGACGCCGATGTTAACGGATCGGTTTCGGGCTCGGTTCGGGAATAAGGTTCTCATCTATCACAGCGGTCTTTCGGTGGGGGAACGTTATGACACCTGGCGGTTGATGTTGCAGTCAGTCCCTCAGGTGGTGGTGGGGACTCGCTCGGCCATTTTTGCTCCCCTCCCGCATCTGGGGTTGATCGTTCTGGATGAGGAGCACGATGACAGTTACAAACAGGATCAACCTCAGCCCTGCTATCACGCTCGCACCGTTGCCCGCTGGCGCTCTCAAATTCATGCCTGTCCCCTGGTCCTGGGATCGGCCACACCTGCGGTGGAAACCTATGCGCTGGGACAACGCCAGGAACTGACCCCTCTGCTGCTGCCCGAACGGATTACCACGGATCCGCAACACCTTCCTCCAGCCATGCCCCCGGTGACGCTGGTGGATCTGCGCCTGGAACTGGAGAAAGGAAACTATTCTATCTTCAGTCAAGCGTTGCAGGAGGCTCTGGATCAGGTCTTAGAGCAACAACAGCAGGCGATCCTGTTTGTGCCCCGACGGGGATACAGCACCTTTGTTCTCTGCCGCAGTTGTGGACTGGCCCTCAGCTGCCGAGACTGTGATGTTTCCCTGACCTTTCATCAGGTGGGACAACAGCTCAAATGTCATTATTGTGGCTATCGTCAGCCCCTAGTCCAGGTATGTCCGGATTGTGGATCTCCTTACCTGAAGCAATTTGGCAGCGGCACCCAGAGGGTGGTGGATACTCTACAGCACCACTGGCCAGAGGCTCGGATCTTGCGATTTGATAGTGACTCTACCCGTCAGAAGGGAGCCCATCGCGATCTGTTGGATCAATTTGCCGCCGGGGAAGCCGATATTCTGGTGGGCACTCAAATGTTGACCAAAGGACTGGATCTACCCGGGGTCACGTTGGTGGGAGTGGTAGCCGCCGATGGTCTGTTAAATCAGTCGGATTACCGCGCCTCGGAGCGATCGTTTCAGCTACTCACCCAGGTGGCCGGTCGGTCTGGACGGGGTCAGGAGCCGGGCCGAGTGATCATCCAAACTTATTTACCCGAACATCCCACCCTCAAAGCTGTCCAGGCCTACGACTACGCCGGCTTTATCGAGACGGAACTGCAGGCACGCCAGGAGGCAGGCTATCCCCCCTATCGCGCCCTGATCCTTTTACGTCTGAGCAGTCGAGAGCCTGAGCAGGTTCGCCACTACTGTGAAAGCCTGGAAACCCAACTGCGAGGGATCCCTGCCGAGATTTTGGGACCCTGTCCAGCTCAGGTGGAACGGGTGAGTGGCTGGTACCGCTGGCAGATCCTGCTTAAGCAACGGCAGGGGGAATTATGGGATCGAGACAACCTGGATCAGATCCTGAAGCAGATCCGACCTCCCTCTGGGGTCCGCTGCAGCATTGATGTGGATCCGTTGCGGATCTTATGAACTCAGCCATTGGGATAGGGCTTTCTCAGGGGAAGCTAGCTGGTTGACGGCAGTGTAGTAATAATCTTCCCAGGTGTCCTGAGGCAGGCCCGAAAAGACCATCAGATTGAGGGGATATTTCTCATTGTCTGTGCAGCGACGGAAATCATCCCTGAATAAAAAGATAGCTTTTTGCAAGGCAATGGCAACGCCCAGTTCGATCATCACCCCCTCATCGGGAGGTGTCCCGTTGACAATCGCAAAGAGACCATCAGAGCTTTTGACATCATTCAGATCAGACTGGGCTACCTGATAAGCCCATTCCTGATTAGAAAAATCGATCTGATTATTGCGCTGAAAGGGCTCCCAAACCTCTGCCCCCAATGATTCCAGTTCTTTGATTAGTAGGGGTAATACATGGAGTCTCTCCTGTTCAGAGAATCCGTAGGGACTTGCCAGGTAAAGTGTTTTTTTCATACATGCTCTATCTGTTGAGAATCTATGCTGAGATGTCAGCAACCTTATCACCATATATCTGCAGATCCAGCAGGGCAGGAGGACCCTATTCAGGACTCAGGTACTCTGTCTTGTGGGCAGGAGAGCGATGGGGGAGATCCACTGGACGTTACTATAGGTGCAATTGGAGATACAACGCGTTCAAGAAGGTCATCCCTTATGGCTACTCAGCTGGGCTCATTTCCCATTGATCTTGGAACTTATAAAACCATCCGCCTGGATCCCACCGTCCCCCGTCTCACTGACGAACAGCGGCAGGACCTGGAATACAACATCAAGCTCTGCCGCGATGCCATTGTTTTTTTCACCGCAACCGGTGCCGCGAAAGGGTTGGGAGGCCACACGGGTGGTCCCTATGACACGGTACCTGAGGTGATGATTCTGGATGCCCTCTTCAAGAGCCAGCCGGATCAGTTTGTGCCGATCTTCTTCGATGAAGCCGGACATCGGGTGGGGACCCAGTACCTGATGGCAGCTCTGGAGGGATCCCTGCCTGTCGCCGAACTGATGAAGTACCGCGAAGCCCACGCGCACCTGCCGGGTCATCCCGAGCTGGGCCTCACCCCCGGTGTCAAGTTCAGTTCCGGTCGCCTGGGGCATATGTGGCCTTTCGTGAATGGCGTGGCACTGGCCAATCCTGGCAAAGCGGTGTTCTGTCTTGGATCGGATGGGTCACAGCAGGAGGGCAATGATGCCGAAGCGGCACGTCTGGCGGTGGCTCAGCACCTGAATGTAAAACTGATCATTGATGACAATGATGTCACCATCGCCGGACATCCCTCCCAGTACATGGCGGGCTTCAGTGTCCGCAAAACCCTGGAGGGGCATGGCCTCAAGGTATTGGAAGGGAATGGCGAAGATCTGGACACTCTCTATGCCCTGATCTGTGAAGCCATTAATACCCCCGGGCCAGTGGCAGTGATCAACAAGCGGCCTATGTGCCCTGGGATTGAGGGTCTGGAGGGATCCAACCATGGCCATGACGTCATTTCTGTGGATCTGGCGGTGAAATACCTGGAGAAGGCAGGTCGGCCTGAGGCGGTGGCAGTTCTCCAGTCGATCCAGAAGGCCAAAAATCCCTATGTTTTTCTGGGGTCATCTGAGAAAGAGGGCTCCAACCGCAATGTTTTTGGAGACACGATTGTTGAGATCCTGGGGGGGATGTCTGAAACGGAGCGGAAGCAAAATGTGCTGGTGATTGATAGCGATCTGGAGGGCTCCTGTGGCCTGGCCCAGATCCGCAAGGCCTATCCAGAAGTGTTTATCAGTGGGGGCATTCAGGAGCGCAGCAACTTGTCAGCAGCAGCAGGCTTTGGCATGGAGAAGGGCAAGCAGGGGATCTTTGCCACCTTTAGCGCCTTCCTGGAAATGTGCGTTTCTGAGATCACGATGGCCCGTCTCAACTACGCCAATGTGCTCTGTCATTTCTCCCATGCGGGCGTGGATGATATGGCGGATAACACCTGCCATTTTGGCATCAACAATATGTTTGCCGATAACGGCCTAGAGGATGGCTATGAAACCCGCCTCTACTTCCCCGCTGATGCCAACCAGATGAAAGCCTGTGTGAAAACCGTCTTCCCGCAGCCGGGTCTCCGCTTTATCTTCTCCACCCGTTCCAAGGTGCCCATGATCCTGGATCCACAGGGACAGGAGCTGTTTGCGGGAGACTACACCTTTACTCCCGGACAGGATGAAGTGGTGAGGGAAGGCAGTGCAGGCTATATTGTGGCCTTTGGAGATGGACTCTACCGGGCGGTCGATGCCGTGGAACGGCTGCACCAGGAAGGGATCCCGGTGGGTCTGATCAATAAGCCCACCCTGAATGTGGTGGATGAAGCCATGATGGCCAAGCTGGGGGCTGCACCCTTTGTGCTGGTGGTAGAATCCTTCAATCGCCGCACAGGTTTGGGCAGCCGCTTTGGCACCTGGTTACTGGAGCGGGGCTACACCCCCAAATATGCCCACCTGGGTACCCACCGTGAAGGCTGCGGGGGGCTCTGGGAACAGTTTCCCCACCAGGGCATCGATCCCGTGGGCATGATGGCCAAGGTCAAAGACCTAGTTCGTTAACGATCCTTAGCAATCAAGATCAGGTGGGTTCGGGCCAGGATCCACCTTTTTTTGATCTTTGATGGGAAGGGCCTCAAGTGCGTTCTGCCAGGGTCAGTGCCGGAGGGGATGGCAGCTCCATCCCAGAGTAGGACTCGATCCAGCGTAAAAAGATCTCCACCCCAATCCCCAGAGCCGTTTCATCAAAATCAAAGCGGGGGTGATGGTGAGGATAGTTGAGGCCCAGATCCGGATTGGCGGAGCCGAGAAAGAAATAGCAACCCGGAACCTCCTTCAGGAAGTAGGACATGTCTTCGCCCCCCATGGTCATTTCTGGAACGATGTGCGCCTCCGTCCCCAAGACCTGCCGAGCGACAGCTTCCACCTGCGCCGCCACCTTTTCATCATTCAAAACTGCGGGATAGTTTCTCAAGTAATTCAGTTCATAGGTTGCCCCATGGGCTTGACAGATCCCGGCCACCAGCTGGTCAATTCGAGCTGGAATCAGATCCGCCACCTCTGGTTGGAAGCTGCGCACCGTGCCCCACATCTCCGCCACCGGAGTGATCACATTAAAGGCATCTCCAGCCTGAAACTTGCCCACCGACACCACCGCAGGTTGCAGGGGATTAACGCTACGGGAGACGATCGTTTGCAGGGCAGTCACCACTTCCGCCCCCACCACAATTGCATCCACGGTCTGATGGGGAAGAGCCCCGTGTCCCCCTTTGCCAATGATCTTGAGCTCGAATCGATCGGCATAGGCCATAGAAGGCCCTCCTTTCACCCCAATCGCCCCCAGGGGCAGGTTGTTCCACAGATGCAAGCCAATCATGGCCTCTACATCTGGGTTGCGGAGCACTCCCTCAGCGATCATGGGTGCCGCACCACCCGGACCTTCTTCAGCCGGTTGAAAGATGATCTTGACGGTGCCGCGCAGCCGCTCTCGATAGTGCTGGAGTAGCTTCACGGTTCCCAGGGCAATGGCAGTGTGACCATCATGACCACAGGCATGCATCGTGTGATCATGGCAGGAGCGGTAGGGGACGGGATTCTCCTCCTGGATCGGGAGCGCGTCCATATCAGCCCGCAGGGCCAGCGTGGGTCCCGCCAGATCCCCAGCAATCGTAGCCACAATCCCAGTGTGAGCAATCCCAGATTGAAAGGGAACCTGCCATTCTGTTAAAAGATTCTGAATAAATTCAGCCGTTTTTTGCTCCTGAAACCCCAGCTCGGGATAGCGATGGAGGTGGCGACGCCAGTGCACCAGATCCGGTTGCAGAGCCTGTACCTGAGGGCGTAGTTGTGGTGAAACCATAAAAGTCAGCTGCAAAGAACAATAAAGATGATCTCGATCAGTATGCTAACAGCAGCTCCAGGTGGGTATAGATGTCAGCGAATCTGTATACCGAGTGGACAATCTTTTGTTTATGATTGCCCTGGTGAATGCGCATAAATTCCTAGGTGGTTGTGATGAGACCCATCAAGTTTGCCCAGCTATCCGACACCCACTTAATGCCGGAGACGGCCTGCCGCTGCTGGTGGATGGCAGACTCCCCTACTGCCCAGTTACAGCGAGCGATCACCATGCTGCAGGCGATCCCGGATCTGGATTTTGTGGTCTTCACAGGCGATCTAGTGGATCAGGCGGATACGGAGAGCTTCAAGGAGTTCCATGCTCTCGTCCAGCAACTGCAGGTTCCTTACTACCTCTGTGCGGGCAACCATGATCTAGATATCTCCGGTCAGTCAGGACGGTTTGATCGGCAGGATTTCCTGGACTGGTGTCGAGATCAGTTTCCTTTTGAACCTGCTCCCACAGGCTATGTGGATTACAGCGTGACGGTGCAGCCTGGATTGCAGCTGGTGTGTTTAGACGCCAGTCTAGGCACATTTCCCGATCCACAGGGCACCCTCCGACCGATTCAATTGCAGTGGCTGCAGGCAGAACTGGATACCCACGCTCATGCCGCTGTGCTGGTGCTGATCCACCAACCTCCGGTGGCCAATTCTCCGCTGTTTCGTAAATATAAGGTTCTCCCTGCAGAAGCAGCCACCTTTCGACGTATTCTGGCTAGCCATTCCAGGATCCTCGGGGTGTTGAGTGGTCATTTGCATGTCCCTAAGGTGTATGTTCGCCACCAGATCCCTTACCTGATCGCTCCCCCCCTGGTCGGTCCAGTTTCTGCCTTTCGGGTATTTGAAATCAGTGGGAACCGGGATAGCCGTGTGGGCACCTTAACCTACACCTGGCATCATGTACTGCCGGACGAGGCCCCCCGTCCCCTCTGGCATGGTCTGGTCATGGGTCATCATGCCGATCGCTGGGGATCCCTGGCCGTTTCGTTGCCGTCCCAATGGACACGCACATCGGCAGAGCTGGCTCGGTACTGATCGGGATGATGGTATTGGCAAGGATTGATCATCATGACACTTCCCTTCAGCATTTATCCAGCTCAGCCCGAGGACTGTGGTGCAATCTTCAACTTGATTAAAGAACTGGCCGCCTATGAACATTTGCAGGAGGAGATGACCGGATCCCTGGAGGCCCTGCAGGAGCATCTGTTTGGTAGCAACCCTGTCGCGGAAGCGTTGGTGGTGAAGATACCAGATCAAGGGGAAGCAGTCGGGTTTGCCCTGTTTTTTCGCACTTATTCCACCTTTCTCACCCAACCCGGCCTTTACCTGGAGGATCTCTACATTCAACCCCAGTATCGGGGGAATGGAATGGGAAAGGCGCTGCTTGTGGAACTGGCCAAGATTGCCGTGCAGCGAGGATATGGTCGCCTGGAATGGGCAGTCCTGGACTGGAATACCCCTGCTATTCAGTTTTACCAGCGCATGGGTGCCCGGCTACTGCGGGAGTGGATCCCCAACCGCGTTACCGGAGAAGCCTTGCTCCGCCTGGCGGAGGGTAGACCCCTTGAGACATTCTGAGTGAGATCAGAACCATTACTTTGGTGTGAGGGTGAAAATTCCCCCTCATGAAGATTCGAATCTTTAAAAAATGATTACAGCCACTGCCTGGATGCGGTTTTTTCCAGATCGGCCTGGGTCTGATGCAACAGATGGAGTCGGCTATCGCTGTGGGCAGAAGTGCTCATACTGGGGATCAAATGCCGCGCCTGCAAAGCCATATGCAGCTGCAGCTGGGCCACATAATCATGGATCTCAGAAGCCTGAGAAAGGCCGTAGGTCGACTGTTGATGATCCAGCAAAATATCCTCCTGACATGACCTTAGATTTATTCACGTCGCTTGCCAGCGCACCGCGAAATACATACGATATGTAGGCACTGACCAGGTTAGCACGGTGTTTTGAGTTAGATCCTCAGTCTTCAATAACGATTGATTAAGCAGCCCCTCTGAGGTTATGCGCTTACCCCTGACGACAAGATCTCCACATCGGGCCCCCGATCACATCGGTGAGGTGGTGGGAGCCGCCACAACGGTCTATACGGGACAGTGTTTTGAACCGGATGAACTGACCTTCCCCGCCATGCCTGCGTTGGGCAGATGGGTGAAGTCACGGGATGAAGAGACCGGCAATGTCATATACGGCGTGGTCAGTCACGCGGCGATTACCCCCATCGATTCTGTGCACCGCGCTCGGGCTCTAGGGCTGTCCGCAGAGGAGTTGCGACGAGATCAACCCCAGATCTTTGCCATGTTAAAGACCGATTTTGAGGTGACCATTGTGGGGTTTGAGTCTGGAGGAGGCGATCTGACTACAGGGTTGATCTATCAGTTTCTACCCCCACGTCCGCCCCAGATCCACCAGGCCATCTTCAACTGCAGTGATCAAGAGGTGGCTCACTTTTGTCAGCAGGTGGAGTTCCTGCGCACCCTCCTGCATGTGCGGACCATTCCGGTGGACGAACTGATCGCTGCCGTGATTCGCCAGTGTTTTCGGGCCGTTCGCTATGATCGCACCTGGTTGATCCGAGCTGGACAGCAATTAAGCTTGCTCCTCAGGGATGACTACGATCACCTCAGTGCCATCATCCGCAAAATCCAGGCCTAACTCTGGGGATCTCACCCGTCAGCAAAAAAACGTAAAACTTCATGATTTTAAGATTTATTGAGGGGCTGGAATCGGCTTGAGAAAAGCTGTGATAGCCTGTTGTCTCAATCTGATTTTTTCATCAAAAACAATTCTTTAGGTTCTAAATCACCATGTATAACAAACCGGATCGTAACTGGATGGGGAGAACGTTTTCTGCGGGTGTGGGGGCGACTCTGGCTGGATCGATTTGTCTGATTAATGGACAATCACCCCTGATGACCTTGATAGTTGTTGCCATCGCTACCTGCGCGACATTGCTAATTGACGAGTACGGATTGCTGTAAGTTCTATCCGTTTGAATTGGGCTGAGAAATTAAATGTTCAGGGATTTTTGCAGACCTTAGGGTTGTTTGAAAAATAGGCGTTTACTGGGTTCATAAGGTTTGGTTTCCCGACTGATCGTTTTTATCCCTAAATCCATTTGTCATAAAGATTTTTCTGTTGGCCATTGAGTGAAATGCTTAATGGTTTTTCTTTTCCTAGAAAACTAATCTTGATCTCGTTTGTCCTCTCTTGACCCATCAGTAATAATACGTAATGATAGAGGAGTCTGTGTTGATCCCCGGTGATCCCGGCATCCTTAATCCATTGATTTATCTCCAAGCTTGACCAGGATTGTTGAGAGATCCCCATCGGCGAGAGTGAGAGTATTCAAGGGTTATGTGCAGCACTTGAGACTGTCAAAGGAGGATATAACCCGATGAGATCGCAAGACAGGATCCCCTTGCAGGACATGACCTTGAGGCAATTGCGTGTCAAGGCTATGGAATTTGAAATTACCCGCTACAGCCGAATGACGAAGGCACAACTTCTCTCGGCAATCCGGTCTGCTCAGGCCTCTACCACTGATAGCAGAGTTATCACGCCCTCTCCTCAAGAGCGCGAAAAATCCGCCAGTGCCAAGTTTCATGCCGGTGGGGTGGAAGATGGGGGGCATCTGGCGGCGGTAGATGAAGAACTGGCGGACCTGCCGGAAGGGTACGGGACCAGTCGGATCGTGCTTTTACCTCGGGATCCCCACTGGGCCTACACCTACTGGGATATTCCTAACGAGGATAAGGAAGCCATGCGCCGCCAGGGAGGGCAGCAGCTGGCGTTACGCCTGTACGATGTTACAGAGATCAACTTTGATCACCAGCCCGCCCACAGCATGCAGGAGTACCCCTGTGATGAACTGGCCCGCGAATGGTACATTCCGATTCCGGTCAGTGATCGTTCCTATATTGTTGAAATCGGCTATCGCTCCAGTGATGGGTGCTGGTTAACATTGGCCCGCTCTTCTGCTATCACCGTTCCACCCACTTATCCCTCCGATTGGATTGAAGACGCCTTTATTTCTGTTCCCTTTGATATGAACCTGCATGGGAAAACCCTTTACCAGCTGCAGGAACCGCAAAAACGAGCCCCAGGGAAATTAGGGGTGGTTTCCTATCAGGGAAGAGAACCTCAACCTTTGCCTCCATCTCATCCTGGAGAGGATCTGCTGCAATGGTCGTTAGAAACCTCCCTTGTGGCTGGATCTCTTCATATTCAGGAGCAGCCCGATCAGTCCGTCAGTTCATTCCTGACCCCGTCTGGAGTGGGATTCATGGGGCCGTGGATGGCTTCAGGATCAGGGTTGGGACTTTATATGGGTGCATCCGAGCGGATCCCTCCCCGTTCTCATCCTCTCCATCTGGACCTGGAGACAGAATTGGTGATCCATGGATCCACAGAGCCTGGGACTGAGGTCATGATTTCAGGACGGCCTGTGCAACTGAATCCGGATGGAAGCTTTCACGTTTTCATGAATGTTCCGGAGGGGGACCTGAATCTACAGCTCTCGGCCATTGCTGCCGATGGGAGTGCCCGACGGGCTTTGAATCTGAGGGTGACGCGGCAAACCCAGCCTGGGAAGCATCCTCCTGCTGATCCTGCAGGCACAGATCTTCCTGAGCAGGAATCAAAGTAAACCCTGTGTTTCAACGGCTCAGATCCTGATCCCCAGCGATCTTGTAGCCTCTGAGCCAGATCAGTGGACTCCAGTCGAGCAGATTATGTCATTGGGCTACTTAGCAATTGTTTTGCATGCTCATCTTCCCTTTGTTAGGCATCCTGAACAGGATTTTGTTCTGGAGGAAGAGTGGTTGTTCGAGGCCATTACCGAAACCTACATTCCGCTTCTGGGGATGTTTAAGGAGTTACAGGAGGACGGCATCGATTTTCGGTTTACCATGTCCCTGACTCCTCCACTGGTTTCGATGCTCCGCGATCCGCTCCTGCAGGACCGCTATGAGGCCTACTTATCCCAGCTGGAGGAACTGGCTCAGCTGGAGTACGCAAAAAATGAACATCACGGTCATATTCGCTATCTAGCCGAGCACTATGTACGCCAGTTCCAGCGGATCCGTTGTCTCTGGAGCGAGTCCGAACGGGATCTGGTGAGAGGCTTCAGGGCATTTCAGGATACAGGCAACCTGGAAATCATCACCTGTGGAGCTACCCATGGCTACATGCCCCTGATGCAGATGTATCCCCAGGCAGTCTGGGCCCAGATCATTGTGGCTTGTGAGCATTACCAGACCAACTTTGGTCAATGGCCACGCGGGATCTGGTTGCCGGAATGTGCCTACTATCCTGGCCTGGAACGCCTGATTGCGGATGCAGGACTGCGCTACATGATCACGGACAGTCACGGAGTCCTCTACGCCAAGCCCAGACCGCGCTATGGCATCTATGCTCCCATTTTCACGGAAACCGGAGTGGCGGTGTTTGGCCGCGATCATGAATCATCGCAGCAAGTGTGGTCTGCGGAGGTGGGCTATCCAGGGGATCCGGCCTACCGTGAGTTTTACAAGGATCTGGGGTTTGAAGCCGATTACGACTACATCAAGCCCTACATCATGCCCAATGGCCAGCGCAAAAACACCGGGATTAAGTACCACCGGATTACAGGCAGGGGATTGGATCTGGGTCAGAAAGCCCTTTACGATCCCTATTGGGCGCGGGAAAAAGCGGCGGAGCATGCCGGCAACTTCATGTTCAACCGACAGCGCCAGATCGAGTATCTCCAGAGTCATATGGGGCGCCCGCCACTGGTAGTGTCTCCCTACGATGCCGAGCTGTTTGGGCACTGGTGGTATGAAGGTCCCTGGTTTCTCAACTTTCTGATCCGCAAAAGCTACTATGATCAGGACACCTTTCGTATGACCCATCTGGCGGAATATCTGTCTCAAAACTTTACCCAGCAGGTGGCGCGTCCAGCTCAATCCAGCTGGGGAGCCCGCGGGTTTCACGAATACTGGCTGAACGAGTCCAATGCCTGGATCTATCCTCACCTGCACAAGGCAGCAGAGCGCATGATTGAGCTGAGTCGCCGAGAGCCCCAGAATGATCTGGAGTGGCGAGCCTTAAACCAGGCAGCACGGGAACTTCTTCTGGCCCAGTCCTCCGATTGGGCTTTCATCATGCGGACCGGAACGATGGTTCCCTATGCGGTGCGGCGGACCAAAGCTCATCTGTTGCGCTTCAACCATCTCTACGACGCGATTCATCAGGGCAAGATTCAGGAGGAATGGCTCTCCAAAGTGGAGTACATGGACAATATTTTTCCTGATCTCAATTACCGTTGTTATCGGCCCGCGTAGGAGAGACTTGAAATCATGCAGCGCTTTTCTTTTCTGGGTCAAGCCAGATCCTCAGAACAGCCTCAGGAAAAGGTTGCCGAGATGAAGACAATCTCGATCGGCAGCTTTTCTGGTGAATCCATGGGTTCCGACCTCCCAGCTGATTGGCAACCCCATACCTTCCGGAGCATTCCCAAGCATACAGAGTACAGTCTGGTGGAAGACGAGGGGCAGGTGGTTATTCAAGCGGTCAGTCGGCAGTCCTCTTCTGGATTGATCCGAAAACTTGCTCTGGATCTGGAAACCCATCCCCACCTCTGCTGGCGATGGAAAGTGGATCAGCCCGTGCTGCGCTGTGATCTGAATTCCAAGACCGGCGATGCCTGTTCTGCCCGCATCTTTGTTACTTTTGGCAAGATCCTGACTTCATTGCGAGCAATCAACTATGTTTGGGCCAGGGGCAAAGCAATTGGAGAACGCCTGGTGAGTCCGGTCTCGGATCGGGTCAAGCTTGTGGTTCTCCAAAACGAAACCTCTCCCCTGCAAACCTGGATCGAAGAGGAGAGAGATGTGTATGCCGATTACTGTCAGCTCTTTGGTGCCAAGCCACCTCGCACCTCAGGTTTTGCCCTGATGACGGATACCTATCGCACCCAGGAGGAAGCGATTGCCTTTTATGGGGATATCCGTTTGCAAGTGCGGGGTTGAGAGCCTGGCCATTCTGGAAAGAGTCATCCTGGATCGGATGTTTATTGGTTGGCGTTGTAGGCCCTGATGCACTCCTCCACCAGCTTGGTGACAGCATCAACATTTTTCCAGCCCTGGATGATGGTTTCTTTTTTCTCCAGGCGCTTGTAGGTGGCGAAGAATTCAGCAATTTCATCCAGACGGTGCTGTGCCAGATCTTCGAGCTTGTGGACATGGCTGTAGCGAGGATCTTTCACGGGTACACAGAGCAATTTTTCATCCGGCTCCCCGCTGTCGATCATCTCCAGCAAGCCAATGGCCCGGGCGGGAATGATGCAGCCTGGAAAGGTGGGTTGATCCATCACCACAATGCCATCCAGGGGATCGCCATCTCCAGCGAGAGTGTTGGGTACAAATCCATAGTCATAGGGGTACTGTACAGAGGCATAAAGGACCCGATCCAGAGCCATAGCCCCCAGATCTTTATCAAACTCGTACTTATTCTTGCTACCCCCTGGAATCTCAATGAGAATATTGAGAACCCCAGGCTTGGGTTGTGCGGGGATGCGAGACAGATCAATCACGGCCTTACCTCTGCTGATGGTTGAATAGACAAGTGAAGCGGTGTTAAGCGCCCGAATTCACGGCAAAGAATATCACGAGCTGGGATCCCCTGAACTGATGTTGGTGCGAAACCCCATGAGATGGCCTCTTGAGAGATATAGCTTGTCGCTACTGTCCAGCCTGATCCCATGGCTGACCAGTTGTGGTGACACCCCTCCCCTCTCCAGCCAGTTTTCTGCAGAATCATCCCACCTGGCTGCATCCGCCTCTATGCCCGGCCAATTGCGGTGGTTGTGGGTCAATCACCAGTGGCGACGTTATCTGATCTATGTGCCTCCGACTCTTCCTGCAGCCAGAAAACACCCCCTGATCCTTGTTTTTCATAACTTCACAGGCACAGGATTAAGTATGCAGTCCCTGACTCAGTTCAATGTCCTGGCCGATCAAGAAAACTTTGTCGTGGTTTATCCCTACGGAGAACTGCGCCGCTGGAATGATGCCAGTGTCAGTACCGATCAGGGTTTGCGAGTGGATGATATTGGCTTTATCTCCACTCTACTGGATTCACTTCTCGACACTGACCCAATTGATTTCACCCGCGTTTATGCAGTGGGCTACTCCGATGGGGCTTTCTTTTCAGCGCGGCTGGCCTGTGAGCTGTCTTCACGGATCACTGCCATTGCCCTAGTGGCGGGATCCATGGCGGCCCAGATTGCCAGAAACTGCAACCCTCAACGTCCCGTCCCTGTGATCCAGCTGCGGGGTACCGAGGATCAGATCGTCCCCTCCGAAGGTTTTCCTGGTTATCTGTCCACCGAAGAGGTCACCCAAACCTGGGTCGAGATCAATGGCTGCAATCCTACACCTGGGGTTACAGGACTGCCTGACAAGGTGGATGATGGAACATCTGTCACTCGATTTACTTACCAGCATTGCCTGCAGGGAGCGGAGGTGCAGCTTTTCCAAATTCAGGGAGGGGGGCATACCTGGCCGGGTAGCACAGGATTCAAGCTCGAAAGGATCCTTGGCAGAACATCCCAGGAACTGGATGGCACCCGCCTGATCTGGTCTTTCCTGCAGCCCTACTCTCAACCCTAAGTCAACCTAGTCGTCGGGGAACTGCCAGCAGGCAATGGCTTCCACAGACTGGCTACCACAACTGCAGGGTTCAGCTTCAGAGGCAACCCACTCCCGCTGGCATCGGCGGCAATGGCAAAAAATATTGTGCTGATTGGCGGAGAGGATCTTTTCTTGCCAAAGCGATAGAGTTTCAGAATCCAGAGCAGATGGAGTCATGCAAACCTCAGCAGAAACGCAAAACAGCGCTAACCCATCATAAGGTCAACGCTGTCATCAAGCTTTTGCTTTATGGTCCTGGGAGCACTCTCACCTCAATCCACCGATTCAGATAGAGATATGCACTAGATCTGATTTACATCAAACCGATCTGGGAAAGAATGCCCTGACCGGTCAGTAGCTCAGTGGCAACACCAATCACAAAACCCAGCATCGCCAGTCGGCCATTCCAGGTTTCTGCAAAAGCGGTAAAACCAAATTTGGATTCTTGTTGAGACATGATTACAACTCCGCAACGCCTTACTCTTCCAATATGGATCGCAAGTTAAGGGATGTCAAGAATTGTTACGAAAATACTGTTTTGCTGCCACAGTGTTCACTTGTGTTGACGTTAGCCATGGTACCAGGGGGGAACAGGCGCTCTCCTCTGCGCCAAGGGGGGAGCGATCCTGCGAAGCATTCCTGTTCTCCTGAAGTTGACTGTTTTCATCTCTTATCAATTGTTACAATCATTCGTAGGGGTTCATATCGATCGAAACTATGCTTCAGGACTACAGACTGATCCGCCATTACCAGGTGTTAACGGACGCACTTGTAGAATTGTGGTCCCGTGGCTATCGCCAACCCGACGAAATGCGCATGCTGATTGACGGTTACCTGCTCGCATTGCGAACCTCAAGACTTCTGGAGCCTTTCGAAATCTTTCGGATTGAAGAGGAAGTGGGTCGGTTCATTTACGATCCATCAAACTTTACAGAGCCTCAGCCTGAGTACCGCTAAGCGTCTTTCTATTCAATTCAATCACGAGCCAATCCTCTCTCCATACGCTTCCAGGGAAGACAGGAAATGTGTTCATCAGTGAAAATCCTTACAATTAAAGTCAAGTGTCACCTGTCTGAAAGCGCGATAGGGTTGACGCTTGATCACTCTACTTCTCCACCTCACCAGTGGGTACAGTAACACTGGATGCCAAAGGGCCAAGCTGAGTATAGTGGTAGGTACATTTCAGGCTGGGGGAATAGGGGCATGTTTACCTGGATGTGGACACGCAAGTTTGCAAAGATGGCTGAGAGGGTCCAGGACCTGGAAGTGGTTCGCAATGAGAATGTCCTGTCTACCGACTTAAGCGCGCAGACCCTGCAAATCGCCCCAGATTTCTGGCAGCGGCAGCATGAAGCCTTCTGCTACGTCAATCGCAAACTGCAGCGGATGAGTCAGTGTACCCGCCTCTGGGGAGGAGCGGCTCTACTGGCAGTGGTGGCAGACGCAGCGCTCGTGATCGGCGGAATTGCAGTCTTCCAGGGATTTCAGCAACATCAGGCCAGCCAGCAGGTGCAATCCATTAATCAAGATTTGATGGCGACACCCATGCAATCGGTCATGGATGAGCTGTATAAAATTGCCTCGGATCCCAATGCTGACTACTACACTCGCATGCAGGCTCAGGAGATGCTGTATCAGCTTTTTGGATCCATGCCCACATCTTCCCTCGCCCTCGGGACCGCTGCTACTCCTCTGGATCGGCAACTGCAGTCCATCTATCAGGTGGGCCAGGCTCAGGTCTTAGGCGCCGTCCAGCCCCTGATGCAAATGTTGAATAATGATCAAGCCGTGATTCGAGCCGCTGCAGCCCAAGCCCTCGGTAATATTGGCGACACTTCGGCGGTGCCAGCCCTGCATGAGTTGATGGTGAATGAGACCGATGTCACGGTCCAAAAGCAGGTGGTTGCCTCCCTGGCTCAACTGGTGTTAGCAGATCCCTATCCTTAGGCCGGGCATCAGGCAGATCCTAATCCTGCTGAAAGCATTGACCCAGGAGAAGAGTGAAGTGGTGCTCTCTGCTCTTGCTTTTCCTGCAAACATGATGAAAGCAATTCTGTAATGAGGTGTGGTGTGGCAATCAAATGGCGTTGGAACTCAAGTCTGATCGTTCTCATGCCTGGAGTTCTGGCTCCTCTGGCCCTCACAGGCCTGATGGGATCCCCCGCCCAGGCCCAGGATCCGTTTCGTAACGGTGAAGAGGCCCGAGATATCAGCCCAGAGGTTTACAGCGCGTTTCAAGAGTTTTTTTGCGCTGGCCGGTACAACCGCAGCCGCGAACAGCTGGATCTGGCACTCCAGGCGTCCCCCGAAGAGCCCATGGTCTATGCGCTGCTGGCAGCTCTCTCCTACCAGGAGGGGGATCTGGAGGCGTTTACTGAGCGGGGAGCCCAGACATTGGCGGTGGCCAGTGAGTTGACCGCCACGGATCCCTTGCGGGGGCACCTGTATGAGGCGGTCGGATATGGATTTGAGGCCGCGAATCAAGTGCTGCAGGATGGAGTGGTGATCGGTCTCCCCAAGGCCCTGCCCACGCTCAATAATCTGTTTGGAGCCATCCGCCAGGCCCAGAAGGTAAACGCCCAGGATCCCGAACTGAATTTGCTTAACGGGTATATGGATTTGCTGCTCACCAATCGTGACAAAGCCCTGGAGCAGTTTCGCCTCGCAGGACCGGACTACCTGGCCTATCGGGGTTTGGCCCTCGCCTATCGGGATCTTAAACAGTACGACCAGGCCCTAGACGCCGTGGATCAGGCTCTAACCAGCGGCTGTGAAAACCCCGAATTTATGTACCTCAAGGCTCAGATCCTGGTGCTGCAGGGAAATGACGCTGAGGCTGTCCCTCTCTTTGATCAGGCTCTGGAGTCCGCTGATCAGCTACCCATGCCTCTGGTTTCCCAGATCCAATCTGAACGAGATAGCGCCGAGAGACGGCTGGCCGAGGGATCTTAAAAGTCTTCGATCAGTGTAATCAGACGGGCCAGGAGTGGATCATCGGGGGGAGAGGAAGGAGATGCAGCCGTGGTTGACTGATCGGGGGTGGGGTGCTGCTCAAGCTCCTGCAGTCGTTGAGTCAGTTGGTTGACCTCGGCTTCTAAAGTCTGGACTCGCTGACACTCTGCGTGCAATTGTTCAACACGCTCCCTCAGGGCAAAAAGGAGGGTATGGAGTTCGGCCATTTGCTCTGAGATCTCAGGGGAGACTCCTTCTGGAGCAGGGGACTGGACACCTCCAATCGGATCCTGTTCTGCCAGGAAGGGTAAGGAGACCTGTTGAACCTCCAGGCTTTTGTGCCCACGAAAATATTCCCGCAGGGCTTGCTTACAAAAGTCACTAAAGCTGGAAAAGGTCGCTTCTGGATCGGCCATGGACTGATGAATATCGTCCCAAAGCTCTTGATCTTCGTGTTCTTCCAGAAAAAATGTGATGCTTTTATTTTTCTTAGTCGATTGACTGGGTGAGGATTTTGCCATGCCAGGTGGAAGATAAGGGGTCAATGCAAACCCTGCAAGAAAACTCAACGTCCCGCAGCCAGCCTGGTTTCTCCGTAAATATACTGTCCTAAGACATTGGCCTTGCGGCAGGGATTGGCGAGATGGCCTTTCAATCCGGCTTGCTTGAGTAGGGGACTGAGATCATCCCAGATAAACTCGCCACCGCCCCCTGTAATGATGACATCCGTGGCCCGTTCCGGCAACCACTGGATCAGGCGATTGGAAAGCTCGCGGGCAAAGCTTTTGCGCAGGGGGGGCATAATGTCATCCAGGTTCGTGGGACGGGACGCGCCTGGAGGACGGTAAAACCTTTCTCCCTCCGGTCGGTGCACTGCTTCAATCAGGGAGGGGGAATCGGGATCGGCATCCTCAATCTGCCCCGCCAGCTGGGCGTAAAACTGGCTCATCGCAAAATCTTCACTGGAGGAGATGCCTCGGGCAAAACGGAAACGATCAATCATGAGAAAGTCTGTGGTCTGGTGCCCAATGTCCACAATCGCCACCGAAAGATCCCCAAACTTGCTCCCCTTAGTGGAAAGACTCTCGGTCCAGAATAGGCTGCCATAGCCTTCCGGTACCACCCAAACATCTTCAATATCGACGGTGATGATCTCACTGCGAAAGGCCATGCGGTGGCGACCCAGGATCAGCCCCGTGATCTGAGTTTTTTCTTTATCAAACTGTTCCTGACTGAGGATGTAGGGAAGTCCGAGAACCACCGCCAGGGAACCACTTAACCCAAAGTGCCCAACGGCTGCAAAGAGTTTGATCAGGGCATTGCGAACTTTGGACTCTCCCAGTCCCAAGCTGGTACGGGACTCCAGCTTTCTCTGCAGATCTGCTCCGTACTGACCCACGGCATAGCCCTCCCCTTGGTATTCCACCCAGATATCTAGCAGGGGATCGGAATTGGCTCGCGTTTCAAATGCCCCTCGTCTGACCTCTTCAATGGCAGTGGGGTGATAGACATAGGCAGGGATCAACACAACTCCGTCAGGATCGCGGCTGACACAGGCTTTGGTGGAAGTTCGTCCCAGATCAATGCTGAGCAACTTCACGGATGGATTCTGAGACGGGGGCGTCGCGGATTGTTTAGCCGTCATGGACTTTGCAAACCTCCAAAGTAGTGGTTATTGACCGATCAAGTGGGGATCCCAGGGATGCAAGTACAATCAACACGCTAACGCCTACCCAATGATCTGCAGGCTCCCATTATTATTCCATCTGAAGGACCTACCCGCAGACCCCTGTAGGATCGGGATCATTTTCTTGTGCAGTGTACGCTTTTCCGGTCCTGGCTGTGTAGTCAGAAGGAACTCACCGAACCGGGAATTACACTAGATCCCGCAGACCCCGTTCCCCTGCATAGCGGCCATAGCCATAAAGCAGCGCTAATGTCAGACCTGTCACCAGAAAACTCAGGGCAGCCCCAAAGGGATAGTCAAGACTGGCACCAAACTGTTGCTGAATCACATTCCCTATCAAGATGGCTTTGCTACCACCCAGAAGATCGGATACCACAAACATGCCAAAGGCTGGAATTCCCACCAGAATTGCCCCTGCCACCAACCCGGGCACCGTTTGAGGAAACATGATCCGCCAGAACACCTGCCATTGATTCGCATAGAGATCCTGGGCCGCCTCCACCAGAGTCCAGTCCAGCCGTTCCACGGATGTGTACAGGGGCAGGACCATGTAGGGCAAAAACGTGTAGATCATCCCCAGGTAAGCCGCCAGAGAACTGGGATAGAGGGCCACCTGCTCTGAGTTGAACCCGAGATGAACCGCAATCCAGGCCAGCAAACTATCCGGTCCCAGGATCAGCATCCAGGCATAGGTGCGGATGACCAGATTAGTCCAGAAGGGGATGACCACCAGTGTCAGTAAAAAATTGCGGGTTTGTTCGCTCTGGACGGCAATGTAAAAGGAAAGCGGATAGGCCAGCAGAGCCGATCCCAGGGTTGTAATCACTGCCACCACCAGGCTACGACCCATGATCTGCCAGTACACCGGAGTCCATCCCAGGGGGCCATAGCCCAGGATGCGCAGGTAATTATCCAGAGTCAGGGGGAGCTGGATCCGGCCAAAATCTCCGCGACTCAGAAAGCTGTAGAGGAACAGGATCAAACTGGGGAGCAGCAGCAGAGTGGTGATCCAGAGCATGCCGGGTCCGGCGAGGAAGAGGCTCCGGCCCAGTTCGCCTGGAGGGGTGAGCATTTCACCCGCTCGGATCAGTAAAGGGGATGGGGCACGGTCGCGCATGCTCTCTCCTTCTTAGTCCTGCACCCAGATTAAGTTCTTGGCGGGCAGATAGGCCACCAGATCCTCCCCAATACTGAAGTCCAGATCCTCTGCATCGGTGTTCAGGGAACTGGCAAATAGCTGGATGCCCTCAGCAGTGCGGAGAACATACTGGTTTTCTGCCCCTGTGTAGATCAGATCCACCACCTGCACTGCCACCTGGTTGGGATAACTGCTAAATCCGCGGCGGGAAAGGCGGATCTTCTCAGGACGGATACAGAGTTTTTCTGCGGGCTGGACTCCTCCACCATTTCCTTGCACCTGGAGGGGCCCAAGCCGGGTGGCTACAGTTTCTGGATCCGTGGGGTTCAGGGTGGCTTCGATCAGATTACTGGCCCCCAGGAACGCTGCCACAAAAGCCGTGGTGGGATGCTCGTAAACTTCATCGATCAGGCCCACCTGTTCAATCCGGCCCGAACGCATCACCGCGACGCGATCACTCATTACCAGGGCTTCCTCCTGATCATGAGTTACAAAAATAAAGGTGAGACCCAGCCGCCGTTGCAGCTGACAGAGTTGTATTTGCAATTGCTTGCGCAGTTTAGCATCCAGAGCAGAAAGGGGCTCATCCAAAAGCAGCACATCCGGTTCATTCACAATTGCCCGCGCCAAAGCCACCCGTTGCTGTTGCCCTCCTGAGAGTTCCTGCGGATGCCGTTGCGCAAAGGCACTGATCTCCACCAGCTCCAGCACTTCCTCTACCTTTTGATGGATCTGGGCCCGACTCCACCCTAACTGCCGCTGTCGCATCTTCAGGCCAAAGGCCACATTGTCAGCCACCGTCAGAAAGGGGAAGAGGGCATAGCTTTGAAAAACCGTATTGACATTGCGCTGGTGAGCGGGCATCTGCCCTACATTCACCCCCCGGATCAACACCTCCCCCTCATCAGCTAGCTCCAACCCTGCCAGGATGCGTAAGAGCGTGGTTTTGCCACAACCAGAGGGGCCCAGTAAGCTAAAAAATTCTCCCCGGCGGATCTGGAGATCAATGCCATCCAGGGCAACAAAATGACCAAAGGATTTTTTGAGGTTCCGCAACTCCACATCCACAGGTGCAGATGTAAAACCCTCGACCCATTTGGATCCTGAACATTGTGTGCTGTTAATCATCACCCCCCGGCCTTCGGGCCCAACCTCCAAAGGAGCCAGCAGTGGTCAGGAGGGAAGCTGAGCTGAGCCCCACCCTGCTGAGATATTATCACTCCAGTTCCTTTTCAGCCCTAGATCACTTGTAAACTACCCGACGCTGATCTACTCAACTGCTTGTGACCGGTAGCAACCCTTACCTTCTGCTCGCAGAGATATGAGACGATCAACAGCTGTACAGCCGTGAGACTGGAGCGAATGGAGGAGATCAATCGGCCCGAGGTGGTGGCGGAGTTGAGACGCGTCTATGATCGCTACGAAGAAGCCCTCTGTAGCAATGATGTGGTTACCATGACCGAGCTTTTCTGGGATTCGCCTGAAGTGGTGCGGCTGGGAATGGCTGAAAATCTCTACGGCAGTGCCGAGATCGAGCGCTTTCGCCGCAACCGTCCCCTGGAAAATCTGGATCGGCAGATACTTAAAACCCATGTGGTGACCTTTGGGAAAGACACCGGATCGGTGGTGGTGGAGTTTCAACGTTTGGTGAATGGGGTGATGCGCCAGGGTCGCCAGAGTCAGATGTGGCGCAAGTTCAGCCAGGGGTGGAGGGTGGTGGCCGCCCATGTTTCTTTTCTCCCCCTCTAGAGCCTCCAGAGAAAGGCAGAGATGGATCTAAACACAGTTCAACACTATCTCCGCCCTGATCAGTTTTCTCAGATCCAGCAGTGGCGACAGGGATACGCCTATCTGGCAGGAGGAACCTGGCTGTTCTCGCAACCTCAACCTCTTGTTCATACTCTGGTAGATCTGGAAGGGTTGGGATGGTCTGGAATTGAGGTGACGGCACGGTCTCTCAAGATCGGGGCCACCTGTTCGCTACAAACGCTGCGACGCCACACCTGGCCTCAGGAGTGGAGAGTTCTCCATAGTCTAGGGGCGGCCATTACTTCTCTGGCCTCCTTTAAGGTGACCCATCTGGCTACAGTAGGAGGCAATCTTTGCCTGGCTTTACCCTATGGCATTTTGGCTCCAGTGATGCTGGTGGTAGAGGCAGAGTATGTACTGGCGGATCTGAATGGAATTCAACGTCTCATCTCCGCCAGATCTTTTCAAACCGGGCCTCAACAGACCCAATTGCGGGTGGGGGAAGTCATGCAGCAGATCCACATTCCCCTCTCTTTCCTGGAATGGGAGAGCCGCTTTGATCGCATCGGGATCACAGCAACCGATCCCGCCTTGGCGATGGTGGTCACAGCCTGTTCACCGGATCAAACTTGCTGGCGTTTTGGCCTGAATGCAGGAGTATCGCGACCGCTGTTGCTGCAGTATGATTGCCAACCCGATCCAGAGGCAATGCTGGCGGACTTAGAAAGCCTCCCCCATTGGCTAGAAGATCAGCGCGCCTCGGCCCGCTACCGCCGACACCTGACATGGATCATGATGCAGAGGGCCACGCAATCTCTGGCCAGTTCTCGTTAACAGCAGGACCAAGATGATCGATGCGGATATCAACATTTCCATGATTTTGAAGGGGTATGCCCAGGGTTATTTTTTAATGGCCAATGATGGAGGCACAACTCTGCACTGGCATAGCAGCCGTCAGCGGACCCTTATCCCCCTGGACCATCGTTTTCACTGCCCTCGATCCCTGAAAACCCTGCTCAACAAGGAGATCTTTACCCCGGCCATTAACCGCTCCTTTACCGAAGTGGTCGAAGGATGTGCCAGTCGTATCCCCACCTGGATTAACGCAGATCTGAAGCGGATCTATTGGGCTTTGCATGAGGCAGGGTGGGCCCATAGTTTTGAAACCTGGCAGGGGGATCAGCTGGCGGGGGGAATCCTGGGTATTGCTATCGGCGGCGCCTTCATTGGGGAATCCATGTTTTATGCCATCCCGGATGGATCGAAAGTTGCCATGGTGAAACTCGTCGAACATCTACGCCAGCGGGGCTTTCTGCTCTTTGATGCTCAACTCCCCAATCCTCATCTCAGCCGTTTCGGGGCCGTGGCCATTTCTGGATCCGATTATCAAGAACTTTTAGAACAGGCATTAAAGCTCCAGTGTCAGTTCACTTGAGAGGAGACGCTGACCTCCTCCGATTCACCAATGTCATCAAATTACTGAAAGCAACTTCCGAGCTATAAGGACCGAATGATTGGGGGGTAAAGGGTAACTCCCGTAACTAGGGCAAACATTGACACTGAACCCAACCTCATTAAGCTGTGTTGCCAAAATGGATGCTTGCAAAAGGCGTTGTTGATGGGTTTCTTCATGGCGCCGATAGAGATCTCCAGCTTTGCGAAAGGTAATGATCCTGCGATAGAGTAAGTTCTGTTCTGGATCCTGCCACTTTTCTACAAGAACAAGCCAATCTTCTCCTTCCCGAAACCCTTGCTGGACAGAGGTAGCCGGCAGATCTTGTGGCTCTGCAATATCAAAAAGAAATATCCCTCCATTGGATAATGCCTGGTAAATGCGTTGAAATAGTTGAGGGATCGACTGCTCCTCAAGATGAGGATCAAAAAGATAATTCAGACATTCTCCAATTGCAATGACGGCATGACAGGTAGGAATGCCCACATCAAAGCATGAACCCACCTGAAACTGAGCAGTGGGAACCTTCTTTCGAGCAAGCGCGATCATTGCCGCCGAAATATCAATCCCGAGGACTTCATACCCTGCCTCCGACAGCAGTAAAGTGGAGATACCACTTCCGCATCCCACATCCACCACCAGCCCCTCTGAGATCTTTTCTTGCTGGAGAATCTGCAGAACGCCCTGCGTGGCCTGCAAAGCATAGTCCTGAAATCCAGCATCATGGATGTACGCGAGATCTGGCTGGTACCACTCTCCTGTCAAAATGAACTCCTGACTCTGCTGTCATGATCATCCCTGCTGACAGGTTCTATCCGCCGAGACCATAAGATTAATGGGATAATAGATAAGCCAGTTACCCTGACCTTAAAGATCAATCCTGAGGTTTCCCTGCAACCCAGAGCTGCGCTGTTTTCTTTCTCTCTTGCACCGTGACACCATTGCTCTCTTCTCAGAACTCTGTTTTCCATGCCGTTGAAGCAGCCCTGGAGGATCTAAAAGCCGGACGACTGATCATTGTAGTGGATGATGAAAACCGCGAAAACGAAGGGGATCTGATCTGCGCGGCCCAGTTTGCCACTCCTCAGCTCATTAATTTTATGGCCACCGAGGCACGGGGCCTGATCTGTCTGGCCATGCAGGGCAAACGGCTGGATGAACTGGATATTCCCCTGATGGTGAGCCACAACACCGATAGTAACCAGACGGCCTTCACCGTGAGTATTGATGCCAGTCCCAAATTTGGCGTGAGTACAGGCATCTCAGCTACTGATCGCTCCCTGACGATCCAGGCGGCCATTCATCCTGACACCCGTCCCCAGGATTTACGCCGTCCGGGTCATATTTTTCCTCTGCGGGCTCGCGAAGGCGGGGTGCTCAAACGAGCAGGACATACAGAAGCCGCTGTGGATCTGGCCATGCTGGCGGGGCTGTATCCAGCGGGGGTTATCTGTGAGATCCAGAATCTAGATGGCTCAATGGCACGACTACCTCAGCTTCTGGAGTACAGTCGCACCCATGATCTCAAGATCATTACCATTGCCAGCCTAATTGAATACCGTCTCCAGAACCAGCGGTTAATTGAGCGGGCTGCCAGCGCCAGTTTTCCCAGTGAGTTTGGCGCCTTTCAGGTCTTCGCCTACCAGGATCTGCTGGAGCAGACGGAACATCTGGCACTGGTGAAGGGAGATCTGGCCACGTTTCCGCAGCAACATGTTCTGGTCCGGGTGCACACCGAATATGTTCTGGCAGATACTCTGGCCTCGTTGCGCTCTGATTCTCGCCGCCAGCTGGAAACCGCCTTAAAAATGATCGAGTATCAGGGACTGGGTGTTGTGGTCTATCTACGTCCATCCGGGTACAGCTTGATTGACAGCATCAAAACCTATGCGCTGCAGGATCTGGGGTTGGAAAGTCGAAAAGGGGTGGAAGTGACTGGCCTGTCTCCAGAATTACGCAATTATGGGATAGGGGCTCAAATTCTACGGGATCTGGGGGTGCGGCGGATGCGGTTGCTCACCAATAATCCTCGTAAGATCAGTGGTCTCCGGGGGTTTGGCCTGGAACTTGTGGAACGGGTGCCTCTGCTTTTGGAGGAAACGGATAGCAACATCCGCTATATTTCCACCCATGCTCGCCGGGCGGCACAGATCCTGCACACCTATCTGCTGACGGTAGCTCTCTACCCCCGATCCTTAATGGGTGCCGATGCCTCCCGTTCTCCCTCGCTGCCTCGCGCCCTCTGGTTGGAGAACCTGAGACGGATCACTGCCGTTGAAGATATGGGAGTGGAGGAAGATAGTCGTCCGATTGCCTCTGCCGTTTTTGGATCTTCAGCAGTGGTGGCCCACATTGGCCTGGAAAAAGATCCCCCATCCATCTCTCCCCAGGAGGATTCCAGCCACCGACACAAACTGATCCGGATTCTGTTGCTTTTAGCAGATTCTCCAGACCTGGCAACCCTGGCCTGGATGGGAGTGGGAGATGTACATCCCCTGAATGCCTTGAGGGAAGATCTGACGGAGACGACGTACCCGCTGCAACAACTGCGACTTCTGGCTCAACAATCGGAGATCGCTGATGCTGAATTTCACTCTCTCACCAAGGATCAGGTCATTTTTCACCTGAAGCGGGATGAGATCTAGCTCAGCCATTGGTTCGTAGTACCAGTGCTACCCCCAGCATGATCAGGCCTACACCCACCCAGCGCATGGGCGGGATCACTTCCCCAAAAAAGACGTTGCCACCCAAGACCGTAAAGATGTAGCTGGTGGCAATTAAGGGAGACACCACACTAAGATTGGCCCGCGACAACACCACAATAAACCCCACAGCCGAGACCCCATACACACTCAGCCCCAACAGGATCAGGGGTTGCAACGGCACCAGCAGCAGCTGTGTGAGCAAATCCCGGCCCCCAATCGGACCCAGCGCGGTTGCCCCTGCCTTGAGCAAAAACTGCCCGATAACACTCAGCAGGACCGCAGCGAACATGATCAATAATGTAGGTCGTGTCATGGTTCGTCAGTGCAACTTCCTCAAATGGTAAGGTAACGGCAACCCTTTTACGCCATGGTCTGGAGAGCATTTTCAGTAACTCAGTGATCCAGCCCTACCCTGAGCTATCTCAAGTCCCTTGAGTCCTGTTGCAAGCCCCCTACGTTGATCTCTGCAGGAGCTACGACATGGAAACCGATCCCCAGCAGGCCGCCAAAACTGCCCTCCGGCTCGCGATTCAACCCACCTCTCGAGGGCGTCGCTGTACTCCGGCGCAACGTCAACAGATCTATGGCTGTATTGAAACCCTGGAGCGTGTGAATCCTACTCCAGAGCCCACCTCCGCCCCCACACTACTGAATGGCAACTGGCGCACCCTTTACACCACCAGTCAAGATTTAATTCAACTGGGAACGCGTCTTCCCGGCTTCACCACAGGTGAGATCTACCAGCTG
The DNA here is from genome assembly GCA_964392245.1 of uncultured bacterium. Taxonomy (GTDB): domain Bacteria; phylum Cyanobacteriota; class Cyanobacteriia; order Thermostichales; family Thermostichaceae; genus JAAUUJ01. Next base: position 41,670 of record CAYMOX010000044.1, read on the forward strand.
ATCAATGTCGAACGCCACCAGGTTATCAATGTTGCCGAGATCGAAGGGGCGTTTGGCTTTCTCAATGGGCTGGCCAGTATCGTGGCCGTTAATGCTACCTTTCAGGTTCTCTCGGCCCAACGCGTTCAGGTGAGTTTTCGCCAATTGCTGCTGGGCAATCAACTCCTGATGAACTATGAGATCAATAGCTTTCTGCATTTGCTGCAGCATCAACCGGATCAGATTGCAGCTCTAAAGATCCCGATTCCCTCAGGGCGAAATCAGGGGTGGCTGGACATTACCTACCTGGATCAGGATCTGCGCATTGGTCGAGGGAGTGAGGGAAGTCTGTTTGTGTTGGAACGGTGCTGATCCCTGCTTGTATTCACGCCTCATGCACGGCAGTCGGCACAGGTGCCATAGAAATCAAGGACGTGATATTCAATCACAAAATCGTGTTGACCTGAGAGTTCTGTCTCCAGATCATGCACCGGGCAAATAGAGAGGGGAACAACACGCCGACAATGGGTACAGATCAAATGGTGGCGGTTATGCCCTGAACTGGGCAGAATTTGATAATACGTTTGTGGGTCTCCCAGATTGACCACCTGTAGTTTTCCTTCCGCCAAAAGCGCCTCAAGGGCCCGATAGACGGTTGCCAGTCCTACGGTCTTTTGGCGATTGCGCAGCTCCACAAAGATTTCCTGGGCAGATAAAGGTTGGGTACGGTTCTGTAGCAACTCCAGGATCATCTCTTGGCTACGCGTGTGTCGTACAGAAGGCATACTAACCTCTTTAATCTTGCACAAAGGCGAAATATAGGTGGATTCAGGCTAGATGCCTCAGGTGAGCCGACAGAGGAGAAAAGCCAACCATCAGCTCGGCAATCAGGGCTGCTGCTCAGCTTCCGATTTCATGCGCTCCAGCGTCTGGTACATATGATCAAACATTTGACCGGGTGTGATTCCCCAGGGTCCCAGCTGGCTTTGTAACTGCTGCATTGTGATTTGAGCCACAAAATCATCCGATAGCTCTAATCGCTTCATAAAGATCTTCTGCCGTTCCAGAAGTTCTTCCATCCTTTCGATGAAGAGTTTCTTGCCTTCCCGGTCAAACTTACCATAGTCACTTCCCAAGGCCATGAGGGACTGGAAATCCTCAAATAATTGCTTGGCCTCTTGCTGGACAATCTCTGACTCAAAGAAACTCATATCCCTGATCAACGAGGGTGAACAATCTAATTACCATCCTAACTTCTGGTTAAGCCCTGATCAAAACAGGGATCTGAGCCAATCGAAAAACCCCTCCAGAGGAGGGGCCAGAGCTACGTTACTAACCGGCAATCACAGTGTGATCGGTTGGTTTAGGAACTAGGCGTTGATGGAAGGAGCGGTCAGAGCCACAGACTCAACACCAGCTGCCGCCAGGTCCAGAGGGAAGT
>CAYMOX010000045.1:0-41405 GCA_964392245.1 uncultured bacterium
GAGAAGTAGAGATCCCTGTTCTGCCAGTCCCCTCCTCCCTGGTGCAAGATCTAAGATAGCCAAGGCTGCAGTTCGCGGGGGATTAGCCGTCTCACTGGTTTGGCCTCCAACACGGTAGTCAGCATCATTCGCTCCGCTAGTACTCGTGCACAACTCATCCATAATCAAGAGGTTCAACAAGTTGAAGCAGAGACAGTCAGTGGGGATGAAATATGGTCTTTCGTCGAAAAAAACAGAAGCAATGGTTACCCGAGGAGCTCGAGGTAGGAGACTGTTGGATTGGGGTCAGTCTGGCAGAGGGCAGTGGGTTGATCCTATCTGCTCGTGTGGGAAAACACACCGATGAGCTCATGGAAGAGTTGGTGATCAGCACAGAAGGATAGACAGCTTGCCAGGAATGGAACACGGATAATTGGGGAGGATATGAGCGTGTTTTAACCTCTGAAAAGGAGCATCATATTGGGAAAGAAAAGACCCCTGGATCTGGAGGCACAGTCGTAAAAAGACAACAGGAGCAGAAAGAGCAGGGATCGCTAGTCGTCCTTGGAGCTGGCAAGACTTGGCTACCTCTCCCACATTAGTTTGATGCACTACCCTCAACCCTTAAGCAGGAGAGAATCGAATACAACTGAGCGACCGCACTTGTTGAATCGATTCAAAATCACGGTCATCATGCACCAATGTGAGTTGACACTCTAGCGCCAGTTGGGCAATACAACAGTTAATCGTACTTCTCACCGTCAGCCCCTGCCGCCGTAAATCAAAGAAAATCCGAGCTGCCCCCACCCAAACGATTTCAGTTGCTTCTACATAGTCCTGATCAGCTAAATACTCGCTGAGTACCCCCCACTCTCGTTCATCCCGACACCCTTGGAGCAGTTCCAGCTGATTCCACCGACTCAAAAACAGAGGCGCATCCCCCACCATCTGCTCAAAGCGAGTCCTGACTTGCCCAGTTGGATCCCTCAAGATGCTCACCCACACTGAGGTGTCAACCAGAAACACGCACATCACCTACTGAACTTTCTGGGTCAGGGGGTATGGCACTGTAGCGATCCGCTCGCAATAACGCCGGATCAAACCCCTCCACAAACTGAATCTGTCCACTCAAATCCAGCAAATTGCGTTTCTTGCGACTGCGGATCAGCTCCTGCAAAGCTAAATGAAGCAATTCCTTCTTAGTCCGCACATGAGTCAGACGGAAGGCCTCCTCCATTAGCTCATCGTCAAGCTCAACATTGGTTCGCATATCGATGTGTATAGAGTGTAAAGATGCGCATATCATACACCAACTAGCTGGACACGGGCCAAAGATAGATCAGCCCCACCCGTTCCGCTTTGACTTGATAGATCTGCCGGATCCATTCTGGCTCCGAGACAATCTCCTGCTCAAGCTCCTTGACCCGAGTCTCCCAATGCCTCCGATCCGCTTCCAGCTGACGCAATTCATCCTTATTGAATAGATTGGTCTGATATTCTTCAAACTGTTTCTGCTATTTCAGGATTCGTTCCCGTTGCTCCTCCAGCAGTGTCTTCATCTCAGAGGCCTCCGCTTCTCCCCGTTGGGTCAGCTTCCGATTCGCCCAAGCCGTCAGATCCTCAGCCCGTTTTTCCAGATGAGGCAGCAGATCCTCCACATCCCTAGCGGCATGATCCTTCAGCTTCTCCATCACAGCCGGAGTCACATCCCGCAAGCGAGGACTAGCCAAGGAATCCTCCAGGATCTGCAACACATCCCGCTTCTCTCCCTCCGAGACAGGTCGTACTTTCCCACGTCCCCTCGCCTCTGGATCTAAATTCTTCACCCGTTGCTGAAGATCTAATAATTAAGCTTTCAGATCCAGCTGTTCACTCTCGCTTACCTGAAGTATCCCCAAACTTTAACCCACCGCTGGTGACAGCTCCCAGATATGCCAAACTTTTAGCAGTGCCATTGCAAAAGGAATGTTTATGAGTAGCTCGCTGATCTCGCAAGCCAATCTTCTGGATCTGTGCGAGCACGGGGTGAACAAGGCGTTAGCTGCCGGAGCCGATCAAGCTGAGGTTTTTGCCACCGCCGACCGCGAAACTGAGGTGGCCTTTGAGAAAAATGATCTGAACCTGACCAGCGTCACCTCCGAGACTCTCTTTGGCATTCGTGTGATCGTGCAGGGTCGGCAGGGGTTTGCCACCTCCAACAATCCCGATGAATTGGCCGAGATCGCCTCGGAAGCGGTAACCATTGCCCGCCTTTCCCCTGCGGATCCCCTCAATGGCCTGCCCGATCCTCAACCGATCACTGCCACCACTCTCCCCCCCGATCCGGCTCTGCTGGAATTAGATATTGAAACCCTCACCCGCTGGGGCACGGAATTGGTGGAACGGGTGCGGCAACAGGATCAGCGCATCACCATTGACAGTGGCTCGATTGGGGTTGCTGAGGAAGTTGTGGCCATTGCCTCCTCCCAGGGGATCCGCGCCAGTGATCACAGCGCCGAAGCCAGTGGCTCCTTGTTTGGGATGGCCATTGATGGAGAAGAAGTGGGTAGCTTTGCCTACGATGGCGACAGCGTCCAGCGGGCTGAGTTGCTGATCCCCGCTTTGGAAAAAGCCTTTGATCGGTTTGTCATGAAATGCCTGGGGGCTTTAGGGGCCAAGCAGGGGGAAAGTTTCCGCGGCACCATTATCCTCCCCCCCGATACCCTGGGGGAATTTCTGGATGATCTGATCTATGTGCTCGGGGCTGACAGTGTGCGCAAAGGCAAGAGTCCCCTGGCTCAGAAAATGGGTCAGTTGATCGCCAGTCCTTTGTTTACCCTGATTGAAGAAGGTGGCGGGTTGCCGGGTTATCCCCTGGATCCCTTTGATCGCGAAGGGCTGCCCCGTCAGGTCACACCCCTGGTGAATGAAGGTATCCTCTGTAATTTTCTTTACAACAGCTACGAAGCACGCAATGTTGGGATCCAGTCCAATGGCCATGCTCAGGGAGGTGCTGGATCGTTGCCTTCGGTTGGCCCTGCCTGTTTACAAGTTGCGCCAGGATCCACGCCCATGTCCAACCTCTACGATGTCGATCGGGCCATTATTGTCACCCGTTTTTCCGGTAGCAGTAACCCGATCACCGGAGACTTCTCTGGGGTGGTGAAGGGGGGCTTCCTGCTCAAAAAGGGTGAGAAGCGGCCCATCATGGAAACAACTCTGGCAGGGAACCTCTACGACTGTCTGCGCAACATCTCAGCAGTCTCTGAGGAAGTTACTGTCTTTGAGGGCACCACCGCCTTTCCGGCTCTGCGCATCGAAGATATTTCGGTAACCGCAGGCTGATGACAACGCCCATCCTGGTGATCCTGCCTGGAGAAGAATGGTCACCCGCAGCTGTGGCAGCCAATCGTCAGGCTAGGGAATGGATCCATAGCAGCCTGGATCCCTCTTGCCTCTGGGTTCCTCCTGAAATAGGCGTTTGGAATAGCTGGGCAGTCCACTCCTGGTTGCAACCCCAGATTGCCCCCACTGCTTCTCTGCTGATCCTGGCCTTCAGTGCGGGCGTGGTGGGGGCTTTGGGTCTGACTCAACTCTGGTCCGGTGGTGTGGCTGCCCTGATCGCGGTGGATGGATGGTGCGTTCCCCTCTGGTTGTCCTGTCCTGTGATCCGCCTCAGTCATGATCTGGAAACCCATACCAATGGGCTGTTCTGGGGGGGAGGGGTGGCTCAGTTCTACGCGGATCCGTTTGTCTCCCACACGCGGTTATGGGGAGATGCGGATACTGTTCTGGGCTGGAGCGGGAGAATAGGAGGTTATCAACGCTCAACGGCACTGGCCTTCCTGCAGCAGCAAATAGGAACCTACACTCAACTGCCCCGCTCTGGATAAATGCGCAGGCGACGATGGGGTTCCTCTCCAAAGCTTTCTGCCTTGAGGTGATAATGCTCCACCAGTTCATGTTGCAGCCGCCGGACAATGGCAGTCCGAGGGAGAAGTTCCACCGGTTGCGCCTTGGGGATCACGATCTGTTCCACCGCTAACCGCGCTTCTTCCAGAGCTTCGGCTTCATCTTGGCCCGCTGCCTGGATCAACAGATCCAGCTCAGCTTCCATCGAATCTGCCCCAGGATCTAAGTTCAACAGCCGCCGAATCGTGCGGGTGACACAGAGCAGGGTGTTGGATTTCACCGTGTGGATCGGGATCTGTCTGGCCTGGGCCAGCTGCTGGATCTTGGAGCGGTTTCGCACCTGGGAGCGCAGCGCCAGAATCACATCCGCCATATCCATCTCCTTGGTCACCTCCACCTGCAGCTTGAAGGTCTGGGCCACCTGCTGAATGTGATCACGGCTGACCCCGTAGGGATAAATCACCAGCGTCTGATCCTGAGGATCGGCTCCGTAGGCACCGTAATCTGCCGCATCCGGTAACAGCTCAGCAAACTCGGCAGGATCCAGATCGTCTTCGGAGGGCAGCATTAGGCGAGACTGGGGATCCGCCTTGGAGCTAACAGCAAGGGGCATCTGATGGGAGTCCCGACCCAGGAGAGGGTTAAACGGGGGAGCCTCCATGCGTCCTGAGCGTCGCCATCCTCCAGAACGGTGATGGGAACCGCGACTTCCTTCACTCGAAGGCGGCCATTGGGGGGCTAGGGCCTGGGGACGACTGACCACCACACGCCCCTCATCATCCAGACTGCGGATCTGTACCGAGGCCTCTCGTCCACGCAACAATTGATCCACCGTGGTAGCCACATCCTCATGCACCACCCACCGGGTTCGCTCCAGCATTTCCACTGCAATCTCAAAGGTGGGAGGGGCCTTGCGTTCCAGCACACTTTTCTGGCTGCCCCGCCGCCGCGCTTCTTCATCTCCCAGGGTGACCGACTGAATGCCTCCCACCAGATCGGCCAGCATCGGGTTTTTGATCAGATTGGCGATCTGATTGCCATGGGCTGTGGCCACCAGTTGCACCCCCCGTTCCGCAATCGTGCGGGAGGCCAGCGCCTCTAACTCCGTGCCGATCTCATCAATGACCACCACCTCAGGCATGTGGTTTTCCACCGCCTCGATCATCACTTTATGCTGCAGCTCCGGAGTTGCCACCTGCATTCGTCGGGCCCTGCCGATCCCTGGGTGCGGAATATCTCCATCGCCAGCAATCTCATTGGAGGTGTCAATGATCACCACCCTCTTATGAAAATCATCCGCCAGCACTCGGGCGATTTCCCGGAGCGCCGTGGTTTTACCCACCCCTGGTCTGCCCATCAACAGCAGGGAGCGCCCCAGTTCCACCAGATCGCGGATAATACTGATGACCCCAATCACACAGCGACCCACGCGGCAGGTGAGGCCGATAATAGCCCCCTGGCGATTGCGCATAGCACTAATCCGGTGCAGGGTGGACTCAATTCCGGCACGGTTATCGGTGCTGAACTCACCCACTCTCTGGATCGTGTAATCCAGATCGGTGCGACCAATGGGGCTTTCTGAGAGATAATGAGCTTCCCGGGGGAAACGGGCCTCGGGGCGACGACCCAGATCCATGACCACTTCAATCAGCTGATCCAGTTGCGGATGCGCTTCCAAAGCAACCCGAATCGATGGGGGCAGAATCTGAAGTAACTCAGCCAGATCATCCGTCACCTGAGTTTGGAAGGGCCAGGCATCACGGGAAGACTCTCTGGCGGCCTCACGGATCTCAGAGGGGGGGGGATCTGGAGGATAAACAGAAGGGGAAAATGAGACTGCAGACATGGCTAGTGTAAAAAGGCTTTCAAAATACTGGGGGGCATATCAAGCAGGCAACTGCACAGGTTGGACGGGAGACGAGCGGGATTTCACCTGCTCCACCAGCTGGGAAGCCTGCCGCCAAGCGAGCTGTAAAGCTTCAGAGGACTCGATCAGAGCCCCATTCTCAACTGCAGTGGCAACCAGCTGCCGGGCAAAACTACCGTAGGCCACTCCCGCAATCTCCAGATCAGATCCCACAAGCGGGATCGTAGCCTGGTTTGTGCCGCCCGCAAGTTGAACCTGTCCCGGCAGGTGCATTTCCAATACTTTTTTGGCTAGATGTAGCGTCTTTTGGGTTGTTCCGGCTCCAATATCACCACTCATAGGACGACCGTCCGCCTGCCAGATCAGGTGACGAGGAAAAGGTTGAAGACAGGCCACCAGGGATTTCAGGTAGTCTTCCAGCAAGGGATGATCATTGAAGCTAATGGAGATAGCCTCCAGGTCAGAAACCCAGGGTCGGATCTGGGTCCAGAGGGAAGAAAATTCCGCCAGCCGTCCAACGCGGGTATGAATTTCAATCGCCTGAATTCCTGTCTGCATCAGTTCAGGCATCACCTCCTGCACCTGCACCTGATAGCTGTGCATCTCTAGCCGTGCATGGGGGCAAAGAGGCTGGCAGCGACCACAACCGTAACACAGAGAATCCTCGATCCGGATTGCCGCAATCCCAGCAGGACCAATGGCATGGGGTGGACATACCGCCAAACAGGGTTGTGGACAGTCTGAGGGGCATCCGGGTTGAGAGAGCAGGGCTTTGCGAAAGTGAGGATCCTCACCATCATTGAAGCTGACCATTAACCAGGGTCGGGTTGCCCGAGGATCATGGTTCAAAGCCATCTCGATCCCCTGGACTGCGGCCCGCACATTCGCTGGATCGGCAGCCAGATCAATACAATCCGCACCTGCCAGGGTATAGATCAATGCTAGATTTCGAACCGAGGGCAGGTGATGGAAACTAGCACCACAGATCAGCTTAAACCAGCTGCCATTCTGCAGAGATTCTGACGGAGTGATCACGGGCCAGCCCACCCAGCGGGGCGGTTAGAGAAAATAAAAGTTCTGCAGGGAGCAGGGATGCTCTATTGCCTACGGCACTACCCTATCATAGCTCCGGGAAGACACCAACTTGAGCAAAGCAGAAACCTTGAGCACATCAGGCATTGATGGTTTGCAGAGGACCCCAGTGGACGTAGCGATCACGGCTGACCTCAACAACGAACTTAACGTTTTTCTGCTGTTGAGACAGCTTCACCAGATAGCTCCGTTCCTGTTCAGAGAAGACATGACCTTCATAGAACCAGAACACCAGCCCCTTGCTACCCGCAGGTAGATTTGCTCCGTACTGTTCGATTAAAGGAGGGAAATAATAGACATCGCCCACACATGCCGTATGGCCAACCGTATGCTTACCTAGATGGGGTGGCCGGACTCCATGGGGACGCGTGAGGAAACTGGAGAGCTCCCCCAATCCTTTGGCAGACATGGTCATGACGGTGTATCCAGCCCCGCGCAATCGGCGACGGTAGTGGCTCTCGGATCCGCCCTCTGGAGGCACTTTGATTCCAAGTGCGCCCGACTTCTCCAGATCAGAGATGAATTTATTGCCTGAACCAATCAGTAACATGGCCTGCCCTGCATCAAATCACGATAAAGCACCCGCGGATCAGCAACAGATCTTAACTGTTTATCCTGTCTCACCTTACGACAAAACCGGGACCTGTCTCATATCAGTTTTCCCTGGTCAGGCATAGAGGATGGGTGAGGGATACATAAGAAACCCCGCTGGTCAGGGCGGGGAAGAGTTGTTAAGAGGATATCGAGGCTGCTGAGCACTTAAAAGCAATCAGTTGTCGTAGACACGGCACTCAATCGCGTCAGGGTTCTCGGCACAGTGCTGCTCCAGGCTATTGGGCTGATGGGGCTGGTGGCTGCGGGCTGCTAACACCTCTTCCACAGCATCCCACGCAGCACGGCAATGGGGATCACCTTCCCCATACTCAGAGCAAATGCTGCGAGCATTTTCCAGTTCTTTGCTGATCAATTCGGACAGTCCCATCGCAATTCTCCTATGCGCTCTCTAAGCAAGCTAATCGAATTCACCAGTATTCCACTTTATTTTAGTCAATTATTTAAGCATTCATCCCTACGGTATAGGGCGTTGTCCGCGTTGATCGCATGCGGTATGAACGGGTCAAATTACACGGATGTTCTACTCCACCTGCGTCTCCAGGATTTTTTCCAGCCCCTGCCGGATCCGCTGGGGTGTTCCCTGATCCACCACCCGCCCCTGAGCTAGCAGGAGGGCCCCATCAGCCCAGTCCAATTCCTCCAGACGGTGGGTAATCCAGAGGGCAGTGATGCGCTCCTGATCCACCAGCTGTCGCACCTGACGGATCAGGTCCATCTGACTGTCGGGATCCAGCAACGCTGTAGGTTCATCCAGGAGTAGCACCTGACTTTGCCGGGCCAGGGCTCCCGCCACTGCCACCCGTTGTTTTTGCCCGCCACTGAGGCTGTGGATCGGGCGGTGCATGACTTCCAGCAATCCCACTCGGGAAAGTGCATCCTCAACTCGCTGACGGATATCGAGAAGAGATAGGGGCTCGGCTGCAAGACTAAAGGCCACATCAGCCCCCACCGTCGGCATCACCAGCTGATGATCAGGGTTCTGAAAAACCACACCCACAGGCGGATCGACCCACACCATCTCCGGTGCAGGGGGAGGCAGAATCCCCACCAGGTGCCGAAGGAGAGTGGATTTACCACTACCATTCGGTCCCAGCAACATCCACAGCTGTCCTCTCGGGATCTGAAGGCAACAGGAGCGCAGGATGGGGTCCTGGCCAGGCCAGGCAAAGGTCAGGTTCTGAATATCAATCGCCAGCGGAGACCTTAACCCCTGTCGATAGGTCTGTTTCAACAAACCTAGCTCCCGGCCACAAATCCTGGGCGGCTCAGCGTTTGGGTGGCTCCATCCTTAGCAGTAATCTGGACGGCAGCAATTTCCTGGGTGAGTACTGACAACTGCCGCCCTGTTTTTTCGCAGGTCAGCTCCACAATGGGCGGAGTGCTTTGCTTGATCGCTGCCACGATCTCCTGATAGAGAGCCAGAGCAGAATTCTCTTCTTTACGCTGGACGGCTAACGGGGCAGGATTGCCTCTGAGCATGACTTCAAGGGTATACATAGCTGCCGAAGATGGAACGAATAACTGACGGATGGGGAAAAGCAGTGGAGAAGGAGAACCAATGGGTTGCAGCCTGATCAAGGGGCTTGGGTTTCAGATCTTCTCACCGATGCAGGCAGGGCTGCAAACTTGATTTTCAGTATGGCAGGTTTGGGAAACCCTAGCCAGTTCAGTGAGTGCCAGTGATGACCCGATCAACCCTGGATAAAATCACCTTTCCTTAAAATATGATTTATTGGGCCGGATTCTTCCTTCGAGAGTAATTAGATGGGTAAAGGATTGATAAACAGAAGATCATGGCTCGTGCTGCCACACTGGCCATCCGCTAGTGTTAGATTAAGTGAGCACCTGCGCACTTATTAAGTGTGGGCAACGTCTGGATAGATTTGCAAAGCAGCGTGCTAGTAAAGAGGGTGTAGACCCTAGGCAAGACGGTAGCCTTAGTGGCGGAGAGAGGATGCATGCCAAAGTACGATTCCCATCTAAAGTGTTCTTTTTGCGGTAAGTCTCAGGAGCAGGTACGCAAGCTGATTGCAGGCCCTGGAGTTTACATTTGCGATGAATGCGTGGATCTCTGCAATGAGATCCTGGATGAGGAGCTTTACGACGGCAACACCGCCAACCAGCCTCCCACCGCACCTGCCCCCCGTCGTGAATCGAATAGTAAAAAGTCTTCCCGCACCCTCCCCTCTTTGGCACAACTCCCCAAGCCGCGTGAGATCCGCCGCTACCTCGATCAGTATGTGGTGGGTCAGGATCAGGCCAAGAAAGTCCTCTCAGTGGCGGTCTACAACCACTACAAGCGTCTGAATGCCTCTACCGAACAAGGAGAGGACGATACCGAGCTGCACAAATCCAACATCCTGATCATTGGTCCCACGGGTTCCGGGAAAACGCTGCTGGCGGAAACCCTGGCGCGGATGCTGGAGGTCCCTTTTGCGGTTGCCGATGCCACAACCCTGACGGAAGCCGGGTATGTGGGTGAGGACGTCGAAAATATTTTGCTGCGCCTGCTCCAGGTGGCGGACTTAGACGTCGAAGAAGCTCAGCGCGGGATCATCTACATTGATGAAATTGATAAGGTGGCACGCAAGAGTGAGAATCCCTCCATTACTCGCGATGTTTCCGGAGAAGGCGTGCAGCAGGCCCTCTTGAAAATGCTGGAGGGTACAGTCGCCAATGTGCCCCCTCAGGGAGGCCGCAAGCATCCCTACCAAGATTGCATCCAGATCGACACCTCCAACATTCTCTTCATCTGTGGGGGAGCCTTTGTGGGTCTGGAGAAGGTGATCGAGCAGCGCACGGGTAAGAAGTCGATGGGCTTCATTCAGCCCTCCGATACAACAGTCGTCTCCCGAGAGCAGCGGGCTGCCCATGCCCTGCGACAGCTGGAACCGGATGATCTGGTGAAGTATGGCATGATTCCGGAATTTACAGGCCGTCTGCCCGTGATCGCCACCCTTGATCCGCTGGACGAGAAGGCCCTGGAGGTGATCCTGACCGAGCCCAAGAACGCCATCATCAAGCAGGCCAAAAAGCTGATCAAGATGGACGGGGTGGATCTGGAGTTTGAACCGGCGGCCATCTCTGCCATTGCTCGCGAAGCCTATAAACGCAAGACCGGTGCACGGGCTCTGCGCCAGGTGGTGGAGGAACTGATGCTGGATGTGATGTATGAAATCCCCTCCCGCAAAGATATTAAACGCTGCCTGATCACTGCCGAGATGGTGGAGCGCCGTTCCACAAATGAGCTGCTGCTGCATCCCCATTCTCTCCCCAAGCCTGAGTCCGCCTAGATCTGGCTATCCAGGTTCAGCCGCTGATGTTACCTGTGCGTGCCAAAACAACGCTGTCCATGCAAACCCGCGATGGGGTGCGTCTGGATGCCGATGTTTATTCCCCAGATGCTGAGGGATCCTTTCCGGTGCTGCTGATGCGGCAACCCTATGGGCGCAGTATTGCTTCCACGGTGGTCTATGCCCATCCCCGTTGGTACGCTGCCCAGGGCTACATTGTCGTGATCCAGGATGTGCGGGGTCGCGGGACCTCTGAAGGGGCGTTTTATCCCTTCGCCTCAGAAATTGCCGATGGAGAAGACAGCGTCTATTGGGCCGCCGGATTACCCGGCAGTAGTGGTGCGGTGGGGATGTATGGGTTCTCTTATCAGGGAGCAACGCAGCTCTATGCAGCCAGTACCCGTCCCGCGCCATTGAAAACCCTCTGTCCAGCCATGCTGCCCTATCACCTACACGAGATGGTGTACGAGGGGGGCGCCTTTTGCCTGCAAAGCAAGTTGAGCTGGGCACTGCAACTGACAGCGGAAACTGCTCGCCTGCGGCAGGATCAGGCCATGCACCAGCAGCTTGTGGCCGCATCCCGCAATGTGCCCTTCACCAGTGGGATCCCCACCCGTCCCGACTGGCTGGAAGCGTATACGCCAGCGTCTTTTTACTTTGATTGGCTCGATCACCCTGATCCGGATGCCGACTACTGGAAAGACCTCTCCCCCTCCAGTTATCTGCAGCCAGTGGATCTGCCCATGCTCCATATCGGGGGCTGGCATGACAGCTATTTACGGGGATCCCTGGCCCTGTATCAGGCGATGGTGGCTCAATGTCAGCAGCCGCAGCGATTGCTGATCGGTCCCTGGCCCCACATTCCTTGGGGACGACGCTTAGGAGCGATCGATTATGGGCCTGAAGCAGTCAGTCCTGTGGATCGGCTGCAGGTGCGCTGGTTTGATCAGCTGCTCAAGGGAATTGACACAGGCATTCTCCAAGAGGCCCCGGTGCAACTGTTTGAGATGGGGCGTAACCACTGGCAATCTTTTCCTGCCTGGCCTCGAACCACCTCTCAAACTTACTTTCTAAAAAGTAGTGGTCTGGCGGCGGTGAGTGAATCCGAAGGACAGCTGATCACCACAACGCCTGAACGCTGTCCTCCTGATATTGTTGTGCATGATCCCTGGCGACCTGTGCCATCCTTGGGAGGAAATATGGCCATTCCTGCCGGTTCCTGGGATCGCAGTCATCTGGACTGCCGCACCGATGTTCTCACCTATACCACTGATCCCCTGCCCACGTTTCTAAAGCTGCTGGGATCCTGTGAGATCCTCCTCTATTGCACTGGCGATGCCCCTAGTTACGATATCAGTGCCGTGCTTTCTGAGGTTCGTCCAGACGGCATCTTTAATCTGACCCAGGCCTATGCTCGGGTGAATGAGGACACCCCCACGCCGCTGCGGTTGCAGTTCCAACCCACATCCATCCAGATCCCCTCAGGGAATGCGTTGCGACTCAGCCTCAGTGCTGCTGCTTTTCCCGCCTATGCCCTTAATCCCGGCACAGGGGCAGGCGCTGCCACCGCCACATTGATCGAAGCACGTCCAATCACCATCACCATTCAGACAGGCGGCCAGACCCCCTCACAGCTTCTTCTGCCTCTGCTGCCTGCGCAGACTCATGCGTCCGGTGGTATTTAATCATGCATGATCTTGATCTTCAGTCACTCACTGAAGCCGCTGCCGGATTGTTGCTCTTCCAGAACGTTTTTCAGCATCCCATTGGGGAGAACTGGCTGAGATTGGTAGAGCTGCTGAGTCAGGAACCAGCCCCTGCCGTTCCCGTGATTCTGCGTCAATACGGACGGCTGTTCCAGGCGCAGGCAACACACCAGCTCAGCTGGACTCAATTTCTGGTGCAACAGATCCGCTGGGATGATAACCCCTTCAGCCGGGCAGCAGCTCTTCAGGCCCCATCTCACCTGCCAGCCCCCCTGATCAAGGCAGTGCAGAAAGATCTTCAGGCTTTACAGCAATTGGCAACCGGAGAGAAGGTGATCCAATCAAGATTGCAGTCTCTGGGGATTCTGGTGTGGTGGGATCAGCCCTCTGCCGTTACCACTTCTCAAGGCTGGGATCCGCGTGATGCACTGGACTGGGGGGAAACACTCTCAGAGCTAGCTCAGACCTATCGAAATCAGGGGGTTGGACTCTGTGCTCAGTTTCAGGCCTTTCGCTGGGCAAACGGTCAGCTACAGGGGATCCCCTGTCCCGATCCGGTGGCGATGGAGCAGTTGTACGGCTACCGACGACAGCGAAAATTACTCTGTGAAAATACGGAAGCTCTCCTTGCCCGGCTGCCTGCCCTGCATGTGCTGCTCTACGGGGCACGGGGCACAGGCAAATCTTCCCTGGTGAAGGCGCTACTACCTCAGTACGGGGATCGGGGATTGCGATTGCTGGAATTGAACCGCACCGATCTGCTCCGGTTACCTGACATTCTTACGGAATTGCAGCGCTACAGTCAGACGTTTATTTTGTTTGTGGATGATCTCTCTTTTGAAACTGATGAGGTGGAGTTTAAACAGCTGAAGGTGCTGCTGGAGGGGGATATTACGGCTCAGCCTGCCAATGTCCGGGTTTATGCCACCAGTAATCGCCGTCATCTGATTCGGGAATTTTTTCGTGACCGCCCCGATCCTGCCAATGAAGAAGTGCATGCCTGGGACACGGTTCAGGAACGGCTTTCCCTGGGGGATCGGTTTGGCCTCACCCTGTCCTTTCCTCCCTTCCATCAGACGGACTATCTGGAGACAGTCTTTCACCTCTGTGAATGGGCACAGCTGGAAGGGGATCCAGCGCAGTTGAAACGACAGGCCCTGGCCTGGGCCCAACAACAAAATGGCTTTTCGGGACGAAGTGCACGTCAATTTGTGGATGCCTGTCGGGCTCAGTTGATCTCCACCTGAGGTAGGTCCCCCCCAGATCAGGAACGAAAGGGAAGTTGTCCCAAATACTGGGATTGCTCCTGGTGTTGCATCAGGATCTGATCGCAGACCACCTCGCAGATATCGAAAATGGCAGGATTGCTGATTTTGTAGTAGACACTTACCCCCTGAGGATGACGACTGACGATGCCCGCTTGAGTCAGAATCTTCAGATGCTTCGAGACGTTGGCCTGCCCCATCTGCGTGGCCGTCATGATCTCGGTTACATTGAGAGCCTTTTCCTTGAGGGCGCAGAGGATCTGGAGGCGACTGACCTCCGAGAGTACCTTAAAGTACTCGGCAACATGAGAAAGCCCCTGAGGAGAAATCGTCGTCAATAAAGATCCACCCTTAACTTGTGATGAAACCATAGCAGGAAAGAGAAGCAGAAAGGACATCAATTTTTAATATTATACTATACGAATATAACCGCATCTGCATTGCCATCGTCAATCTAGGCACAGGTTGCGGTCACTGGGCAAGCCTGGACGCCTGAGTAGTACTCGGAAGGCAACACAATCGAGAAGGTTGTCATTTGCGGGTTACTTTCCACCTGCAGTTGCCCCTGTAAATGATCCACCACTTTTTTGACTAGGGCTAAGCCCAACCCAGTTCCGCCCTGATGATCCCGATCCAGCTGGGTAATCCGGTAAAACTTATCAAAGATGCGCGGCAGTTTCTCGGCAGGGATCTCAACCCCGCTGTTGCTGATCTGAATCTGGAGATGGGGGTGGTTAGGCGCAATGGTCAGGCTCACAGTTTCCCCTGTTGGAGTGTACTTACAGGCATTATTCAACAATTCTGCCAGAATGCGACCCAACAGTTTGACGTCGGTGGTGAGATAAAATTCCTGTGCAGGCAGAGACAAGCACAACTCCTGTTGCCTCTCCTGAAAACGGACGTGGAAGGGCTCTAGGAACGGCTGGATCCACTCGTTCAGGGCAATGGTGTCCAGATGCAGGTGATGGGTTCCCGACTCCAGGGACTGCAGATCCAGAAGATCATTGACCAGATCTAGTTCCCGTTGCCACTCACACTGCAAAATACGAAAGTAGCGGTGCTGCCGTTCAGTGTAATCAACCCCCTCCAGCATTTTGAGGGCCATTTTCATATTGGTAAGAGGGGTGCGCAGTTCATGGGACACCAGGTGCACAAATTCATCTTTGAGCTGATTTAATTCCGCCAACTGGGAAACCTGCTGCAGGGTGGCCTGATAGAGACGAGACTGACGAATGCCAATCACACATTGATTAGCCACCTGCTCCGCCAGCCGGATCTCTAGATGGGTAAAACTATGCTCGGGGGAGCGGATTAAACTCAGAAAACCCATCAACGACTCTTCCTCCAGGAGAGGACAGCACAGAATGGTAACGCGCTGCCAACGAGACTCAAGCGAGGAGTAGAGCAGCGTCTGGCCCTGTCGCAACTGGATCCTGATCTCGGGATTGAATGGTAGGTTTTCAACACTGGGGGAGGCCGGTAGATACCCCGGCTGTTCGTAAGCAATTCGGTAGGTTTGCCCCTCGGCATCGGGCACTGCCACCTTGCAATGACCCAGATCCAGGCCACGTGTTAGTTCTCGGACGGCGGTGGCCAGCACTTCCTCTTCCTGCAGGCTGCTGCGGACTTTATCAGTAATTACTCGTAGGAGTTGTTCAAATTCCACAGCAGTTCGCAATTCAGCATTGCGCACTTTCACCTGAAAATCCAGTTCTTGAATCAACTGTGTTTTTTCCTGCCAGTCGCGATGAGCCTGGAGCAGGCGCCGGATCCGTTGTTTGAGCACCCCCCAGTGCAAGGGCTTCTGGATATAATCGGTGGCCCCCACCTCAAAGGCGCGGTTCACGGACTCGTTATCTTCCAGGTGAGTGATCATGAGAAGGGGAATGGTCGCTCCAGCCTTCAGGGCACGGATCTGACGACAACAGGCAAACCCATCCGGGTCAGGCATGACCGCATCCAGCAGGATCAGTTGAGGCAGCTCTTCTTCAACTTTGCGCAGGCACTCAGCACCATTGCGGGCAATTGAGGTGCGATATCCCTCCTGACTGAGAATGGGCCCCACCACTTCTGCCAGCAGCGGATCATCATCAGCAACCAGAATTAGAGGGGCAGACTGAGGGGTGGTGCGTGTCATTCAAGCGATCTCCTGCTCAAGAGCGATGGTTACATGGGTGAATTCGGTGTGGATCTGCTGCAGTAGGGTTTGCAGATGCTGGTGAGGAAGCCCAAGACGACATCCGGCCTCCAGATCCTGAGCTAGTTTGTAGAGTTTTTGAGCTCCTAACTGACTGCTGGTGCCTTTCAATCCGTGGGCCAGTTTCCGCAGCCGCGCCCAATCCTCCTGGGCAGAGGCCTGAGCCATGTCCTGCAACCGTTGGGTTGTATCCCACACAAACGTCTGCAGCATACGAGGGATCACCTCCATTGACTGAGAACCCAGGACAGTCTTCAAGGTGAGCAGAACCTGAGGATCAAGGCTTAAGGCAGGCTCTCCCCCAAGGATGTCGCTGGTGGGAGCAGTGCTTTGCTGCAGAGCCGCCGACAGAGTCTGCAACTGAATCGGCTTGGTGAGGTAATCATTCATGCCTGCTTCCAGGGCCCGTTGCCGCGATTCTGGAAATGCTGCCGCACTCATGCCAATAATGCTGACGGAATGGCCAAAATGGTGGCGGATCAGGCGGGTTGCCGTCAGGCCATCCATCTCCGGCATTTCCACATCCATGAAGATGACGTCATAGTCTTGCTGTTCCAGTGCAGCGAGGGCTTCGACTCCATTGCTCACCTGGGTAGGTTGGTATCCCAGGCAACGCAGCAGGGCCTCCGCCACAGTTTGATTCACAGGATTATCTTCCACCACCAGGATCTGCAGGGGTAGGCGCAACGCTAGCAGCGAAGAGGGAGAGGGCACCACTTGGGCGAGATGCGCCGAAGGCGATTCCAGCGACTGGGGGGGAGGAACGATTTCTGCAGGGATCCTAAAGGAGAAGGTTGATCCAAGGCCTTTTTGGCTTTCAAAAGAAATGGTTCCCCCCATCAATTCACACAGGTGTCGACAGATGGATAGACCCAGCCCCGTGCCGCCGTAGCGCCGACTGATGGAACTATCTCCCTGCTGAAACGGCTGAAAAATGAGATCGATTTTGTCAGGATCAATCCCCACCCCAGTATCCTGCACCTGAAAGCAGATCTCACAGGTCTGTGTTTCAGCAGCAAGCTGGGTAGCAGTCAAAGTCACGGTGATCGAGCCTTGCTCGGTAAACTTGAGGGCATTGCTCAGAAGGTTGATCAGGATCTGTTGCAGCCGTTGGGCATCGCCCCGAATCCAGGGGGGAACTTGAGGATCTACCTGCAGGGAAAGCTGCAATTGTTTTTCTGCCAGCTTCGCCTGAAAGAGGGCTAGCACTGATTCCACCGTGGCCGGCACCTCCAGAGGTTCTGAAGTCAGTTCCAGTCGTCCGGCTTCGATGCGAGAAAAGTCCAGTAGATCACTGATAATCGCCAGCAACACTTCCCCCCCGTTCCGGATCGTCTTCACCAGCTGCCGTTGCTCAACCGTCAAGAGATTTTGCTCCAGCAGGCTGATCATCCCCAGGACTGCATTCAGGGGGGTACGGATCTCGTGACTCATGGTGGCCAGAAACTGACTCTTGGCCGCATTGGCTGCTTCAGCCTCCTGACGGGCCAATTCCATTTGAGCTTCTGCCAGTTTGCGTTCCGTAATATCACGGACAATGATTAAAACTTCATCGGGATTGTAGGGAATCACCCGTACTTCCTCGAATTGTTGCCGATCCGGAAAGCTGAGCACCTGTTCGTAAACCTGGATATGACGAGTATCCAGGGCCTGCTCGATAGCTGCCATGCGTTGCTGAGCCAGTTGGGGGGGTAAGGTATCCAGAATCGAGGTTCCCAGAGTCATGTCTTCTGGATGGTAGATTTTCACCTGATCTCCGTAATCCGATCCGTATTTGATGAATGTGCGAGTCCCATCCCGTTTGACCCGTAGCAGCAGATCAGGAATGGCATCCACCAGGGCACGGTTATACCCTTCACTCTGCTGTAGCTGGCTATAAATTTCTGCTTGTTGAATCGCGATCCCCAGCTGGCTGGCGATTTGTTGCATCAGTTTTGCCGTCCAGGGTTGCCACTTTTTGGGTTCACTGCAGTGGTGGGCAATCAGCAGTCCCCAGAGCTCCTCTCCCTGCAGAATCGGCACCACCAAATTGGCTCGCACCTGACAATGGCGTAATAACTCCACATGACAGGCTTGAATGGCAGCGGTCTCAATATCGTTAATTTGACTGATGCGACCCTGTTGGTAGGCCAGATGCCAGTGGTTTGTAAAGCAGGAATCTTCAATGATCATACCCAGTAAGGGCAAGGTTCCTGGTTTCACCGACTCTGAGACAATCGTTCCCATGCCATTGTGTTCAAGTCGATAAATGACCACGCGCTCTGTTTGTAAGAGATGCCGCACCTCTTGAACTGCGGATTCCCAGATCTGCTCCAGATCCAGAGATTGACGGATCCGTTGCACAATACTGTTTAAAAGTTCTTGCTGCTGGGATTGTTGCTGCACCTCCCGGTAGAGTTCGGCCTGGCGGATGGCAATTGCCACTTGATCCGCAAGCTGCAACATCAGTTCTGAATCCCAGGGAGACCAGGAACGGGGACCTGAACACTGATGGGCAATCAGCAATCCCCATAGCTCCTCCCCTTGCAGAATGGGAACAATCAGTTTGGCTCGCACCTGCCACTGCTCCACAAATTCCTGCAAACATGCTGTAATCATGTCTGATCCAGACTCAATGTCCGTAATGGCACGGATCCGGCCCTGCTGGTAGAGCTGACGGTATTCGGATGGAAACACTTCCTCCGAAAAGGTGAGTCCCATAATCGAAATCCAGCCCGGAAGCACGGATTCAGCTACGGTTTCCCCTGTTCCATCTGGCAATAGTTTATACACCAGCACCCGATCGGCTTCCAACAGTTGCCGGACTTCATGAACTGCCGTCTGCAGAATCTCACTCAAATCCAGGGTCTGCCGGATCCGCTGGGAAATGGAGGCAAGCATGTGTTCCCGTTCCACCTGCTCTACCAGTTGGGCCTGTAAATGTTTCTGGTGGGTGATATCGGTAGCCACCCCCAGGATCTGCCAGGGATCTCCGTTGGCTGTGCGTTTAATCACCCGATCGCGGCTGAGAAGCCAGCGGTAGCCGCCATCTTTGTGCCGGATGCGGTACTCAATCGGGAGAATTTCATCGGCTGTTACTTGAGTACAGCGGTCTTTGAGAGTCAGTACCTGGAATAAATCATCTGGATGGACCAAGTTGGGAAATAACGAACTTCCCATCTCCTGAATCTCAGCAGAAGAGTACCCCAACACCTCCTCAATCTGGGGATTGACAAAAATATTGCGGTTTTCAAGCAGGTCATAAACGTACAGAATTGCCAGCGTAGACTCGGCTACCTGCTGGATCATTTGTTGGTACTCTTGGAGAGAAGAATCAGCCAGCTTTCGGTCTGTAATATCAACCATGAGCCCCTGAAGCTTGCTCAGCTGTCCTGCTTCAACGACAACGGTTACGGAGTCATAGAGCCAGACCACTTCACCCTTGGCGCTGATCATGCGGTACTCAAAGGAGTGTGATTCCAGAGCTTGTCTAGCCACTTGACAGCATTTGATAACCGCCTCTCGATCCTCGGGATAAATGTGATCCACCCAAAAACCTGGCTCTAACCACTGGCTGACAGGATAACCTAAGATCTTCTCCGCTTGAGCACTAACAAAGGTGAATTGGAAGGTAGCTAAATCCGCTTCCCAGACAATCCCCTGAACTGTATTCACCAGGTTCAGATACTGCATTTGTGTTTCATACAGGACCTGTTCAGTACGTTTCAGGGAGGTGAGATCGCGAGTAGAAACAACGATCCCAGAAATCATGCCATCTAGATCGCGGTAAGGGCTGTAGGTGACGCTGACAAATTTTTGTTTGACTCCAGGAAACTCAAACCAATCTTCATAGGTGACCACCTCTCCCTGCAGGCAGCGGTCAATGTTAGGTTTTACAAGGTTTGTAAAGGTTTCTTCTCCCAACAGTTCTGCAACTGTGTGCCCCACAATTTGATCGCGATGTTTCTGATTCCAGCGAAGGTAGGTGGTGTTGATCAGGCGATAGGTATAGGTATGATCCACAAGTGAAATACCATCAACTGTGGCCGACACCACTTGTTCATAGCGGCGCAGTTCTTCCTCAAGAAGCTTCTGTTCTGTGATGTCAACCCCGACAGAGGTTACAAACCAGCAGTTTTGAGCGTCATCTCGGCGAGGAACCATCGTGCAATGGATCCAGCGCAGGGAATTGTCTTTGTGGAGGAACCGATAGACCGTATTGATGGGGCGTTCTGCAACGATATCCTCAAGGCGGTGACGAATGGAGGATTGCCGCACATCTTCTTCAGGAACTCGGGAATCCCAAAGATAAGGATCGGCAAAAAACTCATCAGGACTAAATCCATAGAGGTGTTCTGCTCCCTGGGAGTAATAGAGGTAATCCCACTGCCCATCCGCAAAGACCTGAAAGCCCACAATTGTGGCCTGAGCACTATCCAGGATCTGCTGCAACCGCATTTCTGATTCTTTTAAAGCCAGTTCTACCTGCTGCCGCGCCGCCAATTCTTCCAACCGTTGCTGGTACAACCGCGCCTGATAGATCGCCACCCCCAGTTGATCCGCAACCTGTTGGCCCAGATCAATTTCCATTGCTGTCCAATTGGAGATGTGATGGCGAGTCAGGGTTAAACTACCCCATACCTGTCCATAAACAGAAATCGGAATCAGCAGCCAAGCTCCTTGATGATCTTCTGCAAATGGGCGGTTGATGGGATCGGTAATGGTTGAGGTGTTATTGACCTGGACTACCTGCTTCCGTTTCAGCTGGGCAGCGAAAGGATTATCCACATCGGGAATCACCAAGTTCTGTTTTTCCGGCAGGTCAAATCCCATCCTTTTAGCCACCCGATGCCGCCAGCATTCTGCTTCGGGAAAATACTCCACAATTGCCACTTCTGCTCGGAGCAAGCTGCTGATCTCCGTGGCTGCAATTGAAAAGACCTGCTCCAGATCCAGAGACTGCCGGATCGCCTGCACCACCTTGTTGAGATAATGCTCCTGCTCAATTCTTTGTTGTAATTGCTCTTCAACATCCTGCATACAGGAGAGAGATTGAGCGGTCTGAATTGCCCGACGGTACTGTTCAATCACAGCTTTCTGTAGGTGATCCTGGGTCACCACCCCTATGACCTCACCCCTTTCATTTTGTACCGGCAGGTGTTGCCGATGATGGTGCTCTAGCTGCCGCAGGACTGCCTCAGGATCCTGACAGTCGGACAGCCCTATGGGTGGCGGAGCGGCGGGCATCACCTGTTCCACGGTGATCTTTGATGGTGAATCGGGGAGCAGAATGGCAGTCAACAAATCCTGCACCGTCACCATCCCTAATAATTGAGTGGGGGAACCCACCAGAGCCCACGACTGCTCAAGCTGCCGTAACCGCTCAGCAACCATGCGAACAGGATCCTGGGGACGCACCCACAGCGCCTCAAGGGGCTCAATCATTAACAATACGGACATGAAACAACTGACTCCTAACAGGGAAAATGACGCTCAGCTGACCCCGCAACAGATTCGCGCCTGTATATATCTTTACCGAAGGAAATCGTTCTCCTGGGGGCTGGAAATAAAACTTTATGCCTAAACTGCTTTTAGATTTTAGGGTGGTGATCTGGTGACTGGAAGTTAATCATGATACTGATCAAGTATTGATAGCTCTCAGCCTTATGCCCCCTTCCCCCCCATCCAACTCATCTCACTACCCACATCCTCAAGATGTGGCCAATTTAATTCTTTATCTGCAAACTGAGCTGGCCATGTTTGAGCAAATTGCGGCTCAGGAGAATGTTTCCAGTCAGGTACAGGCTCCCGTGCTTCGCAGTCAGGCTGCTTTGCGCAAAGCCGTGGACCAACTGCAGGTAAGGGATTGGTATCAGGAATTAACTTTAGGGTTTCGGGATCAGTTGGGGCGGTTAGAAGAGTGGCTTTAGTTTATTCCAGATCAGCTTTGCCCGACTGTTCAATCTCCTGAATAAAGCTGGATGATCCAGAGTAACTAATCACCAGATAATCTTCAGGTCGCGTTAGCGCTACATAAAAAAGTTGTCGCTCCACCTGTTCATCTGCATCCTCAAAGGGTGATGGCAGATCATCGCCCCATAAGAGAATCACCGCCTTGTATTGCAATCCTTTAGCAGAATGAATGGTTTGGACTTTAATCGATTTTTCTGCAACTTTGGTTTTAGACTGGGGGTTTCCTTTGTCGGTGAGCCAGGTCACGGGAGCAATCGCTTCGTTCATTTTTTTGAGAAAGGCACGGAACATATCTTCATTGCGGCGGCTGAGACGAGGATAAAAGATGGCAATCTGCTCAGGCTGAAGCGGTTTCACTGTTTGCCCAAACCAGTGCCCCTGAGTCAGATCCTGGATGATCCGCAGCACCCGCTTACATTCTTCGGTTTTGTTGGCAGCCCGCACCAGTCGAGGTTTTGGACCCGATCGCTTGCATTTTTCTGGATCCACCTGCAAGGACCGGATACTCTCCTCCGGCTCGGGATCCTCGGAATCTGTACTGGCGAAGACACTGGCCAGTTCCATGATCTGGCGGGTATTGCGGTAGTTTTTATCCAGATCAAACTTGGCCGAAATGGTCCGCCCCTGGGCCTTGATCCCCAGTTGTTTCCAGTTGATCTTGTTGCGACGGTGCAGGCTCTGGTTGCCATCCCCCACAATCACCAAATCCCCATCTTCGGGTTCCTGCATGGCCTCCAGAACACATTTAAACCACACAGGTTCAAAGTCCTGCGCTTCATCTACCAGCACCGCATCATAGCGACGGCTATCGCAGGCCTGTCCATTTTGAAGAGCCGCCAGCAGACGTTCCCCCAGGGCTTCATCCGACTCTTCCCGCTTGCGAGAAGCAGAATTGTGCTTGGCCCACCCGTCAAAGTGAAAGACAAACACATTCTTGGCACAGTCTGCCAACACCGATTTCAGATAGGCGGATAGGGTGACGTTGTAGCAGAGGACGAGAATGCGAGATTGGGGATCCTGTTTACTGAGAAGCTTGGCCCGCGCCACCAGCAGAATTGTTTTCCCCGATCCAGCCACCCCATAGATGATGCGGTGTCCTGAGCCGATATGGCGGGCATTTTGTTCCTGCTTCAAATCCAGGATCTTCAGATCCACCAGATCTTCATCCCCTTCCGGAGAGTCCTGGGTTGGATCTGAGGTTGCCCCATCCCCCTGACTTTGGATTCGAATCTCTGGGTGAGCAATGGCCCGTAGGATCTTGGTCTGCATTAACGTCAGCGGTTTGATTTCCCAGAAGGGATCAAAGTAGCTCTTGATGGCAGCTGTGAGCAGGTCGGGGGTAAATGCATCTTCCTGCCACTGTTCCAACTGATCGCGGGTCATCACCCGTTGCAACGGAAACACAGGCCCCATTTTAGGATGCTGCTGCAGTTGCTCTGATGCTATGTAGGGAAAAACCACCACATGCCCAAAGGGAAACAAAAACAGAGCGTTGCCATGATCATCCTGCTGCAGCAACCGCTTTCCCAGCACATCCTCCTGGCAATGGCTCACCAGCGACATCCAATAGTCCCGTGCCTGCGTAAAGGGATGCGGATGATCCACTTCTTTCCCAAACTCCCGTACTTTGATCGTCTGGGCATCCGCCGCCAGGATATCCCCCAAGCGCCATCCCTTCACCTCAATCACCAGCAGGCCCAAGCCAGGGCAGATCAGCAAAAAGTCTGGGTAACGATCGTCCACCAAAGACTCATAGTAAACAATGTCTTCTTCCGGCAGGTGTTGCAGAACTGAGAACAGCTTCTTTTCTCCGGCAGAGGCCCGGCGCGGCAGTTTGTCAGGGATCATTTCAGCCATGGCGATCCGCAGGTAAGGGGTGGCCCCTTCACTATACGCCCAAGCCTTGTGCAGAGGCCATTGTAGCCAGGGGGAAGAACGAGGGAGCGACGAACTCAACAGCCTCGAGATTTCAGAGGATAAAATTCCCGATGCCAAACCATCTGGCTATTTTGACAACAGTGGAAATGAGATGATGTCGACGCATTCAAGTCTGATTCCATGAAAAGAAGCGGTTACTCAGCACGCTAGATCGCCATGCACCTGCCAGGCATCCGGATTGTAAAGGCCTTCAACACAATATTTGCAGAGGTGATGGAGCCAGGCAAACAGATCTTTGGGGAGTATCCTGCCACAGGGTTTTATTGCCGAGATGATCCGGAAGCAAAAGCCGTGGTGGCTCATCTCATTCGCAATGCAGGCTTCGATCCCGTGGATGCAGGTCCGCTGAAAAATGCCAGATATCTAGAACCCATGGCGCAGTTGAATATTCAAATTGCCCATGGGCTGGGTGGGGGCACCGAAGGGGCTTTTCGCTACATGCGCCGACAGGTGGCCTGATCATTCACGGCAAAGATCCCCAATCTGACTGCGGCAGGTAGCCAGTTCCTCTGGAGTAAGATCTTGCCATTCCACATCCCGTCGCATCACCACTCCATTGGCACCCGCTAGGAATCGGGGAAGCTCCCCCTGTTCGATCAGTTCCAGGGTCTGCATGTTGTAGGTGGTGTAAAAGGTATTGGCCTCGTTGAAATCCACATCCACCAGCGTCAGGGTTTTGCGAGGGGCCAGAGGGGTGTTGATCAGGGGCCGGGGACCGCTACCCAAAATGCCACAGTGGAGTAACTGCAGTTGACCTTTGTGGGCGGGATAGTAGGCATGGTGGTGGCCGCTGATGTAGGTGTGCACGCGGTAGCGTTCCAGCAGGGCTCGTTTCTCCTCAGCATTCTCCAAAATTTCCCCCAGTTCATTTCGGCCTGTCGCAACCCCGTAGAGAGGCAGGTGCCCGATCACAATTCTCAGGGGGGCTGACTGAGCCTTATCACTGCTTAGGCTTGCCTCTGCCCAGGCCAGTTGCTCCGGTGGGATCCAGTTAGAGGAGGCATCCCAGACCAGGAAAAAGATCCCTGCATGTTCAAATGTGTAGTAGAAGGGAAACCCCGCCCGATCAATGAACTGTAGTCCAGGCTCATGGGCAGGATCATTCCAGTAATTGGCCGTTTCGTCCCTTTCCTTCTGGAAGAGGAACGTCCCTTTCACAGAGCGGTAGCTGGAGGCATCATGATTGCCGACCGTAAATCCATAGGGCAAACCTGCCTCCCGTAGCGGGGCAGCAAAGTGTTCATCAAATGCCACCCACATGGCCTTGAGCCGTTCTACACTCAGGCGCGGATCCTGTCCGGCCACCATATCGCCTGCTCCGATAACAATATCCGGTTGCCAGTAGGGAATCAGTTGAATGGCCCGATCCACCTCCAGGTCGTAGTCCACGGATCCATAGGAAGCATTCAGGTCGCTGGTCACCATGAGCCGGACATCGCGGCGGGGAGGAATGTAAAGCTCCCTGGGCAGACCTGGCACTGAGACGGTTGTGGGTGTACTAGCAGGTTGCGGGGTTGCCGACGGAGCTGCGGGTGAAGATCCTGAGGGAGAACGGCTAGCAAGGGTCTCCGATTGAGGTTGCGGACGGTAATGCCAGGCCAGAGCGACCCCCGCCATTCCACCGCCCAGCACAGCCGATCCTGCTATTAAGAAATTCCGTCGCCGCATAGATCATTCCCATCACCAGGGCTATTGTAGGAAGTTCACATCCAATTCGGCCATTATCGATTACTCCATATCCTGCTGTTTGAGCATTGCTATCAACTTATACTTGCGACCATGAGTTGTCATCAGCTGAGTTCGGTAAGCTGACCACTCTGATCGCCGATCTGCTACAAGATAGGCAGCCCGTACCTTCTTCAGCCAATCCAGAGCATTGTCATAGTTTTTGGCTTTCCCAGCATCCATAATCAACTCAGCGCGGCGGCAAGCATTTTCAATCACCCAAGCCGGATGGTGGCTAAGGGCAGCATCCATGACTCGACCAATCAGAGCTGAGTGATAGGAGTGCAGGTCAGTAACTACGGCAATGGCATCATTTATACATCCTTCCTGCAGAAAAATATCAACTTTTGCCTGCTCTATGCCCCAGATTTGACTGGTACGGAGGAAATTCAACAGATCATCCTTTAGACTGAGCCACTGTTCCCCGGCCAGATCTTCAGCCTTCTGGTAATCTTCCAAGGAGGGTCTGGCTTTGAACGCAACGATTCTGGCAGAGAGTGCAGCCTGGCAATCACCGATTCCTTCTGCCAGATCACTGGTCCAAATGGCGAGGTTATAGTAGCCGTTGCCAGGCAGGGTGAGCCCAGTTTGGGCAATTTGCAGAGCTTGCTCCACTGCACCTTGCTGCCGCAGCACCTGAGTGAGGGCAAAGGCATCCTCCATAGTGGTCATGTGAGTTTGAGCTGCCTGCAGGGCTTCCTCGATCCGACCCAGGCGACCCAACATGGTCAGATAGAGTTGGGTCTGTCCCTCCGCCTCGGCCAGATACAGGTATTCCTGGTAGCGTTCCTGTCGATCAAGGATTTTCAGTCGGATCAGGGCTAAATCATCCGCGTAGTTGGGAGCTTCGCGATCCCAGGCGCCCAACTCAGTCATCGTGCCCTGCAGAACCTGCTGTAGGGGCACGTAGTCCCAGCCCTGACGCAATGCTTCCAGGCTCATGGCAAAATCAGCTCCCTCCCACAGATCTTGCCAGCCCTCCACATTGGATTCCAGGTTAGCGGTCTCCTCTGGTGTGAGATCAGTGCTGAGAATTGCCTCAGTCAAGGCCTTATTCAAGGCATCGACAACCTCATGATTCTCAACACCGTAATCTTCTACGTCCTCCCAATTTGCGATACAGGCATCCGTCACAGATGCCAGAATCACCAGAGCACTCGAGCCATCCCCTTGCTCCGTGAATTCCTGGGCCTTCTGAATCACCTCCAGCAAGTTATCTGTAACGGGTTCCTCCTCTCCTCCGTATTCGAAGTAGTCGATAGCATTCTGTAAAATCTGAAGGACTTCCTGGCGGAAGGGAACCGGATCCACTGGGGTACGGCGCATAGGTGGGTTGGGGTGGGGTCGAGCAGATGGAGTCGTAATCAGCCTGACGTAGCGATCGATGGCCTCAATCAGTTCGGGCTGCTTTGCCACCAGGGCCTGCACCAACCCTTGGATTTGTTGCAGGTTTAGACCATTGAGCAGTTGCTCCAGCGTGGGACATTCCTCAATGGTTTCCGGTTGATGCAGACAGGTCAATAACGTAGCCACAATGTGCTTACACCACCCCTCAAAGCTATAGGGACAGCTGCAGTGGGCGGAGGTCAATCCACCGCTGTCGAAGCCCAGAGTAACTTGATAGGGTTTAGCCACACTGCCTTCAACAAAAGCCTGAATGACATGGTCCCGTTGAATCAGATCGACCACTGATCCCCTCCGGTAGTATGCCTCACCTTTCGCCAAGGATTCAGCTGTGGCGTTACGACGAATCGTTGCTTCATTAAGGGCTGGAATGGACATGAGAACCTCCTAGTGCGGTGCTTCCAAACTTTTTTTAGCGATGTCTAACGGAATGGTAAGCTGTCCGACCAAATAGAGAAAAAATGCGTGTCGAACTTGCTTTTTTGGTAAGGATTCAGATCGAGGAAGTCGGATCGACAGCTGCCCCGATCAACCAGGGAGGCGCAGCATCAAAGAGTGTATGTAAAATAGAGAACGTGATAGCCCGTAGAGTTTGAATCCGATAAGGATTGCCATACTTCAGGAGCCGATGCAGAGGATGCAGAGCACGACCAGGCACGCAGAATTGCTCCATCTAAGTCCATTACAAACCATTGCAGTCAGATCGATTTAAAAATTGTAGGTGATCCAATCTTCAAATTGGGGTGCCTTCCGGATCTCTTTGGGTGCAATCGGGAGCAGGATCGATGGTTGCCTGGGGCTTACCTTTTGATTTTCCAGCGAGCCAGATAGAGAAAGAACGGCGCTCCCACCAGTGCTGTCATTATCCCTACGGGTAACTCCTGGGGACGGATCACCAGCCGAGCTGCGATGTCAGAAACCAGTAACAGAATGGCTCCAGCCACAGCTGAGTAGGGCAGGATCCAGCGATAATCCACCCCCACGAGAATGCGGACAATGTGCGGGATCACCAGACCCACAAACCCAATCGGCCCCGCTGCCGCCACTGCTGATCCCGCCAGCACCACCACGATCCCTGCGGCGGAAGTTTTGACCCAGAGCGTTTTTTGACCCAGACCCGTGGCCACTTCATCCCCCAAACTGAGAATCGTGATCTGCTTACTGAGCAACATCGCCGCCAGCATTCCCAGCACCCCATAGGGAAAAATTTGCCCCACCAATTCCAGATCTCGACCCGCCACCGATCCCGCCAACCAAAACCGGATCTCCTCCAGGGTGCGTTGACTGAGCAGCAGCAGGGCTGTGGTTAGGGAAGACAAAAAGGCCGTCAGGGCTGCGCCTGCAATGGTGAGATTGAGGGGCGTTAATCCACTTCGACCCAGGGATCCCAACCCATAAACAGCTACCGCGGCCAATCCTGCTCCAGCAAAGGCAGACCAGGTGTACACTGACGCTGATGCCGATCCCAGGAAAAATACGGTGCCCACCACCGCCAGTGCGGCTCCGGCATTGATCCCCAGGATGCCTGGATCGGCCAGGGGATTGCGGGTGAGTCCCTGCATGATCGCTCCAGCAACTCCCAACCCTGCTCCCACCAGTAAGGCCACCAGAGATCGGGGCAGGCGCACGGTACGGATGATTAGGTGCTCTGTGGAGTTGTTGAAGGAAAACAGGGCCTGCCACACGGATGAGAGAGAGATGTCTGCTGCCCCCAAGGCCAAACTTGCCATCAGGCTAAGCGCCAGGATCCCTGCCAGAAGCAGTAGGCCGAATCCCAGATAGGATTGACGGGGTAAAAATGAATAGGAGGATGAAGTTAAATCCTGTCTCATGGGAGCATCCTGGATCGTTCTTCCAGTCGGCGGCTAACAGGAATGCACAGGGGGGTGCCCGACACAGGATCGGTGATGATGCGGCACTCCAGGCCAAACACTTGCTCTACGACCTCGGCTCTGATCACCTCCTGTGGCTGTCCTGCAGCGATCACCTGCCCCTCTCGAATGGCCACCAGATGATGAGCAAAACGACAGGCCTGATTCAGATCGTGGAGAACCATGATAATGGTCCGCTGTTGTTGCTGGTTCAGCTCCCAGAGAAGTTCGAGAACCTCCATTTGATGGGCCAGATCCAGAAACGTGGTGGGTTCATCCAGAAGCAGGATGGGGGTGTCCTGAGCGAGGGACATGGCAATCCAGGCGCGCTGTCGCTGCCCCCCCGACAACTGATCCACAGGCCGCTCCGCCAGATCAAGAAGATGAGTCAGGGTCAGGGCCTGATAGGTCATCTGCTCATCCAGCAAAGACCATTGCTGCCACCAGCTTTGATGGGGGTAACGACCCTGAGCAACCAGATCCTTGACAGTTAATCCCTCAGGAGCGGCTGGGTTTTGCGGCAGGATCCCCATCTGACGGGCAATTTGACGCGTGGGAAGCGTGTGGATCGCCTGCCCATCCAGGATGACTGAGCCGTGCCTGGGCTTGAGGATGCGGGCCAGCCCTTTGAGAATGGTGGATTTACCACAGCCATTGGGACCCACCAGCACACTGATCTGGCCAGCGGGGAACTGCAGGTTCAGTCCTCTGACAATGGGCACCTTGTCGTAGGTGAGGGTGAGATCGGTGGTGTAAAGCCGTGGGGTCATGGGTGAAACGGTATCGGTGCTTCCAGCATACTGGGGTCAGCTTCCTAGGTGATCCAGGCCGCCTCCAGGGAAAAATCGAGTATCCTTTAAGCTGGGTGCTGCAAATTGATGGCAATAACCTATGTTAGTCCTCTCCTGGGAGCATTACCAGAGCCTGAGCCAGGACCAGGGAATCTTTGAGCGGCAAGTTGATCCTTGCGATCCTGAGGATCAAATCATTGCCTACTTGCCAGACTTAGCTACAGGGTGCAAACGTGATATTTTCTTGCGTAATGGCATTCAACTAACATTGCATGACTATGTATTCCAGCAGGATCATCTGCTTCTCTCGTTGCCTCCTTGCCTAGATTATTTGGAGATCGTGTTTAACCTGTCTTCAACCTACTGGCTGGGAAATGACATAGAAATTACTGCAGGCAGACATTATTGGGCCAATCCTTCCACTCATCAGATCAGGGAGAAAGCAGGAGAGCATAAAGTTGCCGTAGATCTTCATCTTCCATTAGATAGTCTTCCTGATCTTTTCGGGGATCAAATAGAAGATGTTTATCTGGAATCAAGGGGAACGACATCTGGCAATTTAAGCACAAAAGAAACTCCTCAACCAATACAGAAAATCACTCGAGCTATGCTAGCAACTTTACGGCAGATCCTGAATTGCCCCTACCAGGGAGTCGTCAAGAAATTGTACTTAGAAAGTAAGTCTTTAGAGCTTCTAGCCTTGCTTTTGGAAGAGAAAGCTCAGAAGAATCATGATTCCCAACCCAGAGTCTACTTGTCTGCAGGTGACGTTGAGCGAATTCACCATGCCAGTAGCATTCTGCAGCAGCAAATCCCTGATCCCCCCTCACTGCTAGAACTCTCTCGGCAGGTGGGATTAAATGACTGCACCCTCAAACGTGGATTTCAAATGGTCTTCGGCACTACGGTGTTTGGGTATCTGCATCAATTGCGCATGGATCAGGCTGCACAACTACTGAAGCAACAGGAATTAACGATTTCCAGGGTTGCGGCCTCAGTGGGATATGCCAGTCCTACCTCCTTCTCCATGGCCTTTCGCAAACACTGTGGGCTTAGCCCCAAGCAATATCAACTCCAGTACCGCTGAGATTTTTTCCGGATCAAAGAGAAAAACCTCCCGCTGCAAGAGGATTCCCCCTCCGGATCAACTACTCTGTTATCCACTGAACCTGAGACTAGTTCTCATTAGGGGATGTGTAGTGATGAGGATGAGGAGTTGTAGATGAAGTGGCAGGGTTGGGGATTCGCTGGCATCCTCTGGTTGAGCACCATGAGCGTAAGCTGGGCAAGTCCCATATCGGCATGGATCGCACAGGTGAGTCCAGCCCAGATCAGTGGGGTCGCGGCGGAAAGGACACCTCAGGGTCCACAGGTGCGGATCAGAACGGTTGGGGAGGGCGATGTAAACGTTTTCACCTCGGGATCGGGACAGGTGCTGGTTATTGATCTTGTCAATGCCCAACTGCAAAGGGGATCCTTGCGACAGGTGAATCCGATTCCAGAGATCCGATCGATAAGCGTTGATCGTCGGACGGATTCCAGTGTACGGGTGACGATCCTGGGAAATGAAACGTTTCCTACACCAGACGTCCGCATTGAACGGGAAGCCATTGTGATCGGCTTGGGAGAAGGATTAACTTCCTCTACCACCGCTCAAGCTGTTGTGGAACCTACGCCTACCCCAGTACCCATTCCATCTCCCGCTCCAACAGCAACTCCCGAATCAGCACTAGAGTTGGAAGAGATCCTGGTTACCGCACAACGGGATCGCTATCGAGCGCCTGCGGCCACTACCGGAACAGGTACAGAGACCCCGATTCTAGATATTCCCCTGTCGATTCAGGTCATTCCCGAAGCCGTGATCGAGGATCAGCAGGCACTGGATTTGCTGGACGTATTGCGCAACGCTCCTGGGATCATCCCTAGTGATTCACCCAGAGATATTTTCTCCGGCTTCACGGTTCGCGGCTTCAACACGGGAAATACCTTTCTCAGAAACGGGGTGCGAGACAATGATGCGGGTAGAACCGGATTTGATCTGGGCAATGTGGAGCGAATTGAGGTGTTACGGGGGCCTGCCTCTGCGTTGTTTGGACAACTCTCTCCGGGTGGTGCCATCAACATCATCACCAAGAAACCCGTGTTTGCCCCCCTATTTGATCTTGAATTGACATACGGCAGCTTTAACACCTATCAGGCTGCTCTCGATCTATCTGATCTTGTTGGCAAAGATGGCAATGTTAGCTATCGCCTGAATGCTTCTCTTTTTGGGACCGACACTTTTATCGATGAAATTGATATTGATCGCTATCTAATTGCTCCCGTGATTACCTGGAGGATCAATGAGAATACAGACTTTACGTTTGAGGCAGAATATCTCAACGCCCAATTTCCGAATGAACGGGGTCTACCTCTCGAGGGGACGATTGCATTCAATCCCAACGGGACTCTGCCCATCAGTCGCTACTTAGGAGAGCCAAGCTTTGATCGCAATGATCGCTTCACTCTGCGGTTGGGTTATGAGTTAGAGCATCGCTTTAATGAGAACTGGAGGCTCAATAATCTTTTCCGCTTTGTGTGGGAAGAGGATGTTCAGGATTCAGTCGCACCATTTGGTCTGGATGAAGATCTACGAACCCAACAGAGGGGAGCATTTGTTACCGGAGATGCTGGATATAGCTTTGCTCAAAACAATTATGAATTCTCTCTCTCCACTGTGGGAACCTTTACTGCACTGGGAGCAGATCATGAACTGGTGTTAGGCGCTGATTTTGATCATCAGTTTGGCATCAGCCCTACATTCCTGTTCAGAGAAATAGGTCCGATTGACATATTTAATCCCGAATATAATCAGCCTCTGGGTCCGATTGTAGAGTCATTTGATCCTTCTAGTAGTACCGCCACCAGTGCAGGAATCTATCTCCAGGATCGGATGATCTTTTCGGATCAGTTGAGCTTGTTAGTTGGGGGGCGGTTTGATTACGTCAACCAGGCCAGTGAAGATTTTCTCAGTGGATCCGGAACCAGTCAGAGCGATACAGCCTTTTCTCCTCGTGTGGGCCTAGTCTACAAACCCAGGGAAACCCTTTCTCTCTACGGTAGTTTTAGTCAATCCTTTGAACAGGTAACGGGTCGGAGTTTGGATGATGAGCCCTTTCAACCTCAGGAGGGGACTCAATATGAATTCGGTCTCAAAGCAGACTGGCTGGATCAACGGCTCTCCACCACATTGGCATATTATGATCTGACGTTAGAAAATCTTCTGACTACTGATCTCAGGGATCCAAGTCTGAATTTCTCCACCCAGTCAGGTGAACAACGCAGCCAGGGGATCGAATTCAATACCGTTGGGGAAATTTTGCCGGGATGGGAAATAATTCTGGGTTATGCCTACACAGATGCCAGGATTGAGGAAGATAATGATTTTCCTGTGGGGAACCGTCTGATCAATGTGCCCGAACATGCTGCCAATCTATGGACAACTTATACTATCCCAGAAGGAAAGCTATCAGGGCTCGGGTTTGGATTAGGTCTGTTTTATGTAGGTGAAAGAGCTGGGGATCTGGAGAATAGTTTTACTTTGCCTGACTATCTTCGTACTGATGTGGCTTTTTACTACAGTCGAGATCAGCTGCAGGCACAACTGAATATCCGCAATCTTTTTGATACCCGTTATTTCGAGGCAGCGGAGGGAGTGAATCGGATCTTTCCAGGGGCTCCCCTTGAGTTGCTGGGCACAATTCGCTGGGAGTTTTAATGATGATCTGGTTTAAGGGAAAAGGTATTCTCTGGGGAATTATTATCGTCACAAGCACCTGGCTTTTTTCCTGTGGAGGGAGCTCTGTTCGGGAAGGATCGGCTCAGGAGGAATGTCGGGTAGTGAAACATAAAATGGGGGAATCCTGTGTTCCTTTAGATCCCCAGCGGGTGATTGTTCTGGACACCAGCCCTCTGGATGCAGCCCTGGCCCTGGGGGTAACACCGATTGCTGCTCCGGAACTACCGGACTTTCTTTCCTATTCCCCAGCGCAGTTAGAAGGGGTGCAATCGATCGGAACCTATGAGCAGCCGAATCTGGAACGAATGCTGGAACTGCAACCGGATTTAATCCTGGCCACCCCCTATGATGCAGCCGAGATCTACCCTCAGCTTCAGCAGCTTGCTCCAACGGTGGTTGCTCCTAGCGGCGATGTGGAATGGAAGGCAGATCTGGCCATCTATGCTGAAGCTCTTGGGAAAACAGCCGAGGCGGATCGCTTATTACAGAATTATCAAGAGCGGATTGAGGAGTTTCAACTGCGTATGGGGGATCGTTTGCCGGAAACTGAGGTCTCAATCGTCTCGGCTGGAGATTATGGACCAGGATTACCTGTTCGGATCTATCTGGCGGAGTCCTTTATGGGCAGTGTTTTAGAGGAAGCAGGATTATCCCGCCCTGAGGGGCAACGGCAACGGAAGTGGACGATAGAGATCTCTCTGGAGCAGCTGCAGATCCTGGAAAGTGACGCGATCTTCCTGATGGAATATGACCCAGAACAGGGGATTTTGGATAGGATCCGTCGCCATCCTCTCTGGTCTCGCCTGCAGGTTGTGGAAGCAGGGCATGTTTATCCAGTGAACTATGGTAGCTGGGTGGGAGAGCGAAACATCGGAGGAGCCAACCGCATTCTGGATGATTTATTTGAACATTTGTTGGAGTAGGAACGAGATGCTTCCCCCTCAATCTCTGGATGCCTGGATCAAGTCCATCTCACCCCACCTGGATGAATTTATTCGAGATCGACTGGTGGTCAGTCCTCTTCCCGGAGAGGTTGAGATCATTTCTGCCACGGACTATTTGCAACCGGACCGACTTCGAGGAGCAATCAATACTCTGGCAGCAGAACACAACATTCAAGAACTAGCCGTGGCTGCATCGCTGTGGAATAAGCTCTACAACAACGCTTTAATCCTGGCGGTGTTACCCCCGATGACCCTCCTGGGGATAGGTGTGGAAGCTTCCACAGAAACCATTCAGATCATTATTCAAGAAAATCAGCCTCAACGGATCCTGCTGAATCCACTGCGGACCATCATCTATCCTTCTCGATTGGGAAGGGTCCTTCCAGATCAGGCGGTTGCCTCCGGTCTCAATGAGCTGCATACTTTCGTCTTAAAGCCTTTATTTCAACATTTGCATCTGTTGATCACTAACCTGAATAACCTGACCCACTTACCCCGCTCCGTCATGTGGGGAAACACAGGCAATGTTTATGCCTATCTTCATGAGCAGATGCTCTCCTACCCAGGAGCTGCACCCGCCTGTCAATCCGATTGGCACCAGATCATCGAGCAGCCCCGGACAGCGGATGGGACACAGCGGAATCCCCTACACCGGATCATGAACGAAAACGTGGATTCTTCTGAGCCTCGCCACCTCCGGCAAGTGTGTTGTTTGCTATTTCGGCTGCCTGAAGGAGAAGGCTACTGTGGGAATTGCCCCTTTCTTCACCCCAATCTTCGCTCCTTGAGGGCCTGACGTGAAGACCTTCTTGATCATTTGGATAGGGCAATTGCTGTCTACTGTTGGCAGCTACATGACTCAGTTGGCTCTGTCATTCTGGATCTGGGAGCAAACTCAGGCCGTTACCCCTCTGGCATTGATCGGACTCTTTACTCAACTTCCCCAGATCCCACTTACCCTTTTGTCTGGGGTTATTGTGGATCGTCTAGATCGCAGGGTCTTGATGATTGTGGCAGATAGTGTTGCAGCCCTGTCCACGCTAATGATCGTGTTGCTCTTTCAAACAGGAACCCTTCAGATCTGGCATCTCTATATCTTCGTAGCTGTGAATGGGATCTTCGGTCAGCTCCAACAACTTGCCTACTCCACCTGTCTGTCATTGCTACTTCCTGCCCATCAGTACAGCCGAGCAAATAGTCTGAATATCGGCATCCACTATGGTGCGATCATCTTTGCCCCAGCTGCAGCAGGTCTTTTGTATCCTCTGATCGGATTGGTGGGTATTGGAGTGCTAGATCTAGTCAGTTTTTGCGTTGCGATCTCAACACTGCTAATGGTGGTCCTTCCTCAACCGAGCACTCCTGAAGAAAGTCAACCCCCTTTTAAACTCAATGTTCTCTTCGGATTTAACTACATTTGGCACAACCCTGATTTGCGTTGGGTCCTTCTGATCTCAGGGTTATTTTGGTTCTTTCACGATTTAGGAGATGCCGTTTATGAACCAATGATCCTTTCCCGTACTAATGGCGATGTGCAAATCTTTGGGTCGATTGTGGCAGCGGCAGGAATTGGGGGAGTGCTGGGAACGCTGCTTCTGAGTGTCTGGGGAGGGCCTAAGCGGGATATCAAGGGAATGATTTGGGGATATGTGGGAGCGGGATTAAGTAAGATCTGCTTTGGCTTGGGACGTTCACCCCGGATCTGGATTCCGGCTCAATTAAGCTCATCGCTACATTTTCCTTTGCTGGGTAGCTCCGAAAAAACAGTGTGGATGACCCAGACGCAATCGGCAGTTCAGGGGCGGGTATTTGCTGTGAACTCTTTGGTGCAGTTAGGTGGAGGTGCACTAGCGGCTCTGATCGCGGGGCCTCTTGCCGATAATATCTTTGCACCCCTACTGCTAGAGAAAACATTCTGGTCAACGCTGATCGGTACTGGGTTGGGCTCTGGGGCAGGGGCAGGAATTGCGCTTCTCTATATCATGACAGCCGCAGCCATGACGATTGTGGGCTTGGTCGGATTTACTCTTATATAGTGCATGAGCACACTTCAAGTTTTCTCAATGTTGAGTCCGTCGCTTCATGAGCATGAATTCGGAAGCA
Source organism: uncultured bacterium (assembly GCA_964392245.1). Classification (GTDB taxonomy): domain Bacteria; phylum Cyanobacteriota; class Cyanobacteriia; order Thermostichales; family Thermostichaceae; genus JAAUUJ01. The sequence goes on from CAYMOX010000045.1 coordinate 36,412, forward strand.
CAAAGCTAGTATAGTGTGCAGACTGCCTCTGTTGACCCTTATGACATCAAGCCCAAGCCGCGTTCGCTGGACCCTTCAGGATGTGGAAGCCCTACCTGAGAATGAATGGATCCGCTACGAGATCATCGATGGAGAGTTGCTTGTGACCCGCTCCCCACATCATCGGCACCAGCATCTTGTTGGCTGTGTTTTTGCAGCTTTACATCAATGGTCTTTAGAAAGTGGCCTCGGAGAACCTTCGATTATGCCAGGGCTGATCTTCTCTGACTCAGATAATGTGGCCCCTGATGTGGTTTGGGTTAGCTACAATCGGCTGGAGCAAATTCAAGATGAAGCAGGGCATTTTCGGGGAGCTCCTGAGTTGGTTGTAGAAGTCCTCTCACCAGGGCAGGCCAATGAAAATCGAGATCGAATTGCCAAGCTGAAGTTGTATTCCGTACAGGGAGTACAGGAGTATTGGATAATTGATCCGATCAGCCAACGGGTTGAGGTGTATCGCCGTGACAATGCGCAGCTGGTTCTGATCAAAACTTTACTTGTAGAAGATGATCTCATCTCCCCCTTACTGCCGGAGTTTCACTGCAAAGTTGCTAGCTTCTTCCTTTCACGGAAGCCACGACTTAACCCATAACCTTCTGTAGCCTGCTTCGCCGTCTCTGATAATCTCTGCATGTTTTCAGGCAAGATCTGCTGAAGCCAGTCCTTTGTGTAAAGTGGCCAGAACGGACGTTAAGTTCCCTGCTAATAATGCTGGCACGTTCAGCCAGAGCCCTGTAAAAAATGGACTTTTAATCACTCCTTCAGGATCTGGTTTCAGTAAGGTATATCCATCTTTACTCAGCTCAAACCAATCAACCTCTTCATCCAACACTCGCCAAACGATGTATTCTCGGATGCTGTTGCGCTGATAGACTCGTTTTTTTTCATGCAGATCATAGCTGGCAGAACTGGCGGCAATCTCAGCAATAAGTTCTGGGGATCCTTCAATAAATCCATCCTCTGATACCCGTGAGGATCCCTGCACAAGGCGTAAGACAGCATCCGGCTGAGGCTCATTGTCTAGATCAAGACGAACCGTGACGTTATCTCCCAAATCAACGGTCGGGGTTGCTTGCCAGTACATTCCCAACCAGAGCATGAGAGCCGCGTGGGGACGCCCGTGTTGTACCAGCCGGGTCGGTGAAGCCATGTAAACCATTCCTTCGATGAGTTCTGCCTTGATCGAGGAGGCCATAGCTTGATAACGGCGCTCAAACTCAGTTCGTGAAAGGTGATCCCCGTTTTCTAAGGAGGGTGGAGTGAGATCTGTATTGATCATTGGCTGACTAGCTGACTCATATCATCAAGAATAGCTGCCTAGCCCTAGATCTTCATAGGTATAAAACTTTCTAGAAATTGGTACTTGATCAGATCAGTTTAAGTTTGATCTGGTTCTAGGAGAATCTCAAAGCCCAAGCTCATCATCCTCAAAAGGCTTATTCTGGTACAGATCATCCCTATTGAAGCAGAGCGAATGATCCAACCTCCGATCTGGGTATTCCTGGGAAAGCTAGTGAGATATGCCCCAGTGTTGTATACCTTTGATGGCATCTTCTGGGCACTGATCCTGATTCTGCCTGTAATCCCAGGATTGTTGCTCAAGGAATTTTTCGATGGCCTGACGGGCTCGGCAGCTCTCAATCTCGATTCATGGGCGTTAATTGCTCTGCTTGTGGCGGTTGGGGGAGCACGAGTGTTGTCTATCTTCGCAGGACGGCTCACCAAAACTCAGCACCGATTTAGTATCAGTAGCTTGATCCGACACAATCTTCTGGCAGGGATTCTGGATCGACCCGGAGCGCTACCGCTGACCCAAACCCAGACGGATCAATCCGTGCGTACCCTTTCTCAGGGCGAGGTGATCAGCTACTTCCGTGAGGATGTCACCCAGATTGAGGATAATGTGGCCTGGACCAATGAACTGTTGGGGGAAGGTCTGTTTGCGTTGATAGCTCTAGGGATTCTTTTATCGATTCATGCCCGGATCACGTTGCTGGTGTTTCTGCCGTTAGTGTTCATGGTGATCGTGGTAGAACAGGCTCAATTTTCCCTGAAGCGATACCGCCGCGCCCATCGCCAGGCAACCCAACAAGTCACGGGACTGATCAGCGAGATGTTTAGGGCTGTGCAGGCGATCAAAATTGCGGGAGCCGAACCCTGGATCCTGTCTCATTTTCATCAGCTGAATATACAGCGACGACAGGCGGCACTTAAGGATCAACTGCTCACGGCCCTGCTGAATTCGGTCTTTGAAAACCTGACCAGCTTAGGAATCGGATTGCTGCTGCTGATGATGGCAAGTGGCGTACAAACTGGCGAGAAGCCTCTGAGTGGGGGGGACTTTGCCCTCTTTGTCTCCGGCCTATGCAGATCCCAACGGCAAGCGTGTTCTGATCCTGCAGCAACTAGCCCCAGGCTTTGCCAGCTACACAAAAGTTGAATACATCCTTCCAGAACATCAGCTCCTGCCCCTATCCAGGTCCTTCATGGCCGATCCTCTGAGCACTGAGTTTCGCAGAGAATTTGAAGCCTATGAGCAGCCCAATCAGTCTGTCCGCGATCTGATGATCTGTACCCACGGCAATGTGGATGTGGCCTGTGCCCGCTTTGGATACCCCATCTATCAACAGCTACGGCAGACCTACAGCAATGCCTCTCTGCGGGTTTGGCGTTGTAGTCATTTCGGCGGGCATCATTTTGCCCCTACGCTCCTTGATCTACCCACAGGCCATTGCTGGGGCCATTTGGATCTGCAGGCATTGAACCCACTGGTCTACCGTCAGGTATCAGTTGCTAGCCTACGTCCCTATTACCGAGGTTGGTGTGGACTCGGATCCTTTGAGCAGATGGCCGAGCGTGAGATCTGGGTCCAGCAGGGGTGGGAGTGGCTGAACTACAACAAACAGGGGCGCACCTTATCTCAGGGAGGGGATCCTGATCAGCCAGACTGGGCTGAAGTAGAAATAGACTTTGCCTCACCGGAAGGTCAGACCCGCGGATCCTATCAGGCCCGTATTGAGGTTTCTGGAGAAATCCTGACCCAAACCGATTCAGGTGAGGATCAGCCTCTGGAGCCAGTGAAGCAGTATCGGGTTATGTCACTCTCAAGGATCGATACTCAATAAAAACATGACTAGGCTCCATAGCAAGATTAAACTTCAGTTAGCAAACAGAAACCTGAAGAAAGCACCAGATTTTGTCATGATCCGGATCATTTGCACTCCTAAGAACCTGAATTAAGCCGTTGAACGAAAGTTTGATGCTCCGGAGATTGGATCCCTTGCTGGAGAACACTCAAAACTTTTGACATATCATCCTGAAGAAGTGCATTAATATCTAACCATAACCCAATAAAAATGCTACTATCAAGGAGCCCATTTCCATCTGGAATCTGCTCAATATACGAGCCTTCAATGAGTTTGAACCAGGTGATTTTTTGATCCATAACTTGCCAGACGATATATTCCTGCACTCCATTGCGACGATAAGCGGTCTTTTTTGCGTGTAAATCATTGGATGCACTACTCGCCGCCACCTCCACCACCAGTTCTGGTGCACCTTCGATATAGCCCTCGGTATTGATACACGATTGTCCGCCTGAAGCGATCAATAAAACAGCATCTGGTTGCGGCTCATTATCCAAATCAAGCTGTACTGTTGGATTATCGCCAACTTCTACGCCTTTGGTACTCGCGGCATACGTTCCTAACCAGGTCATGATCTGAGCATGGGGTTTGGCGTGAGGGTGGAAGCGTAGGGGTGAAGCCACAAAAACAACTCCCTCAATCAGTTCTGCTTTTTTGAGGTGGGGCATGGCGTGATAGCGGCGCTCAAACTCGCTGCGCGACAGATGATCCCCGCTTTCGAGAGGGGGAATGGTGGTCGAGGTCAGCATCTGAGTCATCGGGATCCCCGTTGTGACAGATTGATTTAGCCTAGCATTTGCCCTCTAACTTCAAAAATCCCTCCAGGGCTAAAAAAAGTCCGTTTCAGGCGTCTATTGAAGTTCGGGTTGGGTTAATCTCAACCATGGCTCTCGGTGTATGGGTGGTTTGTGCATCTGCCTGTGGGGATCGGTCGTCAGGGGTATCAACAACACTTTCACTTGTTGGCAAAGTATCTCTGGCCTCAATGGAAGTGGGTGGCAGCATTGGCCCTGGTGTTGCTGAGCCATATCACCCTACAGCTGGTCAATCCTCAGATCCTGGGTTATTTCATTGATACTCTTGCTAGCGGCGAAACATCGGATCGGCTTGTCTGGGCTGGGATCCTGTTCATGGGAGTTGCCCTGCTTACCCAGGGATTGATGGTGGGTGTGGTCTATCTCAGTGAGATCGTAGCCTGGACCGCCACCAATGCTCTGCGAGTCGATTTGGTGGAGCACTGCCTCAAGTTAGATCTGTCTTTTCACAAATCCCGCACTCCTGGAGAATGGTTGGAGCGGGTGGATGGGGATGTCACGGTTCTTTCTCCTTTCTTTTCACAGTTTGTGATTCATCTCCTGGGCAACTGCATTCTGCTGGTTGGGATCCTGGGTGTGTTGTGGAGAGAGAATCCCTCGGCTGGGCTGGGATTGTGCCTGTTTAGCTGCGCAGCATTGCTGCTACTGGTGAGATTACGTGGAATGGGTGTGGCTGCCTGGGGGGCCTATCGTCAGATCAGTGCAGAGTTTTTTGGATTCATTGGCGAAAAGGTAGCGGCCTTGGAAGACTTGAGCGCAAATGGTGCAACCCGCTACGTCAGGCAGAAGTTTTACCAGTATCTACGCAAGTGGATCCGCATCTGGCAGCAGGCGCGCTTCACAAGTACGATTCTTTGGGCCAGTTCGGTGGGGTTATTCACGGTTGCGAATGCCATCGCTTTGGCCATCGGTGCGTATCTCTGGGCTGAGCAGGCGGCTAGTATCCCTCTTTTGTCACTCTAGGCCGGAGAGACTAGATTTGTATCCATATCGT
>CAYMOX010000046.1:0-39172 GCA_964392245.1 uncultured bacterium
GGAGAGCAGACTCGGCAATATTATCAGCTAGCCTAGCTGCCCTGCGGAATGTGGGAATCAAGATCCCCCAGCTCAGGGACCCAGGAGATTGTCTGCTGTCTGTGATATCCGTTATTCCGCTCCCTTCACCTGCTTGTACTGCTGCACTAACTGCAGAAACTCAGCTCGATATCCCCCAGGGTCGTTGCCCAGAGATCCCTGGGCCAAGTCCTGGATCAGGGCAGGCGTTGTCTGTCCACGATGCTCAGAGTCCCGCAGTACCATGCCAAAGGCGGCAACCGCTGCTGAAAAACGGTAATTGTCCGTGGTTTGCTCCAACTGTAAAGGCACGTCAAAGATGGGATGCTCCAGCAATTGCGACTGATCCGCATCCGGCTCTTTGTAGCGCAGCTTCACCCACATCAACTCCAGAGAGTCATCCCGACTTACCTCCGGCACGGCTTGCTGGTAGCGGAGGGGATCCACCTGTGGCAGACTGTCGGAGTCCACGCCCGCAGGAATAATTTCGTAGAGTGCGGTCACCGAGTGGCCAGCCCCCAACTCGCCAGCATCTTTGCGATCATCATTGAACTCATGATCTGCCAGGATCCGGTTTTCATAGCCAATCAGACGGTAAGCCTGCACCCGAGCCGGATTGAATTCCACCTGAATTTTCACATCCTTGGCAATGGAAAAGAGAGTGGCCCCGATCTCGTTCACCAGCACCTTGCGCGCCTCCTGCAGAGAGTCGATGTAGGCATAATGACCGTTGCCATGATTGGCCAGTTGCTCGATCTTGCTGTCCTGGAGATTGCCGGTGCCAAAGCCCAGAACCGTGAGAAAAATGCCACTTTCCCGCTTGTCTTCAATCAGTTGTACCAGTTCACTTTCGCTGGAAACCCCCACATTAAAATCTCCATCGGTTGCCAGGATCACACGGTTGTTGCCGGAGGGTAAAAACTGCTCCTGGGCCAGAGCGTAGGCCCGCTGGATCCCTTCTCCCCCCGCTGTGGATCCCCCCGCATGCAGCTGATCGATGGCCGCCAGGATGGTGTCTTTTTGATGGCCTGGGGTTGGCTCTAGAACCACACCGGAGGCAGAGGCATAAACCACAATGCTGACGGTATCCTCGGCATCCAGCTCTGCCACGAGCAGACGAAACGCAGACTTCAGCAGAGGGAGCTTATTGGGATCCTCCATCGAACCGGAGACATCCAGCAAAAAGACCAGATTGCTGGGGGGCAAGTCATCACTCTGGATCCGCTCTCCCTGCAGGCCAATATGGACCAATTGATGTTGCGGATTCCAGGGAGCTGCCGACACCTCTGTCATCATCACAAAGGGATGTTCATCCTCCGGATCGGGATAGTCATATTCAAAATAGTTAACTAACTCTTCAATCCGCACCGCATCCCGGGGAGGGAGCTGACCAGAATTTAAATATCGGCGGACATTGCTGTAGGAGGCGGTATCCACATCAATGGAAAACGTGGATAGGGGTGAGTCTGTAGGATTGAGGAATGGGTTCTCCTGGATCAGATCATAGGCTTCGCGATTAAACTCCCCGTCTGAGGTAGGGGCAGGCACTGAGGCCAGTTCATCCAGAAGCGGTTGACCGGAAAGTTGGATCCCCAGCTGGCTGGCATCCAGGGATTGAGCAATATTGGCAAGCGCACCCACCGGAGCGGCTGGCACTGCCTTTGACGCAGGAATGTCCCCAACACTCAGCTGCACTCTGTCCTGTTCTTCAGCACGATAGCTTTCTGCTGGGGTTTGAGGAGCCTGCAGATCCCGTCTTGCTTCATTCGATCCCTGTCGCTGCGGCTGCACCTGGGCTGGGCTATGCAGCGCCTCAGAGGACTCGGTCACAACACTTGTTCCTTCATCATCGGCACAAGCTGGAACTAGCAGGGTGATGCAAGTCAGGGCCATGATCGGCAACAGGCCCACGGATCGTAAAGAAACCATAACGCTCTCCCAGACATTGAGGTGAATCTGGAGGTACCGTACCACTGCCATTTCTAATCCTTGCAGCCACCCCAAAAAATGAAACCACATCATCCAATTCCCCAGAGTCAAGGTCGGCTTTTGGGACGACGCCCCCTCCCCATCAAGTGTCACGGATCTTCACAAATCACTGATGCTCCGTCATTGCAAAGAGAAATCAATCACTTCCTTTGAAGAAAAATAGGTTTCATATATAATTGGCCTGAGCTGCATGGTCGTAAAAGGTTTCATCAGGAGAGAAACGAGTGAAAACTGTATTCAAGGCAACACTAATCAGTGCAGGGATGGGCCTGCTCCTATCCGCCTGCGGAGAATCAACCTCCCTGACTGCAGTCAATCCCAGCAACTCAGATGAGGCCGTTTCTACGGTTTCCCTGGTCACCGACAACATCATCAACCAGGAGGAGACGGCTACGAATCTCTTCGGGACTGGGACCTCGACCGTTGAGATCTCCTACCCTGCCCATGCCAGCCCTGGTGAGGAAGTTACCGTTGCTACCCGCATCCGGTTCAGTAGCCCTCGCCGCGCCTATTTTTTTACTCAGGTGACCGGACAAGGATTTGAAATTGATCCTGTCTTCCTGAGCGGAACTGCTGGCTGCCCGATTGTTCCTTTCTTCACCTGCACGATCACAGAAACCTTTACGGTGCCTGCAGAAGCAGCAGTCAATACAGAGTACGAATTCTCAGCAATTATCTATCCACGGAATGGGTTTTCCTACCCCAAACTCCCTGTGGTTTCTATCTCTGGAACTGCTGATATTGTCCCTGCCACTCCTTAGGAGGAGCGCTGTTGTTTAGCTATTGATTTAGACAACACTTCTTGTATTTTTTCCCACTTCCACAAGGGCAAGGATCATTTCTTCCGATTTTTGCTTCTGCTTTAACTAAGGGAATCATTCTAGGTAATGGCGAATCTTTCACCAGCTCAAATTTGGGTGGAGGTGTTGCTCGTCGTAATCTGATCCCCAAGGCAATTTCGACGTCCTCCAGATCTCCTGCGATCGTGAGATCAACGTCATCTGCCATAAAGGCCTCCTGAATTACCTTGATAGACTCAGCAGCTTTTAAGTCAATCAGGAAACTCACCAGAAGGCCATTGTATTCTGGTTCATTGTGTTTATGGTTCTGCAGTACTTCAGTAAGGATCCTGATACAATCGCTACGTGATTCTTTGTGACGATTTCCAATCTTCTCCAGGCAATTGGCAGCACACACCTTTGCAAAAAGATCATGATCAGTCGTTTTTAAGTAGGTTTCTAGTGAAGGAATCGCCTGGGGACCAAACATCTCAAAAACAACCGGATATTCTTCATTAATCCAGTCATTATCCTCCTCATCAATTCTAAACAGTTGCTCTAGTAATGGGTCAGCAGCTTCGTAAGCTTGCAGCTGAGCAAGAGCTCGCCAGGCATGGATTGGAGCCCAGATATACAGCTCATCTTCATCGTTTAAGTAGATCTCATCATCGGTTGCTAATTGAATTAAGTCAGGGATATGATCTTCAGTCAGACCCAGATCAAGGTAGTTCGGCCAGCTCTTGAAGCTGTTGCGTGCATCTCCGTAGTTCAGCAGGAAGCTAACAGGTGGAATGTAGTCTTTTTTCACTCGACTTCCCCTTCTCTCTTAGGCTCTTGATTATAATATTGCCTGATTCCCAGCATCACTGTCGGTCGGTGATGTAAATATTGCAGCCAGATCAAATCGATGACACACCTAGATCTGGAGATCTGGGCCTTCTACCTTCTCCCTCCTGAGCCGTTGACGGCGGTGAAAGATGGTCACCAGCACCGACATCGGAACTGCAACTGTTAAGCGACCTTACCAATTGTCACTCAAGTGATAAGAATTCTCATATCTTGATATCTGTGGACAGGAACCACAGTTACACTCAGTGGCTGCACCGTTCACTAAGTTCATACGGGCACACATAACATTAGCTTATTTCTTGCAACGCGAAGGGAGTCTGACATGGCGCAGCAGCAGGCAACAGTTGTGATCACTGGAGCATCTTCTGGAGTGGGTCTACAGGCGGCGCGAGCCCTGGCCCAGCGGGGGAACTGGCATGTGGTGATGGCATGTCGTGATCTGGAGAAGGCAGCAAAAGCCGCCGAGTCGGTGGGCATGGCCAAAGAGAATTACACAATCCTGCCCATTGATCTGGGGAGCCTGGAAAGTGTCCGCAACTTTATCAACAAATTTCGAGCCACTGGCCGCTCCCTGGATGCTCTCGTTTGTAATGCCGCCATCTACATGCCCCTGATCAAGGAGCCTCTGCGCAGTCCGGAGGGGTATGAACTGACCATGACCACCAACCACCTGGGCCATTTCCTCATGTGCAAGGTGATGCTGGAGGATATGAAGCGCTCCACCTACCCGGATCGACGCATGGTGATCCTGGGAACGGTAACCCACAATCCCGATGAACTGGGGGGGAAAATCCCTCCTCGTCCGGATCTGGGCAACCTGGAGGGCTTTGCCTCTGGCTTTAAAGCTCCCATTTCGATGATCGATGGCAAGAAGTTTGAGCCTGTGAAAGCCTACAAAGATAGTAAAGTGTGTAACATCCTGACCATGCGAGAACTGCACCGTCGCTATCACGACTCCACAGGGATTGTTTTTACGTCTCTGTATCCGGGCTGCGTGGCCACGACTGCCCTCTTCCGCAATCATTACCCCCTGTTTCAAAAACTCTTTCCCCTCTTCCAGAGGTACATCACTGGCGGGTTTGTGTCGGAAGAACTGGCGGGTGAGCGGGTCGCCGCTGTGGTTGCAGATCCCGAATACCGGCAGTCGGGGGCCTACTGGAGTTGGGGGAATCGGCAGAAGAAAGATCGCAAGTCTTTTGTGCAACAGGTCTCTCCCCAGGCCCAGGATGAAGAGCGGGCCGTCCGTCTCTGGGAGCTGAGCGACAAGCTGGTGGCCCTCACCTGATCTGGTACAGGTTACTTTTCCTGGATTGATGCAGGCGCAATTGTGGTGAAGAGAGCCGAATAGTCCTGATCGGCAGCTCCCGAGGCCAGCGTCTGATCAAGAATGGTGAGGATGGCAGTCACGGTCTCGGTTCTCAGCCCGGTGTGCGCCGCCGCCTCCTGAAACAGCCGCATGTCCTTGGCCAGGTGTTTGCTGGGAAAATTGGGATGGTCAAATTGCCGCTCCAGCATCCGCTTCAACTTCTTATCAAAGGTGGGAGCATAAAGGGCACTGTGACGCAGGATCTGCATGAATTGATCCACATCCACCTGGTGCTGCTGCACAAACGCCAGACTGAGGGCAAAGGCGGTGGTTAACGATCCAATCAACTGGTTCAAGGCCAGCTTTAAGGCCATGGCACTGCCCACCGGACCCACCAGCTGGGGATCAGAGCCAAAACACTGCAACAGGGGCAGCCACTGTTGCCATTGCTGCGGTGACGCCCCCACCATCACCAGCAGGTCCCCCTGGCGGGCCTCGGGAATGCTGCCTAGCACCGGCGCCTCCAGATACTCCCCCCCATAGGCCTGGATCTCCGCTGCCAGTTCACAACTTTGCTGCGGACTGATGGTCCCCATCTGGATCAGGGTTCGCCCCGCCAACAGGGGACGGGTGACCTCATTCAGCACAGTCTCACGCACGGCAGACGTATCCGTGAGCATCAGGACAATGCAATCGGCATGCTTGAGAACGTCCTCAGCCTCTGAGGCAACAGTGGCCCCCACATCCCTCAGTCCAGTTGCTTTCTCGGGGGTACGGTTATAAACCGTGAGAGGCAATCCCGCCGCACAGATCTGCTCCGCCAAAGGGTACCCCATCAAGCCTGTTCCGATCAGTCCGTAATCCATCAGTGCAGATGTTCCCGCTTTACTCCTGCTCATCCTATCCAGTTCCGGTTGAATTCGCAGGCCTGTGGATCAGGACCGTAACCCCCGTATTTGCATCTGCGTCCGCTCCAGATAGGCACGGGCATCCAGGTGATTGGCATCCAGATCCAGAGTTTTTTGAAATTCCTGGATCGCTTTGTCGTAATTTTCCAGTGCGAAATAGACCATTCCCAGGCGGTAATGGGCAGCCGTATAGCTTCCGTTAGACATCAGGGCATTGGTGAAGCTCTCCACCGCAAAGGCATACTCGCGCTTGAGCCGTGAAATCTCACCCAGACCGTAATGGGCTTCTGGCACATGAATATCCGCTTTGATGGCAGTTTCAAATTTGGCATGCGCAATCTCCAGGGTGCGGTGTTTCACCACATTGCTGCCTCCTGTGGCCTGAACCTGAGCCTCCAGATGGATCAACCCCAACATCGCCAGAGCCGAAGGATTATCAGGATCCAGTTGGAGCGCCTGGTTGCAGCGCTCTGTAGCCTCCTCAAACTGGCCACTCATACAAAAAAGGGTCCCCAGTCCCAGATGGGCTGCAGACAGCTGAGGATCTTTGGATAAGGCCGTAGTAAATTCCTGGCGTGCCGATTCAAGGTCCCCCGCCTGCAACAGAGCAAAACCCAGATCCGCACGAGCTTTGGCCCCATGGGGACTGAGGCGAACCACGTTGTACAGATGCTGGATGGCCCGATGTAGATCGCCCAGCTTAAAGAGCGCCTTGCCAATCTCATAGTGGGCTTCCACCAGCCGTGGATCGAGGCGTAACCCCTCTTCAAAGGCCGCAATGGCTGCCGCATACTGCCGTCGTAAACCGTAGACCGTCCCCAACGTGGCATGGGCTGGAGCCAGGGTTGGATTGAGATCAAGAGCCTTCTCCAGGTAATCAATCGCCTTATCCCAGGACTCATCATCTCGCTGTTTTGATAAAGCCAATCCCAGGTGATAGTAGATATCAGGATCGACCCTTTCTCCCTCTGCGTAGAGACTCAGGGCTGCCTGGAATTTGCCGATCGCCTGGTCGTATTCTTCCTGACGCATGTACTGATTTCCTGCCGTGAGCAGGGTTTTCACCATCGCCGCCCGCAGTCCCTCAAACTCAGGGTTGATCCCATGCAATTTCCAGAACAGCTGCATGGCCTGGCCATAGTCTCCTTTCTTCAACCAGGTTTGCCCCATATAGAAAAGGGCCTCGGGGTAATCTTCGCGGATGCGCAGAGCCGCGGTAAAGGCCGCCAGGGCCTCATCCCATTTGCCCGCCTGGTGGTGATCCAGGCCCTTGCGCAGGAATGTGTAGGCCTGCTCCCGCTCCCGCTCCTCTTTGGTCATGGGTTTGCGCACCAGACCATAGCTTTCCAGGACCACATAGGATCCCAGCCCCAGGGAGCCCAGAAACAGGATCACCACGACAGCGGAAACTGTAAACAATAAACTGCGGAACAACAATTGAGTGGTCGGATCTAGGGTGAGCAGGGTGTCAGTTTCCCCAGCCAGGCTTGGGACCTGATTGGGGTTGATCAGGTTTTCCTGCTGGAGCTGATCCAGAACGGTATCGGCCAGCGCGTTATCCTCCACCTGCTCCGGCGTTAATGCTGCAGCGCTATCCCGTTGCTCGGGAGGGAGAACGGCACGACGGACGCGATTGGCATGCCGGATCTCGGTATTTGATGTGTAGGCTTGGGTCAGCGAGGCTCCAGGCTCAGGTTGTTCCGATCCAGTCTGTTCTAAAACAGCAGCCGTCTTGATATTGATCAGAGCATTATCAACATCCTCCTGCTCCGCCTGGGCTCCGGCCATGGAGATATAAGTGGCGGGATCGGCAGGGTTGGCATCCAGGGCTGAGTCAAATTGCTGAATGGCGGCGTCGGTGTTGCCCTGATCCACTAGCGCATCCCCCAGGACCCGGCGGGCCTCGGCATTGGCGGGATTGAGCTGAACTGCTCGATTGAGGCTTTGCAGAGCTGGTTCCGCCTGCTCCTGTTGCGCCAGGGCCAGTCCCAGTTGCAGCTGGGCCTCAGCATCGGCGGGGTTGACCTGCACTGCCTGCTGTAGCAGACGCACTGCCTCATCCAGAGGTTGATCTTCCGCGATGGCCCGCTGTGCAATCACTGTCGCTCGCCCAGCCAGAGCCTGGGGGTTATCGGGCTCCAGGGCCAGCGCTGCTTCATAAGCACTCAGGGAGCGATCCCACTGCTGTTGATCCGCCAGAATCCGACCGAGCTTGATGTGGGCCATCGTCAGGGCTGGATCTTTGGTGAAGGCCTCTTCATACGCCTGTTGGGCTCGATTCAGATCACCTGAGGCATACAACGCATCCCCCAGATGCAGGTGGGCTATCGCCTGGGTGGGATCCTGCCTCAGGGTTTGTTCATAGCTTTCAATGGCCTCGTCAATCTGATCGGGAGCGTACAGCCCAAACCCCAGATCACTGCGCATCTGCCTCAGTTTGGAGTCCAGATTCAGGGCAGTCAGATAATTTGCCACGGCGGCATCCCAGTCTTCCTGACTGGCCTGGGCCTGACCCAGATAGTAGTAGGCATTGGGATTATTGCGACTGAGTTCCGTGGCAATCCGAAAAGAGTCGGCGGCTTCGGCAGTGGCTCCTTTGGCCAGCAGGGCAAGCCCCAGATCAATGCGGGCCTCCACCAGGGTCGACTGCAACTCCAGGGCACGACGGTAGCTGGCAATTGCCTGATCCCAGGACTCTTGCTGAGCATAGGCCCGCCCCAGATGGTAATGAATCTGAGCATCATTGGCATCGAAGGCAGTGGCAGTTGTCAGTTCTCCCAGAGCATCTTCGATCTGACCATGGCGGTAAAGGGCAATTCCCAGGGCCAGACGAGCTTTGGGATTGTTGGGTTGCTGCCGCAGGATCTCCCGCTGCGCGGCGATCTCTGCCTGCAGTTCATCCAATCGCTTTTGACTGCGGGCCAATCCTGCTCGAGCTGCCGGGTAGAGGGGGTTCAGATCCAGGGCTTCCCGATAGTGATTTCCGGCCAAGTACCAGTCCTGTTGTTGTGCCGATCTCACCCCTTCGTAATACTCCTCTTTGGCGGCACGGGCTCCACTGGCGTAGGTGGCCCAGGTGGCCCCAAAGATCACGGTGCCGAAGCCAACCGTTCCCAACACCAATGCCGTCAGCACCTGAGGTTGCCGCAGGCGAGCAAAGGCAGATTGGGCCAGACCACCCCAGTTGGGCCCAGCCGCAGGCGATAAATGAAAGCTCCGTTCTAACTGCAGCAGGGCTTCCTGCGCCGATTGAAACCGCTGCTGAAATTGCACCCGGATCATGCCCGTCAGGATCTCTGCCAGTTTCTCGCTCGCCCGGCAGTGATCCCGCCACTGAATCTCACCGCTGCGAGGATCCGTTGAGAGCTGAGTTGGGGCCAAACCCGTGAGGCACTGCACCGCCACCATGCCCAGCGCATAGATATCACTGTTAAACTGCGGTGCCCCTGCATATTGCTCTGCCGGAATGTAGCCCAGTGTCCCCACTGCCATGGTGTGGGATGACTGAATGGATTCCCCCGTTTGCAACTGCTTGCCTGCTCCAAAATCAATCAGAACATACTTACCGTCTTCAGCTCGACGGATAATATTTTCGGGTTTGATATCGCGGTGAATGACGTTGTGTTCGTGAATAAACTTCAAGACCTGCAGCAGATCATGCAGCAAGCCAATCACCTGCTCTTCTGAAAAGACATCCTCACTCAGATCTTGAGAGAGGGATCGGCCCTGAATAAACTCCTGCACCAGGAAGAATTCTTTATCCTGCTCAAAGTAGGCCAGCAGGCGGGGGATCTGATCATGCCGTCCTAACTGCTCCAGGGTTTCTGCTTCGACGTTAAAAAGACGGCGAGCATTTTCCAAAAACTTGGGATCTGAAAACTTAGGGCGCAGCTGTTTGACCACACAGGTGGGGCGGCCCGGTCGTTGTTGATCCTGGGCCAGGAAGGTTCGACCAAATCCCCCCGATCCCAGCACCTTTAAGACCTGATAACGACCCCCCAGGATGATCTGACCTGTTTGCCCACTGGGTGTAGCAGAAGGGGACACTTCCGACACCGATCCTATCGAAGTCGAGGGTGTCCCTGTCCCCAATCCCATGCTGGTGCTGGGGGGCATCCCTCGCGACATCATCTGGGTTTGAGGAGGAGTCGCAGGTGTTGACGGAAAATCAATCGAGCGCTGCCATTCTGGGGTTTTCTGTCCAGCAAGACGACCGTACACCAGCACCTGCTGGATTCCAATGGGATGAGATTGAGCAATGGTCTGGGCCAGCAACTCCCACACTGCCTCCCGATCCCAGTCGATCTCAGGGGGGTACTCCAGCAGAATATGCAACCGCGAGGTTTTGGTGGAAAAGAGCAGGCGTACTGGATATGCGGACAGGATGGCTTGTAGCCTGGTGCCAAGCTCCTGTGGCGTCACCCTCCTGTCTGCTACCATGATGAGCTCCTCAGATTGTCATTCCAGCCTGTGAGATTTGCAGTCAACTCTACGAGGTTCTCAAGCTATAACGTACCCACAGCGTGAATGGCCACAACTGCACATCGATAGTAGATAGAGCTTACCCTAGCCAGGCGTTGATCCTCTCCTGGATTGGGTAAATGAGTGATAGGGATTTGGGACCATCATAACCAACCCCTGCAACTCTGTAGTAGTCAATGATCTCCAGGTGGCCCAATCTTCTGAGAAGAAACGGTTAGGATAAGCCTAGCGAGACTGCTGGTTGGAGTGAGATTGCCATGTCGGGGGTTGCCATCTATACCCTTTGGGATGCTGCCGCGATTGTTCTACGAGAAGGGGGAGAGGCACTGCTGATCATCCTTTCTCTTCTGACGCTACTGAGCAAGACTGGGCACCAACAGCAGCGGCGCTGGATCTGGGTGGGGGCGATCATCGGTTTGAGTGCCGCACTCGTCACGGCGGTCCTCCTGCAACTTTTATTACAGCAGCTCCCCCTCGATCCAGAGATTCTAGAAGGAGCGACCGCGCTTCTGGCCGCCGTGCTGCTGGTCTACGTCAGCTACTGGTTGCATCGGCAAACTTCTATCAGCGGTTGGAAAGACTACATTCAGAGCCAGGTCATGTCGGCTCTGGACAGCAATCGCATGCTTTCTCTTGCCCTGATCGCATTTTTAGCCGTGTACCGCGAGGGCGCAGAAACTCTGCTGTTCTTGATGGGTATTGCCCCCGCGATTCAGCCCCAGACTTTACTTCTGGGAGCGGGGGTGGGGGTCGGTTTGCTGATCCTCGTGGCTCTGATCCTGCTGCAGGTGGGGGGAAAACTACCGCTGCGGGCATTTTTCCGGATCACAAGTCTGCTGATCTATGGCCTTGGTTTCAAGTTGCTGGGCAATGGGGTCCATGCATTCCAAGAGGCCAATCTGGTTCCGCTTCACTCCAGCGCTCTCTTACCCCAGCTGCGGATTCTGGGCATTCATCCCACCTGGGAAACCTGCCTGGTTCAGGGGGGTGTACTTGTCCTGGGAATGCTGGTGTTGGGGATCACCGTGTGGCAACAGTCAGCCAGAACAGTCGCAGAACAGACAGGGAATGAGCCCCTCTGACCCGCAGAGGAGAGAGAGAGGATCGGATGAAAAATAGAAGCTGTTGTGGTAAGACTTTACCAAAAGGTGGTAACCCCCCAACAAATTGGGTAACATGCCTCTAGCAGTAGCGCAAAGGGCTGTACAGGCCCTTGACAGGTGTGTTCAGCTTTCTAAAATCCTCTGGTGGTAATACGTTGCTCGGGATCGACATCAACCCGGAACGCATTGCTGTTGCCCAAACCAAGAAACAGGGAAACCGTATCCGTCTTGTCCACTACGAGACGGTAGAGATGCCGGAAGGTGCCATGATTGAGGGCCGGATCGTTGATCCTCCCACAGTCGGGGCTGCCCTCATGGGTTTACTAAATGAGCATAAGATATCCGCAAGTGCCGTGGCCACCGCTGTCCCTGTGCGGGAAGCCATTGTGCGCCTGATCCGTTTACCAGCGGATTTGCCTGCGGATGAGCTGCGCCGTGTTGTCCTGGAGCAGGAGGCCGAGCTTTATATCCCCTATCCCCGTGATCAGGCGGATGTTGACTTTCAGCCTTTGGGTCTGGATCTAGGACCCGATGGGGTTGAGCGTACGGAAGTGTTGTTGGTGGCCATTCCTAAGGAAGTGGTTGACAACTATCTGGAGGTGCTGCAGGCTGCCAATCTGCAGGTGCGGGTGGTTGAGCTCTCCAGCTTTTCCTTGATCCGCACCATCCGCGATCAACTGGCTCAGTTTAGTGCTCAGGAAGCAGTGCTTCTGACGTCAATTGGGTACGAGAGCACGGAGATCAGTATTCTGGTCAACGGGGTCCCCCAGTTTTCTCGAACCGTTAACATTGGCACCGTGCATATGCAGCAGGTCCTGGCTCAGGCCCTGAATCTGCCTGCTTCCCGCACCGGGGATTTGTTGCAATCTTTAAAGTTACCTGTCGTTAGCTCCACAGACTCCCTTTCCACAGGGGAGCAGGTGGCGGGTAACCCAGGAGTCACAGCTGTGTCTCGTGTCTTAGCCGATCTGGCGGATGAGTTGCGTCGCTCCATTGATTTTTATATCAACCAGGAGCGCAGTGCTCCGGTGGCCAAAGTCATTCTCGCGGGTGCGGGTGCAG
This sequence comes from uncultured bacterium, assembly GCA_964392245.1. Classification (GTDB taxonomy): domain Bacteria; phylum Cyanobacteriota; class Cyanobacteriia; order Thermostichales; family Thermostichaceae; genus JAAUUJ01. Next base: position 12,497 of record CAYMOX010000046.1, read on the forward strand.
GATTGAATCAAATTGATGGCTTCCTGGCTCAGCGCCTCAGCATGCCCGTCGACTTGGCGGATCCCATTGGCAATTTGACCATTCCGGATGCCATGGACTTCCCCTTGACCCTGCGGCCAGCCATGGGCGTTGCTCTGGGATTAGGGTTACGAGAGTCAATCTAGGGCAGGTGTCCCATCACAGATCCTCCACTGCATATAGAAAGGTAGCGGCATGTTTACACCAGAAATCAACTTTCTTAAGGAGCGTCCTCAGGATCAGGCCATGACCACGGTCGGTCCCACAGACACTGGCGGCCCTGGCGGCGGCGGGGGAAGCGGAGTGGTGGTGATCGGCATTGGGGTGGTGGTGGCTGGGCTTGCCTTTGGTGCTTTCTTCCTGGGGCGTTCCTACCTGAGCAATCAGCTTGCTTCACTGCAACAGCGTCGTGATCAGCTCAACACAGAACTGCAAACGGAGCAGACCGAGCTGGACCGCCTGCGCACCTTAGAAACGGAACTCAACCAGATCCGCGCCAGGACGGAAGCCTTCCGTGCCTTTTTCAGCGATATTCAGCCCTGGTCTGCGCTGCTGCAGGATCTGCGCAATCGTGTGCCTGTGGATGTCTGGATCAGCAGCATGGTCACCGTTGATAATCAGGTGACGATTCAAGGCCAGTCGCTGACGTTTGACCAGGTCAATGACTTTCTGCTGACGTTGCAGGAGTCACCCTACGTGGAGGATATCCGTCTTGCCTCCAGTGAGCGGATTGATGCCACCGAACAGACCCTGGCCAGTGTGCGTTACTCAATGACCGTAACATTGGCGGATCTAAACCTTGCCTCTCCAGAACTGGCTCAAGCCCTGGCAGACGATGGGGCTGAGGGGTTATTGGAAAAGGTCAACATCCTGCGTGATCTAGTGGAGACAAACTGATGGCTGGACAGTACCCTGCAGACGATTTTATTGACGATATTGCCACTCCTTCCGGGCCTCCTGTGATTTTTGGCATGGAGCTCACCCCGGGGCGGATTGGAATTGCCATTGGCTTGCTGGGTGTGCTGGCAGCAGGTCTGCTGGCCTTCACCAACTTGCGACCGTTGCTGCAACAGATCCAGCAAACCGAAAATGAGATTGATCAAACCACCACCACCCTGGCCAGCGTTAAGGAGCAAATTCAGTCCCTCAGTAATGTTGAGACTGATATTGAAGCCGGTCGACGGGTGAATACCCGTGTGAGTGAGTTGCTGCCCTCCCCAGAAAACGTGGATACGCAGCTTCTGGATCTCTCGCGACTGATGCAACAGAGTGATGTGCAACTGCGCAGCTTTGCCCCTTCTGATCCTGTGCCTGCCGATGCCACCTCTGCTCCAGAAGTGCCTGCGGACATTGCTTATAGTATTGAGGTGCAGAACACCAACGTTGCCATGCGTGGGGAGTACGATGACATTATCAGTCTGATGTCAAATGTAGAACGTCTGGAAACCTTGCTGCGAGTCCGTAATCTCAACATCCAATTTACGGAAGATCCAACTCAGCTCGTGTCTGCTTTCACATTGACGGCCTACATCTATGATCGGGATGCCACTCCACCCCCTCCCCCAGAAGCAGCTGAAGGAGCCGCTCCGGCTGGAGAAGCTGCTGCACCAGCAGAAGGGGCACCAGCAGAAGGGGCTGAGTAGGGTGTAATCAATCCTACAATTGTGGCCCAGACCCACTATTCATAGCGGCCACCAATTAAGTCTGCGAAGGGTCTTTACATTACAGTCCGAGAAGGTATGCTGTCTCTAGAAGAGGCAGCTTTTTTGTCCAGTGATGGTGGATCCGAGCAAGAAATTTGCTGAATATCCGCTGGATCTAGTGGCAAGTTGATAGATTTGGGGTTTGATTAGTAAGGAAGTGGCATGGTGCTGGCTCCCTGAATGCCCATACTTCTTCTTCGGGAAGAGGTGGAGCAATGGTAGAGGTATACTCGCCGATCCGAACGGAAACCCGAGCCGCCAGGATAAAAAAAGTCCAACGATGGGTTAGTGCATATAGCTTCTGCAATGACGATGTCAGTGCGTTGTGAATGGAGTGAGGTGTGAGGATGATGAAACGTCAAGTGCTGTACGGGTGTGCTTTGGGATTGGCCTTATCTTTGCCCTTAGTGTGGCCTGGCACTCAGCTTAAGCCGGTAGCAGCTCAGCAGTTGACTGCAGCGAGCTCTGAGGGTGTGAGTCAAATTAAGGGTCTGCGCCTGGTTCCCCAGGGGGAGCAGCTCAAACTGGAAGTTGAGATCACGGGTGGAAGTCGACCCCAGGTCTTCTTTACACAGCAAGGGCGTGCATGGGTGGGTGATATCACGAACGTGAAGTTAGCGGTAGAGCCTGGACAGACCAGTTATCGCCTGGATAATCCTGCCCCTGGGATTCGTTCCCTCAAAGCCCAGCAGATCTCAGCGGACAGTGTCCGTCTGGAGATTGAGGGAACCGATTCACCACCCCGGGGCTTGCTCGCCGAACGGAGTTCTACCCAGCTGGTTTTCGACTTTGAGACTGGATCGCCTTCCTCTCAGCCTCAGGAGGGATCACCCGTGGCACCAGCTCCGGCAGTCGTGGCGGATGGATCCAATGCACCTGTAGGGTTAACTCCCGCTCCGGCAGCTCCTGCTGCTGCTGCACCTCAACCACCTCAGCCCAGCGCACCAGAAAATACGGTGGCTCAGGCTCCTGCTGCTTCAACAGCTCCAGCAGCATCTCCTCTAACGATTTCTCAGGTTCCCAGAGTTGATCAGTTGGATCAGCCGAGAGGCACTTCTCCTGCTCCCTCTGAATTTCTCAATGGTGCGGCTGCACCTCCGGTAGGAGATATCGCCATTGGCACGATTGTGCCGCAACAGCCCACGATTGATCTAGGCAGCAACAGTACAATTACCCTTACTCTCAAGGAAGCTCCAGTGGCAGACGTGTTAACGCTGCTGGTGCGTCGAGCGGGTCTTAACGTCGTTCTCAATGAAGTGGGCGAAGATGTCACGATCTCTCTCGACGTTCAGGATGCGCCTCTCCAGGAGACCTTCGATTTCATTCTGCGTCTGAAGGAGCTGCAGGCGCGCCGTGTTGAACAAACGGTGTTTATTGGTGAGACTCTCCCTGGTGTTACCGAGCGAGTGGTGCGCAACTTCCGCCTTAACCAGGCTGAGGTCCAGGGGGGCGATCAGGTGGACGCCGGTGTCCTGGAGTTCCTGGAAGCCCTGGCGGTGGAAGGCGGGCCTCTGGAGGGAGTGCAGCTGATTCCCGATCCTCGCACCAACTCCATTTCAGCCATCGGCACGGCCCAACAAATGGATATCATTGCCGCCCAAATTGCCCAGCTTGATATTCGCAAGCGTCAGGCTCTGGTGAACGTGCGGGTGATCGACGTCAACATCAGCGAGAACGAAAGTCTGGGGGTTGAACTGGGAGCGGCGGGAGGCAACTTTGCTTTCTCTGGGGTTCCCGGTGATGGCGGTGGGGATTTTGGGGGTACCCCTCTGGATCAGCCTGCCGGTAGCTCTGTTCCGAATATCGGAACTGCGGTCGGGAACCAGGCCTTTGTTTACAACACCCTCAATCGCCTCCAGCAGTCTCTGGCCGTGAGATTGAATGCCGCGATCGCCTCAGGGACTGGAAAAATCCTGGCCGATCCCAAGGTTGTGGTCTCCGATGGGGGCTCCAGCCGCGTTGAAATTGGAAACGAGGTCATCACTAACCAGACCCTGCAAACCGATCCAGCGACGGGTGCATCCGCCATCGTCTTTGAAAAAGGGATCGCAGGGATCACGCTAGAGCTCAATAATGTCCGGATTGATGACAATGGTTACATTTCTCTGGACATCACACCGGAGGTTTCAGCCCCTGCGCCTGCAGCCCTTCAGACTGTTGACTTTATCACCTTGCTGAACCAGCGACGACTCGATACCCAGCGTATTCGGCTTCAGGATGGGGAAACCTTTGTGCTGGCTGGTCTCATTCAAGACAACGATACCGTGAACGTCAATGCGATTCCCATTCTTTCCCAATTGCCTCTGGTGGGAGCCTTGTTTCGGGATCAGACCCTGACCAAGACACGCACTGAAGTGGTGGTGATGGTAACTCCATTCGTCCTGCAGGATGATCGGGCGGTCAGTTTAGCTCCTTAACACCAGGCTGTCCCAAAAAGATTGGGATCTCACGAGCGGTTGAATCAAGGGGGAAGCATAGTGAATGGCAGCAACCTCAGGCTGAGCAGGCGGGCCCGCCTTCATCTGGCTCGTCTCCTGGCCGTTGCCCTCAGTCTTTGTCTGGCTCTTTGGCTGAGCTGGACCGGTACAGCCTGGACTCAGACTGCAGCGGTCGTCATTCCTGTTGCCAATCGGACCTATCCCCAGCTGGTGGATCAGGCTCGACCCCTCGTGTGGGATACCCTTCGCTCTCAGTTTCAGCAATTCCCGGATGCATCACAGATCACCGTTGATGTCATGGGGGAACGGGAAGAAGCAAAAGTTCCTCTCTTTCGAGTGGTTGTACCGAAATCCGCCTGGCAAAGTGGGCTCACGGTAGCTCAGCTGGACAGCTACACCGAGTTCTACACATCTGCAGGATCTCTGCTCAATCCTGCCACTCCCACCCCCTTACCCTCCACCTCGCAATCTTCTCTCTCCCAGGGATTGCAGCTCCTTTCCAGCCAGCCGCAGGATGCGGCAGAACGGGTTGCGGTTGCCGAACCGATCCTAATGGAGTTTAACCAAACTCTGGCTCCGACGCTGACTCAGCTGCAGATGGCACTGCATCCTCCTGCTGAACTTGCCTTTGCGATTGAGGGGACGCAACTATCTCTGCTGCCCCAACAGCCTTTGCAGTACAGCACCGCCTATCAGCTGCAACTGCAACAACTGGGCGATCAGGTTTTGACGCCACCCGTGGAGCTATCCTTTCAGACCGAACCTCAGTACACCTTTGAGCGCGATATCCACCCCCTCCTGAAAGCCAGTTGTGTGGGCTGCCATCGCTGGGCGGGTCGGCAACGGCAGCATCCACTCGATACTTATCTGGCGGTTCTGGATTATGTCAATCCTGGTGATCCTGCCAGTGAATTATTAGATCCCCGCTGGGTGCGTCGGCATGCGCCCATCCAAAGAGAAGCCCAACCCTCTTCCCTAACGTCATCTGTTGAAGCGGATCAACCGGGTTCAGGAATGCCCGTGGGTTCAACAGCGACAGGAGCTGCAAACGGATTCGCTCTCCTTTCCCCTGAACCTTTCTTGCTGAGCAACCAGCAATCCACCCTCACAGCACCTCAACCTTTTGTCTCAGCAGACTCATTTCCTGGGACATCTGGAGAACAGTCAGCACCTGTCCCACCTGCTCCTGCAGCTCCTGCAGTGCCACAATCGGCAGAAGATCGTAACACTCTGGAGGGTCCTACGACAGAGACTGCACCTCCTTCAACCTTGCAACTATTGACAGAATCCTCTCCAACTGAGACGGAGGAGACATCAACTCCGGATCCGAAGGGTCCATTTATCTTTCAGGGTTCCCCAGAATTGGCATATATTCGCCAGAATGGCACCCCTCTATCCCGACTGGGACAATTCACTCCAGCGGAGATTGAGATGATTCGCACCTGGATTGTGCAGGATGGCGCGATTGAGAAATAGACTTCATCAGTTAAATGCTCTTTTCTGCACCTGGAGGGTAGCTCGAGACTCAAGACAGGAGTCAAGCCTTGTGATTAGATGGAGGTGACTCGTTGTGCATAGTAGGCTGTTCATTATGCTACCCAGACTTCTTTCACTGCCGTTGTTCTCTCATTTTTCATCCCGTCAGCAACGCCAGCGAGGAAGGCTCTTGGTTGCCATCATCGGCTGCTTTCTCTGTTTCTGGGGGGGTATAACCATTGCCCAATCTCAGCTGACTCTAGTTACTTCTGATCCCACCTCAGGAGCACGGGGGGTCAGCATTGAAAAGATCCTGCAGTTTCGCTTTAACCAGCAACTTCCCGCTGATCTTGAAGAACTGCAACTCAAGGTTACCCCAGAAACCCCTTTAATCTTTGATCTGCGGGAAGACCAGCTGCTGATCAAACCTCAGAATCCCTGGAAGTACAGCACCGACTACACTGTCCAAGTTCCTCCACAAAGTAGTCTGGGATTAGCGGAAGCGATCAGCTTATCGTTTCGGACTGAACCCCAGTACACCTACAATCGCGATATTCAACCCTTACTCGACGCCAGTTGTGTAGGTTGTCACCGCCCAGAAGGCAGACAGCGCAACCAGCTGCTCAATTCCTACAGTGCTGTGCTTCAGTACGTTACCCCGGGAGACCCTGGCAGCACACTGATTGATCCGCGCTGGACTCAGCGACATGCGGCAACGCGAACAGTGGTCAATCCTAACCTGCCTCAGCAGGGGGGATCACCAGAAATCGCCTATGTCCGTCAACTGGGCTACCCCGTTGCCAGGCTGGGCCAGTGGACGGCTGAAGAAACCGAGATCGTGCGCACCTGGATCGTCCAGGATCAGGCAGCTGAAGACCTGGAAAGTTGATGTCTAGATTTGCCTGAAGTCTTTAAGCTCAAAAATGAAAGGATCACCCCAGACCTCTTGGGTGATTTTTTGTGCCTAGAGGCTAAACCTCCAGCGCGATCAGGAGGATTGTGGCCCGAAACATCCGTTTTGAGCGGATCTGCGCCTCAGACGTTATCATAAATACAATCTTTAGGAAAACCAGGATGAGGTCAGGGGGGTGGCCATTTCTCACGCCATCCCTGGTACAGCTGGAATGCTTATGCTGAGTTGTCACACCAAACCTAGGATTCATCCCCTCTCTCGCTCCTTTCAGTCCAGATTTCAATCACGGCATGGTTTCTTCTGCTTCACTTGCCACCATCACTCAGGGATCCCTAACCCAGGGATTAGAGGCCCGTTTAAATCCAGGGGTCTCCATTGAGGATCTGCGGGTGGGCAAGTTCATCGTCGTCCAGGGCCACCGCAACCGTTTCTTTGGCATCCTGACGGATGTGATCCTGGGCGCCACCAGCAATCAGATTTTGCTCAATCCTCCCCAGCCGCAGGACACGCTGTTAACAGAGGTGCTGGCAGGGACAGGCACCTTTGGTCTGATCACCCTAACCCTGATGCTCATGCTCTCCCCTCAGGAGGACTCAGAGCCGACCTATCCTCTTCTGAATGGCCATTCCCTGTGCGAACCCATGCAACTACTGCCTGTGAAAACCGTTCCTGCCCACTTTTCGCAAGTTTATGAAGCCTTAGAGCGGGATTTTCAACTGGTGTTTGGCAACGAGGCGGATCCCCACAAGCGCAATTTTGCCATCGGTCAACCCATTGATATGCAGGTGCCCATTTGCCTTAACCTGGATCGGTTTGTGGAGCGGAGCAATGGTGTGTTTGGCAAATCCGGGACCGGCAAGTCTTTTCTCACCCGCCTGTTGCTCTCGGGCATTATTCGTAAACAGGCTGCCGTTAATCTCATCTTTGACATGCACTCGGAATATGGCTGGGAAGCTGCCACAGAAGGGCGATTGCTGAGTACCGTCAAAGGGTTGCGCCAACTGTTTCCGCATCAGGTGCAGATCTACACGCTTGATCCCGATTCCACTCAGCGCCGGGGAGTGCGAGACGCGCAGGAACTCTACATCAGCTACAACCAGATTGAAGTGGAGGATCTGGCCCTTCTGAGTCAGGAATTGAATCTCTCGGAAGCCAGCCTGGAAAATGCCATTATTTTGCGCAATGAGTTTGGGCGCGATTGGATCACCCGACTGCTCACCATGTCCAATACTGAAATTCAGGAGTTTTGCGAATCCCGTCTGGGCAACAAAGCCTCGATCATGGCGCTCCAACGCAAACTCACCCGTCTGGATGATCTCAAGTACATCCGCAACAGTCTGCCCCACAACTACATCGGCCAGATCCTGGATGCTTTGGATCAGGGCAAACATGTGGTGATTGAATTCGGTTCCCAGTCCAATCTGCTCTCCTACATGCTGGCCGCCAATGTGATCACCCGCCGGATTCATCAGGCCTATGTCTTTAAGGCGGAACGCTATCTGCAAACCAAGAACCCGATGGATAGGCCGCGGCAACTGATGATCACCATTGAAGAGGCCCACCGCTTCCTGGATCCCCGCGCGGCCAAGCAAACCATTTTCGGCACCATCGCCCGCGAGATGCGCAAATACTTTGTCACCCTGCTGGTGGTGGATCAACGCCCCTCTGGGATTGACAGTGAGGTGATGTCACAGTTGGGGACTCGCATTACTGCCCTCCTCAACGATGAAAAAGATATCGAAGCCGTCTTTACCGGAGTCGCAGGCAGTCAGGATCTGAAGACTGTGTTGGCCAAGCTGGACAGTAAACAGCAGGCGCTGGTGCTGGGGCACGCCGTTCCCATGCCGGTGGTGATCCAGACTCGTGCCTATGATGAGCGCTTTTACGCTGAGATTGCTGACGTGGATTGGAGCCAGGTTTCAGACGAAGATCTCTATCTGGCGGCGGCGGAAGCCAGAGCCGATCTGGGCTGGTAAGACCCTGACCCCCATCCCGATTAGAGATGGCCGTGGGGAGAAGGATCAATGGCGCTGGCGGCAGCATCCCAACGGCTCTCAGGGGGTTGCAGGCGGAACTCTAGCTGTGGATGACCATGCCCATAGGTGAGGGTATAACTCCAGGCCAGCAGTCGATGCCAGAGGCGCGGTGACCAGGACTCCAGCCAGGGTTGCCAGGAGCGCAGGAGCGCAGGCACCCAGCCCCGCAGCAGATAAGCACTCCAGGCGGAAAGGGTATAGGCCATGTAGGTGGGCCACCACTCCAGAAAGCCCTGCCATCCGACAGCCTGCCAGATCCAGACCAGGAGACGGGGATTCTGTCGGGCCGCCTTCAGAGCCATGCGGGTAAAGTCCCACCAGTCTGCCCGGTCCTTAATGAAGTCATCCGCCACCTCTGGGGGTTCTGCGGCCAGGATGCCAAAGAAGCTATTCAGGACAGCGTTGATCCGCTCGGGTGGGAGGGATCGGCCTGTGGGCACCATCATGCCCCGGGAGAACAGCCAGGTCACAGAAGCATTGCCCTGGTAAGCGCGAATGCGGCGCAGATCCTGAGAGGTCAGTAGATCATGACGCAGGGCTGTGTCCAGTAGATCCGTGAGGCGGGGGGCATTGCGGATCAGGGAGCCAAACCCTGTGAAGCTGAGGGGAGATTGCAGAGCAGCAGCATCCCCAATAGCAAGAACACGGTCATGTAGAGAGCTGGATTGGCGGGCACTGCGTTCAAAACGGCCTGGAATGTAGCCAAAGGTGGCCTTCTTCCACTGCAGATCCTCCATGCGGCAGCGGCGGTACTCCGGCAGGATCGTGAAAAAATCCTCGTACATCTCCAGCAGGGAGCCCGGGTTGTCGGGATGCACCTGATGGTAATGAAACAGGTAGAAGGTCAGTTCCTGATTTTCTCCAGGGAAAAGTTCCCAGATCAGCTGGCGACCGCGACTGATATCCCCATGACTGGCCAGGATATCTCCCACATCCGCACTCCATACCCCCGGCTCAAACCCCGACTGAATCACCGCCCCCACAGTGGGACAGACACTGTCATAGGCCTGCCGCCGATCCGCCTGTGCAATCGGGGAGGCGGTTCCCATCGCATCGACCAGCAGCCGCGTACGCAGATGGTGGGTTTGACCCGACGACAGATCTTTGACCTGCAGCAGAATCTGCTCAGCCTCCAGATAAGCCTGCTCAAACTCCGTGCGATCCAGGATCTTGCCTCCTGCCACCTGCAATTTCTCACCACAGAGATGCAGGAGCCGTTCGGCATTTAGAGCCACATTCAGTACCGTCGGGGTGTGCAGGACCGGAGCCTTCACAGGGCTATTGCCGTCAAAAAATTTGTTATACCCATCCACGTACTCCCGCAGGATCAGGCTTTCCACCTCGGTTGGGGTCAACAGTCCGATCTCCACCAGGGTTTCCAGCTCTTGGCGAGAGATGTTCCACTCACGGTTCATGCGACCAAAGGGGAGACGCTCCACCAGGACCACGCGGTAACCCATCTGGGCCATGATCGCTGCCTGGATCACCCCTAGGGCTCCTCCAATCACCACCAGATCCCAGAGAGGGAGATCCCCAACAGCCACTTCTGCAGGAGGAGGAGCGGAGCGGATCACAGGCTGAGGCTGCTGTTCCTGGGTTTTGCGAACCTCCGCCCGCCAGCGTTTCTCCCACCAATACACCCGTTGCAGATCAAACTCTCCGTTGGGGATGACCTGAAAAAACCTGACCGTCTGGGGGTAGTAGGGCTCTAGAGCCGCAAAGATGGATTGCGTTCCCAGATCCACCTCGGGCAGGGAGGGATAACGCAGCGGAAACTGCTTCTGCAAAAGCAGGGGTAACTGACGCAGCCAGTCCGTCTGAGCTGGCAACGGCTGACCGGACCACTGCACAGCCTTGAGATAGGTGGTGTTCTGCAGCGACCAGGTGAAGATCACCCATGCACTCTCCGGATGCTGCATGCGGAAACCAGAAGCTGTGGGCACCCGCGTTCCCAGACAAGAGGGGATCTGCACCTGATGGAGCCAGGAGATAACAGCCTGTTGATCTGAAGTCGGGATCTCTCGGTAGAGAAGCTCCTGCATAACCTAAATCTCAAGTGGCAAGGGCAGCAGATGATGGACAAGGCCAAATCTTCCTCATTGTGCCATGTTGTCCCCCTCTACAAAAAAGCAATCGCTAGCAAAACAGCCCTGGAGGGAGACTGATTGATAAGATAGGAAATCGGTTGCCATTGCCTTGGAAGTTGAGCCAGGTAGGTTCCCATGTTTGAAAAAATTCTGTTTCCGGTTGATGCCTCACGAGAAACCAGTCACGCCATTTCCATCGTGGCGGATCTGGGCAGGCGCTACGGCAGTCACGTGTATGTTCTGTCGGTTTTAGATGACAGCCGTGTTGAACCGGATCAAGTGGAGTCCACACGGGCAAATATCGCGTCCCTCCTGCAGCAAACCGAAGCTGCATTGCGCCAGGTGGGATTGCCGGAAGTCAAGACGCTCTTTCGGGAAGGCAAGACGGCTTTCATCATCTGTGATGTTGCCGATGAGATGGATCTGAGTTTGATTGTGATGGGCTCACGCGGGCTGGGGTTGGTGGCAGAAGGAGTTGATGATAGTGTCAGCAATCGCGTGATTAATCTGGCCCCCTGCCCCGTGTTGGTGGTGCCCTAACCTGGCAATTGCCCTGAAGATCTCAGTTTTCGCAGTGGTGACATCCTAGGCAGGCGCGTTAACATCGTTCTGAATTATTGTCCTGACGCGGCTGATCTATCCCCATGAAACGATCCCAAGGCCTGCTGACCCTGACAGCTCTCCTCTCTCTAGCGCCAGCGGCGCAAGCCCAGAATCTGCTCTCAGGGCGTGTTGTCGAAGTGCTGGGCGGCGATGACCTGCTGGTGGAAATTAACGGACGTATCCTGCAGGTGGATCTGGCCTATATTCGTCCACCCCTGGGCACAGAACAGCCCTGGGATCATCTGGCGGCTCAAGAATTGAATCAGGTGGTTCCTCCCGGGACCCTGGTGCAGCTGGATCCCGCTTGGGTGAGTGCTGATGGTCGTCTCTTTGCCTATGTCTATAACTCCAATGGTCTGGTGAATAGCCACATGCTGGCCACAGGCCGATCCGTCTCCCCCTGGCAGGTTCCCGATCCAGTCCTGAACAGCTGGTATCGGGAGGCAGAAGTCCTGGCCCAACTGGGGGAACTGGGGGTCTACCAGCCTGGCACCGTGATCAGTCCACAGGCAGCGACCCCTGCGATTGCCGGTCCTCGTCCCTTTCCCATGGCCCCCTGGGGGATAGGAGCGTTGATCCTGTTGACCAGTCTGGTGCTACTCAGGGGAGTCTGGAAACGCCCTCACCCTGCACCCTGGAAGGCAGGTCAGCAACTCCACCAACTGCAAACCACCCTGGTGGACACCCTCACCCAACAAAAGCAGCTGCAACAGCAGTACGATCAGGCCCAGCACCAGGTCGAGCTCTGGGAAAAGCGGGTAGAACTTGCCCTTGAGCATGAAGAAATGGAACTGGCCGAAGAGGCCCGCAGCCGTTGCCGCCACCACACCCAGCAGGCGGAGAGCATTAAGCAAACGCTGGAGGCAACCACCGAGGAAGTCACACGTCTGCGCCATTCAATTGCAGGGATCCAGCCGCCCATCCTGCCCAACTCAGAACACGATGCCTAAACAGGTTCTCAGGGATCTCGCCAGTAGCCCTCCTGATCCACAAGCCTTTTTGGAGTACTACAGCTTTGATCTGGCGTTAGGCCCAGCGGAATCCTGGTTGCAAGATTGGGCCCAGGTGGCTTCTCCCCTCTGGATTCGAGCGGCTCTGCTGGAAGCCCTTTATCAAGGTCGGTATAAGGCAGCCTCTGTCGAACACCTGTTGCAGCGCTGGAACTCTCGGGGGCAACCTCGCCTCAGCTACGACCGAGAGTTTGTTCGCAAGGTCTGGCCAGCCGTTGATCAGCCCATCGCAACCCTGCTAGCAACACTTCCTGCCCAACAGCAGTTGCCACCTCTGATCCAGAATTTTGACGATCTTACCTTCCCCTGCACCCCTTCCCCGATCTCCATGCATCCTCTGGTGGCTCAGTTGCAGAAGCAACCTTTATCCCGGAAATTGGCCCAGCTGTTAAGATCGCCCACTCCCCTGGATCCCATAGCTCCCTCTCCCTAAGTTTTCTTCTCCTTGCGGGATCCTAACCATGAACATCCGTATCCACCCGGACATGACCGTCCTGATCCAGGGCATTGGAGATCCTCTAGCAGCTCTGGTTACGGAGAGAATGCTGGCTTACGGCACCCAAGTAGTAGCTGGGGTCAGAAGCCAGAGTCCGCTTACCCAGCAAACGAGCAAAGTCAATCTGGGTGATCCTGTCCCTCAATTTTCGGTGGTGGAGGAGGCCATTGCCCATGTCGGCTCTGTCGATGCCTCGATCCTCTGTGTGCGGGCGGAGTTCCTCCTGGATGCTGCCCTAGAAGCCATTGATGCAGGGATCCCGATGTTGATCCTGCTGACGGCTCAAGTTCCCCCTTTAGCCACCCACCGCCTGATCCGCGCCGCCCGTGCCAGTCAGACCTTTCTCCTGGGCCCGCAATCGGCTGGGATCATCCTTCCGGGACAGGTGTTGCTGGGAATCCATCCTCCAGGCTGGTATCGTCCCGGTTCCGTGGCTCTCCTCAGCATCAGCCAGGGCTTGGGCTTTGAAGTTGCCGCCTATCTCTCTTCAAGGGGACTGGGGCAGTCCTGCTGCATCAACCTGGGTTCTGATCCACTGGGGATAGTCGCTCTGGAGGAGAGTTTCAGGTATCTGACCACCCAGCCGCAAACTGAGGTAATCGGAGTGGTGGGACCCTTGCCCCAAGACTATTTCTCCCAGTTACAGGAGTGGGCTCAGCAGACTGCCCTGCCCGTGTTGCTCTTTCAACCTGAGAGGATTGAGCAAGATTCCTCAGGATCAGGAAGGAGGGGCTGGATCACCACCCCCGAAAAAAGATCCCCTCACCTGGAAGGGATCTCAGTTATCCATCATCTGAGGCATCTAGAGGAACAGATGCGAGCGATCCTACTTAAATCATCCTGACTAGAGAGCAATCTCAGAGCCGGTAAAGGTCCCTCGAATGATCAGGAGACGACCTGTGACATCATCAGCTTCCACCTCTTGATCAGTGCCAACGTCGTCTTCATCATTGCTGGTGGGGAACTCCTGCTCCACAAAGAACTCTCCAGTAATGTCATCGGCAGAGGTGGTGGAGGAGAAAACCAGGTTGAGGTTTCCTCGGAGAATCGCACCCGAGATTTCTGCACGGTTGAAGGGCCCACCCAGCTGAGCTCCAGCGAGATTGCGGAAAATAAAGTTACCTGTAACCGGGGCAATGCCCTGCAACACCACAGGACCCGGAACACCCCCCTCCTCTTCCCGCTCTGTGCGGAGGGAGAAGAAATAATCAAAGAAGGTGGGGGCTCCCGGCTGAGCTGGAGGCGGTAACTGGGGAATGGGCGTAGGGAAGGCCGCAGGCGGTGGATTCACCTGGACAAAGTTGAAGACAGTACTGATGTTGGCCGGATCAAACTCCGCCTGAATGCGACCATCCAGGAGACGACGGATCCGCACCAGCTGGTTGGGTAGAATATTTGCCCGTGTGGGATCGGGAGCATAGAGAACCGACTGACTACCCACCTGTCCAGGTCCAACAAAGAGAACTTCAGCTTGGTTGGGAGTGAGATGTAAACGAGCCAGTAGCGCCAGTGGATCTTCTGTACCACCATCATTTTGAATCCCTCGCTCCCGCACCAGGAAGCTGGCCGAGAAGCGACCCTGATTCAGGATGGCAGTGATCCCTTCATCCGGATTCTCAAAATCACCCGTGGTTTCATTGAGTACGCCCACTGTCAGACCAAACAGATCCGCTTCCCCTTCAATTACCACCTGGGAGCCCGGATCTCCAACACTGTTCACGAGGATCCGCTCAACACGCAGCGTCAAGACGGTAACTACTTCACCCTCCTCATCCACAATCTGCCCGGTGAAGGTCGTCCCCACCCGCAGTCGCTGATCATTGGCGTTATTCGCGGTCAGAACTAAACCATTAAGGAAAATCTGGGTAGAAAGCACAGCGTCATTGGGCGCAAAGGCTTCCACCTCAACCGGAGGAATGGTATCCGCAATCTCAATCGAGAGGGTGGTCGAGTTAATACTGTCGTCAATATTCAAATCATCCACATTGGGGATGTCTCCCAATGGCAGCAGGCGTGCTTCCATATCAGTTAACCGAGCGGTTCCACTTCCCTGAGAAGAAGAATCCCGGACTGGAATCCCCTGATCAAACTTGGGGTTAATGAAATCCAGACGCATGCTGCTGGTTTCTAACACCGATCCAGGGGTGTACAAGTATTCTTGAGCTGAAGCAAACTGACTGCCATCAACCTGAACAGGTCCTGGCAACGACGCTGTCTCATCGGGTTCTCCACAGCTTCCTAAGAGTAGGAGCCCGCAGAGAAGGGCAACCGAGCGATATCTAAAGTCCATACACAACTTCCTCACACACACAGAAGCTTGAAGAGGATCGCACACACCATGGGTGAACTGCCCACCCCTGTTCGCTGCCATAATACACTAAATGT
This sequence comes from uncultured bacterium, assembly GCA_964392245.1. Classification (GTDB taxonomy): domain Bacteria; phylum Cyanobacteriota; class Cyanobacteriia; order Thermostichales; family Thermostichaceae; genus JAAUUJ01. The sequence goes on from CAYMOX010000046.1 coordinate 27,662, forward strand.
AGAAAAGGGGGTGGCCTGTGATAGGTTTAATTTGTCAAGTCGTCAAACCCTATATATAGGGTTGACAAACGCTAAGGATGAAGTAGAACTGGGTGCAGGTGGTTAGGACGGGGGATCGGTGATCCCCAAGCGGCTGTCTTCTTATGGCCTAGCCGCCCATCCAGTCTGGCCGGTGTAACGGTAACGAGTGTGTGGTGAGAGGAGATGAGCATGAAGACAGTTGCCAGTGCCATGGTATCTCGCAGCTTGATCGGGATCTTGGCGATTGGTGTGGGTATCGCAACGGTGGCGGGCTGCAGTGATGATGATAGGCAGTCGGCTGTTCCTTTGTTAGTGAGTGGCAATGCACAGACCAGTGTGTCGGAGCCCGAGCCAATTGGCACCGCGCCGACATTGGCTCCAGTTGATCCGGGTACCACCACCCCTCGTGAGGTGCCGGACTTTTCTCAGGTGACACCCCCTCCGATCCAACCGGATCTGCCGGATCAGCCCACGGGTAGCTTGAATGCTTTACAGAGTTTTGCATTTAACCAGTACGAGATCGTCCTGAGCAACCTGGTGGTGCGGGGGGTGATTGCGGATGTTAGCATCCAGGTTCTGAACAACACCTGCGGCACCGACGTTACAGACGTGCTGAATCCGACCGCAGTCGCTCAGTTCGAAAGCCTGCTGGTGGGTCGGGGCAATACGGTGGTGGATGCTACAGGCTTTGAATTCAACTTCCAGTTCCCCACCGATCCTGAATTCTTTGAAGATGGCCGGATCCTGAGCAGGGGCAACAGAACTCTTCTAACTGTCGATGCAGAAGGTGAACCCTCTACTGAGGAGTTCCTCACGGGTGATGAGATCATTGTGATTGTGACCATCACCGATACCTTTGGTCAGGTTCTGCGCTTGAACGACGGCGTTTTTGAAGAGGGTGATGATCGTCTGGGTCTCCCCTGTGGCTTCTTGGTCTCCGGTGGTGGAGCAATCTTGAATTAACGGCGACAGCAGCAGTCGAAGTTAAGACAATTCTGTCTGATTTGAATCTAAATGTCCGGGATGCGGAATCTGTGAGTGTGAGGATGTGAGGGATATGCGGAATCTGAATGTAACGCTTGTCAGGGCACTCAGCCTGTCTTTGTTGCTAGCAGCAACGGTGGCCTGTGAAGATGGTCGAGATGAAATTGCTAATGTTGTGCCTGGCCCAATCATTGAGAACCAGGGTGGAACCAATGTTGGGGGCGGATCTGCGGTGGGAACCGATCCGACGCTAGAGCCTCCTGACAGCAAAGAGATTCCTCCCCCAGTTGAGGCACCTGGTATTGGTCCAGTCGCCACTCCGAATGCCAATCCCCCGATCATTTCTGGGGATCCGGTGGCGGTGCCGACGCCAACCCCCTTCCCGACGCCAACTCCCACCCCTGTACCGGACAATGTGGGAACTCTGGAGTGTGTGACGGTGACCAATGGGGCAACTCTGACTTTAAGTGCCGTAGTTCCTGCTGGTATTCAGGAGATCTCAGATATTCAGGTTCGTAACCTGACTCGATCACTGGCAGTAACGGTTGATTCTGGCCTGATTCCCTCTCTTGATCCCGTGAATCTTGTGGGACGGGAAGAGGCCAATCTAGTGTTCACAGTACCCTTCAGCCCTGAGATCGTTCGTACTTTTGCTACAGGAGATGCACTCGTTGTTTCCTTTAGTATCACCGATACTTTAGGGCGTGTACTGGTCTTAGAGGCGGCTCCTTGTGACGCCATTATTGATCAGAGCCAGCTCCCCCCGCCCCCGCCTGTTCCCCCTGGGGCAGTAGTCTTTGATCAGGTGAGTTTGAGGGCTACCAGCTTCTTGCTCACCCAGACCGCCGACACAGGCGTGGTGGGCTTTGGCCCCATTACTGGCCCAGGAGCACCTACAGATAATTTCGATGGGCCAGGATCCTCAGCAAGCGGCCCAACGTCTGTTATTTGTGGATCTTCTATCTATTTCCCTGGGTTTACTGCTTCACCACCACGGTTGGTTGTCAACGAGCAGAATGGGGCTTTCTTCCAGATTAATCAAGGGGTTTTAGATCCCACAACAACCCTGGAAACTCCAATCCTGCTTGCGGGACAGCGGCTAAGTGTTTTCCTGGATCAGAATGGCTTCCTGCAGCTAGCGATTACCCCTGGCAACTTCGACGAGCTTTATCGCATTAACTTCTTTGAAGATCGGCAGGTTGATCTCTCCCTCGCCCGGTGTAATGTGACTCCAGGGCAAATCGATGACATGGGCAATGTAACAGCTCCTCAGGAAAACCTGGAATTTGATTCAGGTCAGGGGGTTTTCCCACTCCTCGAGTCTGTCCAGGCTCTCTTTACCCTGAGGGGAACTGGGGGTGGCACTGGTGAGCCCAACAATGGCACTTTATTAGGGGCACAGTTCACTTCTGATCTACCTTTGCCTCAAGGATTGTCAGAGACAGCCGATCCAAGGTTCTCTGGAGTTCTTAACCTCCTGGATGTATCGAGCAATCAGGTGCGCAGCGACATTTCCTTTGTGGTGGATCAGGTCAGAAATACCCAGACCCAGGCAGCGATTAGAGATCTGTCGGTGGCACCGGGAGATATCAACCCTGTTTCCGGTAACCCACCGTTTATTACCATCAACGGCTGCCCAGCCACAGATACTAATAATCTGGTGTGTGGCCGTTTCCAGATCAATCAGCCTTTCTCCCCTACACAGACTAATGATGTCCTAGTAATTTCGGGGACATTCACTGGATTGATTGCTGAATAAGTGCAGACGTTAATTCTTGCTTCACTGGATTAAGTCAGTTTCACAATAGGAGTGGGTCAATTTCTCACTCCTAAACCTGGTGAAAACACGGGCTACAAATCTCAACCTTGGGTCCAAGTTTTCCAGCCAAACAGGCATCTCAATGTGTTCTGGCTTTCATTGGATACTCGGGATCTCACCTTGACAAAAGCTAATGAATTGCTTGTCAAATTGTAGATTTTGGGTATGTTAGGGGTGATAAAAGGGGTGTGATGTAAAGTTTCAACCGTATTGGCTGTGGCTACCCTCCACCCGCTGTCTGTTGGTCATATAGGGTTCTGAGGATTTACGTATGCGTCTCAACTGGAAACTACAGGTTCTGGTTTTGTCAGCTTTCCTGATCGGAGGGGCAACTGTCGGCTGCTCTGATGCAGGAAACACCCCGATTGCAACTGCCCCCTTATCGGTCAATGACACCTCTGCATTGCCAGAGTTCGATCCAGAAGCCGCCAATTTGACTGAAGCAGAAATGACTGAAGGGGTAGGGTTATCGACACCCACGGCAAGAGCGACTACGGCCAGTCTGACTTTAAACAGCAGCAATTACACCGCTAGTGATGTTAGCTTCCGTGTCTATGGCGGCCTTGAACCTCTGTTCATGGTGACCCGTGGGGGTGGAGTGCTCAACTTCTTCCTCCGCACCCTAGAGCAGGCAACTGACGGAGGCACCATCTACCAGACTGCTCGTTTTTCTGCAAGCCGACCTCTGGGCCGAGAGATTGAGCTTTTCATGTTTGGTGACAGCGGGAATGCTTGTGTACGAGCTTTCCGTGTTTCCTCAGGCGCGATGGTGGGTCAGACTGCCGCCTGTGCTAGCGCAGTAGGCACCCCAACCCCTGTACCTCCCCCACAACCCGGATCCCAAAATCAGCTTTCCTATTCCGATCAAGACCCCGCCACTCCTGCAGATGCCACCTCGAATGAAGGCACTGCGGTACAATTTTTTGTCACCTTAGGCCGAGTTAACAGTAATCCCGTGACCGTCAGCTATGAAACTGCAGATGGTAGCGGAAATAACGGTGCCCTGGGTGGGGAAGCATGCCCGCCAATTGGATCTAATGATGGTTTGGTGGACTATGTGATTGAGGAGGGCACGATCACTTTCCCAGCGGGAAGTACCACCCCGATCCCGATTGAAATTCAGACCTGTAATGACGTTGATCAGGTAGAAGGGTTCGAAGAGTTCTTTATTACCCTCGCTGATCCACAAAACGCTCAACTGGCTAGGGTCACAGCTCGGGGGCGTATTCTTGATGCCGCCCCACCTCCAGGAACCACGCCCACCCCTACACCCACGCCCACCCCTACACCCACGCCTCCTCCTGCTCCACCCACAGGATCCTTGACTGCCAATCCAGTAACTAACGGTGCAACCCTGACAGTGTCAGCTAATGTACCTGCAGGTGTTTTGGATCCAGAGACTGAGCAAATCTTTGACATCCGCATTCGCAACCTGGCGCAGAACACTGTTTCTGGCCCTGTGAATCTGGAGCTGATCCCTGTGATTGATCCCACTGTGATCGAGGGTCAGCGAAACGTTAATCTCACCTTCACGGTGCCCTTTGACGAGAATGATATCCGTAACTTCAATGACGGCGATTCTCTCCTCTTCCTTCTGGAGCTACAGGATCAGGCTGGGGCAACTCTGGTACTTGAATCCAATGTGATCCAGGCGGATATTGAGCGCGGTTCGATTCCACCGCCACCTCCCCCTGAGCCTGGTACAGTTCAGTTAGTGGATCAGTTGTCTCTGACAGCTGTTAACTTCCTACTGGCTCAAACTGGAAATACTGGCGTAGTAGGTTTTGGTCCAACCCGTCCGACAGGCTATTCTCCAAGTCCACTCTCGAGTAATTTCTTTAGTTCACTTGTTCTGGATGATTTACGAACTTCTTCTTCCTGTCCTGGAGGCGGAGCTCCAATCTTTAGAGAGATTAGCCCTGAAGTTCTCTTATTAGACCAGCAATCAGGGACATCTTTAGCTGCGATTATTCCATTCAACTCTAATTTGGAAACAGGTAGAGACGACAGAACCGGAATTCCAGATAATCCAGGTACACTGAATATTGAAAGTCTTCGTTTTAATCCCATTACACTCTCAGCCCAAAGTCTTTCAATCACTCGTAATGCCAACGGTTTTCTCTCAGCCCTTCTCACTCCGGCAAACTTTGATGAAGTTTATAGATTGAACTTCTTTAGCCCCGCCACTGTTGAGGTTAACAAAGGTGAATGTAGCTCTCTTACATTACTGCCTGTCTTTACTATTGAAGAGCGTCAAATCCAAAACCTACTCCAGTCTGTGACAGGTTTGTTTACCCTACGTGGCACTTCAGGAGGAAATACTGAACCCAATGAAGGAGAACTTCTAGGAACACAAATTGCATCTGATGTTCCTTTAATTGAAGGTATTGTCAGCGCTAGTAATCCTCGCTTTTCTGGCGTTCTCAACCTTCGCGATCCAGCTGGGAACCAGATCCGCACCGATGCTTCTTTTGTCTTTGATCAGGTTGGTGACGAAGTGACCCTAGCAGGTGATCGGGATCAACCCATCGATCCTCTCAACCCTGTCTCCAACGTTGATCCCAATACCTCTGCAAATACTCCTACTCGTATTCCAACATTTGATCCTGCTAATCCTCTCACCTACTGTCCAGTTAACACAGCAGATGTAGAAAATAACCGACTGGTTTGCGGTCGTTTCCAGCTCAATCAGGAATTTATCTTTACTCCAAATATTCCTGATGTACTCGTGATTGCTGGAACCTTCACTGGTCGCTCTGTTCTACCTTTGAATGTTTCTCCAACAACCCTCCAGTTTGTTGACCAGCCAGTGGGCAGTACGCTAACCTTCCAGGTGTCTCCTATTGATGCTCCTACCGGAGGATCTCTGGTTCTGAACGTGGCTGAAACTTCTCAAGGGATCTCAGTCTCCCCAACTCAGCTTACCTTCACAAGCACCACTCCCCAGACGGTCACCGTGACACGCGATAATGCTGGATCCTTCGAAACCCAGATCACAATCTCTCGTTCTTCATCTACCTCAGCAGTCAACTATGGACCAGGAACCCTGCAAACCTCGACTGTTAATGTGACTTCTACTCCCAGTCTGTAAACCCTCTGGCCCTTACCAACAGATGTCAGGATCCTCCACTGGGGGATCCTTTTTTTAATTAGTTGGCAGGTCTAGTCCTCTAATTAAGGATCTGATCTCCTCTAACAGCCCATTGAAACGCTGATCAGGTTCATAGTACTAGAGGCGTCAGGATTGAGACAATAATCTTATAAATTCAGTTGCTGTAACAATTGCAATTTCTTGATACTTTTCTAACGATAATAGATGTTTGTCACCAGTAATAATATGAGTCGCGCCACCGCCAACAGCACATTCAATGACCATGTCATCATCAGGATCTGCAGACACGACTCTCATTTCTGAGGTTATCTCAACCAGCTGTGAGAAGCTACGTATCTCCTCGACGGCTACTTGTATCATTTCTTGTGAAAACTTGAATTTACCGAGTAATTTCTCAGTAAACTCATTTAGGATCTCCTGGCAGGTCAAAGATTGGATCTGTCCAATTCTTGCCAGAGCTAGACATCGAAACGGGTTGCCACTTGTGGACAACAGAGCAGAGATCAGAATATTGGTATCGAAAACAGCAGTGTAACGCATCAATCCTCATGTACCAGTCTGTCAATCAATGCTTCTTTCTCCCCCTCAGTCATGATGTCCCAGTTCAGCCCTCGTTCTTCAGCGATGATTCTGGCTCGATCTGCTCCATATGACGATAAGGATTCCCACTGTCCCCACTGCTGTAGCAGTAAAAATCTAAAAACCTCAGTCTGCTGCTCCCTGGACAATTGCTTGACTAACTCAATAACCTGATCATTGGTGAGAGTTAAGGTAGGCATTTGTTCTCCTTAAACACTGTGGAACTATTTCCATTCTAATCAGACACCTGATCTCCACTAACAGCTCATTGAAACACTGATCAAGTTTGTTATGTTACCAAGGCGTTCAAGAGTAAAGCTTCTTGTAAGGCAGTCATTATTCGACATCAGAGATTTCATCACCTTCACGAGGAGAGGCACCATTTGCTCTAGACATGATCCGAGCAAACTCAGTAAAGTCAGCTCGCTCTTGATACTCTGAAAAGAACTCATTTGTTTCTAACACAGCGAGCTTTTCAGCAATAGCAGTACTTACAAACTGATTAATACTTACTCCATCTTTCTCAGCAGCTTTCTGAAGAGCTCGTTTCAGAGAATGAGATAAACGAAGAGAGAATGATTGTAATTTACTCATGGGTTAATCCTTCTTAAAACATCCCGAGGCAACACAGCAGGAATTCCAAAGCTTGATTGAGCAGGGAGGAAATCACCCAGATTGAACGTCACAATAACATCTGCTTGACCATTGACGGCTACTTCAAGAATCATGTCATCATCAGGATCCTTCAACTGAGGTCTCCAACGGTAATTAATATGGACAGGAGTTGATATGGCGATGACGGCTTCTACAAACACCTGAGCTTGCTCAGATGTCAATCCTGCGGACTGGTAATGCTCGACCCTTGTACAAACGGACTCGTACTCAAGTGCCAGGGGTACGCTTAGCAAAAGGACAACCCTCTTTTGATAGGTTGCCATAATCAAAGCTGCAGAAGCACCACTTGGACTCCTCATCCCTGCAACGATGACTGAGGTGTCAAGAACAAGTTTCATCATGCTGATATCATATACGATATCATGCTATGCCAATTGTAGTGCACCCTTGTGAACACTTAAACATCGTCTATCTACCTAGCATCATTTATCAGCCCATCCCAATAGCCAGGGTTTACACCCACTGAATTGGAGGATTCAGCCCATCCTCGTCGCCTAAGATCAAAAAGAACCCAAAATTGCGGGAAGGCCAGCCATGACTTCTCAACTCACAGAGACAGCCATTCCAACCGATCAAAAGATCCCACCCCTGGAAAATGGGGATCACCTCACATGCTCTGAGTTTGAACGGCGCTATGCCGCCCTGCCGGAGTTGAAAAAAGCGGAACTCATTGAAGGAGTGGTCTATTTGGCTTCGCCCTTACGATTTACCCCCCACGCCGAACCCCACAGTCGCATCGCGACCTGGATCGGAACCTACGCAGCCTTCACCCCTGAAACTTTGGCAGGTATTGATCCCACCCTGCGCCTGGATCTGGACAACGAACTTCAACCTGATGCCGTCCTGATCATCAGTGAACAGGCAGGCGGCACGGCCAAACTGACTCCAGAAGGCTACCTGCAGGGGACTCCCGAACTGGTGATTGAAATTGCAGCTAGCAGTGCCTCCATGGATCTGAAAACCAAAAAGCAGGTTTATCAGCGCTATGGAATCCCGGAATACATCGTCTGGCAGGTGTTTGAAAATGAGCTAGTCTGGTTTCATTTAAGAGAAGGCACCTATCAGGTTCTGGATCAAGATCCTGATGGCATCATGCGGAGCCAGGTTTTCCCCGGATTATGGCTGGATGTCGCAGCCCTCCTGAACAATCAGATGAGTCAGGTTTTACGGATCCTGCAGCAGGGGATCGAGTCTCAAGATCATCACGACTTTGCAGACTCCCTGACAACCTGAGCATCAGATCTATGGATTGGAGCACCTGGGTTACCGCTCAGCGGATTCTGGAAAGGGTGCAACATCCCTCCAACTGCATCACCTAAGATCGAGTAGAGCCAAAGACTCCATGCAGGCAAGCCATGACTTCTCAACTCACAGAGACAGCCATTCCAACCGATCAAAAGATCCCACCCCTGGAAAATGGGGATCACCTCACACGCCCTGAGTTTGAGCGGCGCTATGCCGCCATGCCGGAGTTGAAAAAAGCAGAACTGATCGAAGGAATAGTCTATATGGCAGCCGCATTACGACTGAAACAGCACGGCGAACCCCATAGCCATTTGATCATCTGGCTTGGTAACTACAAGGTATTCACCCCAGGGTTGATGATTGCTGACAACACCACTGTCCGGTTAGATCCTCACAATGTTCCTCAGCCAGACGTAGCTCTGTTCCTGGATCCCAACCGAGGCGGACAGGCAACCATTACCCCAGATGACTATATTGCAGGAGCACCTGAGTTGATTGCAGAAGTCGCAAGCAGTAGCGCCGCTTATGATCTGGGAGTGAAGAAAGACGTCTACTGTCGGCATGGGGTGAAAGAGTATCTTGTCTGGCAGATGTTTGAAAATCGGTTGGATTGGTTTGTCCTCGATCATGATCATTACACCCTTCTCCACCCTGATCAGGATGGGATCTTGAAAAGCCAGTTTTTCCTTGGGTTATGGCTGGATCAACAGGCGCTTCTGCAGGGAGACATGCCTCAGGTTCTGGCGGTCCTGCAGCAGGGAATCCAGTCCCCAGAGCATCAGCAATTTGTGCAGGACCTAGCAAATCTCATCTCTTCAACCTAGGAGTCTCACCATGATTCGATCCCTCACAAAAGACCACTTTTCTGACACCAAATGCCCACCTCTAGAGAGCGGGGATCACCTCAGTCAAGCCGAATTCGAACGGCGCTACCAGGCCGCACCCCACATCAAAAAAGCAGAACTGATTGAAGGAGTGGTTTTCGTGGCTTCCCCCCTTAGCTTTCAGTATCATGCTCAACCCCACAGCCAACTGCACGGATGGATCTGGACTTACCAATTGTCAATTCCTGCCTTGATGCTGGGGATTGATCCCACCCTTCGTCTTGACTTGCATAACGAACCACAACCCGATCTCGTATTGATCCTCAATGAAAAAGCAGGAGGACAGACCAGACTCAGTCAAGAGGGATATCTGGAAGGCACACCGGAGCTGGTTATCGAAATTGCTGCCAGTAGCGCCTCCATTGATTTAACCAGCAAGAAAGAGGCCTACTGTCGTAATCGTATTCCCGAGTACATTGTCTGGCAGATCTTTGAAAATGAGCTGATCTGGTTTCAATGGATCGAGGGCACCTACCAACCCCTGCCCAAAGAGGCAGATGGAGTCATTCGTAGCCGCATTTTTCCAGGATTATGGCTGGATCAAGAGGCACTGCTTCAGGGAGAGATGTCTCAAGTCCTGGCGGTCTTGCAGCAGGGGATCCAGTCTCCAGAGCATCAAGAGTTTGTGGAAACCCTGGCAACGCGACTAGAAAATCCCTAGATCTTTAAGTCCTGGATAAAAATAGCAACTGTTGATAGAGCATCTCGATCCGCGGAAGAACAGCCCCTCTCGCCTCAGCCATACGCAACGGCATCCCCACAATCGCCTCGACCTCCAGCGGACGTTTGTTGTCAAAATCCAATTTCATGCTGGTCTTGTAGGGTTTCATACGCTCGGTTCTGGTCAGCATATCTTCAACAAAATCTGGCGAGATCGGTCGCCCACAGGCTGCGGCCCCCTCCACAACTTCTCCCATAATCGCCTGAGCCAGGGATCGGGTCGCCGGATCCGCCATCATCTCGTTTGTACTGGCATTGAGGATCACCGAAAGACTATTAAAGGGAATATTCCAGACTGATTTTTGCCACCTGGAGAGCAGCAGATCTTGACTCAGCTTGATCTGGATCCCTGCCTGTTCAAAATCCGCCTGAATCTGTTGCATCCGTGGTGTGATCCCTTGCGGGGCATAATCAGGACCATAGTCCGCCAGCTGGATCAGGCCGTAGTCTAGATGATGAATCTCCCCCGGACCCACCTTATTGGAGCAGAGAAAGCACAATCCCCCCATGACTCTCTCAGTCCCCACAATGCTGGCAATCAACTCTTCCCCTCCCAGGCCGTTTTGCAACAGCAACACCACTCCCTGATCCGTGAGCACAGGGGGCAACATCTCTGGCAAAAGATCATTTTGGACTGCTTTCCACGCCACGATCACCACCTCACAGGGGGGCATGGAAGCGACCGAGGCATGGGCATGTACCTGGGGCAGGTGAAAATCTCCATCACAGGACTGGATGGATAGACCCCGTTGCCGCACCTGTTCATAGTCGCTGTGGAGCAAAAAGTGAACTTCGCAGCCTGCTCGTTGCAACCGTGCCCCATAGAACCCCCCCAGAGCCCCTGTCCCCAGGACTGCATAACGACGGGTTGCTGGCAGTGTGCGTGTGGATTGATCCATTCTCTTGATCCAGCCTGATAACTGTTCCACCGTTCAAGGTTAATCAAAAACTGCTCGGGTATCACTTTTCTCCTCTAGAGTCTCACTTCTGAGAGCATCGATCTGCTCCAGGGTCAGTCCAGAGATCCTAGCGATCATCCTCTTCTCGATCCCTTCTTGAATTCTTTCCGCTTTCGCCATTTCTTCCGTGCTGGTGATCAGGGGCACCTTCCTTTCCTCCTCATCGGCTTCCAACGCCTCCTTAAATTGTCGTCCAAGTTCTGGTGGTAGAGTCATCATCCAATCCAGCATTCGCAGCAACTGCAAATTATGCCGCCGCGATCACCCTCTTATTCAGTTAGTTATTAGGATTGAATAGCATCATTGGATGGTGGATGCCAACCTCCCTGAATCCACAGACGACCGGCTTTAACAATCGCCCCCTCATTATGATCTTGGCCATTCAAATCTAGACGATAGCAGGTTGCATGACCAATCGAAGTTTTGCCTCGAATCAATAAACCTCCCTTCTCCCAAACAAAATGCTCATTCCACTGATGCAGTCGTGGGTTAAACAACTGAGTAGAAACTTGA